>JBBQUS010000024.1:0-69570 GCA_038212235.1 Pyrinomonadales bacterium
TTATTCAACGATGTCGGTGACGGTTCCCGCTCCCACCGTCCGCCCGCCTTCCCTGATCGCAAACCTCAAGCCCTTCTCCATCGCTATCGAGTTGATCAACTCAATCTCCATCTGTATGTTGTCCCCCGGCATCACCATCTCCACCCCTTCCGGCAAGTGCGCTACCCCCGTCACATCCGTTGTTCTGAAGTAAAACTGCGGACGATAGCCTGTGAAAAACGGCGTGTGCCGCCCCCCCTCTTCTTTAGTCAGGACATACGCCTCCGCCTTGAACTTCTTGTGCGGCGTAATCGTTCCCGGTTTTGCGATTACCTGCCCCCGTTCGATGTCCTTCCGATCCACGCCCCTCAAGAGCAGCCCGACGTTGTCTCCCGCCACTCCTTCATCCAGCAGCTTCTTGAACATTTCTACCCCCGTGCAGACCGTGTTCCGCGTGTCCTTGATCCCGACGATCTCCACCGTTTCGTTCACCTTCACAATCCCGCGCTCAATTCTTCCGGTCGCCACCGTTCCGCGTCCCTGAATCGTGAAAATATCTTCGACCGGCATCAAAAACGGTTTGTCCGTCTCTCTGGCCGGCGTTGGAATGTAACTGTCCACCGCCGCCATCAGTTCGTCCACTTTCGCTTCCCACTCGGGCTCGCCGTTTAACGCTCCCGTCGCCGACCCCTGCACCACCGGAATATCGTCGCCCGGAAACTCATAGGAGGAGAGCAGCTCTCTGACTTCCAGTTCCACCAGCTCCAGCAGTTCCGCGTCGTCCACCAGATCGACCTTGTTCATAAAGACCACCATTGACGGCACGCCCACCTGACGAGCGAGCAAAATGTGCTCTCTGGTTTGCGGCATCGGCCCGTCGGTCGCCGCCACCACCAGAATCGCTCCATCCATCTGCGCCGCCCCCGTAATCATGTTCTTGACATAATCGGCGTGACCCGGGCAGTCCACATGCGCGTAATGCCGGTTGGAGGTTTCATACTCGACGTGCGAGGTCGCAATCGTAATCCCGCGCTGCCGCTCCTCGGGCGCATTATCAATCGAACCGAAATCTCTGACCTGAATCTTTGGATTGTGTTTGGCCAAAACTTTCGTGATCGCCGCCGTCAAACTCGTCTTGCCGTGATCAACGTGCCCAATCGTGCCGATGTTGACGTGCGGTTTCGACCTGTCAAATTTCTCTTTCGCCATAACTGTATTTTCTCACTCCACTGAACTTAATTTTTCCGGAAGGGCAAAAATTTGCCCTCGCCTTAATTGGTTACTGCGCCTTTGACCTTGGCAATGACTTCTTCAGCGACATTACGCGGAGCTTGGTCATAACGCTCAAAGTGCATTGTTGAAGTTGCGCGTCCCTGTGTTGATGAGCGCAAATCGGTGGTATAACCGAACATTTCCGAAAGCGGAACATATGCCGTCACAACCTGGACTCCGCCTGCCCGCGGCTCCATCTTTTCAATTTGACCCCGCCGCCGATTTAAGTCGCCGTTGACGGCTCCCATATAATCTTCCGGCGTCACCACTTCAACTTTCATAATCGGTTCAAGCAGAACCGGCTTGGCTTTTCGAACCGCGTCCTGGAACGCGAATGAACCAGCCATATGAAATGAAATTTCGTCCGAGTCAACTTCATGGTAAGAACCGAAAAGGAGTTTGACTCTAATGTCCACAAGTTCATATCCGGCGAGGAAACCCCGCTGCATTGCATCCTTGACGCCTTCCATCGTCGGTTTGATAAATTGGCGCGGAATCGAACCGCCGGTAATTTTGTCTTCAAAGACAAAGCCTTCGCCCGGAGCCGGTTCGATTTCAAGTTCAACGTGACCGAACTTCCCTTTGCCGCCGGTTTGTTTTTTGTAAACTTCTTTGCCGGGTGCCGGAGAGGTAATTGTTTCCCGATACGCGACCTGCGGCTTGCCGACGTTTGCCTCAACACCAAACTCGCGCTTCATGCGGTCAACGATAATCTCGAGATGCAGTTCGCCCATTCCGGCAATAATCGTCTGTCCGGTTTCATGATCCGTGTTAACTCTAAAGGAGGGGTCTTCCTGCGAAAGACGATTGAGCGCAATGCCCATCTTATCCTGATCCTGTCGAGTTTTCGGCTCGACGGCAACGCGGATAACCGGATCGGGAAAATCCATTGATTCGAGAACAATGTGTTTGTTTTCGTCCGAAACAGTGTCTCCCGTTGTGACATTTTTCATGCCGCCGATGGCGACGATTTCGCCGGCCGAAGCCGATTCGATGTCTTCGCGTTTATTGGCGTGCATCAACATCAAGCGTCCAACGCGCTCTTTTTGATTTTTAATCGTATTGTAAACGTATGAGCCCGCCGTCACAGTGCCGCTGTAAATTCGCACAAACGAAAGCTGCCCTAAATGTTTATCGGACATCAATTTGAAAACCAGGCCAGCAAAAGGAGCATCGGGCGTCGCGGGGCGCGCTTCGGTTTCGCCTGTTTTTGGATTGATTCCTTCAACTGGCGGAATATCAAGCGGGCTCGGCAGAAAATCAACCACTGCGTCGAGCATTGTCTGAACGCCTTTGTTCTTGAAAGCTGATCCGGTCACGACCGGGACGATTTTCAGCGCGGTTGTACCCTTACGCAAAGCGGCGCGCAATTCGTCCGAAGTAATTTCTTCGCCTTCGAGATATTTTAAGGTCAGATCATCATCAATCGTGGCGACCGCTTCGACCAGTTTTTCGCGCCATTCGGTGGCGATTTCCTGCAAATCAGCCGGGATTTCCGTCGTCTCGTATTCCGCTCCCTTGGTTTCATCTTTCCAAAGAAGCGCTTTCATCGTAATTAAATCTACGACGCCCAAAAATTTATCTTCTTCGCCAATCGGAAGCTGGAGAGCCACGGCGTTTGCGCCCAAACGGGTTAAAATCGAATCAAAAGAGCGATAAAACGAAGCTCCGGCGCGATCTAATTTATTAATAAAACAAATACGCGGAACGCCGTATTTATCAGCTTGACGCCAAACCGTTTCAGATTGCGGTTCAACTCCGGCAACACCGTCAAAAACGCAGACTGCGCCGTCGAGAACGCGCAACGAGCGTTCAACTTCCATCGTAAAGTCAACGTGGCCTGGTGTATCAATAATGTTGATGCGATGCTCGGCGCCGTTGCGTTTCCAAAAACAAGTAGTTGCAGCTGAGGTAATTGTAATTCCGCGTTCCTGCTCCTGCTCCATCCAGTCCATGGTGGCAGTGCCTTCGTGAACTTCGCCAATTTTGTGGGAAACTCCGGTGTAAAAGAGAACACGCTCGGTAGTCGTGGTTTTACCCGCGTCAATATGAGCCATGATCCCGATATTTCTGTATTTGTCTAAACTAATGTTTGCCATTTTTTTAGTGAATCGTGAACTGCGAATCGCAAACCGTAACTCAATTAACGATTGACGATTTACGATTTACTGATTAAAACCGATAATGAGCAAATGCTTTGTTCGCTTCCGCCATGCGATGCGTCTCTTCTTTTTTCTTGACAGCGTTGCCGCGATTTGACGAAGCGTCAACAATTTCGCCGACCAGCTTTTCCATCATTGATTTTTCGCCGCGATTACGCGCGTACAAAACAATCCAGCGAATTGCTAAAGTATTGCGCCGATCCGAACTGACTTCGAGCGGAACTTGATAAGTCGCCCCACCGATTCGGCGAGATTTGACCTCAACCTGCGGCTTAACGTTATCGAGAGCGCGTTTGAAAACCTTCATTGGCTCTTCGGTCGTTTTTTCCGCGACTTTGGTCATCGCATTATAAAAAATGCTTTCCGCATTTGATTTTTTGCCGTCCCACATCAAGCCGTTGATGAATTTTGTCACCAGCACATTGCTATAAACCGGATCCGGCAGAACGTCTCTTTTTCCAGCAACTCTTCTTCTTGGCATTTCTTTATCAGTTATCAGTCATCAATTATCAGTTTTTGTTGACTAATAACTGTTAACTGTTAATTTATGATTACTTTTTCTTTCCACCCTTAGTCGGGGCTGCAGCCTGGCCGGCTTTCGGACGCTTCGCTCCATATTTCGAGCGGCTTTGGTTGCGGTTGGCAACACCGGTTGAATCGAGCGTTCCGCGAATAATGTGATAACGCACACCGGGTAAATCCTTGACGCGACCACCGCGAATTAACACAATCGAATGCTCCTGTAAATTGTGCCCGATACCTGGAATGTAAGTAGTAACTTCGATTCCGTTGGTCAGGCGAACGCGTGCGACTTTGCGCAGAGCTGAGTTCGGTTTTTTTGGAGTTTGCGTGTAAACACGGGTGCAAACGCCGCGTTTTTGCGGGTTTGACTGGAGCGCCGGACTCGACGTTTTATATTTAACGGCTTTGCGCCCTTTGCGAACTAACTGGCTAATAGTCGGCATAATCTTTTATTTCTAACAAAAAGCGAAGTAACCCGGTCACCTGCGTCTTACCAAAACTTGTTTGGCAGTCAGCACAAGCGGCTACTTGTGTATCTGAATATAGAAAATTGTTTATCTGCTAAGGAATTATTAACTAACTTTCGCGTGAATGTTCGGCTTCCTTAACCTTTTGCCGTGACTTTTCTGTGGCGTAGCTTAAATGTCTTAAGTTCGGTAAAATCCGACCTTTCTTTTTACGCCGCCAAGCGCTGGGTTGTGTTTTATCCAAGTAAAATCACGACGCTTGTCTTGACGCCACAATAAATGTCAGTCAAACCGGTTGATCTAAAACCAATCGGTAATTATTTAACACGCTGTTCAAATCTTCGGAGCGTTGCTATATTTGCTTTAGATGTTTTGCCCGAAACATCAAACTATACTGATTAGAGAAAATCTTGTCAAGCGGACTTCGCGGCAATTTTCACAAAGAGAGATTTCGGCTTGAGACAAATGATAGAGGCTGTTAGATTACATTCTTTTGAACAAAACCGAATATGAAAGCAGCAACTCGAGACATAAAAAACACAGTTTTGATTGTCTTAGGAATTTTTCGGCAGGTTCAGGAGCGATTATCCGCGGTCTTGAGGGCACAGTAACAATATATGAAGGACGCGGTGGTCAGACCGGAGAAAAACCCGATATTTTATACTGCGTCATCACGAGATTTGAAATTGGAAGCGTCAAGAACATCGCCAACGCGATTGACGAGACGGCATTTATTATCACTCATTCGCTTGCCGACGTTGAAGGCGGAGTGATCAAAAGAAGAGCTTTACATTAAAATTAGTTGGACGTATCAAATGTTTATGAACGAAAAATCCGCATTGGAAGAATTTTTAGATTTACACGATGAGAAAACGTGGCTGACGACGGTAGAAAGTTTGCTGCCGGGTATTCACGAAGTTGACCGGAATGCGACGCAAATCTGGTTTCGCTTTTTTCCGCTCGAACTGTTTCGAATTTTGGAAACCGTCGAAGACAAAAGCGATTTAATTCGCAAATTTGATATGCAAGGCAACTATGAACTTGTCAACCAAATTGATTCTTCGCACAAATTTCTTTACGGACACCGTTATTGGAAAGAAATCAAAGATGAGATTGCGTCTCAAGCCGAAAATTTCACCGCAAACGAGCAGGATTTGGCTGGCGTAATCAAGCAAATCGCTCACAACGTTTCCGAGAAAACCGGAACTCCTGAAATATTGCTCGTCGGTATCACAGCGGTTGGGCTGATGACCCTGGTTCAGTCTGGTTTAGAAAAATTTAAAGCCGTGCCCGGACAAATCAATATTGACTCGCAGCACCTGAAAAAATCACCTGAAAAGATTTTAGCCGAGCGCGCAAAAGATGATTCGCAGGGCTTTTTCGGATTCCTCAAAACGGTTGACAGGAAATGGACTGTGACTTATGACGAAAACGTTAATAACGCAAAGTTTAAAGCGGTTGATTCGGAAGAGATCGCTTCGGCGGCAGCCCGCGATCAATCACAAAAATGGCTGGAGAAAGATGCCCGCTGTATCGAAGGGGTAATTCCGGTTGAATGCCGGTCGGCGGCGTGCGGAACTTGCTGGGTCGGAGTTTTAGGGGGCGCGGAAAAGTTGTCGGAAGTTGCGCGCCGCGAAGAGAAATCAATGAAGCGTTTTGGCTATCTTTATACTGAAGAAGTCAAACCACTGATTCGCCTTGCCTGCCAGGCACAAACGAACGGGGCAGTTTCGATTGTCATTCCGCCGTGGAACGGCGTTTTCGGAAAGCATCTCTACAGAGAAAACGTGGCAGAAGAAGTGCTCGAACCAGCTACAACTTCGGCTAAAGCTACTCGCGAAGTTGTCAAGGAAGCTACTAAAAATCAATTATTGTAATTTGCTGAAAGGAAATTTTTGCCTGCTCAAACGAAAAAGCGCCAAACGTTAATTTGGCGCTTTTTCTGATTCACGCATTTTGTCCCTGATTTGTTGAAAATTTTGCCACTGCTCAGGAGTCAAAATTCGTTGAAATTTATCTTCGGCGCGATTACGAATTCCCTGCACTCTCGGCTCGGATTCTTTCCGCAAATTTTGCAGCTGCTCGCGGGTTTCACCGACTATTTGCTGCACTTCGCCGCGTTGTGATTCTGTCAAATTTAATTGATTAAAGATTTGGTCATAACGTTTTTGTTTGACCGTTTCACTCGAAGCGCTGACCCAAACGTGATAAACATTGAGCGCGAGCGCGCCGGCAACAAAACCGAGCAGAAAAATTATCAAAGTAGCGACTCGAATCTGCCATTTATTTTTATTTTCGTTGTTCATTTCTGCTGTTCGTAAATAATTTGCAAAGTTTGTCCGTTCGTCAGTTCGGCGGTCGAATCATTTCGGTCAAAAATAACCTCGTCAGTGGAATAACTATCAAAGACCGCAGCCTGTTCAGGCTGATTAAACGAAGCTTTCGGCGCGATCAAACTCATAATAAGCAAAGCCGCGACGGTAAAAATCATGGCGGCGACTACTGCGTTTGACGCCTGCCACCAACGCCAAAAAGCCGCGACCGATGTGACTTGTTTCTCTCGCCACGCCGCCATTAATTTTGTTTCAAAAAAAGGTGTGGGCGCTAAACTTTCGGCGACGCCGGCTTTTAACAGCGTTGACGAGATTTGCGCCGCTTGATAAGCCTTTAAACAATTTCGGCAATGGGCGACATGACTCTCAATCATAGTCAAATCGTTTTCGCTTAATCTGTTGAACGCATGTCTGTTGAGAATGTCAGTGATATGTTCGTTTTTCATTGCTTCACCTCCACAGTTCGAGCTGATTTCTGACTGGTTCCGCCGAGCAATTTTTCCACTGCTTCGCGCATTTTGCGGCGGGCGCGAAACGCCGTAACTTTCACTTTTGACTCTGACCAACCGGTTTGCTGCGCGACTTCCTTGATCGAAATTCCCTCGCCGTCAATCAGCATCAAAACAAGCCTGTCGTTCGGGGACATCTGCGCCAATACCTTATGAACCAAATCAGCGGCAATAACTTTTTCCTCTTCCGAATGCTGACGCTCTATGGAAACGGAGGCGGATTGAGTTTCAAGCCATTGGCTTTCGTTTTCAGATAAATCCGAGACAGTCAATTCAGGTTGACGCTTGCCGCTGCGCAGCAGATTGAGACAGGTGTTGGTAGTAATACGCGTCAGCCAACCCTCCAGCGAGCCGCGCCCTTCGAAATTTTTAAGCTGCATGAACGCTTTCAGAAAGACTTCCTGCGCTGCTTCTTCGACCAATGCGCGTTGACGAAAAAACCGACCTGCAAAGCGAAAAACTCGCGGACTGTAGCGACGCACAATTTCAGCAAACGCTGACTCGTCACCCTTTCCGGCGCGATTCGCCAGCTCAAAATCAGAAAGCTGTCCGTCTTTTCCGTCTAGCAGAACTTCCCCTTGTTTTTACTGAACTAACTTAATTAAAAAGGTCTTTTCTAAATCCTCAACAACATCAGACACGAGTTTGCGAGTAAAAGTTACGACTTGATTTTTCAGTTTATTTTTTGATTTAGTATTTTCTGCCTCGTCGCGTTTTGTTAAATGTAACCGCTCGGTAAACGACGGTGTCTAACAAAACGTAATTTTGCATACTAAAACTTTAACTCATAGAAATTGCGTACTCTATTGTACTTATTTTAAATTTCTAAACTAATAAGATGGAGCCGGATTTATCATTTTTGCAACTAAGTTTAATCGTCATTGTTTTTAATTTTAAAGCAAAATTTTAATCATTTATGTTTTTTTCTGAGATTATCGGCTGGTTTCGAGCAAACAGCCTCTTTTGTTTAGTTGTCGCGCTTGTTGCGGCGGCGAATGCCTGCGGTGGTTCGGTTGAATCCAAAACTAAAACCCAGGAAACCGAAAAGGAATCAGCCCCGGTTGCCGTCTCGACCGCCAGAGTTGTGTCGCGCGAAATTCCATCTTACATCCAAGCGACGGGAAGTTTAGCGGCTCAGGAAACATCCGATGTCGCACCGAAAACCGCCGGTCAAATTGTTTTAACTCCGGTTAATGTCGGCGCGTTCGTTAAGCAAGGCGATGTAATTGCTAAGCTTGATACGCGCAATGCTCAACTTACTTTGCAGCAATCCCAAGCCGGTGTTACTCAAGCTCAAGCCGGCGTCAGTCAGGCTCAGGCTCGACTTGGCCTAACCGCCAACGGTAGTTTTCAGGCCAGCACGATTCCTGAAGTTCGCGCCGCCAATGCCAATTACGAACAGGCGCTGGCACAGTTAAAGCAAGCTCAGGCCAATGAACAGCGGTATCGTGATTTAGTGCAGACCGGCGATACTTCGATGCAGAATTACGAGACTTATCGCACTACGCGCGACACAGCGCAGGCGCAAGTAAATAGTGCCCGCCAACAGCTCGAAGCGGCCGTTAACGCCGCCAAACAAAACAATCAAGCGGTCAAGAGCGCTCAAGCCGCTGTCGAAGCGGCCAAAACACAAGTTGCTACGGCGCAGCAAACTATTACCGACGCGACTATTCGAGCTCCGTTCGCCGGTTTTGTCAGCAGCCGTCCGGTTGCGCTTGGCGAGAACGTGACAACCGCCACTACCATTATCACTTTACTCCGCACCAATCCGCTCAAACTGCAGCTGCAGGTCGGCGAGAAAGATGTCCCGTTTATCAAAGTAGGAATGGCCGTTTCGCTTGAAGTTGATGCCTTTAAAGACCGAAAATTTGCCGGCACGGTATCCGCGATCAATCCGTTAGTGGACGCGACTTCGCGCACGGCAACCATCGAGGCTCAAGTAGATAACAGCGGCAACTTGCTTCGTTCGGGAATGTTTGCAACCGCGCGAATCGAACGACCGGGTGGCGGGCAAGGTATTTTTGTGGCAAAATCGGCAGTTTACAACGACCAGAACACACAATCCTATCGCTCATTTGTTATTCAGGACGGAGTTGCCAAACTGCGAGTCGTCCAGATTGGTCAGGAAGAAAACGATCAAATCAAGATTCTGTCAGGATTAAACGCCGATGAGACGGTTGCGACCGGCAATTTAGCGCAACTTTACGAAGGGGCGAAAGTTCAATGATAAATGATGAATGGTGAATGATGAATTGAAAGCTCTGCTTTCAATTCACCATTCATCATTTACAATTATTTAATGCAGTGGTTAGCAGAAATTTGTGTTAAGCGGCCGGTTTTCGCCACCGTTATTGTCTTGCTGTTGACGGTTATCGGCGGTTTTTGTTTTTTTACGCTCGGCGTTGATAGGTTTCCGCAGATTGATTTGCCGACCGTCACGGTTCAAACGACGAATACGGGCGCCGCGCCGCAGGAAATAGAGACGGAAGTAACCGATATTATTGAAGGCGCAGCCAACACTGTTACCGGCATTGACCAGATGACTTCGAATTCTTCGCTTGGTCGTTCGCAGGTCACAATTACATTTGCTCTTGAAAAAGATCCGGAAGTGGCAACTCAGGAAGTCCGCGATAAAGTCAGCGGAGTCATCCGCCAGCTGCCGCTTAGTGCTGATGCTCCGATTGTCCAAAAATCCGATCCCAACTCGACTCCGATTATTCAGTACGCAATTAGTCGTCCCGGGTCGGTCGTTGATTTAACCCAGTTTGTCACCAAGGAAATTCAGGAGAAAGTCGAAACCGTTGACGGGGTTGGCGATGTTCAGATTTACGGCGGTCGCGCCCGTCAAATAAGAATTTACCTGAACCCGGATAAGATGCGGGCGTACAATCTAACCGTTGCGAATGTCAACTCCGCTGTCACAGCGCAAAATCAGGAATTGCCGAGCGGCAGATTAAACGAAGGCGCCACGAGCGTGACGCTCCGCACCTTGAGTAAACTGACGAATGTCGAGGATTTTAACAATATTATTGTTAAAAATCAGAACGGCTATCCAATTAAGATTAGCGATGTCGGACGGGTCGAAAATACCGGGGCTGACGCAGCCACGGCGATTTCCCTAAACGGTAATCCATCGGTTTCACTCGCGATTATCAAACAATCGGGCGCAAATACCGTTTCAGTTATTAACGGAGTTAAACAAAAATTAGCGCAATTACAGCAAACCCTGCCCAAGGATATTAGAATCGGCGTCGTCCGAGATCAATCGGAATTTATCGAAACTTCGCTTCACGCCATTGAAGAACATCTTGTTCTCGGCGGTCTGTTTGCAGCCATTATCGTTTTTCTCTTTTTGTGGAATTTTCGTACGACGATTATTGCCGCGCTCGCCATTCCGACTTCGATTATTTCAGCTTTCGCGCTGATATCCGCGCTTGGCTACACGCTCAATCAAATGACGATGCTCGCGCTAACACTGATGGTCGGGATCGTGATTGACGACGCAATCGTCGTCCTCGAAAACATTTACCGCTTTGTCGAAGAAAAGGGGATGAATCCTTTTCAAGCTGCAATCGAAGGAACCAGGGAAATCGGGCTGGCAGTTTTGGCAACGACTTTGAGCTTGCTGGCAGTATTTATTCCGGTCGGTTTTTTAAACGGAATCGTCGGTCGGTTTATGGCCAGTTTCGGTTTGACGAGCGCGGCGGCGATTGCCGTTTCGTTGATTGTTTCGTTCACCTTAACGCCGATGCTGGCGGCGCGGTGGATTAAAGCAAAGGATGAAGGCGAAGGGGTGAAGGATGAGGTAAATCTACAACCGGAGATTCAGACCGGCGAAACATTGCCGGCAGAGAACGAATCAATCCAGAATCCAGAATCCGCAATCCAGAATCAGGGAGACAGCAAAGACTCGTGGTTTTACAGCAAAATTGACGGCGTTTACACCTGGCTGCTCAAAATTTCGATGCGTTTCCGCTGGGTCGTTGTCGGGCTCTGCGCGATTGTTATTATTTCGATTTATCCGCTTTACAACTATGTCGGGATAAACTTTCTGCCTGACGAAGACGAATCGCTTTATCAAGTCAGTTTGCGCGCGCCGCAAGGGACCAGTTTAGCTGCCACGCAGTCAACACTTGAACGCATAGCGCGTGATATTCGCGAACAAATCCCGGGCGTTGATAACACATTGGCGTTTGCTGGCGCGGGCGGCGGCTCGCCCAATGCCGGTTCGGTCAATGTCCGTTTGGTGTCGGTTGACCAGCGTAAATCTTCGCAAACCGAATTGATTAACAAGACGCGCGCAATCCTCAAAAAGTATCCGAAAGAATATGTCATCGGCGTCTCGGGAACTTCGTCAATCGGCGCGAGTCTCGGCATCGGCGGACGAAGCGGCGCATCGGGCATCGGGTTTTTTATCAGCGGCCCAGACATGGGTAAACTTGACGAATATTCGCAAAAACTGGTTGACCGCTTAAAGCAGGATCCTAATTTTCGCGACGCCGACCGCTCGCTTGATTTGAGCAGTCCCGAATTACAGATTGCTATTGACCGCACCAAAGCTGCTGATTTAGGAGTTTCGACCGGCGATATTGCTCAGGCTCTGAACGTTTTTGCCAATGGACAGAAAGTTTCATCTTACAGCGAAGGAACCGACCAGTTCGATGTTTACGTTCAAGCCGACGAGCCATATCGCCGTTCTCGCGAGGATTTAAAAAACTTTACGGTTTCTTCAACCAAAGGCGGTTTGATTGGGCTCGACCAGCTGGTTACGTTTGTTGACAGCAAAAGCGCCGCCTCAATTGCGAGACTTAATCGCCAGCGTCAGGTGACGATTTCGGCCAGCGTCGCGCCAACGTCTTCCGAAGCCGACGCGGTTCAAGTTTTGCAAAAATACGCGCAGGATTTGAACATGGGCCCGGAATATCAAACGGGTGTCACGGGACAATCAAAAGAGCTGGCACGCGCTACTAATTCGTTTGCGCTGGCGTTTCTGCTTTCTTTCGTCTTTATGTATTTGATTCTGGCGGCGCAGTTTGAATCATTTGTTCATCCGATTACGATTTTGCTGACACTTCCGCTTTCGATTCCGTTCGCTCTCCTTTCAACGATGGCGTCCGGACAAAGGCTGAATATTTTCTCCGCTCTCGGCATCTTGTTACTGTTTGGAATTGTCAAAAAGAATGCGATTTTGCAGATTGATCATACTTTGCATTTGCGCGCTTCGGGAATGGAGCGTTACGATGCGATTATCAGAGCCAATCGCGACCGGCTTCGTCCGATTTTAATGACGACGATTGCTCTCGTCGCCGGAATGATTCCGCTTATTCTGGGAACCGGCGCGGGCGCGGCCACCAACCGCTCAATCGGTATTCTCGTCGTCGGCGGACAAAGTTTGTGTCTGCTTTTGACTTTACTGGCCGTGCCGGTCTTTTACTCGCTCTTTGATGACGCGCAGGAATCAACAATCTGGAGGAGAATGAGTGATAGCTACGGAAGGTTTAAAGAGAGAAACCTGCGACCCGCATACGCGCGTCTGACCGGAGCATTCAGCGGGATTTTCACCCGTAAAAAACTGGCAACCGAACCAAATCTCTCAAATAAAACTAAAGATGGATTTGCCGACCAAACTTCCGGCGATTAATTTTGTCAGCGACCTTCAGAGGTTAAAAAAATGAGTTTCAATTTAAAAAACGCCATATTTGTTGTAATTGCTTTATTAAACTTGATGACGGGAGTATGTTTGGCGCAAAATCAGACTAATAATCCGCCCAGTTCGCAGCAACCGCAGCAAAGTTCGCCAGCCGGAACAAGACAGCAGCAGCAGCAAAATCCGGGAGGTCTGTCGCCCTCAACGACGCAGCTGCCGCCAAATTCTTCTTCAGCGCCGATTCGTCCCGGCAACGAGGCTCAGCAAAGCACTCAGCCGCAGACCAATGTTCAACAACAGCAGCAACAGACTAATCCGACGACGGGAGCACCGCTGCCTCAGACGCCGACAACGGTAACTCCCAACGGGCAGACAACCGCGCCGAACGGACAGCCAAGTACGGCGACGCCCGCTGGAACAGCCGCTCCAAACGGCGCGACGACCGGAGCGCCAGCCGGAACAGCCGTGCCGGTTGCCGGCGCGCCGACAACGCTGGGACAAAGCGTTGGCGCGTCAACCGGAATCGCACCGGCGGATTTGCCCGCTAATCCCCCGCCGGTAGCACCAAATTTTGTGGCTCCTTCGCGGCCGCTGCCATCGGCTGAACGAGTCGGTGTTGACGTTGCCAATCAAATGCCGTTGACGCTCGAACAGGCAATCACGCTGGCTTTGCAAAACAATAACGACATTGACAGTTCGCGAATCGGCGTCCAGATTGCTGAGTTTAGTTTACGCGGCGCGCTCGGAGTTTACGATCCGGTCATTTCGTCCGAGAATTATTACGAGCGGAGCACTACGCCGACCAGTTCGTCAATTGGCGGCGGCGGCTCGACCGGCTCGGTGACGCAGAGCGATTTTACCGGCTCGGCGCGTTTTGGCGGTTTTACGCCTATTGCGGGCGGTTCGTATCAGGTTGATTTTTCTTCGACTAGACTAACTACCAGCAATCAAAACGTGACGCTCAATCCGCAATTTCCTTCGGCTTTAACAGCGACTTACACGCAGCCGCTGTGGCGCGGTTTAAGATTTGACAACAACCGCCGTCAAATTGCCATCGCCAAAAAGAATCTGAGTTTGACCGACGCGCAGTTTCGCCAAAAGACAATCGAAGTAATTGCCCAAGTCGAACAGGCTTACTGGGATTTGGTTTTCGCACTGCGCAATTTGCAGATTCAGATTGATGCCGTCAAACAAGCCAGAACGCAAGTCGAAAGTAATCAAAGGCTGGTCGCCAAGGGAGCGCTGGCGCCAATCGAGATTGTCGCCGCGTCAACGCAGGTTACAACATTTGAGCAAAACGTTTACACGGCGCAGGAAGCAGTGACGCGAGCCGAAAACACGATCAAAACCCTGATGCTCAAAGACCGCACTTCCGATGTGTGGGGCAGACCGCTGACACCGATTACGCCCGTTGAGCTCGAAGCGCCGCGCGTTGATTTAACACAGGCTATCGGTGACGCGCTCAAAAATCGCCCGGAACTGGCGCAGCTGCAAACCAACGCTGATGTTAATCAGATTGATCAGCGCTACTACCGCGATTTAACCAAGCCGCAAGTTGATTTAATTGGAACTTATACCAACGCCGGACTAGCCGGTGCGCGCACAACACAAACCCAAAGTTCAACCGCCAGCACGACTTCGCAGCTGGTGACGCGCGTCAATCAACTGTCAGCCACCGCCGGACTGCCGCCGCTTGACGTGGTTATTTCGACCGGGAACAACGTTAATGCCAATCTCGTCGGCGGTTATCTGACCTCGCTCGGCAATTTGTTCGGGCAGGATTATCCGACGTACCGAGTTGGCGTCCGGGTTGAATTGCCGCTCAGAAACCGGACGGCAAAAGCTAATCTCGGAAGCTCTCTGGCTCTGGGTTCGCAAATCAAGAATCAGCGTTTGCAGCAGGAACAGGTGATCGAATCGGACGTTCGAAACGGTTTGCAAACATTGCGTTCAGCCGAAGCCAGGCTGCAGTCGGCGGCGGCTTCACGCGCTTCAGCTCAACAGCTTTCCGAAAGTGAACAGCGGCAATTTAAAGCCGGAACGACCACTGTTTTTCTCGTCCTGCAGCGGCAAACCGAATTGCTCGCCGCTCGCGGTCAGGAATTGCAGGCGCAAACCGATCTAAACAAAGCAATTTCCGAATTTCAGAGAGTGACCGGAACGACGCTGTCTGCCAACAACGTTTCGATTAACGATGGAGCGATTACTTCAAAGTTCGTTTTTCGTTCAAATAACAAAAATTTGAGTTTTAGAGTTTCGAGCGATGACACAAGACAAAAAACTTCGGAAAAGGTAGAATCATCCGATTCCGATAAGCAAAGTTCGAACGAATAATTTAAGGCTTTGCCGAGTAATTAATTTCAAGTGTCATCCGGCAGCAAAAAATTCACAAATTTTCCGCCGTCAATCTATATTTTGGCGGCGGTCGTTTTATGGAGCACAGGCGGGTTATTTATCAAAATGACCACCGTTTCGGCGTTTGAGGTCAACGCCGGTCGCTGCCTGCTGGCCGCTCTGACGGTCGGCTTGCTTACTTTTAGACAGGGTTTAAAACTCAACTGGTTTACTGTCCTAACTTCCCTGCTGTATGCCGGTACGCTCTCGTGTTTTGCGATTGCGACCAAAAAAACCACTGCCGCCAACGCCATTTTTTTGCAGTACACCGCGCCGGTTTATATTTTGCTGCTCGCGCCGCTGATTCTCAAGGAAAAGTTTAAATGGACGGATTTGCTGACGGTCGTTTTTTGTCTGGCCGGGATGTCTCTGTTTTTCTTTGACACCGCCACTAACGCGCAGCTTTCTCCCGCCTCGCAATTCGAAGGCAATATTTATGCGTTGGTTTCCGGCATCTTCTTTGGGCTTTACTTTATTTTGCTCCGGCATCCGCGCTCGCTCAGGCAAAATCCTTCCGTCTCGGTTTTTTACGGAAACATCGCCGCTGTGCTCATCATGCTGCCGTTTATCTTGGCGAATCCGTCGGTCTGGACAACGCAGGATTTTTTGGCCGTCGGTTATCTCGGCGTTTTTCAAATCGGTCTCGCGTATTTTCTTTTTACCTACGGCATTTCCCAGGGTGTTCGCTCGCTTGATGCCAGCATCATCGGATTTATCGAGCCGCTCCTTAATCCAATTTGGGTATTTTTTCTGCTCGGCGAAAAACCAACCAACTGGGCGATTCTCGGCGGGGTGGTGATTCTGGCAACAATCGCAGTCCATACGATTATCAGTGCTAAAACTAAAGTCGAAATCCCGGCCTGATGCCATCCGCTCAAAGTTTTGCTAATATCAAGATAAGCAAACTCGCTAAAGAGTTTGCCTTTTAAGAAATTTTGATTTAGCCTTTTCACTTTATAAAATAGCTATCGGAGATAATTTATGGATAATCTTAAGATTCCGGCCAATATTAAAAATGCCGAGCTGATTCGTTGGGTGACCGAAATGGCCGAGCTTTGTAAACCCGACAGTGTCTATTGGTGCAACGGTTCACAGGAAGAATACGACCGTTTATGTGAGGAAATGGTGCAAGCCGGAACACTGATTCGCCTCAATCCGGAAAAACGCCCCAATTCATTTTTAGCTCGCTCTCATCCGTCAGATGTTGCCCGCGTCGAAGACCGCACTTATATTAATTCTCTTAGTAAAGGCGATGCCGGACCGACTAATAACTGGATGAATCCGAAGGAGATGAAGGCGATTCTGACGCCGCGTTTTGATGGTTCGATGCGCGAGCGGACAATGTACGTAATTCCATTTTGCATGGGGCCGCTCGGCTCCCCGATTTCTCAATTCGGAGTTCAGGTGACCGATTCGCCTTACGTTGTCGTCAACATGAAAATCATGACCCGCATGGGCGACAAGGCTCTCGAAGTCCTCGGTGACGGAGATTTCGTTCATTGTCTGCACTCGGTTGGAATGCCGCTCGAACCCGGACAAAAAGATGTTCCGTGGCCTTGCAGTCCAGACCCGAAAGATAAATACATCGTACATTTTCCCGAAGAACGTCAAATCTGGAGCTACGGTTCAGGTTACGGCGGTAATGCACTCCTTGGGAAAAAGTGTCTCGCCCTCCGTATCGCTTCAAAACTTGGACAGGAACAGGGCTGGCTGGCCGAACATATGCTGATTGTCGGCGTCAAATCGCCTGATGGCCGCAAGGATTACGTCTGCGCGGCGTTTCCGTCAGCTTGCGGCAAAACGAATTTCGCAATGTTGATTCCGCCCAAACCCTTTCTCGAAGACGGTTGGGAAGTAACTACGGTCGGCGACGACATCGCCTGGATCAAACCGGACGAGAATGGTCAGCTTTTTGCGATTAATCCGGAAGCCGGTTTCTTTGGCGTCGCGCCGGGCACTAATTACAAAACCAACCCGAATGCGATGGAAACAATTCGGGAAAATACGATTTTTACCAACGTCGCCTTGACCGATGACGGCGACGTCTGGTGGGAAGGGTTGGACGGCGACGCACCCGCGCACGCCATTGATTGGCAAGGCAGCGACTGGACTCCAAGCAGCGATAAAAAAGCCGCGCATCCGAATTCGCGTTTTACCGCTCCCAGCATTCAATGTCCGGTCATTGACCCCGATTTCGACAATCCCAAAGGCGTTCCGGTTTCGGCGTTTGTTTTTGGTGGACGCCGCTCAAACGTCGTTCCGCTCGTGACGCAGGCGTTCAACTGGGCATTTGGCGTTTATAACGCGGCGACAATGGGTTCTGAAATGACCGCTGCCGCCTTTGGCAACATCGGCGAAGTCCGCCGCGACCCGTTCGCGATGCTTCCCTTCTGCGGTTATCACATGGGCGATTATTTTGGACACTGGCTCGATTTCGGTCGTCACATTCCGAATCCGCCGCGTATCTTTAACGTCAACTGGTTTCGGCGCGGCGCGGACGGCAGATTTCTCTGGAACGGTTTCGGCGATAACATGCGCGTTCTAAAATGGATTGTCGAACGCTCGCGCGGCGAAGCGGCCAGCGTCGAAACTCCGCTCGGCTGGGTTCCGCGCTACGAAGACCTCGATTGGCGCGGCATGGATTTCTCGCCCGAACAGTTCGAACAGGTGATGAGTATTGATCGAGATTTGTGGAACAAAGAAATCGCCATGCACGACGAATTGTTTTTCAAACTCTACGACCGTCTGCCAAAGGAAATGACTTTCATCCGAGAATTGCTGCTTTCGAGCCTTTGGCGTTCCATTGATAAAGATTCCTACTTTCAAAAGACGAAAGATAGAGAAGCGGCGCGGGCGGTTGCAGGGCAACAGACAACGTAATTTTCGGGTAAAATGCTGTGAAGAAAGAGGCGGGAGATTTCCCGCCTTTTTCACTTTAGCCAGTGATAACAATTTACTTATCGCGCATTGAGATTTTGCTCAAGAGCCGCGCGAAAAACTGCGGCGTTCGGTGTTTGGGCGTTGGGCGAAAAAGTTTTGCTGAGAATTTTGCCGCTTGCATCCGTCTGCGCCTGAATCCAGTAATTTTGTCTCGTGCGAGGAACATAAATGAGGGTGCGCCTGGCTGTGTTCTCAGCATTTGAGCTGTTAAAAATCACGTCCTCAAAACCGTCTTTATCAACATCCTGCGGCTCAAACTTCCAGTTCGCGCCGTGAAACTCCGGCTGGTCAAGAGAAACGCGCGCCGTGATTGCCCACGCGCTGTTTGGATTCGGACGCTCGACAGCAAACATATGTGTTTTGCCTTCTTCAATCATGTTGTGAATGCAGACCAGCGCCGTATCTTTGGGCGTTTTGACAATCTGCATTCCGTCGGCTCGATGTTCGGTGGTTTGAGTAATTTTGGTAATGACGGCATCCGCCTCTTCGCTGGTCAGGAGCGGAACGGCAGGCATATTGACCTTTTCGTCATTCGTAGTGTTAGCGGCAAAATCAGGCCCCATCACCATATTATGTCCCTTATGAGGGTCAGGGTTAACAGCCACATCGGTATTTCCGGCGGGCAATGCGGAAAATGAAGTTTTGGCTGCCGCAGTTGAACGCGCGGATTGCCAGACAAAAGCTGCGATTGAGACACCGGCGACGATAACCAGCGCGGCGGCCAGCCCAAAAACCAACAGGCGATTGCTTCCGGCGGAAGATTGCGACGGAGCATTTGAGGCTGGAATAAGATTAGTGTCCAAAGGATTGTTCATCAGCTGCGTCGCCCTAGCCTCGGGCATAATTGCTGTTTGCTGTCCGGCTTGCCCGTTATTAAGATCAGGCAAAATATTGTTTTGCGCCATAATCAAGGTTGGCGCCGCAGAGGGCTGTTCTCCGATGCTTGCCTCGAGCATCGCGCGGGCTGCAGCGGCGGTGGCCGGACGGTCTTCGGGGCTTTTTGCGAGCAGTTTGTTGATAACGGCGATTACCGGCAACGGTACATCTTCGCACAATTCCGCTAGCGAAGGAGGTTCGGCGGTGGCGTGTTTGATAACCACTGCGGAAATTGTTTTGTCAGTAAACGGCGGACTTCCCGCTAGTGATTCGTAGAGGAGAATGCCCAAACCGTATAAATCGCTGCGCGCTTCGACGGGTTGTCCGAGACATTGCTCCGGCGACATATAATACGGACTGCCGACGAGAACTCCGGTTCCGGTCATGGAAAGCCCGAGATTGTCCTCGTTTTCGCTTTCGAGCATTTTAGCGATACCGAAATCGAGCACGAAAACGCCTTCGTCATTGAGCATGATATTGGCCGGTTTGAGGTCGCGGTGAATAATGCCGAGCGAATGGGCAAAACTCAGCACATCGCAGATGCTGATCGCAATCTCAACCGCTTTTTGATACGGCAGCCGCCCTTGTTCTTTAATTACCTGCGCGAGCGTTTTTCCCTCGACGTATTCCATGACAATAAACGAGCGGCCGTCGGGCATACTGCCGGCGTCGTATATCATTGCCGCGCGCGGATGACGCAGTTTCGCCATTAAACGGGCTTCGCGAGCAAACCGTTGTGAGACATCGGTGTTGGCGGCAAATTCGGGATTAATAACTTTCAGCGCGACCAGACGATCAAGACTCAAATGCGTCGCCAGATAAACAGTTCCCATTCCGCCGCGCCCTAAAATTCCCTCGACCCGCAAACGATTTGTAATCATTTCCGGCAAATCGTTGACAAAACCGTTTAAAGGAGCGTTAAGCTCACCCATACCATTCTCCATTATATTTTGATTTTTGCATTTCTCGGCTTTGAAAATGTTGCCAATATACTATAAACATAGTAAACGACTTGCGCCAGAGCTAAAGATTTCCGCAAACTACAAATTTTCAATAAATATCCCTGGCGCGGATAAGATTGATAATTTCCTTTTAACTCTACCGCAAATGAGGAATAAAACTAATGCCTTGTATTGATTCCGAACTGGCTGAAGTCGAGCTTTTTAAGCTGCTTGATGCTGATGATCGCCTGGCGCTGGCCGAGGTGGTTGACGTGGCCCAGTTGGACCAAAATGATATTTTATTTCACGCCGGTGAACCGGGCGATTCACTTTTTATCGTCAAATCAGGCGAAGTTGAAATTTATATCAAAGACACCACCGGACAAAAAATCGTCTTGACCATCGCGCGACAGGGCGATATTTTCGGCGAGCTGGCGATGCTTGACGGCAAGGCGCGCACGGCAACTGCAATGGCATTGACCGAAACCGCACTGTTTGTTTTTGACCGCGACGATTTGTTGCTGCTTTTTCAGAAAAAGCCGGATACCGGAGTCGCTATGCTGGCAGCATTTAGCGGAATGCTGAGAAAAGCTGATGAGCTTTTGCGGACGCGGGTTTCGCGCAACGTCAACGAGGAAATGGAGGAAAAGCTTTCGCCCTTGCAGCGCATCGCCGACTGGATTGCCTGGTTTAGCGGCAGTATGCAGTTTTTGATTCTCAACGCTCTCGTCTTCGCGGTTTGGATCGGAATCAATACTCTATCGCTTGGAATTTCGCAATTTGATCCGTTTCCTTTTGGCTTGCTGACAATGATTGTCTCGCTTGAAGCAATTTTTCTCTCGTGCTTTGTACTGATCAGCCAAAATCGGCAGTCCGAAAAAGATCATGTTCGCTCCGACATCGAATACGATGTCAATATCAAAGCCGAACTCGAAGTCGCGCATTTGCACGAAAAGACCGACCTTATTTATGAGCAAATGATGGATAAATTTGCGCAGTTAGAGATGAACCTGCAAAATATCGTTAATCAAGTCAAATAAGCGGTCGGGATTTAGAGGTTACAATTAATCGAAGACTGCCGAGGTTTACCAATTTTAGCCGGATATTATAATTAATAAATTATTTCTTCAAATCCGGCGCAAAAATTTAAAAAGAGCGTGAGCTTCTATCTGTTGAGCGCCCAATTGGCCTTCGTTCTCGTCAGAAAAAGCTCGCGCTCTTTTGCTTACCGTCTTTTAAAACGGTTTATAAAATTGCTTTTGCTACCGTATGTTGCTGTTGGGTGACATGTTCGAATTGCTGTTTGTGTTGCTATTCATGGTTGGGTCATCACCCATATTCGCGTTCATGTTGCCGTTCGAATGCATGTTCGAGTTCGTATTTGAATTCATATCTTCGCCCATATTCATGTTGTCAGACATATTGGTATTATGAGCGTGATTGGCGTTGTGCCGATTGCTTGCATTTGAATTGTGATGCTGGCCGGCGTTCGAGTTGCCGTTTTGCTGGCTACTTTGCTCAGCGAATGAAGTTCCTGTAACTGTCAAAACTACGGCAAACATAATTGCTATCAAAGCAATTTCCATCTTTTTCATTTCTCTATACTCCTCAATTAAACTTCCAGTTTTTTCCCTCGATGATGCTTGAACATCTTTCAAATTTCTGTAAAAGAACGTTTGTCCAAGCATTTAATCTCCGGGAATAAAGCCGTCATTTTACGGTTTCCGAAGACGGTATCTCGGTGAGAGCAATTCAAAAATCCTTGCCTCTCTATTTAATCGTATTTCGATGCAAGATACTGCATATACAAATTATCGTCACAAATTTGCGAATGTTTCTTATAATCCTAACTTTTTTTAAATTCCAAGACAAAACCCTGAAAAATCGCATCTAAAATGCTATAAAGTATGGAACAATTTTGTTCGCCAACTTTTTCTGAGGAATATCAATGAACATGAATTTTAATAACAGCAACGCAACTGTCGGCAATGCGTTTTCGTGGTCTGTTTCAAACTCAGCGCCGACCGAACGGGCGGCTTTTATTCGCAAAACCTATGCGCATCTGGCAGTCGCAGTTTTGGCATTTATCTGTCTCGAGGCTCTGCTCATCAATTCGCCTTTGGCCCTTCCCTTACTAAAATTGATGTTTGGCGGTCGAATGTCCTGGCTGATCGTCTTGGGAGCATTTATGGGCGTCTCTTACCTGGCTAATTCATGGGCGCGTTCTGATACTTCGCAAGCAGTCCAGTATCTCGGTTTGGGACTTTATATTGTCGCCGAAACAGTTATTTTTCTGCCGCTTTTGTATATTGCCAACAATCAATTTCCCGGCACGATTCAGAGCGCGGCGGTCGTTACGCTCGGCCTATTTGCGGCTTTGACGGCAATCGTCTTTATGACGCGCAAGGATTTTACGTTTCTCGGCCCGATTCTGACAATCGCGGGTTTTACCGCGCTCGGCGTCATCGTCTGCAGCCTTTTGTTCGGTTTTAATTTAGGAGTTTTGTTTTCGGCGGTGATGGTTTTGTTTGCAGCCGGCGCGATTTTATATGACACGTCAAACATTTTGCATAACTATCGCCCGAATCAGTATGTGGCAGCTTCGCTTTCACTATTTGCCAGCGTCGCGTTGCTATTCTGGTACATTCTGCGAATTTTTATGTCGGGCAAAAGGTAACCGATTCAATTCAATAGAGTTTTTTAAGAGTGAGACTTAGGTTTCGCTCTTTTTTTATCTCTTTAACACGGCAATTCCATTATTTTAATTTAATTTAAATAGATAAAATTGACATTCCGTGCAAGCATCCGGTTAAACCATTAAAATGATGTTAAAGGCGTCTGAAAAATGAAAATTTAGTTCTTGAATTCTAAATAAAAAAAAAGACGTGACAAGATTGTTAAATCGGCATATTATCACGGCTAAATCTTTAATTTTTGGAGAATAAATTAATGGCAGAGAAAAAAGAAGGTAAGAAGACAGAAGTTAAAAAGAGCGCCGCTTCGACAACCGCTACAAAAACGAAAAGCAGCGGAGCCAAACCCGCCGCTAAAAAGCCCGCATCGAAAAGCGCCGGAGCAAAAAAATCAACCGGTAAAAGCAGCACGGCAAGCGGAATTGTCGCCCAAGCCAGAAAAGTTGCGGGCGATGTTTTAGTCGGCGTGGCGGGCGGCGCGGCAACGGGTGCGCTTGAAGGCGCGATTGAAGCTGTCAGTGAGGCCGCCGGTCTGTCATCGAAACCAGCTGCCAAATCTTCGGCCAAACCGGCAGCAAAATCTGCTGCCAGCAAACCAGCCGCCAAACCGACTGCCGGCAAAACTTCCGCCAAAGCGCCTGCGGCGAAAAGTCCGGCGAAAACCCCGGCAAAAGGTAAAAAGTAAATTTCAATAACGCTTTATATGTACGGAAAAGGGCAGAATTATCTGCCCTTTTCTTTATTAATATAGTAATTTGGATTTAATTACATCAGAAGGGCACGGAGTTCATGGATGATTCTAATGACGGCAACCAGGTTGCTTCACGACTGCCGGATGCGCTTCGCGCACTTAGACATCGCAATTTTCAACTTTTTTTCGCCGGTCAATTGATTTCGCTGATCGGGACATGGATGCAGTCGGTCGCGCAAAGCTGGTTGATTTATCGCCTGACGGGTTCAGTAGTTCTCCTTGGGCTGATTGGCTTTGCCTCGCAAATTCCGGTTTTTTTTATTGCTCCGTTTGGCGGCGTGGTTGCCGATAGAACTAACCGGCAGCGGATTTTGGTAATTACACAAACCATTTCAATGGTTTTGGCTGCTGTTCTTGCGGTGTTAACTCTCACTAATGTTATTCAAGAGTGGCATTTATTCGCCCTCGCTGTCCTGCTCGGGATTGTCAACGCTTTTGATATTCCAACGAGACAGGCTTTTGTCGTTGATATGGTTGGCAAAAGCGATTTGCTCAATGCGATTGCACTTAATTCTTCAATCTTTAACGGCGCGCGAATTGTCGGGCCGGCGATTGCCGGGATTCTTGTTGCGGCAGTTGGCGAAGGCTGGTGTTTTTTTATTAACGCCGTTAGTTACATTGCGGTTATTGTCGGAATTTTAATGATGCGCGTCAATGTTGAAATCCGCCCCTCAAGCGGCTCAACTTTCGCCAACATCGCCGAAGGTTTTAGATTTGTCGGGCGAACCGCGCCGATCAGCGCGCTGTTGATGCTGCTCGGCTTAGTCAGCCTGATGGGAATGCCGTATGCGGTGCTGATGCCGATTTTCGCCGATAAAATTCTCGGCGGAGGAGCCAGCAGTTTGGGATTTCTGATGGGCGCGTCCGGCACCGGCGCGCTGATCGCCGCGCTGACACTGGCCACTCGACAAAGCGTCAAAGGTTTGGGACGCTGGGTGGCATATGCCTCCGCCGGTTTTGGTGTCAGCTTGATTTTGTTCTCTCTCTCTCAAACATTTTGGTTGTCGGCCGTTTTACTGGTGCCGGTCGGCTTCACGATGATGATTCAAATGTCTTCGTCAAATACGTTGATTCAAGCGATGGTTCCGGACAATTTGCGCGGTCGGGTAATGTCGGTTTATTCGATGATGTTTATGGGCATGGCTCCTCTGGGCGCTTTGCTGGCGGGAACGCTGGCAGGTTATTTGGGCGCGCCGAACACGGTCGCGCTTGGCGGAGCAGTTTGCATTGCAGGCGCAATTTTGTTCGGCTGGCGTTTGCCGTCTTTGCGAAACGAAGCTCGCGAATTAATTGTCTCGCTGCAAATGGCCGGCGGCGATCCTCCCGGCGAGGTGACAAACGACGGCAGCGCGGTAATCTCGGCGGTCGGTGTCAGCCGATAACATCAATGAGATTCTTTGGTGAAACGACGTCAAGCGTAAAAGCGGATTGGCGATAATTTGAGACCTCCAGCGGAAGCGAAAAAGCTGCGAGTAAATTTTACTCGCAGCTTTCTTATTTGGTGATGAATTTTAAATAGCTATTTGGCGGCAACTGCTTTGGCAGGCATCAAAACGCTGTTAATAATATAAAGAATGCCGTTGGTCGCTTCCATATAAGGTTTCTGAATACTGACGTTGTTGATCCGCAAAGCGTTTGAAGATTCTATTTTTAAGGTTTGCCCCAAGAGCGTCGGCACATCAACCTTTTTGCCCATATCTGTTGACATCATTTTGCCAGGCAGAACATGATAACTAAGCACGGCCTTGAGTCTTTCGACGTTTTCCGGTTTCATCAAAGAGTTCAGCGTAATTTCCGACAATCTCGCAAAGGCTTCGTCGGTCGGAGCGAAAATTGTAAACTGCTCATCGCCCTTAAATGTTTGCGTTAAACCGGCAGTTTCGACGGCCTTTAAAAATGTGGTAAATCTTCCCGCGTTCGCGGCTGTTTCGATTAAATCTAATTTCTGTTCCATGGTCATTTCCTAAACAAACGTTTTTGCTTGCTTTCGATAAGCTGTTAAGTTCAGGTTAACCGATAAATTTCAGTGAAGCTGAGAAAAGAGTGAGCCAGATTCTATTCTCTTGAACCATGCACTTATTTTGCGAATTAGTCAAATGCTTGTCCGCAAACGATTTCCGGCAACGGTACAGATTACAAGCGCAAAAGTTGTTCGCGTAAAATCCGAGACTGCAGGCGGCTAGCTGCTATTTGCTGGTTATTTTTGAGCGTAACCAGATAAGTTCCGCCCGGCATCGGACTGATTTTTTGGATAAATTCGATGTTTGCCAGAGCACCGCGCGAAAGCCGAACAAACTTTGCTGAATCAAGGCGAGTTTCTAAATCTTTGAGCCGAAAATTGATATTGTAATTCTCGTTGCGAACGGTGGTGATCTTCAGGAGTTCGCCGTCGGCGACAATGGCGGCGACTTCGCGCACCGGAAGCAGAATTATTTCATCGCGCCGCCGCACCGGAATCCGTTCGATAATTTTTGGCTGGACGGTTTCATCATAAGCAGCAATCGCCGCCTGCAGATTTGCTGTTTCTCTTTCTCTAAAATCAGTTTGCTCCAATCTTTCGGCGACTCGGTTAAGTGTTTCGCGAAGGCGTCTGCGTTCGACTGGCTTTAGCAAATAATCCACCGCGTTAACCTCAAATGCCTGAACGGCAAATTCGTCGTAGGCGGTGACAAAGGCGATTAGGGGTGGGTTGTCCTTTCGCAGCATTTTAAAGACTTCCAATCCGGTCAGTTCGGGCATTTGCAAATCCAGCAAAGCCAAATCCGGTTTCATTTTCTCGATCAGTTCTAACGCTTCAGCTCCCGACTGCGCTTCGGCGATAATTTCCACGTCTTCGAAATCTTCGAGCAGATTTCTCAAAAACGTGCGCGCCGGACGCTCGTCATCGGCAATCAGAACTCGCAATTTTGTAGTCATATCCGTACCGGACTTGTATTTGCTCGCGCTCCTGAGCAGGGCAAACTAATCTGCGCGGTCGTCCCGCTGTGTCTTCGGCTTTCGATTTTCAAGCGCGCTTTTTCGCCGTAATGTGAACCCAGGCGCGCCTCGATATTTTGCAAACCGACGCCCTGACTTCTTTTCTCCGGCAGTTCGAAATCATTGACGCCCGCTCCGGTATCGGAAACGGTTAAAATCAGGTTTTCGTTTTCCATTCTGGCGCCAAGACAAATCTCGCCGCCATTTTTCTGCGGTGAGATGCCGTGTTTGACCGCATTTTCAACCAACGGCTGCAAAATCAGCGAGGGAATTCGCAGTTTTCTCAGCTCCGGCGCAACTTCGATTTTGACCTGGAGACGTTCCTCGAATCTAGCGCGTTCGATTTCCAGATAGGCTTCAATCAGTTTAAGTTCGTCGCCCAAAGTCGAGAATTCACCGGAAGCGCGCAGGACGCCGCGCAAAAGCTGCGTCAGCTGCAGCAAAGTTTCGAGCGCTTTGTCCGGCGCGCTGTCTATTAAATAACCGATGGTTGTCAGCGCGTTAAAGAGAAAATGCGGGTTAAGCTGAGCGCGAAGGGCGCGCAATTCGGCTTCCGAGGCCAGTTTTCCGATTTCCTGTTCGCGAATTTCCTGTTCGCAGCGCTCATGCGTAACACGCAAAGCATCAATCCGCCTGGCGGTCAAAACAGCGACATTTTGAAGCATCTCCGTTTCTTCGGAAAGTAGCCGCCGTCCGCCCCTAAAATCATGCAGGTTGATTTGAAAAAAAGGCGACTCAGCCGTCGGAACTAAAATATTTTCGGATTTTGTGGTTGAAACGCGTTTGACGGTTTCATTGTCTTCGGGCGGCGATTCTCTTCTCCAGACAGCTTTCGCAGTCAGCGCGGCGGCAAGAGTTTCGCAAACTTCTTCCAGAACACGTTCAGTTGTCTCGCTCTTTTCAATCTGCTCGGCCAGTTTTCGCCGCAAAGACTCGTAATTAACCCGCCGCAGCAAGATTTTATCAACCAGCCAGACGGCAGAATGATGCAGCTGAGGGTAAATTAACGCTGTCAAAATCCAGAACCCAAGCAAAATAAAGGTTGGTTGAGAATCATTTGCGGAATGCATTTTGTGCATTTCCATCAGCGGGGCAGCGAGAAAAACATACAATCCGAAAACCGTTAGAGTCAAAAACAAAAGTGAGAGCGCGCGTTTTAAAAACAAATCAGCAAAAGCAAAGCGAAAATCTTCATACAGAATCGCCAAAGCAAGCGGCAGACTTGCCTGATGACCGATAATCTCAATTGCTATCGAATTGCCGCTTTCATCTGAATGGCTTAAATGCAAAGCGGAAATTGCAAAAATCGCTAAAGTTGCGGCCAAAACCGTTTTTCGGGCGACCGTCTGCTGATATGCCGACAAAACAAGTGCGCCCAGGATGGCTAGATACCCAAAGATCAGAATCTGCAAACCCGTCTGGGACGGAGCAATGTTAGAAAAAATAGCCGCCCGAAAATGCAGGATAGCGGCAACTGAGCTCAAGCAGTATGCCGCAATAATCAATAAATCTGAGGCAATTGATCTTTCAGTTTTCGAATCATCGCCGTTTTGCAAAGTAAAATGGACAATCACGGCGGGCAAAAATCCGAGCGCAGAGTGCGAGATGGCACCTGAAAGCGGGACGTTTTCGAGAGCGTTGAAATCATGCGCAATCAGCGCGACAAGTTCGCAGGCGTTCCACAGCAAACCCAGTGCGGCGGTTGCCAACAGCAAAAAATCAAGCCGCGTTTTCTGCTTTTTTCGCACCGGATAACGCAGCGTCATTAGCAAAAGCAATCCGTACAAAACTGCTCCGACGGCAAAGCCAAGCAAATTGACGAGTTGTATTTCTGAAAGCGCGTTCATGATTCGATGCGGATCTTAAAATTTGAACTTATCAAGATTGGTGACTGCAGGCAATCACTGACTTCTCGACGGCTGTTTTGCGATTACGAACGGACGTTTTGGCAAAATGAAGTAAAAAAAGCGGGCAAAGTCAAAATCTTCAGTAAATTATTCAGTCGGCTGATACGACAAAGTCTTTACTCGTTAACAGCCTGCAACATAGCTTTTTTTGATTCCGCCGCAAACTGTTTCTGCAGCGTTCGGGTGAACGGATAACCAAGCTTTGCCAAAGTATGTTTCGGTTTGGAGAAGGCGAACAAATCATACCAAACCTCTCCGGTGTCATGATGAAATTCGACGATAAAACGCTCTTCGCCTTGTTCGGCGTGCGCCGTCAGCGTTCCATAAGCGAAACCGTATTTCTCAACCGCGCCCTGTTCTTCGATTACGTAAACGATGCGGCTGGCGTTGAGCGACCAAAAACCTAGATGGTTGGCCAGTGCAGCAACAGTTTCGCCAATTCTGATTGGCGTTTTTGTCCAGCACAATTGAACCCACGAAAGAGCAAACATTTGCCAGTTGCGGACAGCAGTCACCGCTTTCGTAAAATCCTCAATTCCGCTTCCCAGTTTGATTCGGTTGTGGTCGGCATTGTACCCATTCGGCGTTTTTGCATCACGAGACGCGCCAACTTCCCGATAAGAAAAATCGTCAGAGCGACGCGCTTCGAGAAAATTGCAGATGGTTTGCTCGTCTGGTTTAGAGAGTAAAAACATTGTCAAACAGCACGAATAATTAATAATTTTCCAATAACAAATTTTTTAACCAACAGCCGCTATCTCGGTTTCGCCTTGGTTCAATTCTTCGAGAGCAGTTTGATTTAATTCAAAATCAGCCGAGGTTTTATCATCAATTGCCATCTCGACATTTGCCAGAAAACGCTCGGCGTCAATCGCCGCCATACATCCCGTTCCGGCGGCGGTAATCGCCTGGCGGTAATACGAATCCTGCGCGTCGCCGCACGCGAAAACTCCGGCAATACCGGTCGCCATCGAGCTTTTAAAAGTTTTCAAATAACCGGTTTCATCCATTTCAAGCTGTCCCTTGAACAAATCCGTGTTCGGTTTATGCCCGATGGCGATAAAAACGCCTTCGCACGGGAAAACGCTTTCTTCGTTGGTTTGATTATTCAAAATACGGATTCCGCTGACGCCGGTTTCTTTGGTTCCCACAACTTCCAAAACTTCGGTGTTCCAGAGATAGTCAATTTTTGGATTATCAAACGCGCGCTGCTGCATAATTTGCGAAGCGCGGAGCGAGTCGCGGCGATGAACCAAAGTGACTTTGGAAGCAAAATGAGTTAAGAAGGTAGCTTCTTCAACTGCCGTGTCACCGCCGCCAACCACGACAATTTGCTTGTTGCGAAAGAAAAACCCGTCGCAGGTCGCGCAGGCCGAAACGCCGTAACCGCCCAATCCTTCGGGAGCGGGCGCTTCGCCGGGAATCCCCAGCCATTTGGCCGCCGCGCCGGTCGCAATAATTAAAGTTTCGGCTGAAACTTCGTGCGTGCAGCCGTCGCTGTCAGCACTCGATTTACCGTAAAGCGTAAAGGGGCGTTTGGACAAATCAATCCGGTCAATCCAGGTTTCAAGAAATTCCGTGCCGAATCGAGCGGCTTGCGCGCGAAATTCTTCCATCAATTCCGGCCCCATAATTCCTTTGGCAAAACCCGGATAATTTTCCACGTCAGTCGTAATCGTCAGCTGTCCGCCGGGCTGCGGCCCTTCGACAACAAGCGGTTTCATATTGGCTCGCGCCGCGTAAATCGCAGCGGTTAAGCCGGCCGGTCCCGAACCCAAAATAACGACTTTGCAATATATTTTTTCTGGCGACATTTTACGTTTGGTTAATTCCTTTCCTCTTGCCACAAAATTATTTCAAAAAATTGTGGGATTCTAGCCTTTTCAGTTCTTTTATAGTATAAATAGCGGCGGCTTGATAGTCGAGAACCGCTGAAGAGTATCGCGTTTGATTTGACCTTGATTAAAAGTTGCGGCAACGCTTGCTCGAGTCAAACCAAGCTTGTTCTTCAAACAAATTTCAACTTTCTTTAAAAGTAAGTATTACAACTGGTTCGCGGGCGAGACAAAAACAGCATCAACCGGCAGCAGATTTCATCCGTTTCCCCCGAAATCCCTTACGCGTATGACAACTCAATCCAAATTCGAGGAAAAGCGATTCGCACTGCGCTTATCGCTGCGTTTACCCATTGTCGTATCTGGCCGGACAATAGACGGCGCAACCTGGAGCGAGCCGACCGAAACCGATAACATATCCACTTTCGGCGCGCTCTTTCAGCTAAATCAGAGCATCAATTTCGGCGAAAAACTTTACGTTCGCTCGCATCGCCCGGATGGAATGCCGGTCGAAGTCGTAGCTGAAGTAGTCCGCGTTGCTCCGACGGCTTTTGGCGCAACCCGCGTCGGAATCACGGTTCGCGAACCCAATGACGGCTGGATTCGATTTTTCGTTTCCTGGGTGGCTGATGATCACCCGGTGGAAATCGAAGATATTGGCGAGGATAAAATCCAAGAAAGTCCGTTGGTAGAGGAACAAGAATCCAATCCATCAGCTTATATAACCTAAACAGTCAAAAAAATCAGTTTCTCTCCAATGGCAAATTGATCATTTAAAGCCAAGAGTTTCCAGTTTTTCCATCGTAATGTTTGACTGTGGTACAGGCTCCGCGCGGCGAAACTGCAAAATACGCTCGATATATTTAGCAGTGATATCGGCTTCAAGATTAACAGCATCGCCACTTTGCAAAACGTGAAAATTTGTCATCTGCCAGGTCTTGGGAATCACCGCTATCTCAAAATAATCTTGCCCTAAATCCGCAACAGTCAGGCTGATCCCTTCGACCGACACTGAGCCTTTAAAAACCAGGTAAGGAGCTATTTCCGGTGGAAAACCGATCCGGATCGTCCAAAAATCGCCGCTTTGCAGAGCGGAAATAAATTTCCCGGTCGCATCCACATGACCTTGCACTATGTGCCCGCCGAGTCTGGTCGAAGGAGTAACGGCTCGCTCCAAATTAACCGGTGAACCCGCCCGCAAACTGCCGAGCGTCGAACGATTTAATGTTTCAGCCGAAACGTCCGCTGCAAATGAATCAGGTTTGATGTCGGTTGCCGTCAAACATACTCCGTTAACAGAAATCGAATCGCCGTCTTTGGTATCTGCGGTAACAATTGCCGCCGCAATTTTGATTCGCGCGCCGCTCGCACGTTGTTCCGAAGCCGCTACTTTCCCCAATTCTTCAATAATTCCGGTAAACATTATCCCCTTTTGCTTATTGACGTTAACAAAGCGTCTTAAAGTGCTGCTGATTGATTCGTTATCAGTCTAACATTCCGCAACATCCTGTAAAAGCGTTTAGCAAGTGAGTTTTCTCGTACAAGAGTGTAAATTCCAGCATTTTCTTTGTGGAAATTGGCGGCTATTAAATCTATCCAATAAACATACACCAATATCTGACATGATTCTCCCCTTTGCGAGGATATTAGGCTTTGTGTTTAAAGAGGGAAGAATATTATGAAAACAGCAAGAAAAATTTTATTTGGCGGAAGTTTACTGGTAATTCTTATTTTATCAGCGGTTTCTATCTCACAGGCGCAATCAACCACTCTCTCACAGGGTGATGTCGAACACACGGATATTCACGAAGACCCGCATCCGACACCGGAACCGATTACTGTGCTTCTTTTCGGAACCGGGCTGGTCGGAGTCGGAGCGATGGTTCGCCGCCGATTACGCGGCGAAGGTCAGTAAAAACTCTCAACCATTCAAATTTACAATTTAGAAAAAAGAAAAGAGCCGGTTATCAATCGGCTCTTTTCTTTTGCCCGGCGTGTCATGATTTGTTGGATTTATTTGACCTTTTCAGTCTTTGATAGTTTGCGAACGTCAATCGCCACATTAGCCATTTTTTTGTCTCGCACATATAAATCGCTAAACTTGCTGTTCCATTCAATTTCGTCGGCTTTAAAAGAAGAGCGGGTATGAACGGTCTGCGCGAAAGTTTCGTCATTGGCAGTTAATAAAACTAAGAACTCGGCGTCAATTTGTTGCAAATCTTCGTTGATCAATCCAAACATCGGACTTTCGGAGGTAATCGGGTGAACAATTGTCCATGACAGCGGCATAAATGAAACCGAAGGGCGTTCAAGTTCGAGAGCATCAAAACGACGCACGCTTTTGCCATTTTCATTGATGAAGCGCGCAAACAAAACCTGCGCTTTGACTTCAAAAAGCTGATTGCTGCGCTGATTAACCAGGCGAAACATGAATGCCGTTATTTCTCGATACGGAGCAATAACGGCTGTTTCGCTAAAAACAATTTGCGCGGTCGGTCGCGAAAACCTGGCAAAGAGCAAGCCCGTAATTAGTGCCTGAGAGAGCAGACCGATAAAAGCTTCGAGCGTCACCACAAAATTCGCCAAATAGCCGACCGGGTGAATTGTGCCGTATCCGATGGTTGCGAAAGTTTCAACGCTAAAAAAAAAGGCTCGCCAAAATTCACTCTGAAACGGCTGATTCGAAGTGTCCGCGATGGAACTGCTTCCGCACAGCAAATAACCGCAGGTAAAAATCAGATTGATTAATAAATATAAGCCGGCAACCATTCCCAAAAATTTTCGCCAGCTGATTGTCAGCAGCAGATGATAAAAATTGACCGAGGAGATGACCGGCAGTCCGATCCGCGAAACATTAAACGTGCCGTCGCGATTTAAAAATCGCGTTCGGCTCTCCTGAGTGACGACCGAGCCAAAACCCAGATCGAGGTTCTCTTCTTTCTCTGTGACCGACTCTTTCGGAGTAACATTTTGCGAACTCATTTTTAGAAGGTTAAAACAGTTTTACTTTCTTGGCAAAATCACCTTTGATTGAATTAATTTGAATGTCGCGAAAATTCGATAAAAGGCGGGTTGACAATATCCGCCGATCTTGCGGTATGGCTTTTGCTCCAAAGATCCAGACTGCGAATCATAAATATTTGCGTTTGCCGTTGTTACAGAGTAAAGTGTAACTGTTCAAACACTTTATCTCGCATTTGATAGCTTTCTGAAATTAATATAAAAACATTTTGACAAAATCTGTCATTCAAAGTGACAGATTCTCGACAATTTTAAGAGACGATTTATTGTCTTGCTCTCATTCTGGCTACGAAAATTCAACTTTCTCTTTCTGATTATGGCAGCGACGTTTAAAACGCCAGATTCCAAGAATTTTTCTGACTCATCGCAGTTTGAGAAAGACTCTGCCATCAAAAAGATTGTCGGTTATTTAAAAACAATCAGACAATTTATCGCGGCAGTTTGGAAATTGGACAAAAGCGTCCGGGCCGCGCTTCTGTTTGTCCCAATCTTCATCGGGTATTCGCTCTGGCTGTTGATAGCAAATAATGGCGAAACTGAAAAACCGACAATATCTTTGATTATCTTGATTGGTTTCGGTTTGCTTAACACAATTGTTGCCTGGCGAATCGTGTTGCTTGCCGAATCTGAAAACCGCCTCCATCGAGGGTGGTTTTGGCTGGCAATCAGTTTTGCAACTTATTCGAGCGGTAACATTCTACGGTTTTACAACGAGCAGTTATTGCAGGATAAATTTATTGGACATTGGTTTACTGACTCAATTTATCTGACCAGCTGTTCATTTTTACTGGCTGGTTTATGGTATTTTCCGCAAGGTTTCCGTTCGAAGGAAGAGCGCAATCGTTTTTGGCTTAATATCGGAGCGGTGTTTACCGGCATCGGGACAGCTTTGTGGTATTTGCTGAGCTTTGCCATTTCTCGCAATTCGCTTGGTCTGAACGAATCTATCTTTGATTTTATCTACCCTCTTTGTAGTTTTCTCTTGCTTTTCGGTATCGGCGCCATCAGTCTCCGCTATCGCGGCTCGACCGGCCACACGACGATGTGGTTTCTGACTATAGCCTTGATTTTCAGTTTTATCGGAGCGTTCGGATATAGCTATTCAAGTCTTCAAAGCGAATATGTCAACGGCATCTATTTGAATGTCGCCCACACGTTTGCCCTCGCCAGTTTCGTGCTCGCGGCGTTTTCCCAGATAAAAGACTTCTCTCGTCAAGCTTTCGAAGAAGAGGAAAGCATTAATATTACAAATGCGAGTTGCGTCAGCAGGGCTGATAATCTCTCTGCCGAACCGACCCGGTTTAGTTTTTTGCCTTATTTATCAATCGCTCTCGGTTACGGAGCGCTGCTCGTTGTAGCTTACTCTCAGCAAACGGTGATTGACGGCTTCCTGCTCGGAAGCATAATTCTCAAAGCAGCCGCTCTAACCGGTTTTGTAATCGCCAGACAGGTTTTAACCGTCCGGGAAAATACCCGATTATACGCCGAACAAGTGGAGAATTTCAGCGAAAAACGTTTTCGCTCGCTTGTTCAAAATTCGTTTGACGCTGTTTTGATAATCGGCAAAGACCTGGTTATCCGTTATGTAACGCCTTCGGTTGAGCGTGTTTTTGGTTATTTGCCGGATGATATCGTCGGGAAAAAATTTAATGAGCTGGTGCATCCTGACGACGTCCCGCAGGTGCTCGGGTATTTTAAGAATTTAATTACCAAAGGCGGTTTATCAACCTCAGCCGAGTGGCGTCTGCAAGATAAAAACGGCGATTGGATTTTTGTTGAAAACACCGGCAATAATTTGCTTAATGATGAAAATGTGCGCGGCATTGTCGTCAATTCACGTAACGTCACAGACCGGCGGCGGACCGAAGATCGGATGCTCCACGATGCCTTTCATGACGCTCTCACCGGTTTACCAAACCGCGCCCTGTTTTTGGATCATCTGAAACTAGCCTTGAGTCGCGCCAAACGTCACAGTTCTTCGAAATTTGCGGTTTTGTTTATTGATCTCGACCGTTTTAAATATGTTAATGATTCGCTCGGTCATTACGCGGGCGATTTGCTGCTGATCGAGGTTGCCCGAAGAATCGAAAAATGTTTGCGTCCGGGCGACACGGTGGCCAGACTCGGAGGCGACGAATTTACCATTCTGCTCGAGGATATAGGCTCGCTTGATGACGTTACGATTGTTGCCGAACGCGTTCAGCAAAAAATATTTGAGCCTTTTGATTTGGATGGACGTGAATTTATTACCACCGTCAGCATCGGAATCGCTCTCGGCAACACTGAATATTTGAACGCTGAAAACGTTATGCGTGATGCGGACACAGCAATGTACCATGCGAAAGTCGGCGGCAAAGCAAGATTTGCCGTTTTTGATCAGGAGATGCACGCGCTCGTCATTTCGACAATGGAAACCGAGGCAGACATGCGGCGCGCCATCGAACGCCAAGAGTTTTTTCTGCTTTATCAGCCGATTATTTCAACCTCGAAATTTACGCTCGCCGGTTTCGAAGCCCTCGTGCGCTGGCAGCACCCGACTCGCGGAATCATTTCTCCGGACGATTTTATTCCGCTGGCCGAAGAAACAGGTTTGATAGTTCCGATGAGTCTCTGGATCATGAGGGAGGTCGGCAGGCAATGCGCCGTCTGGCGTCAACTGCTGCCGACCGCTCCGCTAACGGTCAGCATTAATATTTCCTGCAAACATTTTCAGCAGCCCGATCTGGTCGAACAAGTAGCCAGAGTTCTACACGAGGCAAACCTTGACGCCAAGACCATTAAGCTCGAAATTACCGAGAGCGCCATGATGGAAAACACCGAACGGACGGCGGAAAAGCTCAAAGGTTTGCGCGGGCTTGGGATAGAATTAAGTCTGGATGATTTTGGAACCGGATATTCAAGTTTAAGTTATTTACATCGTTTTCCGCTTGATACGCTCAAAATTGACCGCTCTTTCGTCAGTCATTTGGACGAAGAAGGCGAGCATTACGAAATTGTCCGGACGATTGTCTCATTAGCCAAGAGCCTAGGCATGAAAACGGTGGCCGAAGGAGTCGAAACCGAAAAACAATTTATTAAACTGCAAGAGCTTGACTGCGATTTTGCACAAGGTTTTTTCTTCTCAAAACCTCTCCCGGTAGAGACAGTTGACGAGATGCTCACCCACATGCGTGAATCAATTTTCTAATCCAACCTTTTCTGCCAAATTATTTCTGAAGCGATTTTTTCTAACTAATTCCTATTTCTTTCGTATTTTTCTGCTAATTTTGGGAAAAGCGTTGGGCGTTGCAATTGGCGGATGCACTCCGTGCGGCAAAATCCATAACTCAATTTGTCGCAATTTGCGATAACCACCGTTGACTATCCTAACTTTTGCGAGAGGAAGATCAAGCTTATTTGTTAGCTCATCTCTGATCTCGTTTTGCATTCTCGTTGCTGTTTGTGCTGAATCAATACGAATCCGGCGACGAGTTAATATCTTTCCGCGCTTATTTTCATATTCGGTTTCCTCAATGTAATATTGAGGATAAACAATTACATAAGCCGTTGCTCCAGATTCTTTTTTGACAGATTCGGCAAATGCACTCAAAGAATTTACAGAGTTAAATCCATAAGAATAATCGTCATACTCAAAATCTTTGGAATATGGGTAATAATATTCGTCAAACTTGCGAGCTGAATCTGTGTCAACGAAAGTGATTTCATAGGGAACAATAGTAGCTTGAGGAGCCGTTCCAGCAGGCGCAATCCAAATTTGTGTGTGTCTTTGAGAATAGACGCCACCATCTGTTAGAATTATCTTTTCCGGCGAAATTCTAAGTCCCCGAACCAAATACTGTTTTATTCCATTCAGATAGCGAGCAGTTGAACCGGGGAATTCTAAATCTGAGCGATAACTAAAAATAAAAATTTTAGCGGTCGGTTGAGCTTGCAACTGATTAGTTACAGCGTCAAGACGGGCTATTAATTGCGAAATGGCCATTCGATTAAATTCATCAACCAACATGGCAGAATTAGGTTTTTCCTGCGCCAAAATTTTCAAAGGCAACAGCAAACAAATCAACCACATAAAAACCGTTAATACTTTACGTGAAATCATTATCGTGTTATTACTTTACAAATTAATTTCCAACTAAAATTGGCGCGATAATACCACGAAAACGCAGAAGAAAAAGAACGCCGGCTTAAACTGCGAGCGTTCTTTCCTGATGACAAAGTTTGATTTACCGATTACTTTTTCGGCCGTTCGTTAGCCTTCAAAACGCGTTTGCGAAGGCGGATTGATTTTGGCGTGACTTCAACTAATTCATCATCTGAAATAAACTCAAGCGCGTTTTCGAGCGTTAGCTCTTTTGCCGGAATTAGTCGCATCGCCTCATCCGCCGAAGATGTCCGCATGTTCGAGAGCTTTTTCTCTTTGATAGCATTGATATCCATATCATTAGCGCGAGCGTTTTCGCCAACAATCATGCCTTCATAAACTTTTGTTTGCGGGCGCACAAACAAGCTGCCGCGTTCCTGTAAATTAAAGAGCGCGTAGGTCGTGGTTTCGCCCATTCGGTCGGCGACGAGCGAGCCTGTCGCTCTAGCTTTCATGTCGCCCTGCCAGCGATCAAAACGCAAAAACAGGGTGTTGATTAGACCCGTCCCTTTAGTTTCGGTTAAAAATTCTCCGCGAAAGCCGATCAGGCCGCGCGAAGGCGTTTCAAATTCCAGTCGAACGCGTCCTGTGCCATTATTAACCATTTTCGTCATTTGACCCTTGCGGCGTCCCATGGCTTCGGTGACGACGCCGATAAATTCTTCCGGCACGTCAATCACGACTAGCTCAATCGGCTCCTGAAGTTCACCATCTTCGCTGCGTTTGGTAATAACTTCGGGTTTAGAAACTTGCAGCTCGTAATTTTCGCGACGCATCATTTCAATCAAAATCGCTAACTGCAGTTCGCCGCGTCCGGAAACTTTAAATTGTTCGGCTTGCTCGGTTTCCGATACGCGCAACGCAACATTTCCTAAAAGTTCGCGGTCCAGCCGCTCTTTAATTTGGCGCGAGGTAACAAATTTCCCTTCCGTGCCGGAAAACGGCGAGGTATTAACGCCGAAAATCATGGCAATGGTCGGTTCGTCAACCGCAATCACGGGCAGCGCGTGCGGGTTATCGGGCAGAGTTATAGTTTCGCCGATTTCGATATTGTCAAAACCGGCAATCGCCGCAATCTCGCCGACTCCGGCGCTTTCGACCGGCTGGCGTTTTAGGCCCTCAAAAACAAAAAGCTCTTTGACGCGAGTTTTAACCAGCTGACCATCACGCGTCGAAACGGCGACTTCCTGGCCTTTAGCGATTTCGCCGCTAAAAATTCGCCCGATGGCCAATCTGCCGACGTATTCGTTATAAGCAATGTTGGTAATCAGCATTTGCAGAGTGTCGTCTCGAACAGCGTGCGGCGCCGGAACAGTTTCAATAATCTGATCGAAAAGCGGTTTGAGAGTTGTGGAATCGTCATCCAGCGATTTTTTTGCCACGCCGTCGCGTGAAATCGCATACAAAATCGGAAAACTGATTTGCTCATCATCGGCTCCCAAATCAATAAACAAATCGTAGATTTCATCTACTACTTCTTCGGGACGCGCATCCTGGCGGTCAATTTTGTTGACCACGGCAATTGCCGGAAGCCCGAGTTCGAGAGCTTTGCGGAGGACAAAACGGGTTTGCGGGAGACATCCTTCGGCAGCGTCCACGAGCAGCACAATGCCGTCAACCATTTTCAAAACGCGTTCGACTTCGCCGCCAAAGTCGGCGTGGCCCGGTGTGTCAACAATATTAATTTTATAATCGCCATAACGCACCGACGTATTTTTCGCCATGATTGTAATGCCGCGTTCGCGTTCCAAATCCATCGAATCCATGACCCGGTCAACCACGGTTTCATTGTCGCGATAAGTCCCGGCCTGTCTTAACATAGTGTCCACGAGCGTGGTTTTACCGTGGTCAACGTGGGCGATAATTGCAATATTTCTAATTTTTTCGTTGTCTATATTCATTGTTTTATCTTCGGTTTTTAATAATTGCAGATTTCAAACTTTACAGGATAGCAAAAAAACAAAGGGCGGTCATCAGACCGCCCGCGTAATTTCAAATTATTTTTTATTTTAGCGAGACTCACGATCAGTTCGCAGGTTATTTGTCACTGAGAAAACTCCCGGAACCCCGTTTGCTGCAATGGAGGCAAGTCTGGCATCTCCGCTATTGGCGACCACGCCTTCGAGCGTCACATGACCATTTTTAACAATCACGCGAATCGAAGGATTCGTGCCTAAAAAGTAACGGTAAAGCCCGCCATAATTTGAAATTGCTCTGACCGTGCTATAACGGATTTGGTCGTCAAACGGTGAGAGCGGCAGAACTTCGATGTTATTAACAACATTTGTCACCCCGTCCAATTTGGACACCCGGCGTTCCGCATCCGAACTTGACAATGGCCGCACCACTGAACCGTAGAGCGTCACCGTTCCGCCTTCAACCTTGTAAGCTAGATTGTCGTAAACTCCGACATAAGGCAGCGTTATCAGCTCGTGCCGAACCTGCTCGGGCAAACTTTTAACTCGCTTTTGCGCGTTTGTGCTAATCGGCGAGCCAATTACAAACAACGCTGAAAACATTAAAACCGCAAAAAATGCAAATAATTTATTCTTCAAAATATTCATAACTTCCCCTCTGTTTAAGAGAAATTCCCAATTCTCTTCTCAATTTTCCGGACAATTTTTAGACGCGTTTAACGAATTCAGGGATGCAGCAAATCTATATTTTTTTGTAAAGTTTCGTCAAAAATTCTTAACTGAAGTTGTTTTCAAAAAAAGTGTGAGGCGCAAACGAAAGCATGGACCGCGGTCAATTTCTGCAACCCGATGAGTCGCAGGCGAACAACGGTTTAATAGGAAGCTGCTCGTCTATAAACTCAGTTGTCGCGCTCTCGCGCTCGTGGGGCAGCGGCATGTCCGCTGCCTCTACTTTTGAAGGCAAGCCCCACTACCTAAGACTCTCTCTAAAATTTTCGGTAAACATCCGATAAACAAGTTGGATGGGAAGTCCGACGACGTTCCAATAATCGCCTTCGATTCGTTCGATAAAAAGCGCGGCCTGCGCCTGTACGGCGTAGGCTCCGGCTTTATCGAGCGGCTCGCCTTGCGTCACCAGATATTCGATCTCGCTTTTTGTCAGAGCGGCAAATTTGACCCGTGTTCGCTCATGTCCGTCGCGGTAAACCAATTTTTCTGCGGTTTTGTTAAATAAAGCGACGCCCGTCAATACTTCGTGCCATTTACCCGAAAGCTTTTCGAGCATTTGCCGAGCGTCGTTCAAATCAACCGGCTTGCCGATGATTTCGTCGTCAATCACGACGGTTGTGTCCGCGCCCAACACCAGACCGTTTTTAATTTTGCCGGTAACCGCCTTGGCTTTGGTGCGGGCGAGCCGTTCAACATAGGATTCAGGCGTTTCAGTTTCAAGCGGCGTTTCATCAACGTCAGCCGTAATTTTCTCGAACTGCCAACCGACGGAGCGCAGGATTTCAGCGCGGCGTGGACTTGCCGATGCCAGCACGAGCGGCGGCAGATTCAGACTCTCAAATTTTGAATTTGTTTCGTTTTCAATTATATTTGTCATTAGTCAATCGTCTTTCGTCCTTCGTATTTATTATTAGCATTTGTAAAAATTAATTAGCGACTATAATTATAAAACAAAGGGCAAAGGGCGAAGAGCAAAGGACGTTTTTTGTGCAAGAAGTTTTCAAACTGCTGCCCAAGATGCTGCGGCAGGAAGGAAAAGAAGAGGAGTTGACCGAAGCCGTCGTCTTCGCCGCCTGGCGGCGCGTGGCGGGCGAAGGATTGCGCGAACACGCTGTTCCATTTCGCGTTTATCATCAGACGATTATTATCGCGGTGGCGGATGAAAACTGGAAAAAGCATCTCGAAAAATTGAGCGGCCAAATGTTATTCAGATTAAACGGTGCGCTCGGCCAGCAAACCGTGACTTTTATTGAATTTCGGATTGATGAAAAAACGGTTGTCGCGGAGCGCGAAAGACTTCATCGGGAAAACATCAGTCAATTTGAACGCGACCGCGTCGCAATGAAAAATGTTCCGGAAAACGTTTTGAAAGCGGCAGAGAAAATTGACGACGAAGGCTTGCGCCGCAGCTTTCTACTGGCCGCAGGCAGTGCGCTGGCCAGAAAAACCAGGCAAAAACGATAAAAATCCTCGGAAGTCATAAGAAAAAATGAAAAGCAAAATTATTCTCACGTTGGTTTTGTGCTTCGCCATTGCGGGTTGTCAGAAAGCGCAGGAAGCTGCCAACGACATTGACGATCTGACCTCATCCGAATCGCCTGTGACAAATCCGACAAACAAAGAACTGGACGCCGTTAAATCGCCGTGTGATGACACGAATAATCAGCAGGAAGCTGAAAACTGTGCCAAAACCGAATTTGAAAAATCTGACGCGGAAATGAGCCAGCTTTTCCAAAAAGTTTTGGCAAACTTTCAGGATTCAGAGCAAAAATCCCGTCCGCAGGACAAAGCTTTAGCCGACAAATACAAAAAGAACGGGGAAAATTTGCAAACGGCGCAAAAGGCCTGGCTCGCGTTTCGCGACGCCAACTGTGTGGCCGAAAAAGAATCTGACACAAATGATACCAATAATGCGATGACGGCTTTTTCATGTCAGCAGCGGCTGACGGAGGAGCGCACCGAAGATTTAAAAATTATCTACCAGAATAAATGATTACCACCGACGAAATTCGCAAAATCGCCCAGCTCGCGCACCTGGAAATTACCGATGCTGAAGTCGAGCTTTACACACCGCAAATGATCAGCATTGTCGAATATGTCAAACAGTTGGACGAGCTGGACACGGCTGCGACTTTACCCGCAACCGGCGGTTTAACGCCCGAAGGCGAGGCGACCGACGGAACGCGCGCGGATGACATTCGCCCGTCGCTCGGACAGGCAGACGCGCTCAAAGAAGCGCCGGACGCGCTCGCCGGACATTTTCGCGTTCCCAAAATTTTATAATCCAGAGTTCAATGTCTAATTTTAAATGACGGTTTGAGTTTTGAAAAGCTCGCCGCCAGAGAACTTTAGACTTTGGATTTTGGATTTTGGACTTTAATGACTGAAATTGTAAAAAAATCTTTGGATTGGGCTGAAAAACTCAATCCTCAGCTCAACGCCTTTCTAACAATCGAGCGTGATTACGCTCTCAAGCGCGCCGCCGAAGTCGAGAGGTCCGCGATTGATTCTCCTTTGCGCGGCTTGCCGATTGCGGTCAAAGACAATATTTGCACCCGCTTCTCGCAAACATCGTGCGGTTCCGCAATTTTAGGCGATTACCATCCGCCTTATAACGCGACCGCCGTAGATAAGCTCGAAGCGGCGGGAGCAATCATTATCGGCAAGACAAACATGGACGAATTTGCGATGGGTTCGTCAAATGAATCTTCGGCATTCGGGGCGGTCAAAAATCCGTTTGATCCGACCAGAGTTCCGGGCGGTTCGTCGGGCGGTTCGGCAGCGGCGGTGGCGGCCGGCATCGTCCGCGTCGCTTTGGGTTCGGAAACCGGCGGTTCGGTGCGTCAACCAGCTTCATTTTGCGGCATTGCCGGTTTAAAACCGACTTACGGACGGATTTCGCGCTACGGGTTGGTCGCGTTTGGCTCAAGCCTCGATCAAATCGGCATTTTCGGGCGGACTTCAAAAGATATTGCCCCGGTTTTGCGAGCAGTATCGGGACGCGACGAACGCGACGCGACCACGGCGGATGTCGCCGTGCCCGATTATTTGTCAGAACTGGGCGGTGATCTTTCGGGAATGAAAATCGGTGTTCCGCGCGAACTGTTTGGCGAAGGATTAAACGACGAAGTGCGCCAGGCAGTTGAAAATTCGATTGACAACTATCGCAGTCTCGGCGCTCAAATTGTTGACGTCAAACTGCCGCACGCCAAATACGGAATCGCAGTTTATTACATTCTGGCAACGGCCGAAGCATCCTCAAATCTCGCTCGTTACGACGGCGTGCGCTACGGATTCCGCGCGGAAAACGCTCCCGAACTGCGTCAAATGTACCGCAAAACTCGCGAAGAAGGTTTCGGCGCCGAAGTCAAACGCCGCATCATGCTCGGCACGTACGTTTTATCATCCGGTTATTACGACGCTTACTATTCCAAAGCGCAAAAGGTGCGAATGCTGCTCAAACAGGATTTTTCCACCGCTTTTCAAAATTGTGACGCGATTTTAACGCCGACCTCGCCCGCTCCGGCATTTAAAATGGGCGAGAACAGCGAAGATCCGTTGGCGATGTATTTAAATGATATTTATACCTGCTCGGCAAATCTGGCCGGAATTCCGGGAATCTCAATTCCGTGCGGCGCAGACAGCCAAAATCTGCCGATAGGTGTTCAATTGATGGGAAATTTCTGGTCGGAAAATTTGCTCCTGAGATTAGCTGACGCTTACGAAACGGCGTTTCCGTTTACTCTTAGACCGAAGATTTTCGCCGAAGAGGAAACATCTCCAAAAGAGAGCCGATAATCAGAATAGTTCATACTCTACATTTATTTGGGGAGAGATTCGATGGCTTTTGATATTCGTCAGATGATTTCGGGTTTATTTGCAAATTCCGAGAGCGAGTCGCCCGTTTCGCCGCCCCTCGCGCCGCAAAAGTCGCTGCTTGACAAGCTCGGCGCCGTGTTTAATTTTAGCGGCGCGGCCACAACAAACAATAATTCTTCCCGACAGAATGCCGCGCTGCGAAACGTTTCGACTCAAGTTGATTTGAGTAATACCGAGATCAAAAATCAACTGCGCCGCGAAGCCGTGCGCAACGGTTTCGATGAGCCGAAAACGGCATCTAAGGACAATTCCGGTTTTTATCTGGCCGGCGGTTACAGATTATTTCCGGAAGAGATTTATGTCACGCCGCAGATGAAACAGTCGGAAGTGATGAAATTGGCCTACGGAGGATTCGCCGACAAGGCAAAGTTATCAGAAGCCGGAGCGCGAGAGTTTATCGAGCGCAGAATGGCGGATACCGGCGGCAAGATTTGTCCGCCAAATCGCCCCGATGTGCCGTATTCCGACACGGAATTTGCCGCCCAAACCGTCACCGGCAAAATTTCGATTTACGCTAACGACACTGATGCAGCTTTGCTCAAAGAAATCAAAACGCGCGAGCAAGCGGCGCTTGAACCTGACGCGCCCTCGATCAGCCCGCGAAACACAACAACTGTTGGGCAAATTACTAACACAATTACGCAGACGCTTGAGGCAGCGACGGGAAATGAGGCTGACTCAATTGGCGGAACGTTGAACCGAATCGGCATTTCGACTTTGCACGTCGCGGGCGATTTAGCCGATGTGGTCGGAGCGACGGACGCGGCGGAAACGCTGCACAACGCCAATTCCGATCTGACCTATCAGGAGCAGGCGACAAAGGCGGCAATTAAAGAAAGCGATTATAACGTGCCGACAGTTGCCAAAATCGCGCAGGAAGCGGAGAACACGCCGGAGTTTCTCCACGATGTAGTTGAAGGAGCGACGCTCGGCGATTTCAGCGAGAAAGAAACTTACGGTGTGCAAGCCGGAAAAATCATTGGTGGTCTGCATCCGGCCGGCGACGCCCGCGACATTGTAGCTAATACAAAAAATGTGGCTGAGAATAAACCAGGCAGTTATGTCGGATTGGGAGCGTCACTGATTGGAGCGATTCCGGTTGCCGGAGACATCGCCAAACCGATTATCAAGGGCGAGAAGAAGGTTATCACTGAAGTTATCGAAGACGCGCTCAAAACCGAAAGCAAGGAAGTTGCCGAACAGGTTGGCAAGCAAGAAGTTGAGAAATTAGCTAAAGCTGAAGCGGAAAAGATCGCGAAAGAAGAAGTCGAAAAAGCCGCTAAAGTTGAAGCTGAACGCATCGCCAAAGAAGCAGCCCAAATTAACACGAAGTACGATGAAATCAGCCAAAACGGGCACGCCGTACAGAGACACGGCGAGGCTATCACCGAACCGCAGTTAAACGAAAGGGCGATGCACGGCAAAGACCCGATCACGGGAACCACCGACGACGCGTTTAGGGAAGATTCGGCCGGCAATCCCCTACCCCATAGAACAAGCAAAGACGCGACTAAATTCAATAGCAAAGAAGCACTTGTCAAAGCTAATGACTACGTGCGTAGTAGTAAAGAGTACAAAGACTCCTTAGCGGAAGCTGAAAGGCTTAATGAGCCTGATTTTGTAGTCAAGGACATAAAACTCGAAGATATTTATGGCACAGATTATAAAGATCAGGTGTTTGGCAAGACACGAACAGGCACAAAGAATAATCCGACCGGTTCGGTTGAAACTGATTTTACTGATGGTACGATTAAAGCTGTTTACGTGAAAGATTCTAAAGGCAACTGGATTTTAGAAACAGCATTTCCTGTTCCTAAAAATTAAAAAATAATTATGAGTGAACAAAGCTTTTTAAAAAGACGTTTGGAATCAACCTTTTGTGTTGATGGAGTAGTCAATTGGGAAACCTTTAAAGAATCACTACATCATCCTAACTTTCCAAACAGAGAAAGTGAATTTAAGCGAGAGCTAGCGGATGCTATTCTAAGCCGGTCGCTTTCTCTTAAGGAGTTTGAACAGTTGACTGATATTGATTTTGAAAACCAAGAAGAAGTAGCTGAGTTTCTGAAAACAGAAATATGGCAACCGCTTTACGGCGACGAACCGATCACGCTGCAACAAACGGCTTGAGTCTAACGCATGGAAAACTATCGGCAAAAGCGGCGTTTATTCCAATAGCGCCGCTTTTCTTTTGTTATCCAACCGATCATCTTTGGCAAGCGACGCCCGCGACATTGTGGTCAACACTAAAAATGTGGCTGAGAATAAACCAGGCAGTTATGTCGGATTGGGAGCGTTACTGATTGGAGCGATTCCGGTTGCCGGAGACATCACTAAACCAATTATCAAGGGCGAGAAGAAGGTTATCACCGAAGTCGTTGAAGACGCGCTCAAAACGTACACAATCAAAAACAAACCGCCAAAGCTGTTTTTACGACTTGCCTTTCCTACCTGCGCTGTAATTTTGCAGTTTGTTGTAGAGCGTGCGACGGTCAACGCCGAGCAGTTTGGCTGCCTGGACGCGGTTGCCGCCGGTTGTTTTAAGCGTTTGCAGAATATGTTGTTTTTCGGCTTCGGCCAATGACAGCTGGTTTTCGTTTCTCGGCTTGTCAGCTTTTAAATTTTCATTTTGAAATGGAGCGGGCAAATCCTCGATATCAATTAGACTGCCGCCGAGAGCGGTTACATATAAAACTAGATTTTTCAGCTCGCGGACATTTCCGCGCCATTCGTGATTGACCAAAAGCTGCATTGCCGCCTGTGTGATTTTAAATGTTTCAGTCCCGAGTTCGCGCGCTCGTTGATTGAGCAGAAAAGCGGCGATTTCGGCGATGTCTTCGCGGCGCTCGCGCAAAGGGGGAACGTTTACCGGGATGACGTTCAGCCGATAAAACAAATCCCGGCGAAACTCGTTGGTTTCAACCAGAGCCTCCAACTCCTGATTTGTCGCCGCCGTCACGCGCGCTCTGAGCGGAAGATCGCGCCGCCCGCCGACGCGCCGAAAAACCCGTTCCTGCAATACTCTGAGAAGCTTGGCCTGCACCGTCAAACTTAAAGTTTCAACTTCGTCAAGAAAAATCGTCCCTTCTCCGGCAGTTTCGAGCAATCCGGCGCGCGTCTCGCCGGCATTTGTAAACGAGCCTTTTTCGTGCCCGAAAAGCTCCGATTCAATCAGCGTTTCCGGCATCGAAGAACATTCGAGAGCGATAAACGGATGCTTGTTGCGGCGCGAATTTTGATGCAGCGCGCGCGCGACCAGCTCTTTTCCGGTTCCGGTTTCGCCGGTGATCAAAATTGTGTCATCGAGCGGCGCGACGCGTTCGATTATTTGACGAAGGCGTTTGATGACGGCGCTGCTGCCGATAATTTTCCGGATCGCCGATTCTTCTTCGATTTTTTGCTCCAGATATTGAACGCGCTGCTTGAGACTGCGCTCTTTCAAAGCCCGCCCGATGCGAATCAACATTTCGTCCATTTCAAACGGCTTACTGATGTAATCAATCGCGCCAATTTTGACGGCGGCAACTGCGGCTTCGATTGAACCGAAAGCTGTCATCAAAATCACCAGAGCGTCGGGATTCCTGCTCAAAATCTCGGCCAGCAGCTCGTTGCCGTCCATGCCGGGCATTTTTATGTCCGATAAAATGAGGTCGAAATTGATTTTGGCGATTTTTGCCAGAGCGTCTCTGGCATTTGCCGCCGCTTCGACTTGATAGCCTTCCGTCGTCAGAAATTTCCGAAGAACTTCGCGCATCGGCTCTTTATCGTCAACCACCAAAATTTTTGCCGCGTTGCTTGCCATAATTTTCAGAATTTATCGCAAAGTCGCCGAATAACAAACCAGACCCGCAATAAATTCTGCCATAAACGATGTCGCAAATTCGTTGAAACCCGGCCGGTCGTTTATAATTTTGTGTAAATATTAGCCGCAGGCTTTAAAAACTCCTGCCAAAGCCTTAATCATGAAATCCTCTCTCAGCTCAATTATCAGCGAAAAAGGCCTTCACGACGGCAAAGAACCGCTCGCCGCTCTGCTGCGTGATTTGCCTGATGCGGTGTTGTTTGTGGATTCGAGCGGACAAATTTTTTACAACAACGTCCGCGCCGCCAGACTTTTTGGATTGCAGTCTGAAAGCAAAGGCGATTTCAAAGATTTACTAGCTCCGCAAACCAATCCGAAAAAGTTGTTTCGGGATATCTGGGAAACTCTGGCCGCGGACAGCCGAATCGAAAATTTTGAAACTCAGCTGCTCGACGCTTCCGGCGCGGTGATTGACGCGCGAATTGTCAAAACGGCTATTCGCGAGCAGACGGGAAAGATGCTGGGTTTTTCCGCTGTCATTCGCGACATCACCAAGACGCGCGAAAACGAACAGCGGATTTCGCGCCGCAACGCTCAGCTTTTCGCGCTGATTGATGTGGCCGAAGCGATTACTTCGATTGCCGAAGTCAGTTCCCTGCTTGAAAAAGTGCTGCAGGGCGTTCTTCGCGTCACTTTGCTGACTTCCGGCGCGGTTCACCTGTTGACCGAAGACGAAGAAAGTCTGGAGCTAGTTAACCACATCGGTTTGAGCGAACGGGCAGTTGGATTGCTCGAAAGATTTGAGCTTGGCGAAGGCATCATCGGACAATCAGCGGTTTTAGCGGAAACTTTGCTGGTTTCGGATACAACCGCTGACCGGCGTTTGGCGCGTCCGGTGGCCAGCGAACAAATCGGCGCGCTGGCTGCCGTTCCGCTGATTAATCGCGGCGGCGCGGTGCGCGGCGTGATGACGCTTTTTGACCGCTCGCCCCGGCGTTTCACCGAACACGAAGCTCAAATGCTGACCGCCATCGGCAAACAGGTTGGAATCGCGCTCGAAAGAAACCGGCTTTTGCGCGACGTGACCGACGCCCGCACCGAATGGGAGCGAACATTCGATTCGATGACTGACGGCGTTTCGATTCACGCGCCGTCGGGCAAGATACGGCGGGCAAATTCTTCGCTCGCGAATATGTTTGCGACCAGCGCGGAAAATTTAATCGGAATTCGCTGCTGCGAGCTTTATCACGGCTCGCCCAAACCCCGCTCCAACTGCACTATCATGCGCACTGTGACCGAACGGATGCCGCAGCGGGTCGAAATGACGGATCGCCTTAACGGGCGAATTCTGCGCGTCATCACCGATCCGATTGTCAGCCGCAGCGGGCGCATCGTCGGCGTGGTTTGCACAACGCGCGACGTGACGGACGAGAAATTGATCGAGCGCCGTCTGGTTCAGCAGGAACGCATTTCGGCGGTCGGCGAAATTGCCGCCGGAATTGCGCATGAAATCGGCACTCCGCTCAATATTATTACCGCCAACGCCGAGTTTTTATCAAAAACTCTGAAAGGCGCGGCGGGCGAAGAAATTGCGGCAATCCGCGAGCAAACCGCCGGAATTACTAAATTGATTCACCAGCTGCTGGATTTTTCGCGCGACCAGTCGCCAAATTTTGCCTCCGTCAACATCAATAATTTAATTGAGAAAACAGTCGGGCTGCTCCATCACCAATTGCAGCGCCACAATGTCGCATACGAATCGAGCCTGGCGCAGTACCTGCCCACTGTTGACGGCGACGCAGCGCAGCTGCAGCAGGTGCTTTTTAATTTGATTACCAACGCTTTACAGTCAATGGAAATCAACCGGGACAAACGGGTTTTGCGGATTGTGACGGACAGCGCGCTGATGCCGACCGAGACTTTTAACCGTCCGCACATTGTCATCAAAATCAGCGATACCGGCGGCGGCATTCCGGCGGCGGCGCTGCCAAATGTTTTTAACCCGTTTTTTACCGCTAATAAAGAAGGCGGAACCGGACTTGGTCTGGCGATCAGCGCCCGCATTGTGCAAAAGCATTTGGGGACGCTCCTGCTCGAAAACAACGCGACAGCCGGCGTGACGGCGCAAATTCGTCTGCCGCTCGCGCAAAATTAGTTTGAAGAATGAAATTTATATTTGTCTGCCGGAACAGAGGAAATTAAAGAATTTTGCCGGAACAGACCAACAATATTGAAGGCTTCGTTTTAGCGGGTGGGGCGAGCAGCCGGATGGGATGCGACAAAGCGGGCCTGCGCTGGGGCGATTCGACGTTTATCGAACACTCGGCGATAACTTTGCAAACAATAACTACTGCGCCAATTGCCGTAGTCGGCGGTTCGGAGACTGCCGAATCATCCGCTGAATTCCGTTTTTTGCCTGATGCTTTTGAGCCGAACCACGAAAACCGGCGCGGGGCGATTATCGGACTGCAAACGGTTTTCAGAAATTCAAACGCGAGCTGGGCGGCAGTTCTCGCCTGCGATTTGCCGTTTGTCAGCGGAAAACTTGTTGAGCGTTTGGCTGCTTTGCGAACAAACGAGTTTGAAGCGATTGTGCCGGTTCAGCCGGACGGCAGATGGCAGCCGCTCTGCGCTCTGTACCGCAGCGCGGCGTGTTTGCCGCCGGTCGAGAAAATGCTCGAGGAAAATATCTGGAGCGTCAGAGAGCTTCTCGGTCGCATCCGCACCCGCCTGGTTCCGTTCACCGACATCAGTGATTTGCCAAATTCGGAACGCTTTTTTTTAAACGTCAACACGCCCGCCGATTATAAACTCGCTCTGCGTTTAAAAGATACAGGTTTGGCTTAGACCATTAAAATCGCCGGATAAAAGTAACCGCGTACGATGCCTCCTAATTTAAAGAAGCAATCGAACGAATCGGCTGCGCGATTTGCGCGGTCAACGCGGCAAAGTTTTCGAATGTCAGACTTTGCGCTCCGTCCGAAAGCGCTTCTTTCGGGTTCGGGTGAACTTCGACAATCACGCCGTCCGCGCCAACTGCGATGGCAGCTTTGGCGCACGGCGCAACCAGACTTCTGACTCCGGTTCCGTGCGACGGATCAACGATCACCGGCAGGTGCGTTAATTCTTTGGCAAGCGCGACGGCGGCCAAATCGAGCGTGTTGCGCGTGGCGGTTTCAAACGTTTTGATTCCGCGCTCGCACAAAACCACGTTTTCGTTGCCGCCCGCCAGCAAATATTCAGCCGCCAGCAGCCATTCTTTGATGGTCGCCGAAGCGCCGCGTTTGAGCAGAATCGGCGTTCGGGTTTTGGCCAGTTTTCGCAGGAGAGCGAAATTCTGCATGTTGCGCGCGCCGACCTGGAACATGTCTGCATATTGTCCGACCGTTTCGACGTCTTCTTCGCTCATTACTTCCGTCACCACGGCCAAACCCGTTTCATCGCCGGCCTCGCGCAAAATCTTGAGCGCTTCGATTCCCAAACCTTGAAATTCATACGGCGAGGTGCGCGGTTTGTAAGCGCCGCCGCGCAGCATCACGGCGCCGTTCGCCGCGACAAACCGGGCGGTGCTCAAAGTTTGCTCGCGAGATTCGACCGAACACGGCCCGGCCATAATGACCGCTTTTTCGGCGCCGATTTCAACCGCTTTGACCCGGACGACGCTCCGCTCCGGCTTCATCTGCCAGCTGGCCAGAACGTATGGCTGTTCGGCTTTGGCGACGTCGGCGACGCTCGAAAACCGGCGCAGCTTTTCGATTTCTTCCGCACGCCCTTTGCCGAGCGCGGCAATGTGAACGCGCCCGTTTTGCGAGATGCGCGATTGAAATTCACCGGCCGCCAGATGTTCGACTATCTGGCTGACTTCGAGTTCGGTGGCGTTTTCGATCATTGTGATAATCATTGGTAATATGTCTCCTGAGTTATTTTCTGAGCAATAAAAATTTGGTGTAATTTTCGTGTCTGTCCTGAATGTCCTGAATTAAAATTTTTCCGCCGAAAAGCTCGGCGGCTTTGGTGCTGGCGATTGCCGCCTGGCTCGGGTCGCCGCTTTCAATTACCCGCCTTGCGCTGGCGGCGGTGTTTTCCGTGGCGATTTTTTGCAGCTGAGGATTGGCAAAAAAGAACTTTTGGCACTGCAGGAGCGCCGCCGGATGCGATTCGACCGTTGTCAGGCTCTCCAGATTCGCGTCCGGGCATCCGATTAAATTCAGACGAATCGGCAGATAAAGCTCTCCGACTTCGCGCCACGGATTTACTAACAAAAAGCTGTTGGTGATTTGCACCTTTCCGATCAGTGAGTTTTCAACCGGCAGCACCGCGTAATCGGCGGCTTCGGTTTCCAAAACCGCTTGCAGCTGGCTAAGCTCCGGGCAGGCGATGATTTGACAGTCGCCGGAAAAAAATTCCCCGGCGGCTTCTTCGGCAAACGAGCCGTGTTCTCCCTGGAATGCGACGCGCTTTAGCATACTTCAACAGTTTGTTCGATAATCGCTGCCTGAATCCGTCTGGATTCCTTGATAATGCAGCGAAAAACACAGTGTGCGGCCTCGGTCGAGAGAACCGTGTGAGGGTCGTTTTCAATTCGCCGCAGGATTTGGCGCTCGCGTTCTCTGTCCACAACAGGAATTCCCTTTTGCGCTTTTCTTTTGCCGATTTCGGCCACAATTTCGGCGCGCCGTTTGAGCAGATTCATAAGTTCTCCGTCAATCGCATCAATTTCGCTTCGCCAGTCACTGAAGTCCATATATTTTGTGAAACAAAAAAGCCGCTAACTTTCTCAGTCAGCGGCTTTTGTATTTATCTGTGAAGAGTATTTTTAATTTACGCGCACAAACAATTCTTTAGCCGCTCGGTGCTAAACCAGTAGCTAAAGCTAAAATAAAAGTTGTGGCGCGGGGTGTTGTTCATTTAAAAGATTGCTTATCGAAAGAAGACATTCATAAGCTAAATCAATTTAAACTCTCTGTCAAGCAAAAATTATTGAAAAGCGCACGACGAATTTTATGCTTGCGGTTTTAAACCTTTAAGATTCTTGGGAATCGCAAAAAGCCGGCCGGTGGCGCTGAGGGCGGGAATACCGAAGGGCAGGGACGCGACTCCCGGCGGGAGCCAGCATTGCTGCGTTTTCATTTTTTCGTCAATCTCGCTGACCGGCATCGGTTTGGCAAACAAAAACCCCTGCGCATAGCGGCAACCGTACTGCCGCAGTTTTTCGAGCTGATCAACAGTTTCGACGCCTTCGGCGATGACGTCCAAACCTAAATTTTCCGCCAGCGTCAGAATCGTCCGGACAATTTCCGTATTCTCACCGTTTTCGCCCATTCGAGAAATAAAAGAACGGTCAATTTTGAGCGTGTCAATCGGGAATTTGTGCAGATAACTGAGCGATGAATAACCCGTGCCGAAATCGTCAATCGAAAGCTGAACGCCAAGCTGCCGCAGGCTGTGCAGCGCTTCGGTTGCGGCTTTGGCGTTTTCCATCACCGCGCTTTCCGTCAGTTCGAGTTTCAGGCAGCGCGGGTCAAGTCCGGTTTCTTCCAGAGTGATTTTAACCTGATTAACCAGATCGGGTTGGGTGAAATGCTTGCTTGACAGGTTGACGCTGATAATCAGCGAGCGGTTCAGCGCCGAACGCCAGCGCCAGCGTGATAATTGGCCGCAGGCTTCGGATAAAATCCAGTTTGTCATCGGCACGATCTGCCCGTTTGATTCGGCAATCGGGATAAATTCCGCCGGTGAAATCATGCCGCGCTCCGGATGCTGCCAGCGGATTAGCGCTTCGAAGCCGGAAAGATAACCGCTTTCAAGCGAGATAATCGGCTGGTAGTAAATAACAAACTGCTCTTTTTCGACGGCGTAACGCAGATCGGTTTCGAGCTTGATGATATTGACGGTGCGAATTCGCAATTCGCGGTCAAAAAGCGCGCAGCCGGTTTTATTCTCTTTGGCGTCGTACATCGCAATATCGGCGTCGCGCAGGATTTCTTCGGGCGTTTCGTATTCGGTGCTGCCGATGGCGATACCGATTGAAGGAGCGGTAAAAACCTGATGCCCGTCAATTTTAAACGGCTGCGAGATGGCTTCGTTAATTCGTCTGGCAAAAGCCATCGCGCCGTCAACATCTTTGATTTCGGTCAGGACGAGCGCGAATTCATCACCGCCGAGCCTGGCGACCGTATCTCCCTGCCGCACCGCGCGTTCGAGCCGCCGCGCGACTTTGACCAATAATTTATCGCCGATGGCGTGACCGAGACTATCGTTAATGTTTTTGAATCTGTCCAGATCCATAAAGAGAACGCAAAAACCGTAATTTAGATTATGACGGCTGCGTTCGAGCAGAAATTTGATTTGTTCAAAAAAGAAAGTGCGGTTTGGCAGACTCGTCAGCGCGTCATGCATGGCGGCGTGCTGAAAACGCTCTTTGCTCTGACGCAGCGCCTCGCTGATGCGGTCCTGTTCGGCGATATGACGCGATAATTCGTTAATGTGAACCTGCGCTTCCTCGACCCGGCGACGCTCAGCTTCTAATCTCTCATGCTCGGCCTGTTCAGCCTGCTCCATAGATTTTTGGAGTTCGCTGATATAGCCGCGGTAAGTGAAATAGACCAGCGTAATAATTAGCCCAACAATAACAAAAGCAAAAAAGTCAAAATATTCAATCAGCTTGTAAGTTATACCAGCGACAATCCCTCCCACAATTGAGGTAATCGATGCTCCTATAAGTTTTTCGTTCCATGATTGCCAAACAGAAACACCTGATCTAAGAGACTCACAAATGGCTACCAAAACTGTATTAGTAACAAATTGAGCTAGCACCATAACTCCAACTAAAGCAATTAATTCGGTGCTGTTGTTAAAATCTGGCACTCTACCAGTCATTTTTGGGTAAAGCGTCAAAGCCAAATATGCCCCTGCCGTTGCACAAGCCATTAGTGCACCGTTGCAGAAGATAACGACAGGACGCATCGTGACCCCTTGCCGTTTAACTTTTATAGAAAAAGAAATTGCCTCTGCCGAAGCTAATAAAATGGCGGCCTCTCCTCCATAAATCAACAAGACGAGAAAAATCAGCGAGTCGCTCATCAAGAAATGTATTTCTGAGCGTGGCATTTTAAGAGACAAGCGCGAGGCAAAAACAATAGTAAAAGAAGCTAGGAAAACGAAACGGATATCCAACTGATTGTAAGGTAATTTATACAGAGCAAAGCCACAGATAATGATGCCTACTGCTATAATAGCCCAGATAAAAAAATCTACTTTTTTAATTGACTTCATTATTTAGTGTTTTGAAGTGAGCACAGGAAGCCAAGCGTGCACTTCCCGTTTTAGTAACTTAGGTCGGATAAGGAAATCAGGAACCGATTTCCTTATTAAGCGATTTTTGCACAAAAAGCTCAACTTAAAAAGCATTATTTTGCAAAACAACTAAATAATATTGAAAAAATGACTATTGATTAGCAACTTGGTGAAAATTTATCACTCTATTTATATCTAAAGTGTAAAAATCCTTGCCCTACACATAATCTTATTAATTCGCTTTTGTAGGCATTCAAAATTTTTAGAAAATAATCTGCTTCTAATATTATGCCGTTTCTTCCAAGTCCGCTCTAATAACCCAAAAACTAATAACAAACGACTCTTTTTCGTTCATTTTGACCGGTTTTTCAGTCAGATTGATAGAAAATTTTCGTTCTGTGAGAGTTTTTTAGTCAATTTGACCAAAAACCTCTTGACACGTGACCGAATCTGAATTAGCATCCGGTTTAGTTAAACCCTATTTAACTCGGATAACGAAAAGCGAAGTCTAAAAAGAAGAACTTCTTTCTACAGGCTTGCAGTCGCTAATCCTAAATCCTTCACACAATCAAACAAATTATTACAAAAGAGGAAAAGATTATGAAAAGACTAGTTTCAGCTCTAACTTTAGCGGCAGTTTTGACTTTAGGAGCTTCACAAACATTCGCTGGTGTTGTTATCAGTGGCAAAACTGGTGTTGTTATCAGTGGGCGAAATTAATATTTTCTTAGCATTTAATAAAATTTCCTTTGTTTGTGATTGTTCTTGCAGGAACCTCAGCACTCAAACCCAATAGGTTGCGACCAAATCACAAATTCAACTACAGCTTTAATTCACGGGAACATGTTTTGCACGTTGCCTATCTCCGAAAATGCCAAGCTATAAATTAGAAAGTTTTTAGATCACGCCATAAATAGTTATATAAATTAGCAGATAGAAAAGTGCGCCAGAAGCAATAATAAGTTTTCAGGGTTTTTAACAACAAGTAATCCCTCATTTAAACAAAACAAGAAGCCGTGTTTCGGTAACGTCGTTGTTGTCCAAACACGGCTTCCTATTTTTCGAACTAATCGAGAACTCTCTCTTTAAATAGACTTATTCGTTGGTGGGGAAATTTAGCTCAAACCAATCTTTGTCAAAAACGCCTCAAATCTTGGGTCACGCCGCAGATTTTCACATCTTTTTTCGACTTTTAAAATACACAAGTTAGTTGAGTTTATTTCGTAAGCTCTCTCCAACATTTCAAAAGCTTTTTCAATGTCACCAGAAGCAGAATAAACGTAAGCTAAATCAGTTGGATCAATCTGGTTTTCAGGAAAACTTTTGAGAACATTAGAAATAATATCCTCTGCTTGAATTCTATCGTTATTCAAAGCAAGAATATAAGCTTTCATAAATACAATCTCAGGGCCACGACGACATTTCAGAGCCTTCTCAATATTTTCTAAAGATTGCTTAAAAAGCCTGAGATGGGCATAGCTGAGAGCTGAAAATGCCAAAGGAACTAAATTATTTTTCTCAAATTCAAGCAGTTCTTCGGCCTGAATAATTGCTCTGTTGTATTCTCCTGAGTAGAAAGAAATTCGTACTAGATGCTCATTCAAATATATTGATGTTGGATCAAACTGAATAGCTTTGCTTACGATTGTAGCCGCCTCACCAAATCTTCCATGCATGAGAGATATTTGACTTTTCCAATTATAAGCTTCTGCATTGTTAGGATTTAATTCTAGCGCCCGATTGAGCGACTTCTCGGCTTCGTTAAAATTTCTCTCAAACGCAATTTCAGTTGAACCTTTTAAAACATATGCTTGGGACAACCGATTATCTATTCGCAAGGACATTCGCAAAGCCCCTTGAATTTCGGCGTATGCATCCTCATCCTGGCACAAACGATTATTAAACAAATTGAGGTAAACACTTCCAATCCCGGTTGTGCAGAACTTTGAAGTTGCGAGACAGATTAATCCAAATGCTCTTGCAGAAGCGGTGGAGCGCGGCGACAAATCGCTTGTTCCGTATCTTGAGTTTAATACCGATGTACATGGCGGTTGGGGTGATTTGATAGCTTTGATAAAGCTTGGGGACGAAACGAGATTTAACAAACTGGTGAATCAAACTCGTTGTGTTGAAGGAGGTAATGCTGACGATTATGGAAGGCAAATACATGCTATTCAAATACTTGCGCTTCTCAAGACACCGGCAGCATACCGAGTTCTTTACAGTTTGCTTGACGATACAATATATCCTAAGTCAAGAAGCGCTGATGAGATTCTTTTTACGCGCTCTCAAATCGTAATGAACCAATTATATGCAACAGTTAAACCGCTCCCCGAAGGGCTTAACTTTCCTGATGGAAGGGGCAAACCTGCTGCTGAAAGACTACTGATTTGGAAACAGTGGTTCAAGACAAACAATCTTGTTCCTTAAACAAACCGCTATAAACCAAAGAGGCTAAGCAACTTCTGCTCAGCCTCTTTTTATTTATGATAAAATAAACTCTAAATAAGTTTTGGCAAAAAAGTTTATTTGGTAATGCCGACTTGGTTTAAAGCAAAAGCGTAATCGAAGGCGACTTCGTGCAGTTTGTCGTAACGTCCCGAAGAGCCGCCGTGTCCCGCGCCCATGTTGGTTTTAAGCAGGAGAATGTTGTTGTCGGTTTTCATGGCGCGAATTTTGGCGGCTAATTTCGCCCCTTCCCAGTACGGAACTTGGCTGTCGTTGAGCGAGACTTCGATCAGCATGGCCGGATAGTTCTGCCGTTTGACGTTATCGTACGGGGAATATTTGATTATGTAATCAAACGCCGCTTTTTCTTTCGGATTGCCCCATTCGATAAATTCGCTGGTCGTCAGCGGCAGAGTTTCGTCGAGCATCGTGTTAATCACGTCAACAAACGGAACCTGGGCGATCACGGCTTTGAATAAATCCGGACGCATATTTGTGACTGCTCCCATCAACAAACCGCCCGCCGAACCGCCCTGAATCACCAGTTTGTCCGACGAAGTATATTTGTTTTTGACAAGGTAATCGGCGACGTCAACAAAATCGTTGAAAGTGTTTTGTTTTTTAAACATTCGACCGGCTTCGCGCCATTCTTCGCCGAGTTCGCCGCCGCCGCGAATGCTGGCGAGGGCGTAAATCATTCCGCGATCAAGAAGACTTAGCCGCGCCGATGAAAACGTCGGCGGAATCGTTACGCCGTATGAACCATATGAATAGAGCAGCATCGGAGCCGAGCCGTCGAGTTTGACCCCTTTTTTGTAAACGATGGCGACCGGAACTTTGACGCCGTCTCTGGCAATCGCCCAAACGCGCCTTGTTTCATAATTTTTAGCGTCATAGCCGCCCAAAACTTCCTGCTGTTTGAGCAATTGGCTTTTATCAGTCCGGGCGTCGTAATCAAATGTCGAAGGCGACGTTACCATCGAAGTGTAGTTATAGCGAATTTTGGTTTGATCGTATTCGGGATTCGCTCCGATGCTCATCGAGTAAACTTCTTCGGGCGTCGCGACGCGTTTCGATTTACCCGTTTTTTTATCAATCACGCGTAGATATTCGAGACCATTTTCAAGCTCGGAAACAACCGCGTAATCTTTAAAAAAGTTGACGTCTTCGATTTTAATTTTCGGATTGTGCGCGATGTATTCTTTCCAGTTTTTTTCCGAAGGATTTGTGACGGAAGCAGTCACGACGCGGAAGTTTTTGGCGTTTTTGTTGGTCGTAAGATAAAACCGGCCGTTATCGTGATCAACCGAATATTCGTGATCTTTTTCGCGCGGTAGCACGATTTTGAAATCGGCGTTCGGGTTATCGGCGGGCGCGTAGCGAACTTCGCGCATGGTTTTGGCAAACGAAGTCAGGAAAATCATTTTCCGGTCGCGCGAACGATTGACGCTGATGTCGTAAAGCTCGTCGGGTTCGGTGTAAACCGGCTCGGTTTTGTTTGCGCCGACAGTATGTTTCCAGAATTTGTCGGAACGCTTTGTAACATCGTCTTCCGTTACGAGAAATATGGTTTTGTTGTCGTTTGCCCAGACGGCGCTCGTCACGCGCTCGATTTTGTCCGGCAGAATCTCGCCTGTTCGCAAATCTTTAATTTGCAGAGTGTATTGACGATAACCGGTTTTATCAGTCGAGAACGCGAGCAGATTGCCGTCGTCGCTGATTGAGTATGAGCCGATGGCAAAAAACTTTAATCCTTGAGCCATTTCGTTGGCGTCAATCGTAATTTCTTCTTTCGCATCGGCCGCGCCGGTTTTGCGGCGGGCGTAGATTGTGTACTGCTTGCCGTCTTCGGTGCGGGTGTAGTAATCGTAATCGCCGTAACGATACGGCACATTGGAATCGGTTTGCTTGATGCGGCCGAGCATTTCGTCGTAGAGATTTTTTTGAAAGTCGGCGGCCGGCTTCATCACCGTTTCGGTGTACGAGTTTTCAGCATCGAGATACTGTTTGACCGCCGGATTAGTTTTCTCGCGGAGCCAGAAATAATTATCTTCGAGTTTGTAGCCGTTGACTTCAGTAGTTTTTAGTTTTTTTTCCGCAACCGGCGGTTTCGTGTTGTTATCGTTCATGATTTGTGCGTTCGAGTCGAAAGAAATAAACAATATTGTCAGCAGCAGCGCCGACCAGCCGAGAGACAGCTTTCGGATCATTTTTTTAGCTCCCTGATTTTGGAAAGAATAAAGTGAAAATTCTCTGTCGTTAATTACGATAATAAACGATTTTTGTTTTTTGCGGTTAAAAGATTGTCACGCGGGCATCTATGCCGGTTGTCGGTCAGCAAGATGCTGACCGAACCTGGGGAAACACCACAGATCGGCAGAGATGCCGGCGCGACAACCGGCACGGATGCCCGCGTTACGGCTGCGCTCCAGCTTCGGCGATAGCTTTGTTGGTATCGGTAAAATAAAGAATAATGCTGCCGACGATAAAAAAGACGATCAGCGCGAGAATCGCCTGCCGGTAAGAATTTGTGGCTGCAGCCACAACGCCGAAAACGACCGGGCCAATCCACGACGTTCCGCGTTCCGAAATTTCATAAATGCTAAAAAACGCGGCTTCGCGTCCCGGCGGAATCATTTGCGAAAAGAGCGAACGCGAAAGCGCCTGCGAACCGCCCAAAACAAAACCGATGGCAGCACCCAGAATCCACGCCTGCCATTTTTCCTGCAAAGACGCGTATGCGTAAATAACGATGATTGCCCAAATTACGAGCGATAATAAAATCGAGTATTTCGCCCCGATGCGGCGGGCGATAAACTCAAATGCGAAAGAGCCGAGCATAGCTGTAATTTGCGCGACGAGGAACACGGCGAGCAGAAAACCGTTGTCCTCCGGCAAACCTTTATTAACAAACAGTTCCTGCGCGATATACAGCGATGATACATTAATTACCGTTTGAATTCCGTCGTTATAAAGCAAATACCCGATTAAAAATTGGGTTGTGTGGCGCAGTCGTAATAACTCACGAAAAGTTTGCCGCAGTTCTTTGAAGGCAATCGAAAAATAATTGTCACCCGGCGGAATTTCGCGCGCCGCACCGCGATTTTTAAGTCTGGCAAAAGTAACGAGGGCGAAGCCGCCCCACCACAGAGCAGCTAACAGAAATGAGACCCGAACGGCAAACCCCTGCGATACTCCCAAACCTTCGGCAAAGTTTAAAAACAACAGATTGAACAGTAGCATCAATCCGCCGCCCGCGTAGCCCCAGGCGAATCCGCGGCTTGAAACCTTATCGCGCTGGTCTTCGGTGCAGATGTCGCCGAGATAGGCGTTGTAAAAAACGAGCGACGCGCCCATGCACAGATTAGAAAAGATGACGAGCAGGCTGCCGACGAGATAAAGCTTGCCTTCGACAAAAAAGAGCAGACAGCCCGCCGCAACGCCGGCAAAACAAAAAATCTGCATGAACCGTTTTTTGAGTCGCGAATAATCCGCAATCGCTCCTAAAACCGGCAGCAAAAAAATTTGCCCGAAAACCGACAGCGAAATCGCAAACGGGAAAAGAGATTTTTCGGTGACTGCCCCGAACGGCCCAAAATCTATGACAGTTCCGTTATCGCCGACGGCCGCTCGCGCCAGCGCTGTCAAATAAGGTCCGACGAGCACGCCGATGACGGTCGTCAAATAAACCGAATTTGCCCAGTCATAAACTATCCAGCCGAAAATTTCGCGTTTGTCGTTCTTTGCGATTTCAGACATAGAATTAACCACAGAGGACACGGAGAAAAACAATTAATATAAAAAAATAATTTTCTTCTCTGTGTCCTCTGTGGTTTATTTTTTTATTAATGTTTCGACAATTGTGGGAGTGAGATCGGCCAAAGTTTTAATTCTCCGGGCGAAAAATTCTTTTTCTCTTCCCCAACAGAGCGTCGGCACGTTGCTGAGCGTATGCTGGCGAACCGATAAATCTTCGATATTTCCATGATCGCTCGTCAGCAAAACCGTCGTCTCGGATAAATCAACGTTTTCCACGACCGACAAGACAAATTTTGCCAGACGCGGCAGATGCATTCGCGCTAATTCAAGGTTTTGCGCGTGTCCGAGCTTGTCGGTAATAAAATGTTCGTAAAGCGTAAATTTGTGCCTGCCGGCAATCCCGGCCAGAATTTGTCCCGCTTGTTCGGGCGTGTATTCTTCGACCTCAAAGTCACGCTCGAGCAACAACAAATTGGTAAAATCATGAAAAAGCGCGTTGCCGGTTTTTAAATCTTCGAGCGTCCGAAAACGCATCGCCGAAGCTTCGACGGCGACTGTGGTGGCGGATTTCCAGCGCGGTTCTTCGACAAAAAACTGCGGCGTGTAGGCATTGGCGAAAACATTCGGCTCAATTCCCCGCTCTTCGAGCTGCAAAAAAATCGAATGTTCCGCGAGAATTTCCCGCATCGCGGCGTTTGGAAATCCCTGTTTGTGATAACCGAGTGTGGCGGGAACATTAATGCCGGTCAAAATCGTCGTTTGTCCGCTGGCGCTTTGCGGACGGCCTTCGATTCCGAGCCGCGGATCGGTTGGAATCAGCAAACCGTCAAACGGTAGAACTGGAGTTTCATCAACGAAAATGCCGAGCGGTGCGGCCTCCGGCAAATTGTCAAAGGGATTAGTCGCTTCGCGTTTCCCAATTCCGAGACCGTCAATAAAAATCAGCAAAACTCGCATTTAATATTCGCCGACTTGTTTTAGATAGCTGTCAAAATTCCGGCGCATTTCCGTCAAGCTGTCGCCGCCGAATTTTTCGCGCATCGAGTTTGCCAAAACAATGGCGAGCATCGCTTCGCCGATCACTCCGGCGGCCGGAACTGCCGTCGTATCCGAACGCTCAAACGCCGCCGGGCTTTCTTCTTTGCTCTCGATATCAACCGATTGCAACGGTTTTCTAAGGGTGGCAATCGGTTTGAGGTAACCGCGAACGCGCAAATCTTCGCCAGTCGTAATGCCGCCTTCGAGTCCGCCCGCGCGGTTTGAAGGGCGTGTAAATTTTTTATTTTCGGCATCATAGCCGATCTCGTCGTGAACCTCGGAACCGGGCAAACTAGCATTGGCGACGCCCGTTCCGATTTCCACCGCTTTGACGGCCTGAATTGACATTACGGCCTGCGCCAATTGTCCGTCCAGTTTTTCGCGCCAGGAAGTATGCGAACCCAAACCGGCGGGTAAATTGTGCGCGACAACTTCAAAAATGCCGCCCAGAGTGTCACCGTTTCGTCTGGCTTCGTCAATTCTCTCAATAATTTGTTGTTCGATTTGCGAATCAATGCAATTCACCCGTGAATTTTTATCAATTTCACAAATCTGCTGCCAACTGCCGACCAGCGGTTTTTCAGGAACGTTGCCAAGCTGGATAACGTGGCTTTTGATTTCAATTTGAAAACTCTCGAGCAGTTGTCTGGCCAGCGCCCCGCAAGCGACGCGAGCCGCGGTTTCCCGCGCCGACGCGCGTTCGAGGATGTCTCGCAAATCTCTGGTTTGGAATTTTTGGCCGCCCGCCAAATCGGCGTGACCGGGACGCGGACGCGTGACGACGCGCGGTCTTTCCGGCTCTTTTTCGCTCCGCTCGACCGACATTGTTTCAGTCCAATTCGGCCAGTCCTTGTTTTCAATCAGGAGAGCGATGGGCGAGCCCAAAGTTTTGCCGTGCCGGACGCCGGATAAAATTTGCGCCGTGTCGCTCTCAATCCGCATCCGGCCGCCGCGCCCGTAGCCCTGCTGACGACGCCACAATTCAAGGTTGAGCTGTTCAAAATTGATTTCGACTCCGGCGGGCAAACCTTCGACAATGGCGACCAGCGCTTTGCCGTGAGATTCTCCAGCCGTCGTGAAACGAAAAATCATAATCTTTGCATTTAGCCACAAACAAAGCTCGAAAGGCAAAACGGGTCTCGCGCTAGGGGCGCAAAGCTCGCCCAGAAAAATACTAGAAAGTTGATTGGCTCATTTTATCAGCCTCTCTTGCTTTACTTTGCGCACTTGGCGACTTTGCGCGAAACCCGTTTTGACAAAAAACACGGAAGAACACAAAATATTTATTTCGTGTCGTTTCGTGTCTTTTCGCGGTTTAAAAAGTTTTTTCGCGGTTATTTTCCGGCAGCCAATTGTAGACGGGCTTCGGCGCGTTCGAGCTTTTCGCGCTCTTGCTCCATTTCTTCGGGCGTTCCGTCAAAATTGCTCATGGCGCGTTCAAGCACGGTTTGTTCGGCGCGGGCTTCCGCCGCATCAACGTCTTCCGTCAGCTCGGCGACATCGGCCAGCACGGAAACGTTGTCGGCTCCGACTTCGACGAAACCGCCCGAAACCATCATCCGGCTTGAGCTTGCGCCTTTGGTATAAGTCAAAATGCCGCTTTTGAGCTGCGAAATAAGCGGCGCGTGAGCGGGTAAAATCCCGATTTCGCCGCTTTGTGTCGGAATCGTCACAGAATCAACCGTCTCATCAACCACCCGTTTTTCGGGAGTTACAATTTCCAGTTTAAGCATAATTTATTTGTAGGGGTGTGGGCTTGTCCCCACCCAATGAGCGTTGCTTTGAACGCGAAAATGCCTTTGGTCAACAAACCTTTGTGAATGAAAACGTAATTTTCGTCTATCGGTTCATTGGATGGGGACAAGCCGCTCGCCCCTACATTTGTTTTCTTACGCTGCTTCCGCCATCTGCTGCGCTTTGGAGCGGGCTTCGTCAATCGTGCCGACCATGTAAAATGCTTGTTCAGGCATGTCGTCGCATTTGCCGTCGAGAATTTCACGGAACCCTTTGACCGCATCCTCGCGCTTGACGTATTTGCCTTCGAGTCCGGTAAACTGCGCGGCGACAAAAAACGGCTGCGAGAAGAAACGTTGAATTTTACGTGCTCTGGCAACCGTCAGGCGATCTTCTTCCGAGAGTTCGTCGAGTCCTAAAATGGCGATGATGTCCTGCAAATCGCGGTAGCGCTGCAGAATACGTTTGACTTCCTGCGCGGTGCGATAATGCTCTTCGCCGACAATATCAGGCGTCAGGATTTGCGAGTTCGACGAAAGCGGGTCAACCGCCGGATAAATTCCGAGTTCGACGATTTGACGCGAGAGCGCGGTTACAGCGTCCAAATGGGCAAAGGTTGTGGCCGGCGCTGGATCCGTGTAATCGTCGGCCGGGACGTAAACCGCTTGAATCGAAGTGATCGCGCCGGTTTTGGTTGATGTGATGCGCTCCTGCATTTCGCCCATTTCGGTCGCCAGGTTTGGTTGATAACCGACCGCCGACGGCATTCGACCCAAAAGGGCGGAAACTTCCGAACCGGCTTGCGTAAAGCGGAAAATGTTGTCAATAAAAAGCAGCACGTCGTTGCCCTGATCGCGGAAATATTCGGCGACGGTCAACCCAGACAGGGCGACTCTCAATCTGGCTCCGGGAGGCTCCGTCATCTGCCCGTAAATCAAAGCCACTTTTGATTCTTTGAGCGCGACTTTATCAACCTTTGTCATATTAAACTCACCGTTTTCCTCCATCTCATGTCGGAAATCATCGCCGTAGTTTATGACCTTTGATTCGACAAACTCACGCAGCAGATCGTTTCCCTCGCGCGTCCGCTCTCCCACACCGGCAAAAACGGAATAACCACTGTGCTCTTTCGCCACGTTGTTAATCAGCTCTTGAATCAACACGGTTTTGCCCACTCCGGCGCCGCCGAAGAGACCGATTTTTCCGCCGCGTTTAAACGGCTGAATCAGGTCAATAACCTTGATGCCGGTTTCAAACATTTCAAGTTCGGTCGCCTGTTCTTCAAAGGTCGGGGCGTGACGGTGAATCGAATAACGCTGATCGCTTTTGACTTCGCCAAGCTCGTCCACCGGATCGCCGATGACGTTCATGACGCGTCCCAAAGTCGCTTCGCCGACCGGAACGGTAATCGAAGAGCCGGTATCAATCGCTTTCATTCCGCGCACCATGCCGTCGGTCGGCAGCATCGAAACCGCGCGGACCCGTCCCTCGCCCAAATGCTGCTGAACTTCGCAGATCACGTCAACCGGCGTCGGAACGTCAAAACCTTCGGAGACGACGCGCAGCGCCTGATAAATCGGCGGCAGATGATTATCGTCAAATTCCACGTCAACCACCGGGCCGATGATTTGCACAACGCGCCCCGTTTGGTTTCCATTAGTTGTAGCAGTTGCAGTTGCCATTTTTAAATATATTTGCTCCTCAATGATAGCTTTTCTAAATAAGGTAGGTTGTCTAAAAGGATAGAATTTATCACATGATTCCAGCTTTAAGCAAAGATAGTTCAAGTTATCACAATCTAAATTGAGACAAAATTCTTGCAATAAGTTTTTAGTGAAGTCATAATCCATTTGACAAAAGTTGTTGATACCGACCCGGCATTATCTAATTGTAAGAATCCGTCTTGACAGATATCTTTAAACATGGCATGAGTATTGCCCTCGCCCTGTTTGGTAGTGTGAAACCATGTGTTGGCTGGCGTTAATCTAAAACCTCTTTCACCCATTCATCGTGCGGCCTTATTGTTATTGCTATTTGTATGGAAAAATTTATGTGGACGAAGCAGCTAAGTTTTATCAAACCACGAAAGTCACTGCAAGACGAACCTGAAAAGATTGAGGTGGAGAGCGAAAGTTCCGTCAAGTCGCTCCCCGCCAAGCATAGCCCCCCGCGAGAGCTTACTCAAACGGGAGAATTGCTGTTAAATGCTTTTGAATTTGCGCCGATTTGCACCATGATCCTCACCGCGACGGGAGACATTCTTAAGGCCAACCGGGCCTTTTACAATACCTTCGGATACTGGGAATCGAATTTGCCGGATTTAAAATTTGAAGAGCTGGTTCAAATTAATGATCTCGAAATCGTTAACGAGAAAATAACCCAGCTGCTGACCGGAAAAGAAACCGTCAGCACAATAGATATGCGGTTTCGGCACAAACAGGGGCATCTTTTGTGGACGACTTGGGCAGCGTCAAGCAATACTTCCGGCCTGACCAATTCAAAGCATTTGATTTTTCAACTGCAATCGGTCGCACATCGCAAACGTGCCGAGCAGAGAATTATTCCGAGCACGATGCACGACCAGTTAAATGGTCTGCCGGACCGAGTTTCCCTGATGGAGCGGTTGGAGGTAGCTTTTAAAATTTCTAAAAAACAGCCGACCAAACAATTGGCGGTTCTCTATCTCAATTATGAGCGCTATGAACTGCTTCACAGCGATGGCGCGAATGAAGAATTAAACGATAATCTTGCTTTAAAAATATCGGAAAGGCTCGAATCCGCTTTGCGCTCCGGCGATACTGTTGCGAGATTAAACGGCGATGAGTTTGCGATTTTGCTTGAGAATTTCGAAGACGACAAAGAACTTCCGCAGATTATCGAACGTTTGCAAAAACAGATGCTGCAGCCTGTGCCGCTTGAAGATCAAGATATTTTTATTAACTTATGTATTGGCGCAGCCCTTTGGACGCCCGACTATGAACGACCGGAATTGCTTTTGCGCAACGCCAATACAGCTTTCCATCAAGCCAAACGGATGGGACGCGGCCACTCAGAAATCTTTAATTCGGAAACTCATAAACGAGCCAGTTTCCTCCAACAACTCGAGAATGATTTAAAACAGGCTCTTGAGCGCAATGAGTTTTGTTTATATTTTCAACCGATTATCAATCTCGAAGACAGCCGTCTTTCGGGTCTGGAAGCTCTTATTCGCTGGCAGCATCCGAAACTCGGACAAATCTCCCCGATGGAATTTATCAGTATTGCTGAAGAAATCGGCTTGATTTCATCAATCGGAATGTGGGTTTTGCGCGAATCGTGTCGCTATTTAAATGAATGGCATACAAATCATGAAAACAGCGCTAAAGTTTGGATCAGCGTCAACGTTTCCGGCAAACAACTGGTTGATGTGGATTTCCCAAATCAAGTCAGCCAGGTCTTGGATGAATCAGGCATCGCGCCGGAATCTTTAAAACTCGAAATCACCGAATCTTCCGCCATCAAAAACATGGATTCGGCGGAAAACATTCTCAGTCAGTTAAATCAGCTCGGGGTGCATTTGAGCGTTGACGATTTCGGCACCGGATATTCTTCGCTCAGCAACGTTCATCGTCTGCCGGTCAACTCGCTCAAAATTGACCGCTCTTTCCTGATGAACACGCAGGAGAGCGAAGAAAACTGGGAAATCATCAAAACGATTATGAACATGGCGCAGTCATTAGGGCTTGAAGTAATCGCCGAAGGCGTGGAAACCAGCACTCAGGTTGTCAGACTATTGACACTCGGCTGCAAGCTCGGTCAGGGTTATTACTTTGCGCAGCCGCTCGAAGTGGCGGCGATTGATCATTTGTTTACTGAGCTGCAAAATAATTCCGAATCGCAGACATCTAACTAACCGATTAATCAGCTGATTTAATCAGCAGCTCCGGCAGCAAATTCCTGCTAATTCATTCAAATTTGGCACTGCAGATTAATTTTTCTCGAAACGAGAGGTCTGCGGAGACTTTTATCTTGCGCTTTGATAAGTTAAAATTGAACCTATCTTGCAAAAACCGGTTTTGGCTCAGACCCTAAAAATTTGAAAAAAATTGAACTTCCGCCACGCGGCATTGAAACACTTTTCGGCGTTCACGACGCGAATATTAAGTTTTTGGAAAGCCTGCTTGACGTTCGCGTTGACTCGCGCGGCAGCGAATTATTGATTGATGGGGATGATGAAAACGTCGCCGTCGTCGAAAACATTCTGAGCGATTTTGTTTCTCTTTTTTCTCAGGGCAAACAATTTACCGACAAAGAATTGCGCGACGCCTTTAAGCAAATCGCCGAAGACCGTTCACTCTCGCTCAAAGACCATTTTACGACCGCGCGTTTTAATCCTTCGGGCAAAAAAGCCGTCGCCCCGAAAACCGCTGTTCAGCGCCGATATCTCGAATCCATTGCCAAAAACGATCTAACTTTTGGAATCGGTCCGGCCGGCACCGGAAAATCGTTTCTGGCCGTGGCAATGGCGGTTCAAGACCTTTTTCAGAAAAAAGTTTCGCGGATTATTTTGACTCGTCCGGCCGTCGAAGCCGGAGAAAAGCTCGGATTTTTGCCCGGTGATTTGCAGGACAAAGTTGATCCGTATTTGAGGCCGCTCTACGACGCGCTCTTTGATTTGGTGGACGAAGAGCGAGTCTCAAAAATGCTCGAAAAACGCATTATCGAAGTCGCGCCGCTCGCATTTATGAGGGGGAGAACGCTCTCGGATGCCTTTATTATCTTGGACGAAGCGCAAAACACGACGAGCGAGCAGATGAAAATGTTTTTGACCCGAATTGGTTTTGGCTCCAAGGCGGTCGTCACCGGCGACATTACTCAAATTGATTTGCCGCGCGGACAGAAAAGCGGTTTAAAGGAAGCACAGGAAGTTTTGGAAAACGTCGAAAGCATCGAGTTTATTCATTTCAGCAAAAAAGATGTGGTGCGTCATAAACTTGTGCAGTTGATTGTCGAAGCCTACGAGGAACACACAATCAAAATGAATGATGACCGCGAACCAAATCGGGAAAAGCAATAAACAGCTAAAATCAGAACTTGCAGATAGTTTTTGACGCAAAACATTTCCCCATACCAATAAAATAAAAAATTTGCGAACTCAAATTTCTAACCTTTCGTTGTCAAATCATTGACACTTAGAGTTGGTTTTCGAGCTGTTCTCGCTTTCAGTTAAGCTTATAGCTTTTGAAATTTCGCAATATTTCTCTGCTAGATTTCCCTTTAAATTAACATAACTATTAGCAGATAAACTGCTCTCTCAGACAAATAAGCTAAGAGTTTGGCACGGTGTTTGACATGTAATCGCGAAGCTAACGCTGCGTGCGGATAAAGTTAACTCTCAAAACCTTCAGCACCGCACCTATTAAAAACTCAAAATTTTAAAGATAGAAAATTAATTTTCTCAAAGGGGCACCATGAAACTCACCAAAAAGACACAATCAGGATTTTCGTTAATCGAACTGTTAATCGTCGTCGTGATCATCGGCATCATCGCCGCCATCGCCATTCCTAACCTCTTGGCCGCACGTCGCGCTGCTAACGAAGGCTCGGCTCAGGCTTCGCTGCGC
>JBBQUS010000025.1:0-67237 GCA_038212235.1 Pyrinomonadales bacterium
TTTATCGGCTTGCCGAACAGCCTGTCAAGGCATTGACACGGTTTTACATCTCGCCGCAGTTCCAAATCCCGATGCGGAATTTTATGAATCGCTGCTTGAGACGAACATCAAAGGCACTTACAACATTTTTCAAGCGGCAAAAGAATCAGGTTGTCGGCGAGTTGTATTTGCCAGCAGCGCACAAGCCGTCGAAGGCTATCCTTTAGACGTCCAAGTCACTCCCGAAATGCCGGTTCGCCCGAAGAATCTTTACGGCGTATCCAAGTGTTTCGGCGAGACTTTAGCGTCGTATTTCGCATACAGCGAAGGCTTATCAAGCATTGTGGTGCGAATCGCTTGTTTTGAAGATTTTGTTTGCGGCAAACCGGAAACGGCGCGCGACATAAGTGCTTATTTGAGTCGCCGAGATTTGGTGCAACTGCTCGTCAAATCAATCGAAACTCTTGATATTCAATTTGCAATCGTTCACGGCGTATCGAACAATCGGTTCAAACGAATGGATTTAACTTCAACAAAGAAAATACTGAATTACAAACCCGAAGACGATGCGTTTGAGATTTTGGGCATCGAATTGCACGATTAGCAGCCAAGCAGATTATTGGCTGGAGGCGCATTGAGTTCGTTCGACTATTTCAAAGAATTCGACGACGAAATTCGGTCAAATCCCAAAATTAATAGCTGCATTAAAATTAGAAGACGCAGCGTTATTCTCTGATTCTCATAACCATTTTGCCTTTTGAATGCGCTTTTTCCAGCGCAGCGTGGGCTTGGCGAACGGTTTGCTCGTTTAGCTCGCCGACTTCAAAAATCTGAGGCGCGGTTAATCGTCCGTCATCAATCAGTTTTTTGAGAATTTCCAATTCTTGATAATAAACGCTCGAATTGCCGCCGCGCAATGCCGCCGCGCCGAGCTGTTCGAAATGGAAACTTAGGGCTTTTGTAACCATCGGACTGGTTTCTTCGTCCCACAAGTTAAGCGAAAAGTCGGCTGGCTCTTCGACGATTGAGACGACCTGCCCGTTCACGCCGACAACTTCAAAACACAGACGTTTCATCGCCCCCCCGACAAAATCGAATGCCGCTGAAACTTCTGCGCCGCCGTTGATTTCGACCACCGTTTCTTTCAGTTTCTTGATTGACAAGTTAGGATAAAAGACGATGTTTTCACGCGCAATGCCCAACTGGACGAGATAGTCTGCGCTTTCCTCGCTGCCCGCCGTCACGATTATCAGATCGGCTCCGAAATGCGGCAAAAGCTGAACCGCCATCGAACCGACCCCGCCCGCAGCACCGGCGACAAACACAGTTTGTCCGGCTTCGACGCGGGCTTTGGCGACGACGCAGTGATAAGCGGTTATTCCGACCACCGGAATTGCCGCCGCCTGCAAGTGCGAAATGTTCGACGGTTTATGCGCGACAAAATCAGCCGGCGCAGTCACGTATTCGGCATAAGAGCCATTGCTTTTGCGTCCGGGCAGATAAGCGTAAACCTCATCGCCGACCCTGAGACGCGAAACATTTTCGCCGACGGCTTCGATTACGCCGCTCAAATCGCGTCCCAATACCATCGGTAAATCTCCGCCCAAACGCCCTTGTCGAAAATAAACGTCAATCGGATTAAAAGAAGCTGCCGCAATGCGAACTAAAACTTCATCCGGTTGCGGTTCGACGATGGGAAGTTCCACCGTTTGAAAAAATTCCGTTCCGCCAAATTCAGTCAGCGCGATTGCTTTCATACTTTGTTCACCGGGTAAAAAATAACTGCGTAAATCTTGATTGAAATGTTTTCCCGATGAACTTTCAGACCGGGCGTTTTAATGTTTATAAACTTTTAATCATCCAGACATCGCACCCGAAATGTCCGCTGTTTCCGAGATATAAAAAAACAAGCCGCCCATCAAGCGGAAAATTCAATCCGCACCAACGGCGCGTGCCATTAAAACGTCGGTTTGAGCGTCCGCGCCGAGTTGAAAAACGTGCGAGCCGACCGGGACAAAATTCCATTTTCGATAAAATTTTTGCGCCTCAGGATTGTGTTCCCAAACGCCGAGCCAGATAACGTCATGTCCGCGGTTCGCGGCTTCGTTCAAACAACGCTGCATCAAAGCCGCGCCGATGCCTTTCCCGATAAACTTCTGGTGCGCGTATAAACGGACGATTTCAATCGGTTTGTCGGCGGTAATATCCGGCTCGCGGCTGTCCGTCAAAAGTTTGGCGTAACCGGCAATTTCACCTTCGACATCAGCAATCAAAAAGACGGCTCGCGGGTCGGCGAGTTCGCGTTTTAATTGTTCCGCGTTAAAAGCCTGTGCCATATATGCCGCAAAATCTTCCGCCTGGTTGTGCGGATTATCGGCAAAGGCATCGGAGAAAGTTTTTCGACTGAGTTTGCTGAGCAAGTCGGCATTTTCGACCGTCGCCGCGCGAATTTTGATTTTGTCTTTCATATTTCTTTGAAGCGAGTTTTATTCGACTGTATTTGCCGCGACGGTTTTAGCTTCTCGCACCAAATCGAACCGGACGATCAAATCGTTTTCAATTTCGTAAATCGCTATCACGTCAAACGGTTCGCCGCCGCTGATGCGCCGGACGCGCTCGTGGTCAATGATACGGTTGCCGATGCGGGCGCGATACAATATTTCCGTTTTGAGTTCGGGAAATTGCGCGAAAACCTGTTTGTAGTAATCGTAAATTTCAGTTTTCCCCGTTTGCGCCGCGCGGTTCGGGTATTCGTAAGCGACTGCGTTTTCGGCAAAACAGTCGGCAAATTTTCGCGCGTTGCCGTCGTCGTAAGCCGCCACTAATTTGTCTATTAATGTTTCCATAATCTTTAAATTTGATAACTCTCGCAACAATCAACTCAATCAGCCAACACTAATTCCAAAAACAAAGTCCCGTCAATCGGATTGTCATCGTTGTAAGACTCGATTGGTTGAAAGCCGAGTTTAAAGTAAAGGCTTTGAGCACGCATCATCGCGGGCGAAGTTTCAAGCCGCATTCGTTTGTAACCCGCTTGACGCGCTGCTTCGATAATCGCGGTCGTCAACTGTTTTCCTAATTTCAATGCACGAAATTTCGGTTTGACGAAAAGCCGCTTCATCTCGCAAACGTCGCCGCCGAACTTCCTGAAAGCGACGCACCCGGCAACCTCGGCGTTGAACAAGGCAAGCAAAATCAAACCTTCCGGCGGAACGTAGCCGAGCGGCAGGTTATCCAATTCATCCGCGAAGTTTTCCATTCTCAAATAATTGGTGAAAGCCGGAGTTTCCGCAATCAATGCCTCGATGTATTCGGTGAAAAGCTCGCGCGTTTGTTCGATTTGTTGGAGCATTTCGACGCGCACAATCTTCAATTTGTCCGATTCTATTAATTCCATAAAATTATTTTAATAACAGCGTGATGACGGCGATGATTGTCACAATCAGCCAAATCGAATTGAGAGTTGTGTTGACGAACGCGCGTTTGTTGAATGTGTAGAAAATCAACAGCCCGCAAGCCAGCGCATTCATCAACAAATAAACGAATGATTTGCTGGCAATTACGCCGTTGCTGTTCAAAGTGTAAGCCGTCAATGACGTAACCGCTCCCGTCCAACCCGCGATATTAACGATGAGTGTGCTGTCCAATTTATAAATTATTTTGTGTAATTGCCGGCGCCCAGGAAATGCAGCGAAACGTATTCTTCATTACCGATAACCCAACTGTCGTGAGCCATCGGCGGAATATAAAACAAAACGCCGGGCGTGAGTTCGTGAATTGTGCCGTCCGCCATCGCCGCCGTTGCACGACCGGAAATGACCATTCCGAGATGCTCGACTTCGCACAACGGAACACCGACCAGCGGGCTAACGTGGTCAGACCATTTCCAGCCCGGTTCGTAAGTCGCCTTGCCGATTGTCATTCCGCCGATGTGAACGAGTTCGAATTTACCTTTTTCAAACACGCGAACCTCATCAGGCGTTTCAAAACTTTTCAAAATTACTTCCAACATTTGATTCACTCCTTAAAAATTTCATCGTCGAAATCTTTAACACTAATTTAGCATTCTCCGTGATGCCGAAAAATGCTGTTTTCGCATTGATAAATGCCGGAAACGCATTAAACTGTTTGATTATGGATTTGCAGCAGATTCGCTATTTTCTCGGTTTAGCCAAAGAACTGCATTTTTGGAAGACATCGGAAAAGATGTTTGTGACGCAATCGGCTTTGAGCCGCCGCATTCAATCGCTCGAAGCGGAAATCGGCGTGTCGCTGTTCGAGCGCAACAAACGCAATGTCAAGCTGACCGCCGCCGGAGCGTTTTTGCAAACGGAATGGACGCGAATTTTAATCGAAATCGAAAACGCGCACCGCCACGCCCGCCAAATCAGCGCGGGCGAAATCGGCAAAATCAAAATCGCGCATCCGGGTTCGATTACGCATTCGATTCTCCCTGATTTGCTCGCCGCCTTAATCGCCGCCTATCCGAATTTGGAAGTCGAATTGTTTGAGTTATTAACGGAGAATTTTGAACAGGCGTTAATCAATTATCAAATAGACATCGGATTTGCCCGCGAATTGCCCGCCAACCAAAGTTTAACGTCGCAGCCGGTTTCCAGCGAAAACTTCGCGCTCGTCGTGCCGGAAAATCACCGTCTGACGACGCAGAATTTTACAAATCTGGGCGACGCGAAAGGCGAAAACTTTATTCTGCCGTCGCTCAACAGCCGCAATGCCTACGCCGAATCGCTCCGCGAAATTTTCGCTCTTTACAAATACACGCCGAAAACAATTTTTGAATCGGATTTCGGCGCAACGATTTTAAGTCTCGTCGGCAAAGGCTTGGGCGTGTCCCTGATGCCGATTTCATATTCGCATCACGCGCCCGCCAAAGTTCGTTTCATTGAAACAAGTCACCAAACCACTCTGTTTATCGTGTGGCGCAAAGATGAAGAAAGCGCGGTGTTGAAAAACTTCATCAAACTCATCGAACAAGATTCGGTTGACCTTAAAAGTTAGCACGGCGTTGGCTGTAATTTAGTTGGCGACTTCAATTTCTCCGACGGCTGTTCTCACGCATTTCATTATTTCGTCGTGCAAATCCGCGCCGTTTGAGCGCAGCGGGTCAATCGTGCGGACGAGGTTTGCCCGCAAAATATAGAGTTCGGCTTGGGATGATTTTCCCGTCGCCTGCACCAAATCAAGTTTTAATAATTCTTCCTGCCGGTCTTGTTTCGGGTTGAAAACGCCGTTCAGTTCCGAGCATTGATGGCACACGCCGTTTTTGTTGACGAGAGCGCAGCGGCGGTCGAAGATTTCGGTCATCGTTTTTCGCGCCTCGAATAAAAAATGCTTGATAACGCCCGCGTTTTTACCTGTAATAAGCGCGATGTCGGCGACGGAAAAATCATAAACGTCTTTGAGAATCAGGGCGATTTGATTTTCAATCGAAAGCGTTTTGGAAATGCAGGTGAAGCAAAAATCAATGTGTTCGCGGATTTCGTAAACGCCGTGCGCGGCGTTCGCGTTGACGAAACGAAACGATTTTTGAACGTCCGCGTCCGACTGCGCTAATTTTTTCGCTTCGTCCTGCGCGTCGGGCAGCCAGCGTTTGCGCCTTTTCAGATAATCGAAGGCGAGATTGGTGGCGATTTGGAAAACCCACGTCTTTAGCGACGACTCGCCTTTGAAAGTCTTGATTTTATCGAAGGCGCGGACAAATGCGTCGTGCGTTAAATCTTCGGCATCGTTGCGGTCAGTCAAAAGCCGATACAGATATGATTTAAGTTGACTTTGAAATTCGGCAAACAAATCTTGAAAAGCGTTGATGTCGCCGTTCAAAGCCGCTTTGAGCGTTTGTTCGTTAGTTTCCATCATAAAACTTCAAGTATTTTCAAGCTGTCGGCATTTTATCGCTTCGATTGCCGTCAGCCAAAGCCGACGGCAATTCAACAAACCCCGACGCGATCCGATTATTGTTTGTTTTTTGAATTGTCAGCCAGCGCACTTTTCCATTTGTGCCAGTAAAAATCGTGCCAGGCTTTGAGCGTCGCGTCCGCCTCCCGTGCGGGAATGTCGGCGTGCGTCAGATACAAATCCGTGTCGTTCCCGTTTTTGACAAAACGCAGAATCAAAATAGAATCCGCGTCCGACTCGCTCCAGCTTTTCGCCCGCCAAGTTTGAACGATGAGTTTGTCCGGCTCGACAAAAAGGTTTTTGCCCGCCGAAAAATCACCGTAAGTTTGGTATTCGTCGCCCGTCCGGTCGGAAATTTCGGCGGGCGCGCCGGTCAATTCGGCGTGTTTTCGAGCGTCTGTGTAAAACGCGAAAAGCGTTGCCGGTTCGACATTTTCAAAAATAATCTTCTCTGAAACAGTTTTTGACATTTTCTTTAGTTCTCCTTATTTTGTTGAATTAAATAACGGATCGGTTGCCGAAGTCCGCGTCAATGACGTGGCTGTTGAGAATCGCGCCCGCGTCCGAAACGAGAAACGCCGCCAGTTGTCCGACATCATAAAGAGTCGTGCTTTTCGGCAAAAGCCCTGATTGCGACTGCATCTCTCCCAACGCTTCCGGCGGAATGCCAATGGTTTTGGCGTTCGCGGCGTTGGTTTCGATAATTGTCCGCGTTTCACTCAAAGCCGTCGGATTCAGGCAGATGACTCTAATCCCGAAACTGCCGAATTCCGCCGCCATCGTTCTAGTCAAACCTTCAATCGCCGCGCAAGCCGCCGAAATGCCCGCCATAAACGGCACTTTGAGACGCGACAAACTCGCCGTCAGCGTCAGAATCGTTCCCGGCGTGTTGGTTTCAACCATATATTTCGCCGCGATTCTCGAAGTCAAAAACTGCGACCCAACGTGAACTCGCAGGGGTTCGAGAAACTGTTCAAACGACAGATGCGTCGTCGGTATGCCGTAACCGCCTTCGCCGACGCGAATCCCGATGCCGTTAAAAACCGCGTCCAACCTGCCGTTTTCCGCTGCTATTCGTCCGAAATATTCATCAATCTCGCCCTCATTCATCGCATCCACCCGCCCCCCTTCCGCCCAACCGCCCGCCGCTTTAATTTCTTCAGCCAGCGTTTCGACCGCCGCCGAATCGCGCCCCGAAACATAAATTTTCGCGCCTTCGCCCGCCCACGCTTTAGCGACCGCGCCCCCGATTGCGCCACTTGCCGCAAAGACGACTGCCGTTTTGTTTGATAAATTATTCATTTTTTCCTCGCTCCGAATTTGTAATTTTTGAACTTCAATCTTTTAGACGATTGAGCAGACAAAAACGGTCGGAGTCCGGCGGAACGGGGAAATTCAGTAGCGGGCAGACTAATTTATAACCAAATTAAGAGACAAAAGTTGAGCTGATTTTTCATCGCTTATTTTCGATGCCGAACTTTTTCATCTGAAAATAGTGCGTTGCCAGATTTAATCTGGGGTTTTTCGCCCAAATCAACCAAAACTATCAATAAGGGAATCTACATCCGAAATCTCGGCAACATTTGAATTTTATCGACTGTCTCCGCAATGTTGATTTCCGACATCGGTTTCTCGAACTCATAACGCCCCATAAAATTAATGTGCTGCCACGCTGTCGGCGAGATTTGTTTGATTGTTTCAACTGCTTCAATGGCTCCAGTCCCCTCGTGACGTGCGAGCAGTTCCGATAAAATTGAAATGTTGTAGTAGAGAATGCAGTTGGTCAGCAGGCGTGCCGCTTCATTCTAGATATTTTGTTCGTGCTCACTTTTAAAACGGAGTTTGCCGAAATTAGCAAAGGCGACGGCTCTTTTGAGTTGATGATAATTCTCGCCGCGATTTAAAGCTTGATGTACATTCTGGCGCAGCGGCGGTAAGTCAACGTAATCAAGCAAGTAGGGGTTCAGGTAGTTTTGGAACAGAAAGCGACGCTCATCGTATAATAAATTAATCAAATTCCCGTATGTTTATTGAACACTTGATTTAAAGCTTTTTTCCAAAATTTAAGTTAAAGACGGGGGGTTTAACCGGTTTTTATTATACGAACAGTTTCTTGCTTGATAAATACATGATTTTAGATGTTTTGAACAGAAAATCAGCCAAAACTAAGCGTATAAAAAGTATTATACGCGCAGCGTCGCTTTCTGTTCTTTTCCTCCCTCAACCCCATTAACCGCTTATCACTGGAAAGCATTGAGGTTTTGCGACGCTTGCGACATCGGCATCGGCTAGTGCAATTGCGAACAAGAATGCGCAACTCGTTGCAAGCGATTGCGCTCGGATCAGGCATCGCATTAAAAGCGAAACTGCGCACGAAGAAAGGGCGTGAAAAACTCAATGACCTTCCTTTAAGCCCAGCACTCACAGAGCAGCGAGCAGACTGGACCCAGTTAATCGAGCAGCTTGAAAGCCGGATTACACATGTCGAACAAGAACTGATGAAACTAGCTGCTGAGGATGATCGCGTTCGACGGTTAAGAACACACCCAGGAATTGGGCTGCTCACTCTGGTTTGGCTCTAGTTCACACTCTTTCTCCGGTGAGCCGTTTTGCCAACAGCCGAAAGGTCACGGCTTATGTTGGCCTTGAACCTCAGGAACACTCGTCAGGCGAAAAGCGGAGAATGGGAAGAATTAGTAAAGCTGGTTCACGCGTACTGCGGTTTCTGCTGGTCGAAGCTGGTAACAGCGCGGTACGCCGCGACGAGAGGTTACGAAAGCTTTATTACCGGGTGCGAGAGCGTCGCGATAGGGCACGGGCGAAAGTGGCAGTGGCAAGACATGTTTTAGTTCACGCTTTCATTATGTTGCGTGACAATATCGATTATCAGGAATTTCAAGATCGTGGTGTTGAAATGCAATCGAAGGCTCGAACCGTTCATAGGCTAATCATGCCTGACCAACTGATTGAGCAACGAGCATCGGAGTTACAGACTACAAGGTAAAGGTAGCTCCGACTGCGAATTACACTTCATGGGCTTGTCCAAATGCCCGAATGGATGATTGAGAGCACCGCGCCCTGGTGCAACTCGCAATTGAAGTCGAAAGCAACACGCGAAAATTGATTTTGGGAAAAGGTATTCAAGCTCTTTTGATGATGAACGAATGATTCAAGCACCTTGACGAGGCGCGGAGGTGAAAGAACGTCTTTTTTCACTTGACAAGCTTTACCTGTTTCATGGATGAACGGTTACGATTTATTTAAGCAGAGTTTTTGAAAAGATTGTGTCACGTCGCACAAGGGAAGAAGACAGATTTTTAAATCCTTTCTCAGCGGCATTAACAATGTCGAAATAGCGGCACGCGCGTCCGAATACCGACAAACATTCTGTTTCCCCAAATTCTCCCCGATTACTCAAAAACGCTGAAAAGTTATCTATCTCTGGCTTTTCTAACGACTTATCAAACGGATTAGTGGTTGGTCTGAAAGTTGTTTTTAAGGGCAGAGCAAAAGCGTTTTTGAATGTGAAAACAAAATTGATTGGATCAGCCAAAATCGTTAATTGTTCCAAACGGAACTTCGGGCGCGGCGAATCGCAAATCAATATTGTTCTTCCAACGATAAAACTTTCAGGAGAAACAAAATGAAAAGTTTACAAAATATTTTAACGATTTCGGGAACGTCCCAATGTGCCTTTGCCGCGATGCTCGCTTTGTCAACGCTTTTCTCGGCAATCGCGGCTTCGGTGGCAAACGGGCAGAATAACAATTCAAAAAAACCGGTTATTGTGTTAGTTCACGGCGCATACGCTGACGGGTCAAGCTGGAGCAAGGTGATTCCGATACTCCAAGCCAAAGGCTACACGGTCACTTCCGTTCAAAATCCGCTGACTTCGCTCGCTGACGATCTGGCGGCAACGAACCGCGTCATTAATCAACAAACCGGACCGGTGCTGCTGGTCGGGCATTCATGGGCCGGGGTCGTGATTACCGAAGCGGGGAACAATCCGAAAGTCAAAGGATTGGTTTATGTTTCCGGCTTGGCTCCCGATAGCGGACAGTCACTCGTTGATGTGGCAACGGGATTTCCGCCGTCAGCGGCTCCGGTGATCAAGGACGAAGGCGGTTTTTTATCGCTCTCCGAAGCGGCATATATGAAGTATTTTGCACCGGATTTGCCGGTCGCCGAGCAAAAAATGCTTGCCGCGACGCAGGTCACCTGGTATCAGGGCTGCCTGACCGACAAAGTGACGCACGCCGCCTGGCACGACAAACCTTCGTGGTGGGTCATCGGCACGAACGACCAGATGGTCAATCCCAAAATGCAGGAGAAGATGGCTGCCAATATCAAGGCGCAAGTCACGGAAATACCGACCAGCCATGTCGCAATGCTCGCCGATCCCAAATCGGTGACGAAGGTGATTATCGCCGCCGCCGATAAAGTTGAATCGGGCAAAGTCGGCAACGGAATTGCTCAGACTGAGACTGTTCAGACTGAGCTTAATAGTGAAAGACTGGTTCCACTTGACCGGCAGGAATCGCAGCAGTCAACGGCGCGCACCGACACAAATTTAATGGTTCGTGATGTCGTCGGAGCAGCCAGTCTGGTGCCGATTTCCAATGAGCCGCCGGTTAAACTGTTCATTGACGCGCCGCTGGCGGACTCGCTCTCAAAAGGGCGCGTCGTCATTCAATACCGGGCGGAAAATCTGCGCATCGAGCCGGTGTTTGGACTTGCGGCACTCGACGTGTCGCCGCGCATCGGACACATCCACGTCACTGTGGATGATGCGGCGTGGCACTGGCTGGACGCGAGCAGCGAGCCGCTCGTCATTACCGGTTTAACGCCCGGGGAGCACAAAGTGATGATCGAACTGGTCAATGCCGCCCACCAGACGCTGGATTACGGAATCGTCAGCTTTGCAGTCCCCGTGCGGTCGCTCGTTAAGCCCGATCCAAATGCCGCCGGTTTCCGTTCGGCTCCCATAGTAAATTAAAGAGGACTTATTATGTTTAATTCAAATCGAAACATTATCAAATTAACATCGCGTTTCGTTATCGGCATTTGTTGCGCGTTATTTATTTCTCTGTCAGCTCTTGCGCCCGCGCAAATTTTCGCGCAGGAAACCGTCAGTCCCGTCACTAAAATTAACGAGGAAGCCGCCAAGGCCGATATTACGGTCGAATCTCTGCGCGGCAACCTCAGCGTTTTGATGGGTTCGGGCGGAAACATCACCGTGCTGACCGGAACTAACGGGAAATTGATGGTTGACGGCGGCATCGCCGTGTCGCGCCCCAAAATTCAGGCGGCACTCGACCGGATCAGCAGCGCGCCGCTCAAATACCTGATTAATACTCATTGGCACTGGGATCACGCCGACAGCAACGAATGGCTCCACGAACAGGGCGCGACTATTATTGCCCAGGAAAATACGCTCAAGCGACTGCTCGCGACGACGCGCGTTGAGGATTGGAATTACACCTTTCAGCCCGTCCCGGCGGGCGGGCTTCCGACCGTAACCTTTAAAACAGACAAGACGCTTAATTTTAACGGCGAAACAATCGTGATGAAACATTACGGTATCGGTCATACGGACACGGACATTTGGGTTTATTTTAAGAAAGCGGATGTGATGGCGACGGGCGACATCTGGTGGAACGGCTATTATCCCTTTATTGACAATTCGACCGGCGGCGGCATCAATGCCATTATCCGCTGGGCGAATTTGACTCTTGAAAAAGTAACGGACAAAACTATTATTGTTCCCGGTCACGGTCCGGTAGGAAACCGCGCCGAGTTCATCGAGTTCCGGGATATGCTCGTCAATATCCGCGAGAATGTTGCGCGTCTCAAAAAACAGGGAAAATCAATCGAAGAGGTGGTCGCCGCCAAACCGACTGCCGCTTATGACGCGAAATGGGGCAGCTTTGTGATTGATCCGGCATTTTTTACACGGCTCGTTTACGCAGGCTTATGAGTTAAGAATGAGGCGAACCTGAAAACCGGGTTAGATCAAAATTCGAGAACTTCCAGTTGATGAAATTTGAGTGTCTGCATTGACCGTCGAGAAGATTTCGGTCGTTCAGCGACTATCCGTCGAACCGAATGCAAATTAGAAGAAGAAACACAAATATGGAAAAAGTAAACTTAACGAACAATCCAAAGAAGGTTATAGAAAATTTTATGAGGCTCGTGTCTCTAAAAATCTGCAGAGAATCGTCAATCATTTTTCCGACGAAGTAGCTTGGTTTATCGAAGGTGAAAAATTAGCACCCTGGCTTGAGTAGCCAAACATCCGGCAAGAAACAAAAGAGTGTTTTTAATTGCTGTGGGAATAGCGAATCCGTTCGTTTGAGATTGAAAACAGTTTAGCGGACGGCGATTTTGCCGATTCCGTCGGCGAATTAGTTTTACGCCATTTAGCCGATTTGAAATGACGATGTAATTATTCAAAATGCAGTCAGGATTAATAGAGAAACAAAAACTATGCAATCAAATAAAAGCAATAATTCCAAGAATTCTCAAATGGACGGAAAAATGAAGTGCGAGTATGTATCGTTTCCAGACCTAAAACTGCATTCCATCCGAAATTTGTCGGAACGGTTAAGATTCTTTTGTTTCATCATTCTTTTTGTCGCAGTATCGGTTTGGTGGGCGGAGGCTCAAACGCCATCACCCGATTCGCCGCCGAAAATTACAGCACCTGCCGATTTAGAACTCCGTCTCTCTCCTGAAGCAAAACAAACTGCTAATCAAATCGGCGTTACACCGCTTCTTGGTCGGCTTGAGCGTGTTTCCGATAGTTCGCCGGCAAATCTCGAATCAATGGCGTTGCGACAGGAAATCACCGAGAAAGTCTTGGCAGCTTCACTTGATATTGATAGCGTAAATTCCGTGATTGATACGGAAATTGAACAAATCAGAGTCATTCGCTCCGACCTTCAAACGCGGCGCGACAAAGCGCAAAACATCATCAACCTAGCTTCGCTTGTTACCGGCGGAGTTTTCGGCGTAGTCAACACCGCTTTGCAATTTAACTCGAAAACCGCCAACCTTGGCAATGGAATTGGCGTAGGCGGCGGCGCGGCTTCTGTTGTATTGTCAGTCGTTGGAATTCGCAAGCAGAATGGCGGGCGACGCGTCCTCGGTGATTCGCCGCGGATGCTCGCCAGATTTTTCGGACGACAGCCAATTGTGCCGGAAATAATCAGAAGCGAATATCCCGATGAGATTTGGTTATATTTAAATTCTGTTGCTCTGTTCAATCAGTCAACTGACAAGCGAAGGGAACAACTGATCGCTAAGTGGCGCGGTGAAGGCAGAATTAAACAAGGTGGCTCGTTGAAGAGCGAACGAAAAATTGACACTTTGAGCGGGGACAATGTGCAATCGCGCAAATTAAATATTGGCGATCTCGATGACCGAGTAGCAATGCTTCTTGATGTGCGTGCCGTAATATCGCTGATGAAGAGAGATTTGAGCGAGATTTTGCGAAGTTTGAATGCGCTTAAATGAGATGCAAATGAAAATATTGTCGGAGCGACACGAACCTCTCGGCGGAGAATCAAAAAAAATCAAATAATGCGCCCGTTTGCAGGCGGCATTATTTGATTTTCTAGGCTGATTGAATCATGAGTTTGCCGGTTTTAGATGCTCGTTAATCTAACCGTTTAATCAATCTGCAAACTTTGCTCGACCGTATAACATTGATCCCAAATAAAGACGTCGTAAGCCGCGAGTTTCGTCGCCCATTTCGGAGTCATTCGGTTGACGCAACTAATGACCACGCGGTCAATGTAATTGTCATAACCTGCCCACGGGTTAGACAGATCGCGCGGGTCGAGTCCGACACCGAATTTCGTAGTTTTGAGCGATTCAGCGGCGGCGGTCTTCAGATCGCTCAGAAATGCGCTGTATAGTTCGACATCTGCTTTAGTGCCGGTGCGCTCAACGTGACCGCCGACCAAATTTACAAAGTTGAACTTCCTGATTTCCTCGACCTGCGCGTAGTGTCCAACTACGTCCTGAGCAAGGTGAAGTCTGCGAAACGGCATCCAGCCGGGAGGCACGATGTCAACGACCATCAGGGTTTTCTGCGCCGGGGCAAAGATAAATATATTGCCCGGCTCGTGCGCGACTCCGTGATAGGAAAGCTCCAGCCTTTGGCTGCCGGCTTTGAGCGTAAACGATCTCGAAAAGTAACGGTCGGGAGCGGGCGATTCGGATCGTTGGCGCGCAACAAAAGCCGCCTGGTTTCTTCCTGGGCAATGATTATGGGACTTCCGCCGAGACTTTTCGCGCCGCCGATATGGTCGGCGTGCGAATGACTGTAAACAAGATGTGTAATGGGCTTGTCCGTTATTTCCCGAATTGCTTTCGGAATATATTGAGCGTATGACGGCGGCGCGTCAATGACGACCACGCCTTTTTCATAGACCATAAACATTGACTGGTAGGCATTGTCCGTGACCAGATACAAGCCCTTTCCCAGTTCCTGAATCCGGTAACCTTTTGCCGGATCAATAGCCGGTTGTTTGGCGGATTCGGGAACGTCCAGATATTTGTCGACCCGCACGCCGATTGGCGCAATCTCCGGCATATCTTCATACGGCGCGGCGGGCATCTCCTGCCTGTTTTGCGCTTCCGCCGGAGCGACAAACATTCCGACGACTAAGAAACCAGCCGCGAACAGAATAGCTTTCAAAAATTTAATCATTAGAGACTCCTTTTTTATTATCAGGACTGCTTTCTTTCTGACAAAAGAAAGCAGCAGTGACTTTTGCCGTTAAACGGTATTGCCGAGACCGAACTCAGATTTAATTAAATTCCGAAATTCCTGTTCCGGCTTGTCGCGCCGCGCGGCAATAATTGATTCGGCATCTTTGCCGACGACATAGCGCAATCGACTGGTGCCGTCGGTGGCGGCCTTGTAAATGGCATTTGCCACTTCCCCGGCAGACAGCAGCGAATGCGAATCAATGATTTTGTTGACGGTTGCCGCCACCCGTTTGTAGAAGTCTGTGTAACCGGCAATCCCGCCGTCGCCGGTCGAAAGCTGCGCCGCCGTCAGGTGAAAATTGGTGTCAACGCCGCCCGGCTCGATGAGCTTGACGACTATGTTCTGCGTCGCCAGTTCATACGAAACCGACTCGAAAAAGCCTTCGAGCGCGAACTTGGTCGTAATGTAAAGCGTCATCGTCGGCAAACCGTAGATGCCGCCTGACGAGCTGGTCACGAGCACCTGCCCGCCGCCATTGGCGCGAAATTCGGGCAGGACGGCGCGTAGCACGTTCATCGCGCCGAAAACATTGACATCGAATTCGGCTTGAATTTTCTCTTTTGAAATTCCTTCAAAAACTCCGTATTGCCCGTAACCGGCGTTGCTCAGAAGCGCGTCAATCCGCCCGAATTTTTTCCTGCACTGCGAAACAGCTTCGGCAATGCTCCGTTCATCCCGCACATCGAGTGGTACAACAAGAACATTGGGAATCTGCTTTAAGGATTCGCCCGCGGCGATTTCCGGCATCGTCGCGCAAACGTTCCAGCCTTTGGCGGCAAAAGTTTCCGCCGCCGCTTTGCCGATGCCGGAAGAAGCTCCGGTAATGAGTATCGTTTGTGTTTTTCTTGTGTTTTCTAAATTCATATCAGCTCCTTAAACGGTTTGCTGCCGCCCGTTTAGTTGTTAATTTTCCAACGAGACTAGTAATCTATCTTTTGACATTTTTATCGAGGAACTTGTTCATATAAGCTGCAATCTGGTCGCCGTCCTCTTCGAGCGCGAAGTGGCCGGTATCAAGGAGGTGAAACTCCAAATTCTTTAAATCGCGTTTGTAAGGTTCTGCACCTTCCGCCGGAAAGATAAAATCGTTTTTGCCCCAAACTACAAGCGTCGGCGGCTGATATTTGCGAAAGTATTCCTGCCAACTTGGATAAAGCGGAGGATTCGAGCCGTAGCTGTAAAAAAGCTGTAGTTGAATGTCTTTATTGCCGGGACGGTCCATCAGAAACTGGTCTGTCGTCCACATAACGGGGTCTAAGTTCTCGATATTTCGCACTCCGGTTGTGTATTGCCATTTAGTTCCCTCGGAGGTGAAAATCTTTTTTATCGGCAGCGCATTATCATCCGTGCGGTCTTTCCAATAAGCCTTGATTGGATCCCAGAATTGGCGCAAGCCCTCTTCATATGCGTTGCCATTTTGCACGATCAAAGCTTGTACGCGCTCAGGGTGTTTGACCGCGAGGCGGAAACCGACCGGGCCGCCGTAATCCTGAAGATAGATGCTGTAACGTTCGAGTTTTAAAGTTTGCGCGAACTCGTCAATCAAGTTCGTCAGATTCTCGAAGGTGTAATCAAACTTATCAACCGTCGGCATCGAACTTTCACCGAAACCCGGGTAATCGGGCGCGATGACGTGATAACGATCAGCGAGCTGCGGCATCAGATTGCGATACATCCGTGACGAAGTCGGAAAACCGTGTAGTAATAAAACCGTCGGATTTTTCGGCGAACCGGCTTCGCGGTAAAAAATGTCGAGACCGTCTATTTTGACGGTTTTATAAGTAACTCTCCTGCTTTCCTGAGCGCGAGCGGCAAGCGGAGCGGCAGTTATTGCAGCGAATGCGACGGCAACGGCGATCAGAGATGAAAGCAGAGTGGTTTTCGTGTTCAGCAACGCTGCATATCTAAGGATTACTCCGGCGGTGATTTCTTTATAAGTTCTCATTAAATTTTCTCCTTTTGTTTTTTTTGACGGATTTCAATCGTCTCTTAAACAACTCTCATACCGTTGCGGCTGACACTGAAAAAGCTCGATAATTAAAGGTTTTAATCATCGGAAATCGCCTGAGCGGTTCTAATTAGCCGGTCTCTTGTCGGTATTTAGGCGCCCCGCGCCGTCATTTCGACACTGTTTGACATTCCAATTTTTTATCAATTAACGTTAAAACGTGGTGGGAATGAACTGTCACAAATAGCGGTAGGCCTTTGAGCAATTGTTGAGCGGACAAACAGAACGTCAATTATTAATTCGCCAACAGCATCTTTTGCTATCCCTGTTCGTATACCCTTCAAAATCTAAATTGTGTACGATAAAAAAATCTAATAAGATAACTGCCGAAAACTTTATAATTGGCAAAAACCGAAGATGTGTAATTGTCGGCTTTTTACCAGAGGTATTCTTTCCGGTAATTAAGTCTCTAATTGCCGTCCTAATTTTCGATTTGCTTGTTTAGAATGAGAATTTTTCGAAGCGTTTGTAAGAAAACGGACTTATCGGAAAACAGTGAAATATTGTTGTTAGGGAGCGAAAATTCCGATGGATGATCCGAAGCCCATCCGCATCCTGAGCGTTGACGACCATCCGGTCTTTCGTGAAGGGTTAAGCACAATCATCGAATCGCAGCCCGATATGCTTCTGGTCGCGCAGGCGGCAAATGCGGTGGAGGCGGTCGCAGAGTTTCGTCGTCATTTGCCTGACATTACCCTCATGGACCTCAGCCTGCCCGGTGTCAATGGGACGGACATTCTAATCACAATCAGGGGAGAATTTCCCCAGGCTCGCATCATCATGCTAACCACCTCAGACACGGATGGCGAAATCCAGCGGGCGCTGCGAGCCGGGGCCTCGGGTTATGTTTTAAAGAGTATGCCGAAAAATCAATTGCTGGCCGTGATTCGATCCGTCCATGCCGGAAAACGGCACGTCCCGGCAGAAGTAGCAGCGCGCCTCGCCGAACATCTTGGAGAAGAAGACCTGACGAGTCGGGAATTGGAAGTGCTAAGGCTCATCCGAGACGGCTACCGCAATAAGCAAATAGCCGACAAACTGTCCATTGCTGAAACAACCGTTAATTTCCACATCAAAAACATTGCCAGCAAACTAGGAGCAAATGATCGAACTCATGCGGTCATGATTGCGCTGCGGCGCGGGCTGCTTGAAGGCTGATTGTGCCCTCAAACCTGTAGATAACTACAGGATTGGGGCTGGAGATTTTGGTATCGTCCTCAAACAGTAATCCGGATATAATTGAAACGGTCAAAAATCCATTCGCTGCATTGTTTATTCGGACTTCATTATCGAATTGACTTTTTTGCAGCATCCGCCACTGATATTTGTTCTAAGGCGGCAAACAACCTAGGATTGAACGTGAAAGAACTTGACAATGAGAATGCAAATTCAGCTACGGGCGCGGTCGCGTTCAGCATTGCGCGCTCACTTGCGGTCTGCTTTTTATTGCTTTTCGTTGCCAACATTCCCGTCAGCGCGCTCAATCCCGACAAACACATTACCCAATACGGTCACGCATCTTGGCGGACGCAGGACGGTTACCTGACTCGTCCCGCCGGAATAGCTCAAACAACGGACGGATACATTTGGATCGGAACCATAGAAGGATTAATGCGCTTTGACGGAGTGAAATTTACCGTCTGGACTCCGCCCGAAGGACAATCGCTGCCGACCAAGGGGTTTTCCTACCTACTCGGAGCGCGCGACGGAAGTCTCTGGATCGGAACCACCGGCGGTTTAAGCCAATTAAAAAACGGTCAGCTAATCAATTATGTGTCTCCCCAGCTTTCAAGCAGCGGAATCGGCGCGATTATCGAAGACGAAACGGGAACCATTTGGTTCACCCGCTATCTCGTCTCCGACGGAAAAGGTCCGCTCTGCCGGATTAAAGACGGGGAACTGCGCTGCTACGGAAAAGAAGACGGCATCCCGGTTAATTACGGTCTCGGTTTAGCGAAGGACCGAGCGGGAAACATTTGGTTCGGGTCGGAAATGCTTTGCCGCTGGTCGCCGCAATCCTCCGCCTTTTTTTTCAATGAAAAGTTAAAATCCTCTTCCTGGGGCGACGGCGTAATTGATGTCGCAGTCGGACCTTCCGAGACGGTGTGGGCTGCGATTGACGGCACAGGACCCAATCTGGGAGTGCGTTATTTCTCCGGCGGGAAATGGTCGAGCTATAAAATTCCGGGGTTTGACGGCGCTTCGGTTCTCTCGCACACATTGTATCTGGATCGAAACGATTCGTTGTGGGTCGGAGCACAATCCAAAGGACTTTACCGGATTCATAACGGAACGGCGGATTACTACGGAACGGAAAACGGATTGTCCGACAAAAACATCAGCCATATGTATGAAGACCGCGAAGGAAATCTTTGGGTTATCACGGACAATGGAGTTGATATGTTTCGGGACACACCGGTTGTAAGTTTCTCCGAAAGCGAAAGTATCTTGCCGGATAGCATTAATTCTGTCCTCGCGCTGCGCGACAATTCGGTTCTGGTCGGGAGTCTGGGCGGCGTTAAAATTCTGCGGCCACCACCTGCTGCTGCTGCCGATAACGCTTTGTCGTTTGCTCCGATCAAAGACTTGCCGGGAAAAAACGCGGCCGTGCTGCTCGAAGACCGGAGGGGGCGGGTTTGGATGGCGGTTGATGAGAAGCTGGTAATATACAAAGACAATCAGTTCTCAGAAGTTAAAAAGTCAGATGGCAGCCTTTCGAGGTATCCCCAGGTACGCGCAATGACCGAGGATTCCGGCGGCAACATTTGGGCTTTGATCTTGAAAGATAAAAAACTTCAACTTCAGAGAATCATCAATCAGCGCGCGGAAGAAGACATCCCGCTCAACGATTTTATTCCCCGCGCGGTATATCTTGCCGCCGATAAACAGGGAAGCCTCTGGATAGCATCGACTAAAGATAAACTCGCGCGTTACCATAACGGGCAAATTGAAAGTGTCTCATTGGGAGATGAAGGGAGTGTAACAATCAACAGTCTCTCGATTGATTCAGATAATGCTCTGTTAATCTCAACCAATAAAGGGCTTTATCGCTGGATAAACGGCAGCTTGAGTTTGATGGATGCCCGCAACGGTCTGCCTTGTTCTTCCGTTGCCGATATGCTTCAAGATGACGATGCTAACCTTTGGCTTTATGCGCGATGCGGTCTGTTAAGAATTCCGGCAGCGGATATGGCAAATTGGCGGCAAAATCCCGAAAGCAAGGTGTCCGTCAAGACTTTCGACTCAACGGACGGCGTTCGGCCAAGTCCGACGAACCTGAGTCAGCCGCGCTCGGCAAAGGCACCGGACGGCAGACTCTGGTTCGTGAACGAAAGCGCCGCAGTAATGATTGATCCGAAGCAGATTTCCACGAATTCTATTCCGCCGCCGATTTATATAGAAGGGTTAGTTGCGGATCGCAAAAGTTACCAAACCGAAAGACAGATTGACCTTCCCCCTTTGCAAGGCGAATTGGAAATTAACTATACGGGGCTGAGCTTCCCGGCTCCGCGCAAAGTCAAGTTTCGTTACAAACTTGAAGGTCATGACGCCGATTGGCAGGATGTGGGAACCAGGCGACAGGCATTCTACAATAATCTCGGACCGGGAAAGTACCGATTTCAAGTAATCGCCAGCAACAACGACGGAATTTGGAATGAAACGGGCGCCACGCTTGACTTTATTATCGAGCCGACGTGGTATCAAACAACGGCTTTTCGCGTGCTTTGCCTGCTTTTCGTCGGGTTGATCGGTTGGGGTTTATACCAGCTCCGCATCAGGCAGATTTCAAAAGTCATCAGCGCTCGCTTTGACGAGCGACTGGCGGAGCGCACGCGTCTCGCGCGCGAGCTTCACGACACCTTTCTCCAGACCGTTCAGGGCAGCAAGCTGGTCGCCGACGACGCGCTCGAACAACCGGAGGATTTACCGCATATGCGTCGAGCGATGACGCAATTATCGGTTTGGCTCGGACAGGCAACCGAAGAAGGTCGAGCCGCGCTTAATTCATTGCGCACCACCACAACCGAGAAGAATGATCTGGCTGAAGCGTTCCGGCGAGCGACTGAAAGCTGCCGGCTCCGAGAATCCGCAGCGGCATCGTTTTCGGTCGTCGGAGATTCGAGGGAGATGCACCCAATCGTCCGCGATGAAATTTATCGCATTGGCTACGAGGCAATCCGAAACGCCTGTCAGCATTCGAAAGCGAGTCGTCTAGAGGTCGAGCTAAGATACGCACAGGATCTGAGTGTCTGCGTCAAAGACAATGGCGTCGGCATCGATCCGGTGGTAGCTGCCCAAGGGAAGGACGGGCATTTCGGCTTGCAGGGAATGCGCGAACGCGCGGCCCGCATCGGAGCCAAACTTTCAATCGCGAGTTCCGCAGTTTCGGGAACTGAGATTAAGCTCGTCGTCCCCGGAGGCATCGTTTTCCGTAAGGCGGCCGACAATTTATTGGAAACATAAAGTGATTTTCAGGCGAGGAGCGGCGGTTATTTCTAGTCTGATTGGTTGTCGAATCTAGTGCCCTCCGACGCTTTTAATCCAGAGAACCAATAATATCAATACCAACAAGACCTGCAGTAAAATACAGGGCAAAATCCGTAGTTTTTAAGGTTACATCCGAACTCGAAAAATTATTACCTTGTAAACATACTTGTTAATTCCCGGTGCGGAATTGAATGAAATCGAATATAAAACTTGGAAAGACAACCGAAGGTTGGCGGAATTGGTATTGAGACTTTAGTAAATGTTTCGACGAGAGGCAAAATTATGTTTACAAGTGCTGAATTTTCTGAAAAAAATTTTAACGACTATGCGGAAACGGATACGAACGACGGCTATCGCCGAAAATCGAATTATCCGAGCGTAAGCTCGTCGTGCGAACGGCAAAATCTCGCGGGGATAATCGGCAGCAGCGCAGCATTTAAACAAGTGTTGCGCCAAGTCGAACAAGCCGCCCCGACGGACGCGACCGTTCTTATTATGGGCGAAACCGGAACCGGAAAGGAACTCGTCGCCAAAGCGGTTCACCGCTTGAGCCGCCGCGCAACGCGCGCTTACGTCAAGATGAACTGCGCGGCGATTCCCGCCACTCTGCTCGAAGCCGAACTGTTTGGTCACGAGCGCGGAGCCTTTACCGGAGCGACCAATCAGCGCACCGGGCGGTTTGAACTCGCCGATCACGGAACACTCTTTCTGGACGAAATCGGCGACATGCCGCTTGAATTGCAGCCGAAACTGCTGCGTGTTTTGCAGGAACAGGAGTTTGAACGACTCGGCAGTTCGCGCACGCAGAAAGTTGACGTGCGAATCATCGCGGCGACGAATCAATCTTTGCTCGACCGGGTTGATGAAGGAGAGTTCAGGCGAGATTTATATTACCGATTGAATGTCTTTCCGGTGAGAATTCCGCCCTTGAGAGAACGGCGCGACGACATCCCGCTGCTGGCCAATCATTTTGCTCAGAAGTTCGCCTTGAAGATGGGCAAAGAAGTTTTGCCGATTCAAAGGGAAACGCTAAGAGCGTTGCAGGAATACGATTATCCGGGCAATGTGCGCGAGCTGGAAAACATCATCGAACGCGCCGTCATCCTAGCCCCGAACGATGCGCTCAAATGCGAACATTTGCAGCTTGATACTGCTCAACCGCAAAAACAAATTTTGAGTAGAAGCGGCGGCAGTCAAACGCTCGAAGATTTTGAACGCGGTTTTCTTTTGCAAACTTTATACGCCACCAACTGGCGCATCGGCGGGACAGGCGGAGCGGCAATTAAACTCGGCTTAAAGCGCACGACTTTAATCTCCAAAATGGAGAAACTCGGCATCTCGCGCCAAGCCGCACAAGCCTCCTTTTATTAACAAAATCTTTGGCGCGTTGCATTGTGAAACTGAGTTTTCATTCCTCGCCGTATTTCGGTTTCGACTTTGCAGCGCGATGAGTCCGCTCATTCAATCAAGTTACTATTGATTTTCGGAAACAGAGTTCTTTCAAATATTAACGCTAAACACAGTTTTAATGCGCTGTCGAAATATCGTCGCGCCTGTTGAAATGCCGACGAAAAACTTATCTGAAACGTCCGTTCGATAAATTAAAATAAAGGTAAAATGCTGTAAAAGCCGAAACTTTACCGAGTGAAGGCTAATCAAAATGGGGCTGGTATAAAATTTGTTTATGTGAGTGTAAGCGGCGCAAAATCCGGCAAGGTGAAATTTCAATCGCTTCTAAGCCGACGTGCAATCGGGAAAACAGACAGGAGAATTATGAAAAAACTGGAAGAAAAAATTGTGCTTGTCACGGGCGGCACGAGCGGCATCGGACTGGCGACGGCAAAGCGTTTTGTCGCCGAAGGGGCGTTTGTTTTCATCACCGGTCGGCGCGAGCTGGAACTCGGCGCGGCGGTGCGGGAAATTGGCGAAAACGTTCGCGGCGTGCGCGGTGACATCTCAAACCTAGCGGATTTAGACCGTTTGTTTGCCGCGATTAAAGAAGAAAAAGGAACACTCGATGTCGTTTTCGCCAACGCCGGTTGGGGTGAATTCGTGCCGCTCGAAGCCATTACCGAAGAGCATTTCGATAAAACATTTGCCATTAATGTCAAAGGCACCGTCTTTACCGTGCAAAAAGCGTTGCCGCTTTTGAAGGACGGCGGCGCGATTGTCATAAACGGTTCGATGGTCAGCATTTTGGGGCAGCCCGCGTTCAGTGTTTATTCGGCGACCAAAGCCGCCCTGCGCTCGTTTGCACGGAATTGGTCGGTTGATTTGAAGGCGCGGAAAATTCGCGTCAACGTCGTCAGCCCCGGATTTACTCCGACACCGGCTTACGAGCATCTCGGCATCACCGAAGAAATCTTGCAAGGAGAGTTGAAAAACATTCCTTTAGGAAGAGTCGGAACGCCGGACGACATCGCCAAAGCGGTAATTTTTTTGGCATCGGACGACAGCAGTTATATTACCGGCATCGAGCTTTTCGTTGATGGGGGCGCGGCGCAGATTTAAGAAAACTTTCGCTAAAAAAGCAGTAACCAAGACTGCAAATTCAGAAGATGAAAATTCGACATTGCCTAACGGCACAATACAAAAAGGAGAAAATTTTATGACGATGATAACGACCAAAGACGGAACGCAGATTTTTTACAAAGACTGGGGCAAAGGACAACCTGTTGTCTTTAGCCACGGGTGGCCGCTTTCGGCGGATGCCTTTGAAGACCAGATGTTTTTTCTAGCCGAGCGCGGCTTCCGCTGCATCGCGCACGACCGCCGGGGTCACGGGCGTTCCGAACAAACCTGGGACGGCAATGATTTGGATACTTACGCCGACGATCTGAACGATTTGGTGACGGCGCTCGATCTGAAAGACGCGATTCACGTTGGACATTCAACCGGCGGTGGACAGGTGACGCGCTATATCGGGCGGCACGGCACGGAGCGCGTCGCCAAAGCGGTGCTGATCAGCGCGATTCCGCCGCTGATGTTGAAAACTGACGCGAATCCAGCCGGCTTGCCGATTGAGGCTTTTGACGATCTTCGTAAAAATGTTCAGGCTGACCGCTCCGCTTTTTGGAAGGAACTCAGTATGCCCTTTTACGGTTTTAACCGACCGGGCGCGAAGATTAGCGAAGGACTGCGCGATTTCTTCTGGCTCTGGAGCAGCATGGCTGGTTTTCCCGCCTCTTACTTCGGAATCAAAGCCTTTTCAGAAACCGATCAGACGGAAGACCTGAAAAAATTCGATGTCCCGACTTTGATTCTGCACGGCGACGACGACCAGATTGTGCCGATTGTGGCTTCGGCAATGCTTTCTTCTAAAATCGTCAAAGACGCGGTTTTGAAAGTTTATCCGGGTCTGCCGCACGGAATGTGTCAGACGCACAAAGACCGGATTAATGCGGATTTGTTCGAGTTCGTGAAAACAGCTCAGTTAAAATCTTCAGCCGCATAATCTGCCGCGCCCGGTGGAATGGGACTTTTTAAGTCATTCCACCGGGCGTTGAATCATTTCCAAGGGGCGGAAATTCGATGGTGCAGATTACGGTCAGCGCCAACGGCTGCGGCTTTAAGACGAAAATTCTGTCCGAAATTAGTCAATCCCTGATGCCGCGCCAAATGACATTTTAAATGCCCGAAATTGTGAAATTTCGGGTTTATTATTTTCTAGGCCGATGAATTTCTTGTTGAGACAAACGCGTCATAAATTTTCCGAGTTTTTATTGATTATTCTGATTCCGCCCACATCCGCGACGACCGCCGTGTTTGCCATTGCGAAGAAAAGCCCAGTTTCGACCACGCCGGTCAGCAGTTTTAACTCGCGGTGCAGAGGCGCGGGATTTTCAATTTTTCGTTTCGCGCAGTCTAAAATGAAATTTCCGTTGTCGGTTTCAAAGGGTTTTCCTTGCTTCATTCTGAGCGTTGGCTGCAAATCTAAAGTTGCACGCGCCGCGCGCAGTTGTCTCCCACCCGAAACGAACGATTTCGCAGGGCAAGGGAGCTGAGCCTCAGAGTTGCGACCAGCTTGCTTTGGCCGGCGACGATAATCAATCGCTTCGACACTGCAGCGACGAGCTTTTCGCGCAGCAGCGCGCCTCCTCCGCCTTTGATTAAATCGAGATTCGGTGAAATCTCATCTGCGCCGTCAATCGTTAAATTCAATTCCCGAACGTCGGCGAAAGTTGCGAGCGGAATGTTTTGCTCAATCGCCAGTTCTGCGGTTTGACGTGAAGTTGGAACGGCGCGAATTTTCAATCCGTCCCTGACCATCAAAGCGAGTTTCAGAATCGTCCAATAAACGGTCGAGCCGGTGCCAAGCCCGACAACCATTTTGTCCTCGACAAACTCCGCCGCCCGCGTCCCCGCCTGTCGTTTCAAATCCATAGCTTCGATGTTGGCACGCCTTTGCGTTCGCAACAAACGCGAAGTAATTATTTTGTCGGAAATTTATCCGGCTGCCTCGTCAATCAAACCGCCGAGTCCCTGAAACGGTGTTTCTTCGAGACCGTGCCGTTTTTGCAGATAAGCCGAGCTGTTGTAAGCGAGCCAAACTTGCCCGTGTTCATCTTCCCGGGAAAGAGCCTTGAGCGGCAAATCAATCGCCAGCAAAGGGCAACTGTTCATTAAACCCGTTCCGGCTCGCGGGTCTCCGAAAATCAGAAGTTCGGTCGGGCGCATTTCAAGTCCGACTGCCAAAGCCGCCGCCGCGTGATTGATGCGGGCGAAAATTGTCATTCCCTTTGATTTAACGATTTGCTCCAGACGGTCAATCGTTTCGGCGACCGGACGGCTGCTCTGCTTTTCGATAACGCCGTTTTTCGGCGAGATTTGATGCTCCATTTATGTCTTCCTCCCATTGACCGAAGGCTTTTTTCGCCAGACGGTTAATTCGGTTATTCTGCAAATCAAGTGCCTTTGCCTGACGGCTGCCGGGAAGCCGACTTTTAAGCGCGTTCATACGAATCAAAACTTTCAGCGATGTCGAAATAACGTCCCGGCGCGTCTGAATGCCGACTTGATGCCGCTCTGACAACTTTGTTTAAAAATCTAAATAGCCGACGAATTGCCTGGTAATCGAAGCGATTCTTGTTTGCGTGCCTCCCGGCAGCGGTTGGTATGAATGTTGTTTAAGAGATGGGAAAAAACAATCCGCGAAACCGAACAAGGAGAAGGAAATGTCAAAAATAAAAGTCATTAAAAAGAAAGAGCTTAGCGTGCAAGCCGGTTCGTTTAAAACGAATGAAAAAGAATTGCCGCCGAAATCAGCCGAGCGAGGAACCGTTAAAACAATCGAGAATTGGATCGCCGACTGGCGCAAACAAACCGAAATCAAAACCCGGCTCGCATTAGGCGAATTGGCGCGGGTAAAACTTGAAAATTCGATTGGGTTTTAAATTCGTCACGAAGTTTTTGATTGTTATGCAAAAAGAAACCAATTCAAAAAACAAGCCCGCTGAATCGTTTGAAACCGAAGCGAGCGAGCGGGAAATTGACGAAACTCTGGACGAAAGTTTCCCGCTCAAGCGATCCGCCGTCTTGGACTTTAGGCGCGAATCACGAAAGCGAATCTTCCAAGCAAAAATCCAGAAGCGAAAACTGAACGGTTGGATTGACCGGCGATGGAAAGTTAAAGAATTAAAAAAAATTCACAGAAGAAAATAGGAAACGGAAAAAAAAGATGAAAAACAAAACAGCAACAGCAGCGGCTCAAACAACCCGCTCCGGCGACAACAAGGCAAACGACAAAACAGGTGCGAATCCGGCACCGAAACAACTTGCCACGCCGACCGGCTTAAAACCGGAGGATGTCAGGGAAATCGTCGCCACTGTCAATCCGCTGATTGCCGACGCTTTCGCGCTCTACATCAAGACGAAGAACTTTCACTGGCATCTTTCCGGCTCGCATTTCCGCGAATATCATTTGCTGTTTGATGAGCAGGCGGATTCGATTTTCGAGTCCGTTGACCCGCTCGCCGAGCGCGTGAGGCGAATAGGCGGAACGACCTTGAAAAGCGTCGCGCACGTCGCCGAACTGCAAGCAATTCGAGACGACAACCGAGATTTTGTCGCGCCCGACGAGATGATTGCGGAATTGATCAAAGACAATCTGCAAATCGCCGACCGGCAGCGCGCAGCCATCGGGGTTTGCGAGCAGCGGCGCGACACGCCGACGAGCAATGTTTTGCAGGATGTTCTCGACAAAACCGAACGGCGCGTCTGGTTTCTCTACGAAGTCAGTCAGGGCGGCAAAAACGAGCTTTAAAAAATCGTGAAAAAGGTGAGGTGAAAATGAAGAATTACAAAATTATAACCGTGATTATTTGCTTTTCAGTTTCGGCGGCGATGTCGGGCGCGGGCGGTTATTCGATAAATGCCGTCGCCGAAAGCGTCAAGACAAGTCAGCCCGATTCGTCTTGTAGCGATGAGCTTCGTCAATCAATGGAGGCGATGCACCACCGGATGAGGGCGGTCGAGATTTCGGGCGACGCGGACGGAGATTTTGTTCGTTTAATGCTGCCGCATCACAAGGCTGCCGTCGAGATGGCGAAAGTCGAATTAAAATGCGGGAAGGACGCGGTTAACCGGCGGCTCGCGCAGGAGATCGTCGTCGATCAGCAATCCGAGATTGATTTGATGAATCTTTGGCTCGCCAAACGGAGCGCGCGAATAATCCCGAATCATACCGAACATTTAAATGAGGAGACAAAACCGTGAAAATTAAACTCGCCGGATTGATTTTGTTTTTCAGCGTATCGGCTTTCGGGCAAACGTCCGTCCCGATTTCGAGCCGCGACCGCGTTTATACCGCCGACCAGACTTCCAATACAATTTCCGTCATTAACCCGTCCACCAATAAACTGCTCGGCGTGATCCGGCTGGGCGATCCGGTTCCGTCCGCATTGAGCCCGCTCTACAAGGGGGCGCTGCTGGTTCACGGTCTCGGCTTTTCGCCCGACTCAAAAACTCTGGCGGTTGTTTCCGTCGGCTCGAATTCGGTGACGCTGATCGAAACCGCGACGAATAAAATCAAAGGCACAATCTATGTCGGACGCTCGCCGCACGAAGCGTTTTTTACGCCCGACGGCAAAGAACTATGGGTTTCCGTTCGGGGCGAGGATTATATTTCGATTATAGACCCAGTTGCGATGAAGGAAGTGCGGGAGTTGAAAGTCGCAAACGGTCCGGGAATGGTGATTTTCCGTCCCGACGGTAAATACGCTTTTATTTGTTCGAGCTTCACACCGGAAACGGCGATTGTCGAGACCAAAACTTATCGAATCGTCAAACGGCTCGCACAGGCGAGCTCGTTTTCGCCGAACATTGCTGCCAGTCCAGACGGGCGCGAATTCTGGTTGACGCTCAAAGATTCCAGCCGCACGCAGGCGTTTAGTGCCGAGCCGCCGTTTGCTCAAATCGCCGTGCTGGAAACCGGACCGATCAGCAATCACGTCATCTTTGCCGATAACAAAAACGGCAAATTCGCTTACATCACGATTGGCGGAAGCGATGAAGTGAAAGTTTACCGGCGTGGGGCGAAACCGGAGCTTGTCGCAACGATTCCGGTCGGCGAACTGCCGCACGGAATCTGGCGGTCGGGCGACGGCTCCCGCGTTTATGTCGGACTGGAAAACGGCGGCGCGGTTCAAGCCATAGATACACTGACAAATAACGTGATTGCCACCATTCCAATCGGACAGACCGCGCAGGCTCTCGTTTACGTTCCAAACGCCGTGCCGATTGGCGCGGGAGAGGAAAATCTAACCCCGCTCGGTCAAGCCACTGAGGTCTTAAAAATCGAGCTGAAAGCGGCAGCGGCGGGCGAGTCATCATCTAATCCGAACGCAACAATTTCCGTCAATTCGCTCGGACTGGTTGACCTGCTGGAAATCGCCGTCTCCGGTTTACAGCCCAAAGCCCGTTACACGCTTTCGCTTGCGGAGACAAACCAGCCGCCGTTCAAAAACCTGCAACCGCTCGTGACCTTCACCACCTGGCAAGACGGTGCCGGTGTAGCCCAAACAATCGGACCTTTGAAAAAAATCGTTTCGCAAGAAGCGCAACTTGGAACGGAAAATCTCCAGCGTCGTTATCTGATTGTCAGTCCCGCCGAAGATACGTCAAATCCGGTTTTAATTGAAAAGGTGAAGTAAAGGTGACAATTGGCAATGTCAGAGCAAAAACAAAAAGCAGTTCCGGTAGAACAACACGCGACCGAATTTCTCGCCAACGAACGGACGTTTTTGGCTTGGATCAGAACCAGCATCGCCGTCATCAGTCTCGGTTTTGCCGTGACGAAATTCGACGCATGGCTTAATGAAATTGCCGAAAATACGGCGACAAACAAGTTTAACGGAAGCGGCTGGTCAATCCCGATGGGACTGGCTATGATTATCTTCGCCGGACTGTTGCCCGTTTTCGCCGCCTGGCGGTATCACGCGGTCAACAGTCAAATCGAACGCGGCGCGGTCAGTGCCGACCGCGGTCTGATTGTTCTCGTCACGCTGCTGATCGTTGCGCTGGCAACTGTTTTTATTTTATATTTGCTCGAATCCGGCGGAAACCTTTGACGGACTTAAACCTTCTCAGATGAGTAATTTTTTATCGGCTTTCATTTTTCCCGCTCATTTTGTGAGACCGGCGCGGGCTTTTTCCGCTGGTATAAATCGAGCAGCCGTTTAGATAATCCGCCGGAAGATTTTCTTCGATAGGCGACGTGATGCGGGACAATCAATTCGACCTCGGTTCCGCTTTCCGCCCGGCTCCATATTTTTAACTCCGCTCCGATTTTTTCGGCAAACTCGCGCATTCCCGGCAGCCCCAAATGTCCTTCGCGTCCCGAGCGCAGAAAGTCAGGGCTGATGCCGCAGCCATTGTCGCGAATGGAAATTCTCAAATATTTTGGAGAATACCCGATTCCGGCATCTATTTTGCTTGCTTTAGAGTGACGAAACGCATTTGTTAACGCCTCGCGCCCGATGCGGTAAACTTCATCGCGGATGAGCGGGTGAACCGGGCGGCTTTCGCCTTCAATCATGAGGGTAAAGTCAGCCGGGTAAGTTTTATTTAATTCTTCGCCGACAAGCGTGAACGCCTGCGCCAAATCATTTTCGGTAAGGGTCGGAGTACGAATTTCCCAGATACCACGGCGACCTTCTTCAATCACATTGTCAACTTGATCAAGCACATCATCGAGACTTGCCTTGGCATTTTCAGGTTTCGCCGGAAGCTGGTTCGAGACTGCCTGAAGTCGCATGGTAAGCCCCAGAAAACCCTGAAGTAAAGTGTCGTGAAGTTCCTGTGCGATTCGCGTTCGCTCGATTAGACGTTCTTCAAACCTTGTGTTTAGCCGCTCGGTCGCCAGAGAAATTTGCCGGCGGTAGAAAAACCAAATCAGCCCGAACACCAGTAATAAAACTAACAGAACGCTCAGCGTTCGAAACCAGAGCGTTTGATAATACGCGGGCAGAATCGTGAAATCGAGCGTCGCGCCCGTTTCATTCCAAACTCCGTCGTTATTGCAGGCAATCACACGGAATCGGTAACTGCCGGGACCGAGATTGGTATAGAAAGCTTCGCGACGGGTGCCGATGTCCTGCCATTCGTTGTCCACGCCTTCAAGTTGATACCGAAAATGGACTCGTTCCGGCATGGTCAAACTCAACGCCGTGTAGTCAACTCGCAAACTGGTGGTTCCTCTTGGAAGCTGCGGCGAGAGCGGCGGCTCATAAGTCTTTTCATCGGTGTTGAGAGCTCTGATCAAGACCGGCGGCGGTGCGTGATTTGTCGCTAGATGAGTCGGGTTGATCCAGACCAGTCCTTTGGTTGATGAAAACCAAAGACGACCGTCTGATCCTTCGATTGCCGTCGGAAACGGTCTATTCTGCTGTGCCGTCCCCAAGAGTCCATCGAGGTAATCGAAGATTCGATAATTTAACTTATAATCTGCATCCTCGAGAACTCGATGAACTTCCTGAGCCGGAACTTGAATAATCCCTCTGCTCGTATTAATCCATAAATCTCCGTCAGCTCTTTCCAGAATTCCTGAAATACCCTTTAAGCCTTGAGCGTCTCCAGTCTGTATCATTCGGAACCGATTTCCTTCGAAAACGGCAAGACCGAGCGTTCCTCCTACCCATATGTGACGCGAGCGCTCATAAATTACTTTTATGTCTCCAACTTCAAGACCGTCATCGCGTGAAAATGTTCGGATATTTTCGCTGTCGATTACTGTCAGGATATTACTGGCATAGCCGAACCATTTTCGATCCAGGGAATCAATAGCTCCGGTGATGGGCGACGATTTAGGCAGTTCAGCCTGCCTGTGATACATTGCCCAAGCTCCGTTTTTTAGCTGAAAGGCTCCTTCTTGATCGAGATAAATCCAGAGCGTTCCCCCGCGATCTTTAAATATTGACGAAACACCGAGGATTTTTTTCCCGGTCGGCAGTTTGATTTCCGAATAGGCATCTCCGCTCAAGCGGAAGAGACCGACCGTTCCGCCCATCCAAATCGTTCCTTCATCATCACGATATACGAAGGAAACGCCGACTTTCGGTTCTTTGTAAGTTGGAATATCGCCGCGAATTCGGTTCGCACCCTGATTGGAGCTGCCAGTCCAAACTTCGCCCGCGTCGCCTGCCGCCAGACCAAAATCCTGATAGCCAGCCGGGAATCGAACGGGGACGAGATTGCTCTCCCGAAACCGATCCAACCCACTTGCCGTTCCAATCCAAATATTGCCTTCACGATCTTCTAAAACGGCACTGCTGTAGTCCGCACTAAGTCCGTCTTTTTCAGTAAAAATCTCGGCATTGTCGCTGAACCGCGAGATCGTTTGCCCGCCGAAACGGTCGGGAAACGGCACATGGCGCAGCCCGTCGCCAATCGTCGTAATCCACATCGCTCCCTCGTGATCAAACAAAATCCCTACCGATCCGACGCGGACTTCCGGTCCCTCTACCGCTCGCGTGTCAGTTTGCGGCAGCCGGATCGGTCTGACGGAGCGCGAAGTTTCAGCCACAAACATCGCCCCGTCCGGTGACTGAGCCATTTGTAATACCTGCTGGACTTGCTCACCCGTGAACTGAAAAGAGTTTGCGCCTTTGGGCAGAAAGACTATCGTTTCTTCAGTGGCGACCCAAAGAGTTCCTTCTTTATCAACGAAAACCGCCTGGGCAGTTGTGCCGGGGCAATTCCACTCCGCCCCGACTCGCTGCCATCGTCCGCCTTCAAGTCGGGCTAACCCGCCGGATGCTGCTGCCCAAACAGTTCCTTCATCATCTCTGGCAAAACTCTGAACCCTTCCGGTCGGCAATCCTTCACTCTCGCCGTAATTGGTCAGTTTACCGTCTTTCAGGAAACTTACGCCGCCATACCAATAACCGATCCACAGCCCTCCGTCAGGCGATGCCAGCAGACTATAAATGTTATCGGAAGGAAAAACTTCGCCGGATTGCGGCTCGTAGCGGTCGAAGAGAATGCCGTCAAAACGATAAAGCCCCGCCGAACTGCCGAGCCAGAGATAACCATCGTCGGTTTGGGCAAGGGTTCTAATCTGTCCCGGCGATCCGTCTTTGGCAGTCCAAGCGGTGTGGTAAAACTGCTTAATCGTTCGATCCGGCTTTTGCGCGTTCGCGGGAATGCACAAAAGAAAACAGTAGATACATATCAAAAGAGCGTATGCCAAATGCACTGAAATCGTCCTTTTTGAATCCGCATCCTTTTTTTTCATTTACGCTTTATAAACTCAAGGGAAAAAGCCTTTATTTTTCAGCTCACTGTTTTTATTTTATATTTGCTGAATTCCAGCGGAAAATTTTGACTGTTGGATACCTTTACCATAAGTGCATTATTTTTATCGGCTTTCATTCCTCCGGCTCATTTTGTGGGACTGACGCGGGCTTTTTCCGCTGGTATAAATCGCGCAGCCGTTTAAATAATCCGCCGGAAGTTTTCTTCCTGAATGCGATATGTTGAGGAACAGTCAATTCGACCTCAGTTCCGCTTTCCGCCCGGCTCCAGATTTTTAATTCCGCTCCGATTTTTTCGGCGGCTTCGCGCATTCCCGAAAGACCCAGGTGCCCTTTACGCCCCGCGCTGAGGAAGTCGGGGTTGATCCCGCAACCGTTGTCGCGGACAAAGATTCGCAGGTGTTTCGGAGCGTATTCGATTTCGACTTCGATGGTTGTCGCTTTGGAATGACGAAATGCGTTAGTCAGCGCTTCGCGCCCGATGCGGTAAACCTCATCGCGGACGAGCGGATGAAGCAAGCGGTATTCCCCTACAATCGTCACCGTAAAATTAGCCGGATAAGCTGCGTTTAGATGTTCGCCAGTGAGCGTGAACGCCTGTGCCAAATCGTTGTCAGGCACTGGTGAAGTGCGAATGTCCCAGATGCCGCGACGACCTTCTTCTAAAACGTCGTCAACCTGATCCAGCACGGTGTCAAGATTTTCCTTAGCTCTCTCAGGCTTTGCCGGAAGCAGATGAGAGACTGCCTGCAAGCGCATCGTCATCCCCAAAAAACCTTGCAGCAGGGTGTCGTGCAAGTCCTGAGCGATGCGCGTGCGCTCCGAAAGCCGTTCTTCATAAAGCAGATGAAGGTGCGATTTTACCTGATAAACGCGCCACTGATAACCCGCCCAGAGTAGACCGCCGAGCGCGGCAAGACAGAGCAGCAGAAACCAGTTCGTTTGGTAAAACATCGGGAGAATTTCAAATTCGAGGCTCGCTCCCTGCTCGTTCCACACGCCGTCATTGTTCGCCGCAATGACCTGAAAACGGTATTTGCCGGGCGCGAGGTTTGTAAAAAACGCTTCACGACGCGTTCCCGCTTCGCGCCATTGATTTTTGTAACCTTCGAGGCGATATTTGAATTCGACTCTTTCCGGTATCGAAAGGCTCGTGGCAGTGTAATTAACCTGCACATTTGCCGTTCCCGCCGGAAAGATGGTGTTCGGTGCCGCTTGATAAAGTTTATCGTCGGCTATGACGGATTTAATTATAACTGGCGGCAGGATTACGTTTTTTTCGAGATGCACCGGATCAATCAATGCCAGACCGTTGTCGGTCGCAAACCACAAACGTCCGTCTGTTGCTTCGATTGCCGTCGAAACCGTAAAATTCATTTGCGGGTTGCCCGGCAAATTGTCCTGAAAGTCAAAGAGCCGATATTTAACGGCGTATTCAGAATTTTCATTTAACCGGCGAATCTCATCAGCCGGAATATTGACGATTCCGTGAACCTCGTTGAGCCACACGTCGCCGTTCTCGGTGGCAATGATGCCTGAAACCGCTCCGAACGGTTTGCCTTCCGTTTTCACCGTATAAAATTTATCGTCTTTGAAAAAAGCCAGTCCGAGTTCACCGCCGAACCAGTAATTCGCACCTCGACCGCGAATGACTTTGATTCTGCCGATCTGAATGCCGTCTTTACTCGAATAACACTGAACTCGCCCGCCGTCTAAAAAGCAGACTCGGTTTTCGGTATAGCCAAGCCAAATCCTCCTTTGTTCATCCTGAAATGATGCGCTCGGACCGCGGTCCGGCAATCCTTCCGGAGTTCTGCGTCGTTCCCACTCTCCTACCTTAAAGTAAATCAATCCGTTATCGCCGAAATTGGCCCACAAACCGCCATCCTCTCCAGCGCGAAAGACTTCCCACATCCAGTCTTCGTCAAAGCTTTTCGGTTGCGGAAAAAACTTGAAATTTTTATTTTGCTGATGCCAGATGCCGCCATACGCCCCCCACCAAGTACTGCCGTCAGGATCTCGATAAAGAGAGGAAGTTCTATTCAAGTAGTTCGATTCTAAAAACACCTTTTCGACTTGCCCGTCAGATAGATGTAGAAAGGAGCTGACTTGCGCGCTTCCCGCCCAAATCTCACTTTGTTCGTTAGCAGACAGTGTGAGCTTTTTATTGTAACCCGGCAAAACGATGGGAACTATCGCGCTGTAACGAAAACGATCTAATCCTGTTAATGTTCCGACCCAGATATTTCCTTCACGATCCTCGAAAAGCTTACTAGCCGAAGTGTCTGACAGGCCGTCGCTTTTTCTAAAGGTTTCGATTGGCGGACCGTCATCCTCACGCAGTATTTTTGCTCCCAACTGCTCCGGGAAGCGAATACGATTGACTGTATTTGCAGATGCTATCCACAAGCATCCGTCGCGATCGAAAAGCAATCCAAAAGATCCGACATTCAGTACCGGATTTTTCGTTGCCGATCCCGAAGTCGAGCCTTTAATCGGACTTACTTGGTAATTCGTGTTAGCTGCCCAGAGCCTGCCGTCCTCCGCCTGCGCAAACTGATTAATATAGTTGTCCTTTCCTTCTACTTTTTCTGATAGTTGAAAAGTTTTCGATCCGGGCGGCAAATAAAAGATTGAATCTTCCTGAGAAATCCAGAGCGTTCCGCCGCTGTCTGTAAACATTGTCCCCACGCTGCCTGACTGAAGATTCCAATCCGCCCCGATTTCGTCCCAGCCCGCCCCGTTAAACAACACCAGCCCGTCGTGCGTGCCAGCCCAGATTCTGCCGTCAGGCGTTTTGCCAAAGCAAGAGACGGGAGATTTCGGTAATTCTTCAGGACGGGTGAAAATCTTCAATTCTCCGTCTTTCAAAAGCCCCAGCCCCGAAGGACGAAACGAAATCCACAAACCTTTGTCCGGCGTCGCCATCAACGCGTAAATATTGAAGGACGGCAATTGCACTCCGTCAGGCGGCTGATACTGCTCAAACGTCACGCCGTCAAAGCGAAACAATCCGAGTGCCGATCCGATCCACAAATAACCGTCGGTCGTTTGAGTAAGTGCGCTGATTTGACTCGGCGCGCCGTCTTTGGCAGTCCACGCGGTGTGATGAAACTGGGTGATTGTGCGGCTGCGGTCAAGTCCGCAGACCGAAGCGCACAAGACAACCCCGGAAATACATATGAGAAGAGCATCCGCAAGATGTCTTAGGGTTGCTTGTAGTTGATTTCCAGCTTTATCTCTCATTTACTGGGTCACATAATGAAATAAATTTATTTTTAGCTTACACATGTTTGGACGGTTTTTCGATTACAAAAATTCAAATTCGGGAGCGCGGATAAATCTCTTTGACCCGCCCGCGAAAACGGAAAATCCTGCCGGGCAATCGGCAGAATTAAAATTGAAAATTGTTTGAGCAGCTCGGGCGTTTACTCGTTCACCCTGCCGACACTAAAATAAACACTAAGATGACTGCAATAACCACTAGAATTATTGAAATAAACGCCGCGCCGAAAAAGATTTCGACCGGACCAATTTCACTCTTTAATTGTTTGGTTTCGTCAATACCTGGTCGATTTACTTCATTAACTTCCATTTTTTTTCCTCTTTGTAATGGTTAATGACATTCAATTGACGTTCCAAAAGTACTCGGATTATATTTTGGGTTAGCTTTATTTGGATTGAATAATTTAGCGGTCAAGCGGACCGCTTTTTAAGCCCTGAAGTCAAAATCTGGTTGACGCTATTTCACCTCGCGTGTCGGTATTTCGTCGCGGCTGCTCTTTTTCCTAACATGCGATCAGGTTTGATTCGTGTGCACCCGCTCAAAAAGCATTTGTAGAAAAACCGGTTTTTCTGCTATAGACTGTCTCGTGAGTTATTGGATTTTTGGCGGCAGTGCCATATTTTCTCCGGTCTTCCGTAATTTCTGTCTTTAACGGATGGATCGGAATAATTTTTTACTTTGAAACAAATGAAGAAGACGTAAAAATGAATGAAATGATCGGACAGATTCGCGTCTTGAGCGTTGACGACCATCCGCTTTTGCGCGAGGGACTCTCGGCAATTATCGGCAGCCAGAGCGATATGACGCTCGTCGCAGAAGCGGCAAGCGTCAAGGAAGGCATCGATCAGTTTCGCAAACATTTGCCGGATGTTACTTTGATGGATTTGCGTCTGCCGGACGGAAGCGGCATTGATGCCGTCATCGCCATCCTGGGCGAATTTCCAAAGGCTCGGATTATTATTTTGACTACTTTTGAAGGCGATGTGGAAATCGGACGCGCCCTTGGCGCCGGGGCAAAAGGATATCTTCTCAAAAGTATGGTGCGGAAAGAGCTGCTCGATGTCATCCGGCTGGTTCACGCCGGAAAAACGCGCCTCTCGCCGGTCGTCGCCGAACAAATCGCCGAGCATTTCGGCGGCGATCTGCTGACCCGCCGCGAAATCGAGGTCTTGCAGTTGGCGGCGACAGGACACAGTAACAAACAAATCGCCCACAAACTCGATATATCGGAAGAAACCGTCAAATTTCACGTTAAAAACACTCTCTCCAAGCTCGAAGCCAACGACCGCACGCACGCCGTCACCATTGCCGTCAAGCGCGGCATTATCCAGCTCTAAAAATCATAATCCAAATATAAATATAAAAGCTCCTCTAAAGAGTAGGCTGTTCGATACTCTGTTTGGGGATTCGCGCCTGCCCGAAAACGAATATCATCGTAACTGTCGAAAAATTTTCTTAACAATTTCATTTCAATGAGGGCAATTTTGCGTAAAAGTTACTCAACATTTCCGGACGGCATGTCCGGCATCGGTCTCCTGTTCTTGAGAATCGTTGCGGGAGCGGCGACTGCCGCTTACGGCGGTATTCTTTTGATGAGTCTTGATTCAATCAAACACGCTCAATTTCCGTATGTGATTTGCCTTATTTTGAGTTTGATATTGATTTCCGGCAGCGTGTTCCTGATCTTGGGGCTGATGATGCCCTTTGTTTCCATATTAATAGTTTTGGGTATGGTCATAGAAGTGTACTTGAGGTTTGTCAGGGTGAGTCCGCTTGAGGTCAGCAGCTTCGGTTTGATCGGACTCCTGATGTTATTGAGTATTTTAATCGCACTCGTGTTTTTGGGTCCCGGAGCGTTTTCCATTGACGCGCGACTTTTCGGGCGCAGAAGGATTTTCATACCGGCGTCAAAAAAAGAAGACGGGCAGGAATTATGAGTCAAGAATTTGTTTTATTAAATGGCGGGAAACAGATGAAAACAATTAGTCGAAAGCTGTTCGTTCAGCAATAAACCCGATTTTAATTTGAGTAAAGAGAGAGGGGAAATTATGTTGGCAAGCGTGCAAACAAGAGAATATACCAGTGATTTTTACAATCCGGCGGTCAAAGGCAGCGGAATCAGCCGCGGCAATGGAGAAGTTGTCGAAAAAACTTTTCCTTCAGAGTCCAACTTTGCCGGAATCGTCGGCGAGAGCCAGATGCTTCAAATGCTTCTCCAATCAATCGAAATTGTAGCTCCGACGGACGCGACCGTTCTTATTATGGGCGAAACCGGCACGGGCAAAGAATTGATTGCCAAAGCGGTTCACCGCTTGAGCCGCCGCGCAACGCGCGCTTATGTCAAGATCAACTGCGCGGCGATTCCCGCTCCCCTGCTCGAAGCCGAACTGTTCGGTCACGAGCGCGGAGCCTTTACCGGAGCGACCAATCAGCGCACCGGGCGGTTTGAACTCGCCGATCACGGAACACTCTTTCTGGACGAAATCGGCGACATGCCGCTTGAACTCCAGCCGAAACTGCTGCGCGTTTTGCAGGAACAGGAGTTTGAACGATTGGGAAGTTCGCGGACGCAGAAAGTTGACGTGCGAATCATCGCGGCGACCAATCAGGATTTGCTCGACCGAGTTGATGAAGGCGAATTCAGGCGAGATTTATATTACCGATTGAATGTCTTTCCGGTGAAAATCCCGCCCTTGAGAGAACGGCGCGAAGACATCCCGCTGCTGGCCAATCATTTTGCGCAGAAGTTCGCCTTGAAGATGGGTAAAGAAGTTTTGCCGATTCAACCGGAAACGCTAAGAGCGTTGCAGGAATACGATTATCCGGGCAATGTCCGCGAGCTGGAAAACATCATCGAACGCGCCGTGATTTTGTCGCAGGGCGGTGTTCTGCGACCGGAGTTTTCGGAATTGAACGGGAACAAACAAACCGCTGTTAGCGGTCAAACTTTTGAAGAATTTGAACGCCAATTTATAGTTCGGACATTAAGCCAAACTGATTGGCGCATTGGGGGAACAGGCGGCGCGGCAGCCAAACTCGGCTTAAAGCGCACGACCTTAATCTCCAAGATGGAGAAACTTGGCATTTCGCGCCCACCGCAGCAAATGGTTTTCGCTTGATTTAAATCACTCGACAATTAATTTCTCGCTCGTCAGAGAGGAGCAAAGTTAAATAAAAAGACCTTGATAAACAACACCCGCGCGGGTGTTGTTTATCAAGGTCTTTTTCGTCAAACGGCAGTCTTGCAAGGCTTTGCAAATCCGAGTTTCCGTGACTTTGAACAAATGAAAAAGTTCAGATGTGTGTTGACTGTGAAAAACACTTTTCGGCGACGTCGAAATAGCGACACGGCGCGCTTGAATGTCGACAAAAATGTGTTATCGAATCCAACTCTCCTAATTAAGCTTGGCGATTAAAAGCCTTATTTTTCTTACCTTTTCGCACGTGATGGCTTCAGACGGCAGACGGTATAAAAGTTGTTTAAGTAATTTCGGTGAAACGGTTAATGCCTGATAAAGAAACGCGAAATTAACCGGCATTTGCGGCGCGGCTTTTTTTGCTCGCCAGTGCTGTTGACAAGACTCGTTGACGCAGGCTTGTAATACCGAAAGTTTTCTCGAAGGAAAACTTTTGATGTTGCGCTTCCAAATGCAGTGTCGAGAAAGCTGCTTCCAAACGCGCAACAATTTTTGAGATTTCGCACTTTATGAATCGGCTGCTAACGCTATCGGGCGGAAAAAGATGGCGCAAGGGATTTGAAATAAACGGACTTGATGGAGTTTGACTATGGAGAAAATAAAAACAGCGGACGAATCGAATGCAGGGACGCAAATTTGGTTGGGCATTGTCAAAGCAACCGGAGAAGAACCGATTTTTAAGGCGGGCGATGTGGTGCGAATTTCGATGCGCTTTCCCATCGGACATTTTCGCGTCCCGAATTATATTCGCGGCAAACGAGGCGTTGTCGAATCCGTGATCGAACCGGCGGCAATCAACAACGAAGAGGAAGGCTACGGCAGAAACGCCGGAAAAAAAAGCCATTATTACCGGATTGCGATTCCGCTCTCGGAAATTTGGGACGGCTACCAGGGAGCGCCGAATGACGGATTGCGAATTGAGGTTTTCGAGACTTGGCTTGAAAGATTTGAAACCGAAAAGGAATAAAATATGAATACACACGAACACAATCACGACCATCCGCCAATTGAAGAAGCGGGCGGCACGGCTCCCGACTATTTTGAAATGATGGAAACAGCGGTGCGCGAACTGCTGATTGAGAGGCGTTTAATCGAACCGGACGATATCCGCCGCCAAATCGAAGTCCTCGATTCGCGCACTCCAGCGCTCGGCGGAAAAGTCGTCGCGCGAGCGTGGGTTGACCCGGAATTTCGGGCGCGTCTGCTAGCCGACGGGCGCCACGCGTGCGAAGAACTCGGCATTACTTTCTATGATGACACATCGCTGATCGTACTCGAAAACACGGACGCGGTTCACAATCTGATCGTCTGCACACTTTGTTCGTGTTATCCGCGACCCGTTCTTGGACTGCCGCCCGATTGGTATAAATTGAAGCCGTATCGGGCGCGGGCGGTCAAAGAGCCGCGCGCGCTCCTCAAGGAATTCGGAACTCTGATTCCCGATGAGGTGGAAATTCGCGTCAGTGATTCGACGGCGATGGTGCGTTATCTGGTGCTGCCGCAGCGACCGGAAAATACCGTGAATTTTACCGAAGAACAGCTCGCTGCTTTGGTCACGCGCGACGCGATGATCGGCGTGATTCGAGTAAATGTTGACCCGGCTCAAGGTAAGGAGGCGGTGCAATGAACGAACTGGCAAATCTTTTAACAATTCTTCCGAACGAAACCGGCGGTCAGGATTCCGCACCTTTCGAGCGCACAGAACACGAGCTTTTGCCGTGGGAGAAACGCTGCCACGCGCTTGCCGACGTGCTTGATCTTTACAAAATTATTAACACGGAAGAAAAACGACGCGGCGTTGAAGCTCTCGGCAGCAATCTGGTCGTCAAGCTCAATTATTATCAGCGGTGGATCGTCGTGTTCGCCATTATCCTTTTCCAGAAGGGAATTTTAACGCCCGACGAACTGGCAAAAAAAATGGAAGAAGTCGAGGCGCGGCTGTCGTTCGGCGATGAGTTTGAAGCAATGGAACACGTCGGCGGAAAGGAGCAAATATGTTAACCACTTCTCAATCCGCGCTGCAAACCAAACGAACGGTGATCGGTCACGTTGTGATGTGCAGCGGTTGCTGCTGCGGCAAAACGGAGCGCGGCAAGCCGGAAGTTCCGGTCGAATGGTTAAAAGCGGAGTGGCGGGCGCGCGGACTTTTGAAAAACATTCAACTTTCGATCAGCGGCTGTTTGGGACCCTGCGATCTGCCGAATGTCGTCAGCGTTTCAACTTCGGCGGGCAGCGTCTGGCTCGGCAACGTCAACCGCTTCGAGCAATACGAGGCACTCGTCAATTGGGCTTCCGAGAGCAAAGCCGCCGGAACGCTGTTGCCGCTGCCCGCAGCATTTGAAACGCTTCGTTTTGATCCTTTCTGTCGCGCAAACGAATTGGCAAATGCGGCGGAAACGGGCGGAGGCATATTTTGAACGAAGTACTGATTATCGGTCTGGCTTTGGGAATGCGGCACGCGGTTGACCCGGATCATCTTGCGGCGATTGACGGACTGACGCGCCTGCGTCCGCGCCGGACGAACGGCATTTATTTTGCGCTCGGACACAGCCTCGTCGTTATTCTGCTGGCGGTCGGAATCGGGCAGATTCTAGCCGAACGATTCGCCTTTTTGGGTCCCTGGACTTTGATTTTAATCGGCACGGTTAATCTCTGGCGACTCGTGAAGCCCGGAAATGCCGCTCGGCAATCGAAACCGGCGCGCCCGATTATCGCGCAGCCGTTTTTTCTCGGGATGCTGCTCGCCGCCGGATTTGAAACGGCTTCGCAGCTTTCGGCTCTGATTATTGCCGGGCAAAATAATCCCTGGATTTTAGGGTTGGCGTTTTCCGCCGGAATGGTTTTGGTTGACGGTATAGACGGCAGTTTAGCCGCCGGAACGCAGCGTCTTGCGGCAGTGGGGCAGACAAATGCCGTGAAAGCTTCTAAAATGCTCGGCGTCATCATCGTGATTTTCTCGTTCGGTTTAGGCTTCGCGGAACTCGCTGGCATCGAACTCGACCGTTTTATTTTTCCGACAGGAATTGCCCTGTTTGCCGTCGTTATCGGAATCAGAATTTGGGCGCGGTCGAATGTTTCGGTAATGCCTCACACAAAAACACCTCTTGCCGTAAAATCTCTAAAATAAAAACTTCGGGAGAGCTAAACAATGTCGCACAAATTTTTCGATTTAACTTTTACGCCGAGCGTTAAAAAAGCGCAGGAACATTACGGCACGCGAAGGAATTACGCGAGATTTGAATCGGGCGAGCCGGATTTTTTTGGATTAGGCGAAGAAGAAACGGAATTTATTGCCGAAAGAGATAGTTTTTATCTAGCAACTGTCGGCGAAAACAATCAACCGTATGTGCAGTTTCGCGGCGGACCGAAAGGTTTTCTGAAAGTTTTAGACTCTAAAACATTGGGCTACGATGATTTTCGCGGCAACCTGCAATACATCAGCACGGGAAATTTATCGGCGAATAACCGAGCGGCGTTGATTTTGATGGATTACCCGAATCAGAGGCGACTTAAAATTCTCTGCCGCGCCGAAATCAAGGACGCATCAGACGCACCTGAACTCGCCGCGCAATTTAAAGTTCCGCAATACAAAGCGCGCATCGAACGTGCCGTTGTTCTCCGCGTCGAAGCGTTCGACTGGAATTGCCCGCAGCACATTACGCCGCGCTACACGGCAGACGAAATACAGGTGATGATTAAGCCGCTTTACCAGCATATTGAAAATTTAGAAGAGGAAATCAAACGTCTCAAAGCGAAAAAGAATGACAAATGACGAAGATTTTAGCAGCGAAGTTTTCGAGTTTGAGAGGTGTAAAATTCGGAAGTAAAAATTATGAGTTTATTCCACAGCAAAACGGTTGCCGACGAATTGATTGAAAGACTGGTTGAAGCCGGAGTCGAGCGAATTTACGGCATCGTCGGCGACAGCCTTAATCCGGTTTCCGAAGCGATTCGGCGCAGCGGAAAAATCAAATGGATTCACGTTCGCCACGAGGAAGCGGCGGCGTTCGCGGCTTCCGCCGAAGCGCAATTGTCTGGACAGCTGGCGGTTTGCGCCGGGTCGAGCGGTCCCGGCAGCCTGCACTTGATGAACGGACTCTACGACGCGCATCGGGCCACCGCGCCTGTTTTGGCGATTGTCTCGCATATTCCGAGCAGCGAAATCGGCACGAGTTATTTTCAGGAAACGCATCCCGACCGGCTTTTTCAGGAATGCAGCCATTACTGCGAATTAATTTCAAACGCCAATCAGATGCCGCGCGTTTTGCAGATTGCGATGCAAACGGCAGTTAGCCTCGGCGGTGTCGGCGTGATTGTTTTGCCGGGCGACATCGCCGCCCAAAAACTGCCGGACGAAACTTTGGCGCACGGCATCGTCAGCAATCGCCCGACCATTCGCCCGAACGTGGAGAGTTTGGAAAAACTCGCGCAGATGATCGCGGAAGCTGAAAAAATAACTTTGTTTTGCGGCGCGGGATGCGCGGAAGCGCACGATAAAGTCATAAGTCTTGCGGAAACTTTGCTCGCGCCCGTCGGTTACGCTTATCGCGGCAAACAGTTCGTCGAATACGAAAATTCGTTTGCCGTCGGAATGAGCGGTCTGCTCGGTTTCGGCGCGGCGTATGAGGCGATGCACGAATGCGATTTGCTGATTCTGCTCGGCACGGATTTTCCGTATCCGAATTTTTACCCAGGCAAATGCCGCATCGTGCAAGTAGACATTCGCCCGGAACATCTGGGCAGACGCTCGCGGATTGATTTGGGAATAGTGGGCGATGTGCGCGAAACCCTAAACGAGTTGCAGCCCGTCTTGCAACCGAAAACTGACCGCGCCTTTTTAGACCGGATTCTCGAAAAACATCGTGAAAAGATGGAGAACACCGAAATTCATGTGCGGCACGTCGCCGAAAATGAACTGATTCACCCGGAATTCGTCGCGGCCAAAATCAACGAAATCGCTGACGACGATGCGATTATTACCTGCGACACCGGAATGTGCAACGTCTGGATGGCGCGGCATATCAAGGCGGCGCGGAAACGTCGTCTGCTCGCTTCATACTCGCACGGTTCGATGACGAATGCCGTCCCGTATGCAGTCGGCGCACAGTTTTTATACCCGGCGCGGCAAGTCATCTCGATGTCCGGCGACGGCGGCTTGGCGATGCTTTTGGGCGAACTTCTAACGATTTTGCAATACGATTTGCCGGTGAAAATCGTCGTCTTTAACAACAGCTCGCTCGCCTTCGTCAATCTCGAAATGGAAGTCTCCGGTTACAAGGGTTTTGAAACTGCACTGGTAAATCCAAATTTCGCGGACGTGGCGAAAGCGATTGGTTTATACGGCGTGCGAATCGAAAATCCGGCGGATGTCGAAAGCGGTTTGCGCGAAGCTTTTGCCTGCCAGGGCGCAGCGGTGATTGATGTCGTCACCGACCCGAACGCGCTTTCCCTACCTCCGCACATCACCGCCAAACAGGTCGAGGGCTACGCCGTCACGATGGGTAAATTAATTTTATCCGGCGAGGTTGACGAGATTGCTAAAAAACTCCGCTCGAACATTCGGCACGGCAAGGAAATAATTTAGCTGCCGGAAGAAATTCAACAATTAATGAAACGTCGTCGAATCAAAAATTTCAGGAGAAACTTATGAACAATGAAGAAAAGAAAAAATTTATCGAACAGGATTTATCGAGCGGTGAATTAGTTGACCGGGAACCGCTCGAAGCGATTGAAGACCCGTCGTCGCGCCTTGCCGGTAACAATCAAATTCCGAATTTTGGCGATGACACGAGCGGCACGCTTTGGGAGTTGGAAAAGGACTCGCCGAAAAATTGAAGCGATTGCCGCCAATTGTTTTCGCAAAAAGTCGAAATAGCGTCCCGAAAGTGTTGAAATAACGGCAAAGGAGCGGCGTTAAATACTGCTTCAGCGATTTGTGAAGGCGGGAGGAGCCTTGTATTTCAGGCATTTTTGCAACATCGGTTGGTTTCCGAACGGCCGGAATAAGAGTTGTTAATGAATAAAACAGAAAGTGAGGAGTCAAAAATATTTATGTCACTACTGATTATTAAACCGCCGTTCACATATGAAACGGCATCAGCCAAAGTCAAAGCCGCCGAAGATACCTGGAACACGCGCGACCCGGAAAAAGTATCATTGGCTTATTCGATTGATACCGAATGGCGAGACCGCGCGGAATTTATCAGCGGGCGCGAGAACGTAGTCCAATTTTTGAAAGCCAAATGGTCAAAAGAATTAGATTACAAACTCGTCGAAGAACTGTGGGGTTTCCGCGATAACCGGATGGCGGTGCGTTTTGAATACGAGTGGCGCGATGTTGATGAAAACTGGTTCCGCAGTTACGGCAACGTGCTTTGGGAATTCGACGCAGAAGGTTTGATGCGCAAGCAATACGCGAGCATCAACGATTTGCCGATTAACGAGTGCGAGCGGCGACTCAATTCCGCAGACGCGAAGATCGCTTGAAGCATTTGTTGATTTTAAACGGAAGGAGAAAAGAGATGCTGCAAGTAATTAAATCGAACCACAGAGGACACGCCGATCACGGCTGGCTCAATACTTATCACACATTTTCATTCAACAATTATGACAACCCGGAAATGATGGGTTTTCGTTCCTTAAGAGTAATTAACGAAGACCGCGTAACCGCCGGGCAGGGTTTCGGCACGCACGAACACGAAGATATGGAGATTCTGTCGTATGTCGTCGAAGGCGCCATCGCGCATCAAGATTCGACCGGCGGCGCAGAATTTCTGCGCCCGCACGAATGGCAGCGGATGACCGCAGGAAGCGGCATTAGGCACAGCGAATACAATCCTTCAAAAACCGAGAATCTGCATTTTTATCAAATCTGGATTCTGCCGGAAAAAAATGGTTTGGAAGCCGGATACGAGCAGAAAATGTTCACCACCCAAGAGAAAAGCGGAAAATTGAAACTTGTCGCCTCGCGGGATGCGCGTGACGGCTCGCTAAAAATCAATCAGGACGTTTCGGTGTTTGATTCTATTTTGAATGAAGGCGAAGAAGTCGCCTACGATTTAACCCAGAAACGCTACGGATTTCTGCAAGTCGTCAAGGGCGCGCTCGAATTAAACAATGAAACTTTGCAGGCAAGCGACGGCGTTGCCATCAGCGAAGAAGCGGTTTTAAAGATCAAAGCGGCGGAAAACGAAACCGAATTTATTTTGTTCGATTTAGCGTAATTTAATCAAAGAGAATAGGGGCGCAAAAACCGATATTCTCTTTGGCAATCACCTATCAGGAATTATTTCTATTTTATCTTTGAAGGAGAAAACAAAAATGGCAAAGGTAGCGATTATTTATTACAGCCAAACGGGAACCACACACAAACTCGCGCAAGCGGTTGAAGAGGGAGCGAAAACGACGGGCGCGGAAACCCGTCTTTTAAAGGTTAAAGAAACCGCGCCGGATGAAGTTTATGGAAACATTCCGAACTGGAAGCAGCATTTGGAAGAAACTTCTGCTGTCAAAGAAGCGACTAACAACGATTTGGAATGGGCTGACGCGATCATTTTCGGCACACCGACGCGCTACGGACTACCTTCGGCGCAACTCAAAAATTTTATTGACCAAACCGGCGCGCTGTGGGCAAAGGGAGCGTTGACAAATAAAATCGGCTCATCATTCACGACTGCGGCAACGCTGCACGGCGGGCAGGAAGCGACGATTCTTTCATTGAACACGATTTTTTATCATTGGAATATGATTATCGTCGCGCCCGGATATGTCGAACCGAGTCAATTTGCGGCGGGCAATCCCTACGGCACATCGTTTACGTCAAACAATGCCCAATTAGACCCGGACGAAGTTGCGCTAACGGCGGCGCGTCTGCAAGGCAGGCGCGTGGCGGAAATTGCCGCGAAGTTTAACGGCGAGTAGCGTAAATTAAGTTTTTATAAAAAACAAAAGCGACTAAAATTATGAAAATTTTACTGGCGACCGACGGCTCGGATTTCAGCCGGGCGGCGATAGACGCAGCCTGTGAAATTTTGGCGGGCAGTAAAAATAATTTCATTGAAATCATCTCGGTTTCCGAAGAAGTTGCCGACACTGGAACCGAACCGTTTGGAGTTTCCGCCGATTACATCCGCGAGATGGACAGAATCGGGCGCCAGAAGGCGGCTGAAATTGCGACCGCCGCCGAAGAAATGATTCGCCGGCGATTTGTTGATTCGCCAGTTATATTAACGACCAAAATCGTCAAAGGCACGTCGGCGGGCAGAACTATCGTCGAAGAAGCGCAAAACTGGCAAGCCGATTTAATCGTTGTCGGCTCGCACGGACACGGATTTTGGAAACGAGCATTCTTAGGCTCGACTTCCGACAAAGTTATTCATAACGCTCCTTGTTCGGTATTGGTCGTCAGAGAAAAGGTTAACGTCTAATTTTAATGATTATGAGTAGCCGAAAATGCTGATAATTCTCTTTACATCGCTGGCGATGCTTTCGACGCTTGCCGGCGGTTTCGCGGCGATTCACTTGCGCCGCCGCATTCATCTGCTGATGGGGTTCGGCGCGGGAGTTTTGCTCGGCGCGACTTTCTTCGACCTTTTGCCCGAATCCTTATTAATCGCGCAGAAGCAGCAATGGAACTCTAAATTTGTTTTAGGCCTTGTCATCGTCGGTTTTCTGGGATTTTATTTAATCGAGCGGCTGCTGATTCTGCATGCCTGCCCCGAAGGAAACTGCGAAAACGAAGCGCATAAACGAATCGGGAAAATGGGCGCTATCGGATTGATTGCTCACAGCACGCTCGACGGAATGGCAATCGGCGCGGCTTCATTAGTTGATTGGCAAACCGGATTGCTCGTCGCCCTCGCCGTCATCGCCCACGATTCGAGCGACGGGCTAAACACGATTCTCCTGATCACCCGCGGCGAACAACTGGCAAAAGGCGATATCATCTTCCTTGTCCTAGACGCGGTTGCGCCAGTTTTCGGCGGACTGCTGGCGCTGATTTTTCTACCGTCGCCCGTTGCGCTCGCCGTATTTTTGGCATTGGCATCCGGGTTCTTTCTCTATACATCAACCAGCGATCTTCTGCCCGAGGCGCATCGCCGTTCGCCGAGCTTGACCGTCTCAGTCGCCGCAATTGTCGGCGTAGCGATAATCGGCGGTGCGGTCGTTCTGCTCGGAAATTAATATAATCAAAACTCCCAAAGACAATCCGTCAAAATTGAAACTCGGCTATTAAATAACTTATGCAAGAGGTCTATTAAACAAGAGGAGAGTAATAAAAATGGCAGCCAACTACAGTAAAATCCAAGGGCTTTTGGGGGCTGATGCCGAAATGCTTCTTAATCACGAGTGTAAAACTATTGCCAAAAACAATTTGCAGCTTCCCGGGGCGGATTTTGTCGACCGCGTGTGGACGCACTCCGACCGCAGTCCGAATGTGCTGCGCTCCATTCAGACGCTGTTCGACAACGGCCGACTGGCTAAAACCGGATATCTTTCGATTCTCCCGGTTGACCAGGGAGTTGAGCATTCGGCGGGAGCTTCCTTTGCTCCTAATCCGCAATACTTCGACCCGGAAAACATCGTCAAGCTCGCGCTCGAAGGCGGCTGCAACGCGGTCGCTTCGACGTTCGGCGTGCTTGGAATCGTCGCCAGAAAATATGCGCACAAAATTCCGTTCATCGTCAAAGTAAATCACAACGAACTGCTCACATACCCAAACAAATTCGACCAAATTTTATTCGGCACAATCGAGGAAGCGCACAAGATGGGCGCGGTCGGCGTCGGCGCGACCATTTATTTCGGCTCGGAAGAATCAACGCGCCAGATTACCGAAATCTCTAAAGCCTTCGCCTACGCGCACAAACTTGGGATGGCGACGATTTTGTGGTGTTACCTGAGAAATCCGGCGTTTAAAACCGCGGAAGGCGATATGCATACCGCCGCCGATTTAACCGGACAGGCGAATCATTTGGGAGTCAGCATTCAAGCAGACATTATCAAGCAGAAACTACCGACCCGAAACGGCGGATACAACGCCCTGAATACCGCAGGCAGTCCGGCTTACGGCAAAACGAGCAAATTGGTTGATGAAAAACTGACGACCGACCATCCCATTGATCTCGTGCGTTACCAAGTCGCCAACTGCTATATGGGACGCTGCGGGCTGATAAATTCCGGCGGCGAATCAAAGGGTGAATCCGACCAGGCGGACACTGTGAGGATGGCGGTCATCAACAAGCGCGGCGGCGGAATGGGTTTGATTTCGGGGCGCAGAATCTTTCAGCACCCGATGGACGAAGGCGTAAAATTACTGAATTCGATTCAGGACGTTTACCTGAGCGAGGAAATCACTGTCGCTTGAGACGCAAAGAATTTTAACTTGCCGGATTTTCCCTCTCGTTTGTTTTGATTACCGAAACGCAGGTTTTGACGACGGACTTTTCGAGAAAATAATAAATATAAGTGCAGAAACGCACAGACTTCCGTTTTTCAAATTATTCAAGATAAATATGCAAGTTGAGTGTTGGCGCGGTGATTGGTTAAAAGCTTGGCGGAATGAACGCAAAAAATGATTCGGTCATAAGCAGGCCGCTCTCGCCATCTCTTTGAGGGCTGTCGGCTGGTCGAAAGTGGCGGCAATAAATCACTCAGTGCATCAGGCGGCGGCATAGCTCGTCGCTCATTGCGGCTTGTTATTTGGGCAAAAATTAGGTCATATTCACTGTTATCAGGCGCTGTTGCTTAAGAATTTTCACTCTTTGGCTCAAATATTGACTGCCTTCGCAAGATCTGGTGGTCGTCATTGCCTGTTTTTAATGGACATTTTCACCTTTCCCGGCTAGTTGCTTAAACCACTATATTTAGTACTCTGAAACAGCCGTTAAGAGCTCGGAATATTTAATCTTTCCAAAGAAAAAAGGCCGCCGGTTGAGACTCGCCTTTTTCTTGATCAGTGACTTATCCTACGTACAATTCTAAGTGCTCGCCGGTCGTTTATGGACTGACAAAAACTGATTCGATTGGCACATCTCCTGCTTGCCCGAATTGCAGAGCGGCGAATCCTTGCGTTGAACGATTCAGATACCAAACGCCTGTTGAGGCACGAAAGACAGCAATGTCGGCTTTACCGTCACCGTCGAAATCTGCAGCCGCCGGCAAGTCTCCAGTTACGCCGAATTGAGTGGCGGCAAACCCATTAGTTGATTGTTGCAGATACCAAACACCAGTTGAAGGTCGGAAAACCGCTAAATCTGTTTTGCCATCACCGTCGTAATCGGCTGAGTTCGGTAAATCTCCGCTCTGACCAAATTGTTGGGCTACAAATTGATTATTGGAACTATTAAGACGGTACCAGAGTCCATTTGACGGACGATAGAGCGAGATGTCAGCTTTGCCGTCGCCATCGAAATCACCGACCTGCGGGACATCTCCCGGTTGACCAAACTGGACGGCAGTAAACCCAGCGCTTGAGCGGTTGGGGTTGAGGGAGGAAAAGAACAGAAAGCGACGCTGCGCGTATAATACTTTTTATACGCTCAGTTCTGGCTGATTTTCTGTTCAACACATCTAAAATAATGTATTTATCAAGCAAAAAACTGCTCGTATAATAAAAACTGGTTAAAACCCCATCTTTAACTTAAATTTTGAAAAAAGCTTTAAATTAAGTGTTCAGTAAAGATGCGATAATTTGATTGATTTATTATACGATGAGCGTCGCTTTCTGTTCCAAAACTACCTGAACCCCCTGATCCAAGATTATCTGGGACACAAAAATATCACGCACACGGTTCGTTACACTCGCACGGCCGCCGTCAGATTTGAAGGTTTGTGGCGGTAAGCAAAAGCATACAAACCACTTCGGCTTATTATTAAATAAAGTGAGCCGGAATTACTTAATGTGAGCCGTGATTATTTAACTTGAGCCTGTTATTAAATAACTTGAGCCGAAGCCCCACCTTGTTATTAACTAATGTGAGCCGAAAAGCGCTCTGTATGCGAGCCCGAGCGTTTCTGTGTGCAAGCCATAACACCTAGAGATACAGAAACTGATTCACCTTTACCTTTCTCTTCAGGCAGGTGTGTCACATAATCTGTTTTGCCCATCTGGGCGAGGTTCAAAATGCAGTTTGATATGTGCCGAATAATCATTTTTATCAATCTGCTGGTGACGAAATTCGCACCTGGTTTTTGGCATATATATAATTTTTGAAAATTTACTTCTTGATAAAAAGTTTATAGCAACAACCGAGAACAATCGTTCCTCGGAGCGAGAGTTCAGTCTTCGTTTTTACTTGACTAACTTAAAACCAACAGTCACAGCGTTGTATCTGTTTTGACATCGAGGTAGCTGCTTCAATTAGCCGCGCACTACTTTTTGAAGAACAATTTGTAGCAGCAGAATAAACCGACGATGATCCAAAAGACGATGACATACGGTTTATTTGGTGTAGAGCTGGTTAATCCAATAAACAGCAGAAACGCCGAAAACAACAATCCAAACCATGCAAATCCTCGTGACATATTTTTATCTCCTTCTTGGGCTTTGATTCATATAATGAATCAAAAAATCTATGTTTCAGTCTCCCAATTTTTTACTGCATTGATATAATTTTGATTAAGGTTCAAATTAGGAAATAAAATCTTTGTCTGAATAATCACAGAACTAATAAAATCTTTAACTCCTTCTATAAAATCTTTTATTGGTATTTGAAACATAATTCTTTTGAATTCTTCACTAATAAGTATCAATTCTTCAGTCTTTTCAATGTACATAATAAAACCACCATACCTATCATCAATTAATGTTTGTGATCCATTTTCAGTTGAAATTTTCTTCATCGCGACGGATAAGCCATCTACAATCTGAAATAAAGAAGCTTCAGTAAGTAAAAGTAATGATTGTGAAGGGGTTTTAAAATGAATCTGTGCCAAGAAACACCAATAAGTTATGTCCTCTATATCCATAATTTCCAGCTTTCTGCTTTTTTCAAGAAGAAACGTTTTTTCTGGGATAGAGAAATCTATTCTAAACATATTTTTGATAACCTACAAAGGAAACATAGTTCTGATTTGAAGCGCATGATTGAGATAAATTAGGACGTAACTTGTAGCATTCCCGCTTTCATCTGTTCCAATTACTCTACCAAAGTCATGTAAAATACCATTACTCCCAAATGGGGTTCCGTTTTTAACCGCTTCATTTGCCAGCCTCATGATATCTCCACGGCTTGTTCCTGCCTTGAACTTCCCGACATCTATAAAGGTTGAATTTGGTCCGTGCCTGTACATTACGTGTTCAATAGATGCCATATCACCTGTCCAGTAATGTTGCACTCCTGGTGCCCACTTAGCACAATTGTTGTGAACAAGCGTACCTTGTTCACCTACAAAATAGTTGTGATTGTCTTGAACGGCAAAATTATAAACCTTTTCGCTTCTCGTTTGCTGTTCAACGCCGGCAATCCTTTCCCAAACACCGCTAGCTGATAAAACCTCGTCACCGATCTGTAATTTTCCTGCCTCGCGCCACTGATCTTCGTCACCGTCACCAATCGAATCGCGTGCTCGATGAATTCTGACATAAAATCGATGCTCCGGCGTCGTCTCAATTGCTTTGGCTTCTGTTGCGATTTGCAGCTTGACAATTTGTTCGGTCCACCGCATATAAGTTTCAACAACCAATTTATATTCATTCTTTTTGGTTTGCTCGTTGTACGATAAAACCTGATCACCTTGTTTGATTTCCTCAATCGGCTTAAGTCCCTCTTTGGTATGAACCAGCGTTCCCGCAACGAAACACGCCTTGCCGAATAACTTTGCCGTTAACTCAGTGCAGGGAATTCGTCTGAATATGGCTCCTCCAATTCCCTTCATGATCTCGCCGCCAAATGCTACCATCACCACTTCGAATAACAGATGAGCTGCCGCCCATAATCTGTCGGAAAGCGGCGCGCACCAGTTGCCTAAAGTCCACGCCGATTGTGCAATGGCATCAAGATTTAGTAAATCTGAGACAGTATTTGACAATCCATTTAAGACCCAGTGATCAGGCGAAAATGGATTTCTCAGATAATTTACCGGCCCGTCCTGCAAACCCAAAGGATCAGTGAGATTTGTCGGGTTACTTGAGACATATGAATATTCATTTTCACCCGCGCCTTCCTTCATCGGATCACGCGAAATGAATCTTCTTAAACTTGGCGAGTAATAACGATTGCGGTGGTGATGCACGTCATTTTAAGCTTCTAAAAAGGATTTATGCCCGAAGCCATCGGATTATGCGACGCCAACAATTTCTACGCAAGCTGTGAACGCGTCTTTGACGCCCGGCTCCGCAAAAAGCCGGTCGTTGTGCTCTCAAACAATGACGGCTGCGTGATCGCGAGGTCAAACGAAGCAAAACAGTTGGGCATTAATATGGGCGCGCCGATGTTTAAGATCGAAAACTGGCTCGAACAGTGCGAAGTCGAAGTATTTTCGAGCAATTATGAGCTTTACGGCGACATGTCGGCTCGCCTGATGGAAAATTTGACATTTTTCACTCCCGAAGTTGAGATTTATTCGATTGACGAAGCGTTTTTGGGTCTTGACGCAGGCAAGCGCAGCTTTGAGAGTATCGGGCGCGAAATCAAAGAGAGTCTGCTCAAATGGACGCACATCCCGGTTTCAATCGGAATTGCCGAAACCAAGACGCTCGCCAAATTAGCCAACAAGCTTGCCAAAACGAGCGATAAGGCTGACGGAGTGCTTGATCTCTACAAATCACCGTATCAGGAGCTGGCGTTAGAGAGCACTCCGGTTGGGGACATCTGGGGAATCGGTCGGGCATCGGTTGCTAAGCTCAAAGAGCAAAACGTCCTGACGGCAAAAGAGCTCCGCGACATTGATCTGCGCTGGGCTAAAAAAGCTTTAACGGTGGTCGGCGGGAGAGTTATCACGGAATTGCGCGGAATCAGGGCGTTTCCGCTGGAGCTCAACCCGCCGCCCCGTTATTCAATTACCTGTTCGCGTTCGTTTGCCGAGACGATCACAAGCCCAAAAGATCTGCGTACTGCCGTCGCGGTTTATCTCTCGAAAGCTGCCGAAAGATTGCGCCACCACAAATTAGCGGCAAATTCGGTGACGGTCTTTATCAGCACCAGCCGGTTTGTTTCGGATGTCGAATACTACTCAAACACGGCGACGCACAGTTCGGCATATGCTTCAGACATCAATCAGGAACTGCAGGAATGGGCGTTTAAATGTCTCGGCAGCATTTACAAAACCGGTTATTCGTACCGCAAGGCTGGAATTATCCTGGGCGGATTAGTCCCGGCAGAACCGCTGACGACCAGAATGTTTGACGACGAACGGTGGGAGAGATACCGGCGCGTGATGAGTGCGGTTGACGAAATTAACCGCAAATTCGGCAGAGGGACGATCAGGCTTTGCGTGGCAAACTCCGCAGGGGCCTGGAGCGGGCGAGCGGATCGGCGCTCGCCCCGTTATACGACGAGGCTCAATGAAGTATTGACCATCAAATAATTATTGACCATCAAATAATTTTCGCTTTTTTGGGATCAAATTTTTAATAGATCAAGTTTTAAGGATATGACCGAGTACAAAATCAATCTGCTTGAGCGAATTTACGCCGGGCACCGAACATTTTCTACGCTTGGACGGAAGCTTTCAGATTACGAGGAATTTATCCCGCAGGCAAAAGCCCTGCTGGAACTGGAAGCAAATGGGTTTATCGTGATCCGCGACCAGCAGCAGGAAACAATTGAGGGTCGTCGTCTTTATTACGAGTTTCAGGTTGAACGCCTGACCCGTTCCGGACTCGAAGCCATCGGCAAAGACCTGAGAGATGATTGAATTTAATTGCGAGTCTCTCTAACCGGCAAAGCTTGAAAAGTCAGCCATGGTGAAATATTTATGAAAAGAATTGAACTTGATGAGAATGAATTCAATGAGTTTATCAACCGAATCCCGGAATCAGGGTTTCTGCCGGGCACCTGCGCGGTCTGCCGCGAGGAGCGGGCACTCCCGTTTGTCAGGGACGGGCATTTAATCTGCCGTCAATGCAACGAATCAGTTGAACAAAGCCTGGAGAATTTCGAGATGGCGGAATGCTCCTTGTGCCAAACACTACACAGCCCCAAATGGGGGGAAATTGACGAGAAAGTCGGCTTCATCTGCCGCCAGTGCAGCTTAAAGAGATAATTTGCCCTTGTTTAAGATTTCAATCAATTTCATTCAAGTCTCGCTCGGAGCGCATCCATCTTCCCGATCTGCCGGTAAATTGTATTGGGCGATGGGCATTCTCCCCTTTTGCTGGCACTTTTTAAATCGTTAAAAGAAGGAATTCTCCCTAGTTTTAGCGCCAGTTTTTGAACTGATTCGACAATTTCACTAGGCGTGTAAGTTCTGGGACGCACCGCGAAACCAGCCATCAAATATGCCTGGGTGAGAGAACCGAAGCGATGCGCAAAGGTGGTGTGCGAAGGGCAATCCCCCTCTTTTGAAAGTTTATTTAAATCGCGGTCGGTGGGTTTGCGCCCGAGATTCGTGCCCACGCGTCTGAGAATTTCAATCAATTGATCCGATGAATATTTCCGCCAGAACCGGCTCGGATTGCTCGCCCCGTCATAAACTGTTTTAACCCCCGCCGCGAGACGCGCACGTCTGATAGTGCCGAACTCTTTGATAAAACTTTTAACCGACGCGCCCGTGCCCAGGCGGTAGGATTGCTGTAAATCGTTTTCTGTCACGGGACGATCCAGTTTGCCGTCAAGCTCCCGAAGCTGCTTGATTAACGCTTCTCTCGAAAAGAATGGTTTACCCGCACCGGCGGCTTTGATCGCTTCCGGAACGGTGATAAAAGCTTTTTGGTATTGGCTGAGAGGCGCCACCTCGCCTCGTTTTCTGGCAGCCGCGACATCTTTTCCAAAAAGGGGTCGTCCTATTTTTTGCCTGAGCCGGCGGAGTTCTGCCAGCAGCGGCTCTTTCTCTATTTCTCTGCCGTAGCGGGAGGACAGCCCGGCACGTTTTAAAGCTGCCCGGTAACTGCCGAAGACCTCATAAAAGATCGATATTTTGGGAGCGCGCCCCCTTTTGCTGAGACTGTCTATGTCGGCGACTGTCGGAGTTTTGCCGAGCTGCTGGGCAATTGCGATTAACTTGAGAATCAATTCACTTTCGCCTCGTTTGGGGTCGGCTGAACTGCCTTGAGCTTCAGGTGGAGAGACGATTGTCCCGAGAGGGTTTTCGCGGAAAAAACGACGGCAGGAGCGGCAAAAGAAGCGCTGCTTGCCGCGGTTAAAACCGGCTTTGCTGGTTTCCGGACTTTGGCAGTGATAACAGATAAAACCTGATGGTTGAGGCTTCCTTGGCATTCTCTTTGGTCAAACGGGCAAGTGATTCGAATCGAGTTTAAACTTTAATAATTTCTTCTTCAAGAAGTTGAGACTCATTTTCTCGATGACCAGCCTGCATCATAACAATTTCGGATGCTGCCGACTGAGAAGAAGAGCTTTTGCTGTGAGAAGAACCAGCCAGCCAGGGCGGTGTCCAATGATGCTTTGAGCTGGAAATAAGCGAGCTGGATAGTTGAACTTTTCATCTCCAGACCCACTTGTTATTAATTAAAAAACGCCGCTAAATTAACAGTTAAATAGTTGAAAATAAACAGAAAAAAGAATAATATTGACTTGACAAAAGCAGGCTTTGCAATTAGAATTTGAGATGTATTTGAGAGAAATAAATTGTTTGGTTTGAACGACTCTGACGGTTTATTGCTCTAGAAAAAACAACTAAATTTAAGGAGCTTACAATGTCACTTGAAACAATTGCTGCCGCAGCAGCAACAACAGCAGAGACAGAAATTACCGAGATTCAATCGGTCAATCCCCCAAAAAATAATGTGATTCGCGGCAGCTTCGGCACGAGCGAATCAGCCGTTGAGCAAATCGAACTGGATTTGATTGATTTATCCCCGACCAACCCGCGCCGGAAAATCAATATCGAGAGCTTGGAAGAATTAGCCACCAACATCAGGAAAAACGGAGTTATTCAAAACATCGTTGTCCGACCGAAAGCTGAAGGGCGATTTGAAATCGTGTCGGGCGAACGCCGTTACCGGGCATCTCTGATGGCGGAACGCAAAACCATTCCCGCCCGGATTGCCAACTTGTCGGATGCGCAGGTAATCGAAATCCAGATTTCAGAGAATCTGCACCGAGAGGATGTGCATCCGTTGGAAGAAGCGGCTGGTTACCAATATTTGCTCGAAACAGTAAAAGCCGGAAACCGCCGTTTGACGATGGCAGAACTCGCCGTGAGAGTCGGCAAAAACATCAATTATGTTCACACAAGGCTGCAATTAACGAAGTTGATTGAGGCAGCTAAAGAAAGTTTGCTCTCTGACAAAATCACTTTGAGCCACGCGCTCGAACTAGCCAAATATTCCGAGGAAATTCAAGTCGAAGCCTTAGAGCAGTGTTTTGAAGAACAAAGGGATTGGGATGAAACAGCAGAGGATTACGTGACCGTGACGGAAACCGCTCCGGTCGCACATTTGCGCTCATTTTTAAACCGCAGCGTGTTACAGCGATTGCAGGATGCCCCCTTTGATGTGCGAGATAAACGACTTCACCCGGAAGGGAGAATTTGCCCCCTTTGCCCGTACCGGAGCGGCAACGCGCCGTCGCTCTTTGAAAATCTGGACGACGCCGACATTTGCACCAACAAACCCTGCTTTCAAATGAAAACCCGTAACCACATTGCATTAGTGCAGATTGAGGCACGAGCCGCGACTGCCGCCCGAACAAAGGAAATCGCTTTGCAGGTGCGCCCCCTCAATGCAGAAGCCGCCGACGAGGACGCAGGAGATGAAAGCGACAATCAAACGGTTCAGTCGGAAAATCAAGCTGACAATTTGCCGGAAGTGTTCGAGCAGTTTGAAAACCACGTTGCCAATGAGGAGTACCGCGCCCCGCTCGTTCGGTCGAGTTACTATTCGGATAACGGCATGATTGGGAGCGGACAATACGTGTCCTTAGGGAAAGAAGCCGACTTCTGCCCGTTTGCCGAAAGCGCCGTGTTTGGCGACGGCGCGGAGATTGGAAACAAACTTTGGATTTGCCGGGTTAAACTGTGCGCCAAGCATTTCAGACAATCGCCGATAGTCGGACAATACATTAACTATGCGGCAATCGGGGCAAGCGCAGCGATGACGAGCGCACCAGCCGTTGATAACAAGGAGCAGGCAGCCAAGCGGCGTCAGGAACTTTTTGATATGCGCGTAGCCGAACCCGTCAGAGTGCGCGTTTTAAAAGAGAGCGCGGCAAATTTTAACGAAACACGCTGGATTTGGAATGATGAGTTTTATCTAAACTTATTAATTTCGCGTCTTTTTAAATTGCTTTCGCGTGAGGAAGGCAAAAACCTCAAAACCATCGGTGAGATTCTGGACGTTGATTTTGCCGAATTCACGAGCGGTTACGAGAGCCGGAGCGATAAAACGATTTGGACGAGAGCTGAAAAATTCGGAACGCTCAGTGCGGAGCAGAAATCAAAGCTGCTTTATCTGATGCTAATTTGTTCGCTTGGTGAAAACCCGTATCTGGGCGGCTATGTTTCACAGGAGACAGTCATTGAACTAGCGAAAAAAGAAAATTTGAATTATCTTCTGTTCGATGCGGAAGAACGCCTTTGCCAAGCGGCAAAGAAATACAAAGCGGAAGCCAAAGCGTATTTAAAACAGGTTCAAATGAACGATGAAACGGCAGCCAAGCCGCTTTTCTGGCAAAAAGATTTGGCTGACAGACAAGCCCACGTTTTGCCGAACGCTTCCCGCGTTTTATCTGCCGATGATGAACATGAAAACATTATTGAGCGAGACGACGAACCGGATGACAACGCCGGAGGAGCGCGAGAAGAAGAACGAGACAACCACGCCGAAGCGGTTAACGGTCGCCGCCAGGCGGCGTGAAAATGAATCGGTGGTTAAATTTATGGAATTAACCAAACATTTGAGCGAACGGGAGAAGCCGCTCGCTGCGGCTTCACTCAAATCATTAAACTTAGAACCCCAGGAATGGCAATTATTCATAATTGCGGTCGAGAAACTGCGGCGAGATTTTAACCAGCGAGCCGCAAATGGAAAAAAAGGTAAGACCGGCAGTAATTCACATCTGACCAAAGCCCAGCAGGCAAGACGCCAAAACTTTATGGCATTGTGGGATTTAATCGACCTTAAAGCGGCACAGCCTGACGGCTCTTTTCGCCTGGATTCCGCAGAAACCGAATTGTTTGCCTTTGCCGCCGACCGCATCCGTGAAAAGCAAAAGCAAAAAGAACGTCAAAAAGGCAGATTAAAAATTTTAGGACAGCCCCAGACACCGGATGGCAGCAGTCGAGGCGGGGCAGCCACGCGCGGGATGAAGGGGAAGGGCAAAGGTGTCGTCGGGCGTAAACCCGATTCGAATCCCAGCCCCCAGGCTCTAGCGAAACGACGGCAGCGCGAGCGCGAGGCAGCGGCAGCTTTAACAGAAACGGGCGAAAATTAAAACGACTTTGACTCAAAAGCAATTTGCCAAGCGAAAAAAGAATGCTTTCCTCACCATGCCCGCGACAAGCTGTCAAATTATTATCTGGCGAAAAACTCCAGTAACCAATAGACAACGAGGAAATTTCCGTTTGCCCAAACCGATAATGTTCAGTTGAAATAACTACCAAATAACGAGATTTTACTTGACTTCTTCTATACAGAGTGTATAATTAGAGATGTTAGGAAGCAATTCTTAACAATCTTTGAAAAGGAGGATAAAAGCAATGTTGAAAGCAATTTCCGGCATTGTGGCTAACATCCTTCAACCGCACTTTGAGGCAAACAGAATCCTTTCGTATCGGATTTTAGAGCTTGCCGAAGAAGTAGAAAAACTAAAAGCGGAGACTGACACTCTCCGCTCGCAGTTAAAACAGGTTGAAGAACTTATCTCAAATCTCAAAAGATAAGTAAAAGCCAAGCGGTAAGGGTTAAACCTTACCGCCCTTTTCAAGATAACAAATTTTAATATAACGGCACAAGAGGTGATAAAGATGAAAGGTGAAGAAATTAGAGAGCAGCGCAAAGAATTGGAATTAACGCAGGTTGAATTGGGGGAGCGCCTTGATGTTTCAGGAAACACGATTGCCCGCTGGGAACGCGGCGAGGTTTCGTTTGAACATCCCGAAATGCTGCGACTGGCTTTGACCGCACTCCGCGAGCAACTCAAGAGCGGATCGGCGCGCCGAAGAAACGCTCAATTACAATTGGAAACAATGGACAATCTTCGGCAAACCGGAGAAATTATTGAGCGAATCAAGCAGAGGTAATTTGAAACAGACTGCGGATAAAGCGTTGATTTGGACGGGCAAAATCTTCCCAGCGAAACACAATTGGCTTGCCGTCGCTTCAGATTTTGCCCGCCCAATTTAACCAAATTAATCGGTTTAATTGTTGAAAAATAATGAGAAATAAGTGTGAAAATGGTTGACAAAAGCAGGCGTTTCTATTAGAATTAGAGATGAAATTAAAGGAAATAAATTGTTTGGTTTTGAACGACTCTGACAATTTATTTCCCCGAAAAAACAACTTAAACCTTCTGGAGATTCAAGTAATGTTCGTTAATACAAATACCATTTCAACCACAAACGCGCAAGAGCTTTTTCAAGTTAGTGCGGTTGTTCCAGCCTTTAACCACGTTAAACCGCAGCCCCAACCGGAAATTCAAATCAATGCTTTCTGTGATTTATGCAGCGAGCAGTCAACGGGAACGCGTCAGGAATTACAAGCGCGAGGCTGGGGTTTGCACTTTTCACAGCAGTTTTGCCCAACCCATCAGGAAATGATTTAAGGAGCGAGTAAAAACAGTGAATAAAAGAAATCGTTACGACACTCGCACCCGCTATCAGGAAAGCCGCCGACAAGCGGCTTTCCAGGAAATCATTGATGCAGCCGCATTTTTGTTTTTCGTACTGGCAATCATTTTATCCATTTACGCGGCAGATGCCGTTTTGAACTAAAGAAGCAGGGGAAACCATGAAAAAATCATTCAAAAGAAGCAAAACAACATCGCCGGTTGAACCAATCGAAAACCGCTGGCAGCACCTTCTGCTCGATGCCGTCAACCAACCCGGCAAGATGCTCAAAGCCTATCAAGCCTTTTGGCATTACAGCATCGGCAATCAATTGCTGGCACTCTTCCAATGCGACGGCAGAGGCATCGAACCCGGAGCAATCAACACTTATTCTGGTTGGTTGGCAGTCGGCAGGCAAGTTAAAAAGGGCGAAAAGGCGCTTGAATTGTGCGTGCCCGTGACCGTTAAACGCGAGAGCAAAACAGAAGAAAACGAAATTTCAACTTTCTTTGTTTTTCGCCGCAACTGGTTTGTTTTCGCGCAAACGGAAGGCGAAGCCGTCGAATTTGCGGGAACTCCGACGTGGAACAAAGAGAAAGCCCTGCAAACGTTGGGGATTGAGGAAATCCGGTTTGAAGAAACCAACGGCAACGTGCAAGGATATGCCGCCCTTAACAAAATAGCGGTTTCGCCCTTTGCAGCACTTTCACATAAGACCACAATGCACGAATTAGCCCATGTAGTGTTGGGTCATACGGCAGAATTGAGTTTGCAGGATGACGAGCGGACGCCAAAGAACCTGCGCGAAGTCGAAGCCGAATCAGTTGCTTTGCTGTTGTGTGAAACGCTGGAGCTTCCCGGCGCGGAGTATGCCAGAGGCTACATTCAAGCGTGGCTTGGCGCGGACGCGTGCGAAATTCCCGATTTATCAGCCCGCCGGATTGTTCACGCAGCCGACAAGATTTTAAAAGCCGGTGAACTGACTGAAACAGCGAGCCACATCAATTAATTAAGCCCATTAGAAATGACGACGAGCGAAACAAACTTTGACGCCCAACTCCAGCTGGCAATCATTAACCTGGTTGCCAGTCTGGAACTCGATAAAAACAAGGCACGCTGGATTAGAGCGTTTGAGCGAGCGGCAGCGGAAATTGAATCAAACGATTTGATGACGTGGGACGGGCGAGAACTGCAAAGTTGTTCGAGAACAAGCGGCAATCTGTACCGAGCAAGAGCTAATTTCTGCGAGTGCCAAGCATACAAAGAAGGTTTTCCCTGTTATCACCGCGCGGCAGCGCGAATTATGTTGGAACAAGACCGTCAGAAGAAGGAAAACTGAAAACGCGTTGAGTCCGATAACAATTGAGGATTTCGACCCCAACAATAAATTTAGCTAATCAGAGAAAGCAGATAAATTCTAACTAGAAAGAAAATAATGAGAAACAATCCTGAAAAAATCGAACAAAATTTGCGAACCGTCGCCGAGATGAATTTAAATATCGGGCGCGAGCGCGAGCGATTAGACAAAATGGAAGCCGATTTGCAATTGGAGATTGCGCTGGCTAAGGGAGAGGACGGAAAACCGCTTTTTTCAAATGACAGCTTGAGAAAGGCGGCTTTCAACAAAGCCATCCTTGAGAATGGCGAACACGCAGTTATAAGTCAGAGTCTTGAGCATCTTGAACGAGATCGACTGTATCTGCTGGCATTGATTGAGCGATTACGACTCGAATTTAAACTGTATTTGCTAGACCACCAGGCAGAAATCACAGCCAATAGCAGCACCTAGCACGAAGGCGGTAAAACCGCCCCTCAGATTGATTTTATTGAGGTGAATGAATCGTTGAGAAGCAAGAGAAATTATCAATTCAAAATTTGAGGTAATATGAAGCGCCTCCAATAAAAGTTGGTGACGGGTTGGACATTCCTGCTAAGATAGAGGTTTAAGAGACTTAAAGGAGCTGATAAAAACCAGATGTTATATTTAATTGCCTTTGCCAGCCTGGTCGCCGCCGTCTTAGGTTTTCTCTTAGCCCACTTCTTTGCCCAAAGGGTGAAAAGGGGCGCCTTAAAGGGCGGGTTTGTGTACGCCGCGAGCGCTGTGGTGACGATTTTGATGCTCCAGCTCGTGCCGCTGATTTTTGGGAGCAGTTCCGACCCCACCGCCAGCCGGTTTTTAGTGGTTGATTCATTCGCTTTCGTTGTTTGTTTACTGATGCTCTGTTTCAGTTATTTCGGTTTGAAGCGACAGGAACGAGAAGTAAAGTAGTCGCTCCAGAAAAATTTCGACCGAATTGTTTTTCAACAATCGGGACGCGAGCTTAATTTTGCTCCGGGAGGCGGCAGAAAAAGGATGCAAAAGAGGATTTTACAAAAGATAGATTTTCGAATCGATCAAGTGGTTAATTCCCTTCCGGTTGACCGGGCGCAACAGGAAGATTACTTGAAGAGCGCCACGGACAGTCTCAAGCACGAGTTCGGCCCCGGTCATCTGCACAATTATTTATCCTGGCTCAATTTGGATCTGGCGAGGCTTGAGCGCGAGACCGGGGAAATGATCAAACCGCTGGCAATCGTTAAACAAGCCGGTCTTCACCTGGCTATATTCATTGCCGCGGTCGTCGTCTTAAACGCAGCCGGATGGCTGGCAGGACCGCTGACGAGTCCGCTGATGGCGTTGCTCTTTAACCTGGTCGTGATTCTTTTGATTATTAACGTCGGAGTCAATTTTTATCAATCGAAACGGGCTGTGTGGCGAGCGCGCCGGATCAGAAACTGGCTGGAGCAGAATCTTGCAGGTGAGGACGAGAACGCAATTTGGGAAGCAGACACGATTCTGATTTAAGATTTCCCCTTGAGGTTAAGCGACAAATGCCTTCAGATAATATTATCAATGAGTGAAACAGATTCTCAAACCGACGCGAATTTTTGGCGAAAGCATGTGCAGGATGCCGAGTTCCGAGCCACCATCCTTGACGATGCGGATGCCGCTCAAGTATTTGATAGTTTTCTCTGGTACTGGCTGCAAAAATGCCAATCATCCAAATTAAAGCTTTATGTGGTGCCAAGGTTTAGCGAGTACGAGTTTATGATCACGCCGGACGAAGAATTTTATGTGAGCTCAAATCTCGGCGAAATCATCCAGGGCATCTGCGAGCAAGCCGCCAAGCGCCGAGCGCGCCAATTATCAACTCTGATTATGACCTACAATTAAAACTGAACCGGCTGGATGAGATTGGGCGACAAGTTTAGACATTTTTATCTAGATCAACTGACGTTAAATTTTAGAGTCATGCCGGGCCGTGTGTTTTACCTGCAATTCCCTGCTCGGAGAAATTATCTGAAAACAGCAATTATGAATATTCCCTCGCCACCAATTTTATACTTTCCAATAATCAAGTTTGTAAGTCTGAAACTAATTAATTTTCTGGATTTACGGAAATATGGAAATCACGAAAGTGTTATTAACTACTATTCAGAATACTGGAAAAAGGTAATCCCAGAAAGAAGGAAATCCATATAACTGGAAAACAGTACTACTGGAAATAATATAATCGTTATTTCCAGATAAACTCAAAAACAGATTTACAGAAATCCAGAAATTGTTATTTTCAGTCTACAATGATACTGTGTTAATTGACGAATAGCTGAAGTATCTGTTATTCCAGAAATCAGTATATCTGCCAATCTGGAATTCATTATTTCCGGATTTAATGATTGAGAGGGAAAAAGATGATAATTTTGACGGTCACAGGTTATAAAGGCGGAGTTGGCAAATCAACTACCGCGGTGCATATTGCCGCGTATTTCTCAAAAATCGGAGAAACGCTCCTTATTGACGGAGATCCTAATCGAACCAGCGTCCGTTGGGCGCAGCGCGGGGCATTGCCTTTTAAAGTCGTCAATGAAAAAGAATCGGCGCGGCACATCACTGGCAAAGAGTTTGTCATAATTGATACGCCGGCGCGCCCCAACTCGGAAGATTTAGAAGAACTGAGCAGCGGCTGCGATTTGTTAATCTTGCCGACCGCTCCCGATATTTTAGGCTTGGAAGCGCTCCTCGATACGGCTGGAAGTCTCAGTCGGGATAACTATCGTGCACTGTTAACCATCGTGCCGCCGCGCCCAAGCAGTGAGGGCGAGGTAATGAAAGCAGAACTCAAGGAAAACGGGTTCCCGGTTTTTGAGACTGTGATTCGCAGGTCCGCCAGTTTTCAAAAGGCTGCGATGTCGGGAACACCGGTGGCTGATGTTAAAACTGCTATTGCTCTCAAGGCGGCAGAAGATTACACCAATTTGGGGAAAGAAATCTTAGGAGTTATCAATGGCTAAATATAGTGAATTATTCGACGCTCGAAATAAGGCGGAAAACCAGAAATCTGGAAAAATGGAAAACCAAATCAAACAGGCTAAACCGGTAGCCGATAAATTCGTTAACCTCGGGATTAAAGTAGATGTCGCGAGACGCAGGCACTGGGTCGGTCAAGCCAAATTACAGGGTTTGACCATTTCTGAAGTAATAATTGAAGCTCTCGAAAATAGATTTGGAAAACCCGGAGACTAGAATTAAACTAAAGGGCAGATGGGGAAGCGAATCGTAATATTATTAAATATTTATAATGCCGATAAACAAAGACTAAAAATATGCGTTGCGGATAAATGCCCCAGAATCGCTTTTTAGGCGTCTGTCCTAGTCAAACCATTCAGTGTTTTAAAGTAAAATTAAACTGGTGATTACTAAGATTAGGATGAAGACAGAAAATAAAAGTTCAAGAAGGAACGATTATTAGCAAAAGGGAAGGGAAGTGATGTTAATACAGAGTTGTAAAAACTCTGATGTCAATTTAACAGTCTGACGAAAGTTTACAAATTAAAAATGAACATTCAATTGCAAAATCCGCTGAAGACCATTTTGTTTAAAGGAAACGAACGCCTGCATTTGCTGCCGAAAGCTCAGCAAGAACTGCATTTTCTGAGGGTGGAGTATTTTTGCAATTCAAATAGTTTTTCATGAAAACGAAAAGGACGAACGAGTTTACGTGCATCACCATCTGCTCAGAATATAATTTGACCTAATTAGAAAACTCCGTAACTACGGTTATCAGACGCAGCAGAGTTATCTGCTTTACTATCAGTAACTTAACCCATGACAATAAGTGTAAAAAGTGCTGTTTTGAGTAGTAATACTAGATGTTGTGGTTCATTAAAATTCCGATACAAGAAATCTGTTGATTTTTTGCAACCGTTCAGAGGGTTGCTAGGAGAAGCTGTTTCCATTCACCCTCTGTGAACGCTTACGTGTGCTGTTGCTACCCAAACGTTTTCTGATTAGTTTTTCAGTACCGTGATTAGTTTTTCAATTCCGGAACCTACCAATAACCACTGTATTGAAGCAAAAAACATAAATAGAAGCAGCGAAATTTGTGATTCAGTTTGAACACACATTGTTGGAGATGAGGCGGTCAATAATTGGCTGATTCCTGCCGTCGGTTGAAATGCCGGTAAATTCAGAAATCCTACAACAACCATCCATTTCGGCTGTGAACCGGCGCAAAATTGATTTTGAGAGTCTCGTCTAGCTTCGGCTACGGTATAACAGCTTCCGTCTGATCGGTGAGGTCTAACATGCTTTGGGCTGAAAAGGTAAGCGATAAAACAAAGATTGATAACAAGAAGCAGATGACCGACTCGATTAGTCAAAACGCGCCTGAGAAAAGAAAATGTAGCAGCCATCAATTTCAAATTTTCACCTCACAACTTTAGACACCATTGATTCTGAAAAGTTCCGCCTCAATTTTACCAAAAAACACATAACGATTGAATTTGTATGTTGACGGATGTTAGCTCATGCCTCAAGCTTGAGCAACCAAGAATGCCAGAAAAGCTGTGATTGAATTATGACCCCTCTGAGAGTCAGCCGCTCAGACAAGCTTCTGGCATTTTTATCATCTG
>JBBQUS010000026.1:0-66997 GCA_038212235.1 Pyrinomonadales bacterium
TTGACACCGTTCCCGAAAAGCGTGGCTTTTGCCCGTGCGACGACCCTCTTCAAGTTCTTGACGTTGCTCATTGCTCAATTGAACAATCTTAGTTTTCCCCATTGTGAAAAATAGTATAGTCTATTTCTGCACGATTACTTAGAATCACTCCCGGCTGCCTTTTCGCTCCTGACGACAAAAACCCAAAGTCCGGCCGCCATCAAGATCAGAAACATTACTGTCAACAGCTTTATTTCGTTCTGATTAAAGATCAGCCACAAAATAGCCAGTCCCAGTCCAACCACAGACAAAATACCGTAACCAAGCGAAACCAGATTATGCGGATAACCGGCGATTACTAATCGCTGGTAGAGATGTGACCGGTGAGCCGCAAAAACGTTTTCGCCGCGTCTTGTCCGACGGATAAAGGTCAGGACGGCATCGAAGATAAACGTCCAAACCAGGAGGAAACCAAAAACCATCCAGCCGCCGGTATTTTCAGTTTGCCGCATCGCCAAAAGCGGCAGAGCCGCGAAGCTAAACCCGAGAAACGCGCTGCCGACATCGCCCATAAAAATGCGTGCCGGATGCCAGTTGTGCCACAAAAATCCGAGATTAGTTGCCGCCAGCAAGCCCCCAAAGAGAAAAATTAATTGATCGCCAATCAGCCAGCCGGCCAGCCCCCAACCGATTCCGGCAGTCAAACCCTGCGCTCCGGCAATCCCGTCAATTCCGTCCATAAAATTGTAGGCGTTGGTCAAACCGACAATCCAGAGCAGCGTCAAGACTTGCCCTAGAAACCATGTCCCGAAACTTAAATTATAAAAAGGCAGTGCGACGTTTTTAAAGTATCCGATTCCAAAAATAACCAGCATCGCCGCAACTGTATGCACTCCAAATCGAAGCCAGCTCGGCAGCGAATATAAATCGTCGAGCCAGCTGACGACCGCAATTAAAACCGCTCCGGCCAGAAAGGGTGACAAAAACACTAATCTTCCGCTTTGCGCCGCTCCGGCAATCAAGAAGGCGAGTGTCACCGCAAAAATGATCACGCCTCCGCCGCGCGGTGTCGGATTGATGTGCGAGCTCCTCTCGTTCGGAACGTCCAAAATTTTCCGCTGTAATGCCAGTCGCCGCCAGCCCTCAACCCCGAGCGCAGTCAAGACATAAGCTGCCAAAATTAAAATGATAATCGTATTCATCATTCTATCGGCTGACGGTTGACGGTTGACCTCTGACTGTCTCGACCCAGCCTGATTTTAAATCATATTGCGGGTAAAAACTCAGCTCATCTCGCAATTTATCGCCGCTGACGGCGACATCTTCGAGCAGTTTTTCGAGTAAAGCACGGTTGACAGGTGAATTTATTTTCAGCAATTTCCCCACATTGTCAGCCAAACCAATCCCTAACTTCACAGGCCACAGCGGCAAGTGAGTTTTTGGAACGCGTTTGCCGAGAGCCTTGGACATTGATTCGATTATTTCGGAAAAAGCATGAACAGGGCCGTCCGTCACGTTATAAATTGTTCCGGCGGCAGCCTGTTCGGCGGCGATCATCGCAGCTCTGGCGGCATCGTCATGATGAATCAAAGTCCGACGATTGCGCCCGTTTCCGATGAACAGGAAACGGTTGCGCCGCAGCGCTCCAAGCAGACGCAGATAATTTCCTTTCATCCGCGAACCGTAAACCGCCGCCAGCCGCAAAACGACTCCGCATTTTTCCGCTAAAATTATCTTTTCCGCCGCAGCTTTTGATTCAGCGTAAAATCCAAACGGAGCGATTTCGTCCTTCTCGTCAAAAATACGGTTGCCGTCGCCCGCGCCGTAAACATTAATTGTGCTGAAAAAGACAAATTTTTCAACTTTATGTCGAGTCGCCGCTCTAACCAAATTTTCTGTTCCCGCAACATTCGTTTCCTGATACTCGCGCTGCAAATCAGCTCCCGGATTATTGATGTGAAGTTTGGCGGCCAGATGAAAAATCCACTCGACTCCGTCCGATGCTTTTGCGAGCGCGTTTCGGTCGTTCAAATCACCTTTGATAATTTCAACTTTTGGCGGAAACATCCCGGCTGGCACTTTATTCCGAGCAAGAATTTTCACTTTATGATTGTCAGCTAAGAGTTTGCGTACCAAGGGCAGACCGACAACTCCGGTGGCGCCCGTGACCAGACAGATTTTGGATTTTTGAACTTTGGATTCAAATCCGTCAAACATTATTTTTTTCGGTAATCGTCGGCAACTTTTTGCAGCAATGCTTCGTAAGCGGCGATTACTTTTTTCTTGCTTAAATTTTCCGTCAGAAATGTCTGCCCGTTTGTACCGAAATCCGTTAACTCTGCCGACGGCATTGACTGCATTTGTTCAATCGCGGCGGCTAACTCAGTCGGGTTTTCGGGTTCGACAACAATTCCGGCTTTTGCCCGGCGGATTAAATCTTCGGAAGCGCCGCCGGTCGCCATCAAAATCGGCTTGCCGCTGGCTAGATAAGCCACTGTTTTTGAAGGAATAACATATTTTGTCAGCTCGGATTTTTTGAGGCTGACCAGGAGCGCGTCAGCCGCCGCCATAAAAGCCGGCATCCGCTCTGCCGGCTGACGTTCGATGAATTGTAGACGGTCGCCGACATTCATTTCGCTGGCTATTTTTTCCAGCCGCGCCTTGTCAGTTCCTTCGCCCATCAAAACGATTCGAGCTTTCTCGCCCTTTAAATGACCGGCGGCTTCGATAATTGAATCCAATCCCTGAACGATTCCCAGGTTTCCGGCAAAAAGCACAATAAATTTATCATCCCAACCGAATTGTGAGCGCACCGTTTCGCGTTCCTCGCTTCCGGCGGCGGCAAACGATTTTTCATCAATCCAATGCGGGAGAATTGAGATTTTCGATCTTTCCACGCCTCTTTCAATAAAATAATCGCGCCCGGCTTCAGTTTGCACAATCAGATGCGCGGCTCGCAGAGCGACGAATTTCTCCAGCCACCGAATGATTTTAATTGCCAGACTGCCTTCGCGAACCATTCCCGAGAGCACCGTAAAGTGTCCCCAAATGTCCTGAACGTCGTAAACAAACGGAACTCCTTTGATTTTACCGAGCAGCCACGCTGCCACCCCGATTGTTTGCGGCGGATGCCAAACGTAAATCACATCCGCGCGCGGAGTGAAAAATGCGCCGAACGGGGCGCTGACCATAAACGACAGATAGTTGGCCATCCGCAGCAGTGCGTTCGTGCTGTGATAAGGCAGTTCAAAAAGCCGCAAAACCGAAATATCGTGAATTTTCTCTCGTAAAAATAAACCAAGTTTGTAACCCGGCGCGAGTCTGCCCCCCGGATAATGCGGAAAGCCGGTTAAAACCGAGACCTGATGCCCGTTTTCGTAAAGCTCTTCGGCCAGTTCGTGCGGTTTTGGCACACCTTCGGGATAATAGTATTGCGAAAAAATCAAAACGCGCATTTGTAAAAAGACAAAAAGCCAAAATACTAGCTTAAAACTGAAAAGGCAAAAGCGCGATTTGCGGCGCGCCTTTGCCTTATTGATTTGAGTTTGAATTATTTAGGAAACATGGCGGCGCAAACTCGTATAACCTAAAACTATTTTTAAAACTGTCTGCGCGACGTTCTCAACCGTGTATTCCGGCGGCGCAACCCAGTTGGCGGGCTGCGAGACGGCGATTTCGACCGCCTTTAAAATAAGATTCGGTTCAGCCCCGCTCAAGATGTTGCTTCCTGTTTCGATTGTCTCAGGTCGTTCGGTGACATCTCGCAAAGTCACGTTCGGAACGCCGAAAATCGCGCATTCCTCCTGAACCGTTCCCGAATCGGTCAAAACAGCTTGAGCATTTTTCTCCAATTTAACAAAATCAAAAAAGTTGAGCGGTTCGAACAGTTTGATTTTTTCCGGATCGGGTTTCAAACCGAATTCTTCAAGTTTGCCGGCCGTCCGCGGATGCAGACTGACAAGCATCGGTTTATTAAAACGCTCGGTGACGAGCCGCAGCCCGTTGAGGATTTTTTTCAGACGCGCCGGCAAATCGACGTTTTCAGCTCGGTGCAAAGTGACTAGAAAATAATCGTACTGCTTGACTCCGAGGCGTTCGAGGACATCCGAATTTTCGATTTTTTCGTTGTTAGCTAAGATGACTTCATTAATCGGATTGCCGGTAATAAAGATTCGGTCGCGCTCAATACCTTCCCGAACCAGATTTTCCTTGCTTCGTTCGGTGTAGGGCAGCAAAATCTGGCTCGCGTGATCGATAATCCGGCGGTTAATTTCTTCCGGAACACGATTGTCATAACAGCGATTGCCCGCTTCCATATGAAACACCGGAATCCCGCGCCGGGCAGCTAAAATAGCCGTCAAAGCGCTGTTTGTATCTCCCAGCAGAAGCAATTTGTCGGGCTTAACTTCTTCCAAGATGTTATCAACTTTGGTTAAAATCTGGCCGATTTGTTCGCCGAAACTGTTCGAGCGTAATCCCAGATGAAAATCCGGCGTCCGAACTTCGAGATCGCGCAAGAAGATGTCGCTGAGACTTTCGGTATAGTTTTGTCCGGTATGAACGGTGGTGTGGTCGCAATGCTGGTCGAGCAAGCGCATCACCAGACTCAAACGGATAATTTCGGGTCTCGTCCCGAAAATCGTCATCACTTTCATGAATAATGGTGAATGGTAAACGGTGAATGGTGAATCAATTAAAAATTTAAAATGTGACTTCCAAAGCAGTTTTTAATTTTGCATTTTAATTGTTTTGATTCATCATTCACCAATTACTTCTGAATTCATCGTATGTTGTCGGATCGTCAGCCATGAGCCTGATCATTTCCGCCCAGGACGGCGGTTTAAAGTTAAACTCTCTGCGATAACGCTCTGAATTGAGACTGCGGTCGCATTTAAAATCCGAATCCGGCTCGATTTCAAGACCTGCCTTAAATTCACGATTTATTATTTGAAGCAAATCAAATTTGCTAATCGGGTCGCTTGAAAGATGCCGGAGACCGTGAGCGTTTGCTTTTGTTTCAATAATGTCAGCGAGTATATCAGCTAAAACAATTGTCGGAAACCCGGTGTAAATCGCTCCGGTAAAACCTTTGAGCGTTTTGTTCAACCCTCGATTTGAAAGAAACCAGTCAACCAGACTGTGCGCTGTGCCGAGTTCACGACCGATAATCGAAGTCCTGATGGTCAGACAATTTTCGCCCTCGACTTCTCCCCAATGCTTGCTTTGACCGTATAAATCAACGGCATCGGGCGTATCGGTTTCAAGATAATTGCCGTGCGCGCCGCTAAACACGCAATCGGTGCTCAGAGTGATAAAACGCGCTCCCGACGCGCGGCAAAGAGTGGCGACGCGATGCGGAAAAATCGAATTTATCGCCAGCGTGACGGTCGGGTCTTTTGACGCCTTTAACTGTTTAATGACTCCAATACAATTAACGACAACATCCGGTTTAGCGACTGCAAACGCTTGAATTATCGAATCAAAATTCTCCGCCGTGACCGAGGCAATCGTTTTTTCCGGCTCAAAAATGCCAAATCGCTCAACCGTCGAATAATTTTCGCGCAAGGTCGTCCAGACATCAAATCGCCCGCGCCATTGCTGAACCAGTTTGTGTCCGAGCATTCCGCCGCCGCCGAGAATTAAAACTTTCATTGTTATTCGAACACTTCAACTTCGGCGCCGATTCCGCGCAGATTTGCGGTTAATTCCTGAGCCTTCGCTAAATCCTTAATTTCAATGGTGACAGTTTCACCATTGGCAGCTTTGTCAACATAATCTTTTGAATTTTTCAGACCCGCCAGCGTTGCGGCTTGAATGTAGCCGATTGCGGCAATTTTATTAAATCCGGTTTGCCATCCGGTAATTTTAATTTTTGGCATAATTTTGTTTTTCCTAGTTTTTCTCTATCTCCTGACATTTAATAGCGCGCGTCGCAAGACATCGCGATTCGCCGCTTCAACTTCGGGCGCGGCCAGCCATTCGACCGCAAATCGGCGCGCCGCGTTTGACCATTCCTTAAATTCAAAGTCGTCCATTTCAACACATTTCTGCAAAACCGTCCGCCATTTTTCGATATCGCCAAGCGAGAGATCACAGCCCGTCCGGTTTGCTTCCAGCTCGCGCCAGGGAGTTTGATCGCTCAGTAAAACCGGACATCCGGCGGCGAAAGCTTCGAGAATTACGTGTCCGAAATTTTCGCCCTGCGTCGGTAAAATAAAGAAATGATAACCGCTCATCACAAGGGCGACTTTTTCGTATTCAACCGAGCCGCAAACGTTAACCGTCACGTTGGGCGGCATCTGTTTGATCAAAATTTGACATTCCTGCCAGTAAGATTCGTCGTCGCACGCGCCGTAAACGTCCAGCCGCACCGCGCCGTTTATATTTTTGAGTAATTCTAAAACATACAACAGATTTTTTTTGCGGTTGAGGCGTGAGAGAAAAATAATTTTCAGTTCACCCGCTTTTTTTAAAGGTTTTAAGTCGGGCGAATAATCCGGCAGAATTACCTTCGGCGGCAGATTGGGCGCGACGTAGATTTCGCATTTTTCGCCTAAAACTCTTTGAATGTCAGCTTTTTCTTCAGCAGCGGCGGCTTTCCAAAAAATTCCGCGCCGCCAGTTTAATCTCTTGGCAAATTTCAGGAAAACGTTTTTCTTGCGCGCCTTGATTTGCAAAGCGCCAAGTGAAAATTCGCCTTCGGGCGCAATTACGAGCGGCGTTTTCGGAGCTCGTCCGAAATTACGTAAAAGCATTGTTTTTATAGTCAGAGTTGAAAAAAAACTGTTGAGATAAACAACGTCGGGCCCGGTTTTCTGCCAAATCGTTTTGAGTTTTGCGGAATTTAACCCTTCTCTGCCGAAATAATAAATTTGCGTCTCATCGAGCGTGTTCCATTCATTGGTTCGGACATTTTGGTAAGGAGTGTAATCGCCCCAGCCGTCGTGATTGCGCGCCACTATCTGAAATTCAAATTCATCACGGAGTCGCTCGACCATGTTAACCAGAGTGCGCAATCCGCCGCCTGATTTATATCCGGGCAGGTAAAAATCCGTCAGAATTAAAATTTTAGGTTTATTATTGCGCAATTGAAACCTTGACCCTTTTTAACAGTCGAAAATAAGCTACATATTTAGCAAGATTTTAACCAAGAGTTCCACGATTTAAACTAATAAATATTTTTGTAGCTTTCCGGTATCTTCACGGCTCAATTCTCTCTTTAAATGAGCTTTCCGACAGAGCCTTTAAATCGGCTTCAACCATCTCTTTGACCAAAGTATGAAATGTATATTTGGGTTCCCAACCCAGTTTCTCACGCGCTTTGGTCGGATCGCCAATCAGCAGTTCAACCTCCGCCGGTCGGTAAAACTGCTCATCCACCACCACATAATCCTGATAATCGAGCCCGACCGACGCAAACGCTAATTCGCAAAACTCTTTGACCGAATGGGTTTCGCCCGATGCAATCACATAATCATCCGGCTCGGGCTGCTGCATCATTAAATGCATCGCGTTAACGTAATCGGACGCGTGCCCCCAATCGCGCTTTGCTTCGAGATTCCCCAAGCGAATTTCTTTTGCCCGCCCTAATTTGATTCTGGCGACTCCGCTGGTAATCTTCCGGGTGACAAATTCATAGCCGCGGCGCGGCCCTTCGTGGTTAAAAAGAATTCCGCTGCAGCAAAACATTCCGTAGGCTTCGCGGTAGTTTCTCGTTAAATCAAAACCGGCCACTTTGCTGATGCCGTAAGGGCTGCGCGGATGAAACGGGGTCGTTTCTTTTTGCGGAATTTCGCGTACCTTGCCAAACATTTCGCTCGAGCCGGCAAAATAAAACCGGCATCCGGGGCGCAGTTCGCGCAATGCCGCCAGCATATAATGAGTTCCGTTGATGTTTGTGTTCATGGTTGAAAAACCGTCGGTAAAACTTTCAGCCACAAAACTTTGAGCGGCTAGATGGTAGCATTCATCAAAATCGTGCTTGCTAATGACATGAAAAAGACTCGGGTAACTTTCCAGACTCGCCGGATGCAGAATAATTTTGTCGAGCAGATGTTTGATTCGGGTAAAGCGGTGTTCCGGGTCTTCAAAGGCGATTCGGCGCACCAATCCATGAACTTCATAACCTGACTCTAGCAGTCGTTCAGCCAGATAGCTGCCGTCCTGTCCGGTGATGCCAGTAATTAATGCTCTTTTAATCATTCTGAATATTACAAATTTTACCTTAGTTTATTTCTCTATCATTAACCAAAAACGAAATTAACAAGACTTTAACTGCTCAAAGGTTATTAGAAAACCGTAATTCAAACTAGCTCAACAATCTGTCATAAGTCTGCAAATATATTTGTCCGGTCGCGGCAAGTGAAAATTTTTCGACCGCGCGCGCTCTCGCAGCGAGAGAGAAAGCGCGCCGTTTGTCCTGTTGGGCTAACAACTCCTCGATTCTGCCAGCCATTTCCTCGGCGTTATTGACCCGGGTTAAAAATCCAGTGATTCCATTGTCAACCATAACTTCCGGACCGCCGCAATCTGTTGAAACCACCGGCAGACCGCAAGCCATTGCTTCGGCAATGACTAAACCAAAACCTTCTTCGTTTGAAGACAAAATAAAAAGCGCGGCGTTTTGATAAATCTCGACCAGTTGTTCCTGCGAAACACCGGTCAACACTTCTATCTTCTCAAGAATTCCCAGTTCAGCAGCAAACTTCATGTTCTCAGCAGTCGGAGCCGTCTGTCCGGCCAGAACGAGTTTGGGCGCGGCGGGAAGTTTATTAAGCAGCTTTCGGTATGCTTCAAACATTAGTTTTACATTCTTCCGAGCGTCGGCTAAACGTCCGACCATCAATAAATAACCGTCACTTTGATACTCTCTCGGCTGAAAAAAATCGGTATCAACGCCGGGCGGCGCAAAAATCGTTTTTTCGGGAAATTTAGTTGACAAGTGCTCTTTCAACCAATTGTTTAAAACTAGAATGGCGTCGGCGCGTTCGAAAGCGCGACGCTCCAATTGTTCGTTGATTTTGGTCATCGCTTTAAGCCATAACAATTTTGGCTGGGGAGTTTGACTTAACAAACTCTCGCGTTCGACCGCGGTTAAACTGGCGACCGCGAGCGCGATTTTGCCTGAATAGTTTTTTGCCGAAAGCATCCACGGCGGCGTTCCGGCCACAATTTGCACCAGATCAAACTCGCCCAAAATTTTATCCAGCGCCGGGCGCGGGCGATATCGAAAAAATTCTATTTCCGACAGATTTGATCCAACATGGCGGTATGGCAGATTCTGAAACGTTTTATTTGAAATTGTGATCCCGCCCGTCCAGGTTTTGGGATTAGTCAGCTGAATGCTGTCAGCATCGCGGGCTGACGTCGCCAGAGAAATCATTTCGGCCTGGTAATTTGTCGAACCGGAAATTATCCCATAGATAAATTTAGCCAGCGTGGAAACTCCGGTAACAATTGATAAATCGTGAGTTACGAGAGCGATTTTTCGTTTCGTCATTCAGATTTATCCGGCGTTTGCGGCTCCCAGCTCGTTTTTCAAATCAATCAGGTTGACGGCTGCGGTTCCGATTTGTTCAACCGCTAAACCTGCTGCCGTATTGGCAATTTGCGCGGCCGAAGCTAGCTCAGCACCGGCGCCTAAAGCCGTTGCTAGAGCCGCGATGACAGTATCACCAGCGCCTGTGACGTCATAAACTTTGCGTGCCGTCGTCGGAAAATGCTGCGAATCCCGGTTTTTCTCAAAGAGTCTCATTCCGTCTTCCCCCAGCGTGATCAATAATGATTCCAGCCCGACTTCGCCCAGAATTTTTTCACCAGCCATTTTGCATGAATGATCATCGGTTATTTCGATGCCGGATGCCGCTGCCGCTTCGTCCTTGTTCGGTGTCAGCAATGTCGCGCCGCGATACGGCTGATAATTTTTGCCTTTAGGATCAATCAATACGGGTTTACCGTAATTTTTGGCCGCTTCGATTGTCTCCGCTAAAACTCGCTCGCACAAACATCCTTTGGCATAATCTGACAGAAGCACGACATCAATTTGAGGCAGCAGCTCTTTAATTTTTTGGCAGACAATCTCAGCCTGCTGATCGTTGAGCTGAGTTGAATTTTCATCATCAACTCGTAAAAGCTGTTGACTGTGCGCGATAACTCTGGTTTTACAAGTCGTCGGTCGGTCAGCGAATTTCACCAGATAGTCCGATGCGACGTTGTTTCCGGCTAAGATAAGCGGCAAGGCCAGGCCGCTTTCATCAGTTCCGATAGCGCCGACTAGATAGGCTCGCGCCCCGAGCGAAGCAATATTGGCGGCCACATTTGCCGCTCCGCCAGCCGTTTGCGTCACTCTCTCGAGTTTAACGACCGGAACCGGCGCTTCCGGTGAAATCCGCGAAACAGTTCCCCACAAATAACGGTCGAGCATGACATCACCGACAACCAAAACACGCACTTCAGAAAATTTATTTAAAATTGACTGCCAGTTTTCCATTCAAAGTTTTCAACCAGACGTTTGCGCTCAAATATTATTTGAGCACGCCAGCCTTATCATTTTTTTTGACAGCCAGCTTAGCGTCAACCATTTCGCACCAAACGTGACCGATAAAACCGTGCGCTTCCTGAATTCGCGCCGTGCGTTCCGCCGGAACTAAAACGGCGGCGTCTGAGACAGAAGCCAGTTTTTTCCCCTTCGCGCCGGTCAAACCGATGGTCACGCAGCCCAGGTTTCGCGCCGTCATCATCGCCGCTAAAATGTTGGGCGAGTTGCCGCTGGTTGAAATTCCGATGAGAACATCGCCTTTGTCAGCCAGGGCTTCAACCTGTCTGGCAAAGATTCGCTCGTAGCCGTAATCGTTGCTGATAGCCGTCAGCGCCGAAGTATCGGTCGTCAGAGCAATTGAGGGCAACCCTCGACGCTCTTTCTCGTATCGCCCGACAAATTCGGCGGCGATGTGCTGCGCGTCGGCAGCGCTGCCGCCGTTCCCGCAGAGCAAAACCTTTTTTCCGCTCATGAGAGCCTGACAAATCAGTTCGCCGGAACGTTCGATTGCCGGAATTTCCTGTGCGAGCAGGGCATCAAACAAAATTTGATGCGCTTTTAAAGCATTGTCAACCAGATTGCCGCTAACTGTTTTATTTTCAGAGCGAGTGTCTCCGATTATTCCGCTCGATTCAGCCTGCAGAATTTTTTCAATAATTGCTGTTGTCGAGAAACCGATAATGAGCGGCAGAGAGTACACTTCTCCACCTCTGCCGAGGACAAAATCAGCGCCGACAATCTCCGAAACCGGCCAATCGCCGCCTTTGACCAGCACATCCGGTTTAATTTCTTCAATGATTCTCTGCGGCGTCGGTTCATCAAAAATGACAACTTCGTTAACAGCTTTAAGCCCAAGTAACACGGCGGCGCGATCTTGTTCGGCAACAAGTGGGCGCGTTCGGCCCTTAATTTTTCCGACTGAGGTGTCCGAGTTAATTCCGACAATTAACTTATTGCCGAGCGCGGCGGCGCGGTTGAGCAGATCAATATGTCCCGGATGCAAAAGATCAAAACAACCGTTGGTAAAAACTGTTTTCATTATTAAATTAAAACCGGATTTGTCTGCGCGTCATCAAATTTACAAAGAGAAGACTGATTATGGCCACGAAAGCGACTCGAATCATTGAAGGCAGAATCGTGCCGTAAAAGCCTTCGTAAGTAAAACTCGTCAGAAGCATATAGTACATCGCCACGCGCCCAATCGTCGCCGTCTGATTTTCAATTAACGCGGCGTAAATAATTCGCAGGATGAACCCTAAGAGCAGCATTCCGAGCGGCACACCAATAGGGCCGAAATTTCTCAGCAAATCTCCCATCGGCGTCATCGCAAATGAATTATCTCCGTAGTTAAAATACAATTCGCTGTAACCGCGCGCGTCAGAAACGAGCGGTTTCTCAGCCCACAGAACACGCGGGATAAACGCCGTCCAGGTATAAGTCCAGATATTATTTTCAAGCCCGTAGGCGGCCTCATAAGGAGCCAGTTTTTCATAATTTGCCACGACGACCGCAAAAGAACTGGCAACCTCAATTCTTTCGGCTAAACCGGCAAAGCCAGTCAAAATAGTATTTGTCGGATCTTGCGTGGTGATAATTTCCAGCGTTTGTTCGGCTTGAGAGATATACTGATTAAAACTCGTTTTATCTTCTGATCCGCGCAGCTGACGAAAAGTATTTCCGTAAATAACTCCGATCATTAACGCTAAAAAGCCAATCAGAGCGAAGCTGGCAGCCTGTTTAAATCTCAAGCGCCGGCCGGAATACGCAAAAGCCATAGCAATTAGAACAATAATGTAAAGCAAACTGCTTTTGCTGCCAGCCAAAGTAACCCGAAATAAAACAACCAGCAGCAATAAACACAGCGAAATAAGATGAAAGACACTGATATTTTTGGCTTTGAAGATAAAAAGCCAGAGCATCAAACTGGCTTCGAGCATCAGGAGCGAAAAAAAGTAGTTAGCGCTGCTCAAACTGTCGGTTAAATCTATTTTCTGATAACCGATTGAGCCGGCAATCCAGGCGCTCAGGAAAAAGAAAACGCCAAAGGCAAGTAAAATTACGCTGGGCAAAACAACGTCGGCGGGCGCCCAATTCCAGACAGGGAAAACTTTAGCAGATAGTTTTTGGCCTAATATGCGTCCCCACGGCAAAGCGTATCCGAGGCTCAAGCCGCCAAAACCAAGCGCGATATAAACAAACGTCAGAGGTAGAGTGTATTCCGGATTATCAATCAAATACATAAACGGAGGCTCGGAAATACCAAAAACAAGTACCAATCCTCCAATCACAAAAGCCGGAACAAAGTAACTCCAGGCAGCGAACACAAGTGGATGAAAGAGATCAAACTTTTTTTGATACAACAACACAGCTGACGGAGTGGCAACGACGACGGCAGTTATTAATACCCATGGAAATAAAAAAAGTTCATTTGAAGAGTTTTGATGCGTATCGGCCAAAATCCACCAGATGATCACACCCAAAATGGCAGCCCCGGCCAAACCCAGAGCCGCCAGCAGCCCGCCGTGCTCAGATGACGCCGAAAACGATGAATAAGAATTTATTTTGCCGCGATTAGTTTCGATTTGTTTCATCAATTCTCTCCCAGAGAGCATTCGGCAATAATGCCGTCAGCCCAAACCGGCGAGATTCGGACGCTGACATCATTAATTAAACGCTGCCGCCAATTCATCAGCGGGCGATGCGGCGTCCCGACATCGTAAAACGCGAATTTATTAATCTTAAAATTTTCGCGGTTAAGCAGAAGTTTGACCGTTGAATATGAATAATACGCAACATGGTCAGGATGCACCGGCTCATTTGTTCCGCCTTTGCCGCGCATTCCGTAAATAAAAAACCGCACTCCGGCGTAAGCATTGATTGTCGTCACCACTAAATTGCTGTCGGCGTTCATAAAACGTTTGATGCCGCGCAAAAACAAACCCGGGTTTGAGAGATGTTCGATCATTTCTCCGGCGATAATAATTTCAAATTTTTCATCTAAAGGTACTTCGTCTAGCTTTTCCAAATCGGCGCGATACAGCTTAGTAGCTCCATGCCTCTGCAAAATATCAATACCGGGTTGATCGTAGTCAAAGCCATAGATGTCGTCGGCAATTTGCATTAATTCAAAATGCATGTGAGTTTTGTTTTCGATTGCGGGTTCGGTAAAAGGGTAATCGGCACAACCCAGATGCAGCACTTTTTTGCCGCGACAAAGATTTTTTAAATACTCAATCCGCTGGACGAGCGGAAATTTTTCAGTTTTGACTAGGTTACTCATTAAAATCTCAAAACAGTTAGTAAATTGGGCAGTTAAAATTCCGCTCACTAAATAAGTTCTCCAATAAGCTTAAAAGAGCATATTGGCGAAATGTTTTACCGGAGTTGGCTCAATTTTATCAAAAACATTTTTTAACAGCTAATGGCTCTATTTTTCTATCTTCAATCGCTAAGTAATCGCGAGCGCGCGACCGGCAAACCGGCGCAGCCAGCGCCCTTCTTCGGCGGAAAAGTACCCGGTTAAAAACAAACACGCCAGATAAATCAAACCGGCGGCAAATGTCGCAGCAATCAGCCCGAACCAGTTTAAAGGCAAATTTTTGAGCAAGAAATATTGGACGGCTCCGCCCGCTCCGCCCGCGACAATCAAGCCGAAAAGAGTTTTGCGCCAAAAACTCCAGAGAATTTTGTCAAAAGTTTTTAGTTCTACCACTACGATAATCAGAGGCAAGGTCATCACAACGCCAACGGCGCGCGCCGCCGCCGCTCCCGTCAAACCATAATAAGGAGTGAGCCAGAATAATAATCCGATACCGCTGACTACCCAAAACAGCACCAGCCAGGCATTTCTGGCGGTAAATCCAAGCCCTTCGTTGATTTGCCAGACAACCGTCCCAAACGCCATCGCCCCGAAAGTTAAAACATGAAAGACAAGCACATCGCTTGAGCGGACGGCAAAATCATTTCCAAGCCACAAAGCTAAAAAACTTCGACTCCCGATGATCAAAGCGGCGCAAGCGAAAACCACTATCAAACCGACGTATTTAGTGGCGCGCTCGTAGATTATTAGTAAACGCTCATTATCCGCGCCGGCTCCAATTTCGCTCACGAGCGGCATCAAAACCAGAATCAAGCTGTTAACAAAGACCTGTAGATAAATAGCGAGAGTCATTGGGACAGCGTAAAAAGTCAAGCTTTCCGTGCCGAATGCTCGCGTCAAATAGCTTCGTTCAAAAAGCAGCCACAAACTTCCAAGCATTTGATAAGCGACGATACCGCCGCTGTATCCTGTTACCCGCCATAGCGTTTCTCGGCGAAACCGCAAGCCGAAGCGCGCTTGAGGTAAAAGTTTTTTACCAGCGAAATAAAATGCCGCCGCGCCGCCCAAGGTTAAAGCCAGATTCCACCATAACAAAACCAGCGTATCCCCTCCGCCAAGAACCAAAACCAAATTTCCGACACTCAAAATCGTGCTGAAAAAAGTCGTGATGTGAGAAAACCAATCAAACCGTCCGATTGCCTGAAGAACCGCGCTAAAAACCTGCTGCGTCATCAAAACCACAACCGTTGCCGCCGCCACGTAAAAAGCGCTAACGGCTTTGGTCTGCAAATGACTGTCAATTAACAAAACATCCTGGACAAAAAATTTTGCCGACAGCGCCAGAATGATTGCTCCAATTCCGCCGACGAGCAGATTTAACGCGAGCGTTGCCGAAAGAACATCGTCAATCCGCCCAAACTCCTTGGCGGCATGGTATTCCGCGACGTATTTTGTCACGGCGCGGCCTACTCCAAAGGTAAATGAATAGCTGATAAAACCTAAAATCAGCGTCAGCAAACCGAATTCTTCCGCTCCCAGCCCGCGCACGACAAACGGCATCACGACAAACGTTGAAATCAACGGCAGCAGCCATGATAATAAACTGAACAAAACATTACGCGGAAGGCTGTTTTTCATTTCGGAAATTGTCCGGGCTGAATTTTGCGAAACTTATTTCCAATCAATTTTCTTATAATGAGCGGTGTTTTCGTTGATGGCCCCGCGCGATTGCTCAATTTGATACTTTATTAACCTCAAGAGGCTGACGGATTTTCGCATAGTTTTCCGAATTAGACCGGGTGAGGCCCCATTGACATTCGCCGCAGGCGTTGCAGCCTGGCCGTTTTCATCCGATTGCTGCCAGAGAGCAAAATAATCGCTCTGCTGGGGCACTTGCGCGAAAATGGGTAAATCCTTAATTTTTCTGGCAATAATTAACAAATATGCGGGTTTATTATTGATCAGGGTGACACGCTCGCGAACGGCGTCCGGGTCGGCGACCGTGTACCAGTTTGAGCCAATAAAATCTTCAAAAATAATCATATGCTCGAGATTATAACCATTAGCGGCGGTCAGGATGCGAAAATAAAGTTCCGGGCTAAACTGATAAAAACCATGTCCGAGAAAATTGTTGGTCGGCGTGATGCTCAAAAAATGTCCGCCGAGAGCGACCATTTCGAGGCAATTTTTGATTGCCGTCGGAAAATTAAAAATGTGTTCAAGCGTTCCACCGTCGAGCACCACCGTAAATTTGTTTTTAAATCGTTCGGGAACCGGCGTATTAAAATCGTGGATGTGAGTGGCGTTTTCATAATTCGAAGCGTCAAATGACTCGATGCTTTCCGCGCCCAACAGTTTAAAAAAAGGCTCGGCAAACCCGTCGGCTTCGGTCATCAGATTTTTGATTTCCGCCGTTGAAAAATTGTGACCAAAACGATGCAGATTTTCGCGCAGTCTTTTTTCATCAAGAATTAATTTTTGCCGCCCAACCGTTGCTGTTTGCGCAAACGACACACCGTGGTTTTTGGCGTAAAACAAAAATTTAGTCCCGTTGCTGTCTAATCCCATAAACTTAAGAGCTTTTACTAATCCGTCCAACTATAGTCGTTAATTTCGCCGAGCATACCCGCTTTGTTTTGCATCAAGATTTAAAGACGCCAGATATTCGGCGATGGCGATGTTAGCGCTGACGCTTTCGATGAAATTCTCTAGGACGCGCTTGCGTCCGATTCTCGCTAATTTGAGACGCAATTTAGAATCGCTCTTGAGCCGGACAATCGCGTCCGCCAGCGCATGATCATCGCCGGGCCTGATGAGCCAGCCGGTTTCAAGATGGCGTACGGCTTCTGGGATGCCGTTAACATTGGTTGAAATACAAGCTATCTCGAGCGCCATGGCTTCCAGCAAAGCAATCGGTAACCCCTCGACCAGACTGGCTAAAACAAATAAATCTGCGGTCGCAATCAAGGTTAGCAATTGCTGGCGGTCTTTAATAACCTTATTTGCTTCGATAAGGTGGAAATTATCTCCCAAATTATAAGCGGCAATTTTATCCGCTTCTTCCGGTGTCAAATTAGAATTGGAAATCCAGACAAAAGACATGTCATGATGTTCCTGCAAAACGAGTTGCGCGGCGGCTAAAAAAGTCCAGCGCCCTTTGCGATCAATAAACTGACCGACGCAAAAAACTAAAAACTTGCGCAGCGGCAGATTGTACTGTTTGAGCAGTTCGTCGCGTTCAATCAAGGCGGATTTCACTTGGGCAATTTCTTCCGGATTAATTGATGCGTAAGTAACCTTTACTTTCTCCAAGTGACTTTGCGATAAAAACCCGCTCAGACTGTTTTTTGTGTCCTGATTTGCCACAAACAAATGAAATCGCTTGAATCTGGCGAGAATGGCAAATTTAATGCGCCACTGCAAAACGCGCCAGCGCGCCGCCGGCGGTAATGAATTGTGCATGGTGACAAAAACATTCCCCTGCGAGATTAGATAAAGCAAGGCAACGAGAGACTGCCACGGCGCCATATCAATATGCAAAATGCTTTCGCTTAAATGGAACCGGGAAAGATAACGCAGCGTTCGCCATTCACATCTGATTTTATTCAAATGTCGCTGTAGTTTGCGTCCCAAAGTCGGCGCGGGCGCTAAATCAAGATGAGCGTCAATCAGTTCGTACTCGACGCCGATTTGTTCGATAAATGTCAAAATTTGCTGACTTGACCCGCGCGGCAGAATTACCCGGATTCGCCAGTTTGGTTTGGCCTCTTTCATAATCGCCAGCAAATAAATTTGTCCGCCGCCCCATTCGAGATAGTTCCAGACAAAGATTATTTCAGGCTTGGCTGTATTTTCCAGTTCTTGTTTGAGGTCAAACATGGTTTAAATCTTCGACGAATATTCTTCACGCAAAGGCTTTTCGCCGGGCCATTCAGCCGTTTCCCACTGCCGATTAAAGCCGCATGATTTCAGCCCCAATCGAATTGTGTAGATTCCCCAGGCGGCAACGGCGTGGAATTTCGTCGGGGCGCCCACCCAGTACATCATCAGACGCGTGCGGAGATTTTGTTGTTTTCGCAGATCGCCCCACAGCGACTGATATTTTTGCCTGACGGTCATCCGGCCGAGAGAGCTGGTCGTATTCGGCTGATTAAAAACACGCGCGCGGGGTTCAATCAAAAGTCGCCAACCGTTTTTTTTGATGCGCGGGGTAAACTCCGCATCCGCGTAGTGCGGAAACCGTTTAGCGTCCATCAGACCAATCTCGCGAAAGACTTCGGCCGGGAACAAAATGCAGTTTCCGGCGATAAAATCAACTTCAAACGGTTTTTCCGGGAGTGTCCAGACGGTTTGCCAATAAAGATGTCGCCACCCGCCATACCAGACGTCAAATTTTGGGGCGACTTGAAAAACTTTATGCGGCGTGTCCCATAACAGGAGCACGCCGCCGATTGCGGAACGCGGATTGGCTTGGGCGCATTCAACCAGATATTTGAGAAAATTTTCGTCAAAAACGGTATCGTCGTTAATCAGCAGAAGATAATCAGGTTGATATGACAATGCCCGTTCGAATCCGAGATTGGAACCGGCAGTAAACCACAGATTTCCGTCACCTCGGATGATCTCCACTGCGGGAAAATGATTACAAATCGCCTCTCTCGTGCCGTCGGTTGAGCCGTCGTCAACAATAATAATGTGAACTTCGAGGTTTGTTCGGTTAATTCGCGCCAGGCTGCGCAGACACTGCAGAGTCACCTCGCGGCGATTGTGCACGGGCGAAACGATTTCAATGTGAATTTGTTTTTCTGACACCAATAGATAAAACGTCGCAGAAAAACAGAGAAAATGGAGCGATTTATGGAACAAAGTACAAAGTGGCTTTGTTCCAAACCCAGAATCACTCTGTTTCTCTACGAATTAATTTAAGGTCTTCTCTAAAACTTCGGGGCTTGAATCCCTAATCTGACAATACCATTCATAAGTTTTTCGCAAACCCTCTTCAAAAGAGGTTTCCGCCAGAAAGCCGAAATTATTCGCAGCTTTGGAAACATCCAGACAGCGCCGGGGTTGCCCGTCCGGTTTAGTTGCGTCCCAACGGATTTCGCCGGTAAATCCTGTAACTTCAGCAATCATTTGAACCAAATCCTTAATCGCGATTTCACGTCCGGCGCCGATATTAACCGGTTCGCCTTCATCATAAAAAGCCGCCGCTCGGACGATGGCTTCGGCGGCATCTTCGACATATAAAAACTCGCGTGAAGCCGTGCCCGTTCCCCACACTTCGATAAAATCTCGTCCATCGCGCTTGGCCTCGTCACATCTGCGGATGAGAGCGGGAATTACATGTGAATTGCTTGGATGAAAATCATCGCCGATGCCGTGAAGATTTGCCAGCAGCAGATGAACCGCATTAAAACCAAACTGTTCACGCAAAGCCTGCCCGTAAACCAGCATCATTTTTTTTGCCAAACCGTACGGAGCGTTGGTTTCTTCCGGGTATCCGTCCCAGACATTTTCCTCTTGAAAAGGAACCGGGGTAAATTTCGGGTACGCGCAGACGGTTCCGACGCCTAAAAATTTTTTGACCCCCGCCCGCCTTGATTGCTCGAGCATATTGACGCCCATGGTTAAATTACCGTAAAACGAAGTCGCCGGATGGGTGCGCGTGTAACCGATGCCGCCGACGACGCCGGCCGCATGAATGACTAAATCAGGCTGCGTTTGTTTGAGAAGCCGCGCGGCCTGGTCTTCGCGCGTCAAGTCAAATTCGAGAGAGCGCGGTACGACGATTTCAACATCGGAAAATTTATTTAATTTTTCGACGACAAATTTCCCTAAAAAACCGGCCCCACCGGTGACCAGAATTTTTTTAAAAGGAAATTGTCCGTTTTCTATCAGCATTTAATCAGATCAGCTTTCAAAAAGGGGTATCGTAACAAATTTTAAGAAATTTATCAGCCCAACCGTTTTTCAAGTTTATTAAGAGCGCTTGACAATTGCATCAAGAATTATTCAAAGTTCAATTCTGATTCGAATTTTACAGCTCTGATAAATCAAATTAAATCTAACTTAAACCATGTCAAAACGCGCTTTAATTACCGGAATTACCGGACAAGACGGCTCATATCTGGCCGAACTGCTGCTCGCCAAAGGTTACGAGGTTTCTGGGATTATTCGCCGCGCTTCAAGTTTTAATACCGGGCGCATTGATCATATTTACCAGGACCCGCATGAACCAAACCCAAAACTTCGTTTATTTTTCGGCGATTTGAACGATTCGAGTTCGCTCAATCAAATTTTGCGGCAAACCGAACCCGATGAAATCTACAATCTCGGCGCTCAGTCGCATGTTCGAGTCTCGTTCGATATTCCCGAATACACCGGAGAAATAACCGGTCTCGGCGCAATTCGCCTCCTCGAAGCAATGCGCGAAACTGGAATCACGCCGAAATTTTATCAGGCTTCATCTTCGGAACTTTACGGTAAAGTCGTCGAAACTCCGCAAAAGGAAACAACTCCGTTTTATCCGCGTTCACCCTACGCCTGCGCCAAGGCTTATGCTTTTTATACAACGGTTAACTACCGCGAATCGTATAACTTCTTTGCCTGCAACGGGATACTTTTCAATCATGAGTCGGAGCGGCGCGGGGAGACTTTTGTCACGCGCAAAATTACGCGGGCGGCAACGCGCATCAAACTCGGTTTGCAGGAAAAACTTTTTCTTGGAAATCTCGACGCAAAGCGCGACTGGGGCTATGCTAAAGATTTTGTCGAAGCAATGTATTTGATGATGCAGGCTGATGAACCTGACGATTACGTGGTGGCTACCGGAGAAACCCATTCGGTTCGCGAATTTTGCGAAGAAACATTTACCCTGCTCGATCTGGATTGGCAGAAATTTGTTGAAATCGATCCGCGCTATCATCGTCCGGCCGAAGTTGATTTGCTGCTCGGAGATGCCGGTAAAGCCCGCGAAAAACTTGGCTGGTCGCCGACCGTCAGCTTTAAACAGCTGGTTAAAATCATGGTCGAAAGTGATTTAAAGCTGGCCAAACAGGAACGCCTGCTCAGCGACAATCAGAATTAACAATGGAAGTTATCGAAAAGTAAAATCGTTAACCTGGAGCGCAAACAATAACCTGAGCGTTAAAATCAGCCGATGATTTCGATTGACGCAACGATTTCTTATCCGTTCGTAGTCAATTATTCTAAAAATTCACTCTCCGTCGTTATAGTACGAGTTGTAATAACTCTGGTAATAATAAGAGTTATTATGCGAGCGAACATTGACGTTGTTCAAAACAACTCCAAATATTTTGGCGCCGACGTCGGTTAATAATTGCTTGGCGCGTTTGACAATTTGGCGGGACGATTTACCCGAATGAACGACCAGCAAAACTCCGTCAACCATGGTCGCAATCAGGACGCCGTCGGTAAACGACGCAATCGGCGGCGAGTCAATAACGACATGCGTAAAATTATCTTCGAGAGTTTTAATCAATTCCTGCATGTTTGCCGAACCGATCAACTCAGCCGGATTCGGCGGAACCGCTCCCGAAGGCATCAGATAAAGATTGGTCGCCACGTCCTGTTGAATAACGTTGAGAATTTCCGCTTCGCTCTGTTGACTAGACAAAATCGAGCTCAGCCCCTGATCGTTGGAGATTCCAAAAATTGAATGAAGGCGCGGGCGGCGCATATCGGCATCAATAATCAAAACTTTCGCTCCCGTCTGAGCGAGCGAAATTGCTGTGTTGATCGCAGTGGTTGTTTTCCCTTCGCTCGGAACGCTCGAAGTAATCAAAAGGGATTTCGGAGCGTGTCCGGCGGTCGAAAGCAAAATGCTGGTTCTCAGCTGGCGATAAGCTTCCGCCAGAGCCGACCGCGCATCACCCGTGATTAAAACTTCCTGACTGCGCTTGCCGCCGCCTTCATCCTGGGCGTTGTTGGCTCCGGCTACCAGCAGTTTGCGGCGCGGAATAGAATCAATGGTTGGAATCGCGGCGAGAGCCGGGAGGCGCAAAATATTTTCGACATCTTCAGTCGTTTTGACGGAATCATCCAGATACTCGAGAAACAAAGCTAAACCACAGCCAAACAAACCAGCCAGAAAACCGGAGAGCATGACCGACATCAAACGACGCGGCCCGATTGGCTCGTCCGGCGGAATGGCGACATCGGCGACGCTGACGTTATTTTCGGTTCCGGCGGCTGTAATATCATTGCCGCGCTGGGTTTTTAATAAGTCGTCGAGCGTTCCTTTGTTAGCGTTCAGCCGCTGTTCAAGCAGCTTAATTCCGATTCCCGAATTGTTCTGCACCTGCGCCTGACTGTAAGCTGCATTGTAGGAAGTCTGAATTTTCTGTTCCTGCTGCAAGGCGGCGTCGTACCTAGTCTTTAATTCCTGTAAAAAGACATTGACGGCGTTTTTTTGATAATCGGTGAGCGCTTTTTCACGCGAAGCGATTTGCTTGTCAAATTCTTTGATTTCAAACGCGTCATTGGTAAATTCAATAGCCAATTTCTCGCGCTCCTGCTTGAGTCTTGAGATTTCAAAATTGGTATCGTCAATATATTTGCGAGCCGAGCTGCCCTGCATCAACAGCTCAATAGCTTCCGGCTTTCTAGCTTCATTGTACTGCGCTTCGGCGGTTTTGCGGGCTTCCTGGGCTTTTAAATACTGGTCGTTAAGAGTTTGCAGTTGCTGCAGAGCAAGTGTTTTATCGGCATCAAGCTGAATCACTCCGGCGTTTCTTTTAAGCGCAACTAACTGCTCTTCGTCTCGTTTGACGTCGGACTGCAGTTCGGCGACGCGCCCTTTCAGATATTCGTTGGTTTTGCTGTTGGTGCCGGTTTTTTCTTCCTGATTTCTTTTGGCAAAAACGTCCGCGACGGTGTTGACAATCTGCGCCGCCAGTTCAGGATTCGTGTGCTGATAAGTGATGTCAATCAGACGCGTATCTTTATAAATCGAACGGCTTTCGCGGACGGGCTCGACTCCTAAATTTTTCTGCAAAGTGTCAACATACGGGGCGAGGCGTTTGGCTTCGGCGATATCTTCACCAGCAACGCTGCCGCTCGAACTGGTGGCAACCTGAATGGCGTCGCTGCTCTCCTTTTTCTTGTTGTCGCTTTGCAGCCCGAGACTGCGTAACAAACTTCCCAAAACCGAACGAGATTCTTCCGCCCGGCTGACGAGGAAATCTTTGTTGTTTTCAAGATTAATTTCTTTAACAACGCGCCGCAGAAGTCCGGGACTGTTAAGATTTTGCAGCTGAGTATTAAAATAAGCGGGATCGGCGTTAACCACCGGCGGGCGTTTAGAATCTGTTTCGAGCGCCGGATTGTTTTGCTCCATCCCGACCTGAACGCGCGCTTTGGCAAGGAAAATGTCAGGTCGCCGCGCCATGTAAATCGCCGTCAGCGTCATCATCAAAATGACAATTCCGATCACGAGCCACAAACGTTTGCGAATCGCCCGCCAATAATCGGCGAAGCGAACCCCTTCTTCGCCGGTGTTTGTCCCGCGATAATTCGAATAAGGCTCGGCGCCAACCGGCAGTTTCGGCTCAAAATGTTTTTGAAGCTCGGTTTTCTCCACCGGAACGGCGGTGATTAAATCACGTCTGTCTTGCATTAAAATACCTGTAATAAATTGACAATAAAATTATTAACCTTTACGGGATAATAAACGGCAGAACCGACGGCAAACCGTTGGTAAAAGCCTTCAAAATACTGTTCCGCGTCGCCTTGGCGCTGTCGGTCGGGACTTCAACGATGTCGTTTGGCTGCAGAATCGGATCAGTGGCTTTGCCTTCTGAAACCAGCACGAGATTAATCGGAGTCTTGTTCTTATTTCCTGCGGCGTCTTCGCGAATCAGAAATATTTCTTTTTTACGAGTAGCTTCTAAAACCCCCCCGGCTTCGGCGATAGCCTGCGTCAAAGTGCGCTGAGTTTTAAGCTGGATGGCTTTCGGATCTTTGACATTGCCGACGACAAAAGCTTTGTCGGCTTCGGAAATCGAGACGATATCGCCCGGCAGCATCCACGGGTTTGAGGATTCATCGCCCTCAAGCATCTTTTTTAAGCTGTAGCTGTAGAGCAATTTGCTCAAAGCGACTTCTTCGGTCGGGTTTTCGGCAGTTTCGGGTTTTTCGCAAACGCTCGGCGTACCCAATCGCGCCAGTGTGATGCGCGCGCCGGCTTTGTCGGTCGGGCCGCCCGCTACTGCCACGGCTTCGATCAGGCGCATTTTGCGGTTGAGATTAAATTGTCCGGGTTTATCAACCGCGCCGATAACCGCGACGGGCTGCGATTTAAACTCTTTGACGTAAACTCTGACGTACGGCTGGCGCAGGTATTTTGAATAAAATTTGACGATTTCCGCCGCCAGTTCATTTTCCGTGCGACAAATAGCTTCGACCGGTTCGTCAACGCGCGGCAGCATAATCAAACCGTATTCATTGACGCGGACGGTTTGCGAATATTCCGGGTGACGGAAAACCTGAATATCCAGTTCGTCATTAACCCCGATGCGATAACGCCGGGTGCTGTCCTGCATCATCTTCGCCGCCAAAACTGCGGTCGGGGGGTTTTGAGCAGGGTTGTCCGGAGTAGAATTATCTGAGTTTATTTCGGGTTTATCAGCGTCCGATTTTTTTTCAACATTTTTACCGGCTGAGGGCGGAGAAACTTGTTTTTCTTGAGCGGAAATGCCGCTCTGAATCAGAAAAAACACGGCCAGAAATAAAACCGTATTTGAAATTTTCAACCCATTATTTCGCATTTATAATACCTCGTTTGCCGTCTGCGCGATTATTGGCTAGATTAGTTGCACGTCTTAAAAATAGCTTATTCTAACAAACAAACGCAAATTGCAGATAATAAACATCTAGGCTTGAGTAGTATTTAGTTTGCCATGGAATCGAATCAGTCCACGCCGATGCTTCGGCAGTATCACGAGCTCAAACAAAAACATCCCGGGACGCTGCTATTCTTTCGCTGCGGCGATTTTTATGAAATGTTTTACGACGATGCGGTGACGGGCGCGCGCGAACTGGAAATTACCCTGACGGCGCGTAACAAAGAACGCGGCAACGCGGTTCCGATGGCCGGCGTGCCGCATCATTCCGCCGCCAACCATATTGCCAAACTAATCAAAAAAGGTTATCGAGTCGCAGTTTGCGAGCAAATTGAGGAACCGATTGCGGGCGCTGCGGGAAAAAAACTGATTCGCCGCGAAATTTCACGGATTATCACGCCCGGCACCGCCATTGACGAACAACTGCTCGAAACTAAAGATTCGACTTATCTGGCGGCGCTGGTTGGCGGAGGCGACAGTTGGGGAGCGGCTTTTTTAGAGCTTTCCACCGGCGAATTTAAAACTACCGAATGTACTGGTAAAGATGCTTTCAAAACTTTAACCGCCGATATTGAATCATTCGCTCCGCGCGAAATTCTTTTTCCCGAATCGCTCGCCTTCGTAATCAAGGAAACCTTTGCCAATTCTCAAAATAATCTGCTGACGGATGCGCGGCTTGATACAGCTTCCAATGAACAATCAAATGTTGTCAATTTCCCCGTCAAATCAACCAATCAAAACGGCTTGACTGCTACTTTGACGCCGCTTGACGATTGGCTGTTTTTAGATGATTACTGCGAAGCCCTGCTCAAAAATCATTTTGGCGTGCTGGATTTGGCGGGCTTTGGTCTTAAAGACAAAACGCAGGCCGTTCGCGCCGCCGGAGCCTGTCTCCGCTACGTCCAGGAAACGCAGCGCGCATCAGCTTCGCACATTGCCGATCTAGATTATTTTGAAGCCAACGAGTTTATGGTTTTAGACCAGGTAACGCTGCGTAATCTGGAACTCGTCGAATCGCAAACCGGCGACAAACGCCGCAGTCTGCTCGGCGTTATTGATTCAACTGTCACGAGCATGGGTTCGCGCCTCTTAAAATCGTGGCTCCTGCGACCTTCGATTCGGCGCGGCGAAATCGAAGCACGGCTGTCGGCGGTTGACGAGTTGTGTGATTCGATGCTGCGCGAGCGTCTGCGGGTTTTGCTCAAAGAAGTCGCCGACCTCGAAAGATTGATTGGCCGGCTTAACATGAACACGGCGACAGCCAGAGATTTGCTCGCGCTCCGGCGCTCGCTGGCGCAAATTCCCAATGTCCGCCAGACTTTGGCGGAAGCCGGCAGTTCTCTGCTCCAGGTTTTACAGGAAAATCTGCATGAATTGCCTGACATCAGAAATCTGATTCAAACTGCCATTGGAGAAAATCCGCCGCTCAATTTGGCTGACGGCGGAACGATTCGCGATGGTTTTAACAATGAATTGGACGAGTTGCGCGGTCTGAGCCGCGACGCTAAACAAACGATTGCGGCTTTTGAAGAAGAAGAAAAAAAACGTTCCGGCATCGCCACTCTGCGAGTCAAATTCAACGGCGTGTTCGGCTATTTTATCGAGATTTCTAAATCAAACTTGTCGCGCGTTCCGGCCGATTACGAACGACGCCAAACCCTTGTTAACGCCGAACGTTACACAACTCCGCAACTAAAAGAATGGGAGCGCAAGATTTTGGGCGCGGAAGAGCGAATTTTGGAACTGGAAACCGAAATTTTTCAAACCGTCCGAACCCAGGTTGCGGCGGAAACCAAAAATCTTCAGACGACGGCGAGAGCACTGGCGACTTTGGATGCACTTGCCTCGCTTTCGGAAAATTCCTGCCGCCGAAACTATGTTCGTCCAAAACTTCATGACGGCGACGAAATTGAAGTCAAAGACGGACGGCACGCCGTCGTCGAAGTCTTTTTAAATCAACCCTTTGTTCCCAATGATTTATATTTGAATAATTCAACCGATCGCTTGCTGATTATTACCGGGCCGAATATGGGCGGCAAAAGCACGAGTCTGCGGCAGGTGGCGATTATTCAGATTCTGGCGCAAATCGGCTCTTTTGTTCCGGCGCAGGCAGCGCGGCTGCCGATTGTTGACCGGGTTTGGACGCGGGTCGGTGCGTCCGATGATCTGGCCTCCGGTCGCTCGACCTTTATGGTCGAGATGACCGAAACCGCCGCCATTTTGCATAACGCGACACCAAAGAGTCTGGTTTTGCTTGACGAAATCGGGCGCGGAACTTCGACTTTTGACGGGCTTTCAATCGCCTGGGCTGTTGCCGAATATCTTCATGACGCTCCGGAACACCACGCCAAGACGATGTTCGCCACTCATTATCACGAGTTAACCGAACTGGCCGAACGCCTGCCGGGGGCGCAAAACTATCAAATTACAGCGGCGGAAAAAAACGGCGAAGTTGTCTTTCTGCATAAACTCGAACGCGGCAAAGCTGAGCAGTCATACGGAATCGCCGTGGCGCAGATTGCGGGTTTGCCCCGCACGGTTTTAAATCGCGCGCGAGAAGTCCTGGAGCGCCTCGAACGCTATGAAATTGACGTTTTCGCGGACGTGGTCGAAAACAAAACGGCAACCGCAGATAATCAGGTAACATCGAAAGACGCTCATGAAGCAAATGGTTTGGGCGCGGCCGTCCGGCGCGCGGCGCGCGGCAAAATGGCGATGCAGGCCACGCTTTTCCAAAGTGTTAACGATTCTTTGATTGATGAAATCAGGCAAACCAGAATTGAGGATTTATCGCCGGAGGCCATGCGAAAATTTATTTTGGATTTGCAAAAGAAAATTGTTTGAAACAATTTAGCTGTAAAAGCTAAAGTTATAAATTAAGTGTCGGTAGCAAGACTGTTGAGAAATTTCTTCAGCTTTTTAGAATCATAAAAGAGCATTTGGGCGAAAATTTCGTTTGATTTTTTCTAATTTTTTCGACCGGGATGCTAAAAATGTTTTAGATGACGGATGTGTTAGCGCTCCCGCTTGAACAGCAAGTCGGGCAGCTTTTATTTATTGGTCTTCCGGGTGCGGATATTGATAATGAGACGCGCGCTCTGTTGGAGGAAATCCAGCCGGGCGGCATTTGTCTTTTCGGCCGCAATGTTCGCCGCCTCGAACAAACTCGCCAACTGCTCGACGGGGTGCGGTCGCTGCTGGCGGTTGAGCCTATTTTAAGCGTTGATCAGGAAGGCGGGCTGGTTGATCGTCTGCGAAGAATCTGTACTCCGATGCCGAGCGCTCGCGTCATTCGTCAGCACGGCGATTTGGCCGCCGCCCGCGCGCTTGGCGCAATTACCGGTGAAATTCTGCGAATCCTAGGATTTAACATGAACTTCGCGCCCGTTATGGAAGTAATGACGCCGGAACGCGATCTGTTATCAAACGGGCTTTACTCGCGTTCCTTCGGGCGTTCTCCGGGCGAAGTGTTAGGTTACACGATGGTCTATCTGCGCGGATTGCAGCGCGCCGGAGTGCTCGGATGTCTAAAACATTTTCCCGGAATTGGAGCTGGCGAGGTTGATTCGCATGAACAGATTCCAATTGTTAACTTGACGCACGACGATTTGGTGGCACAGGATCTGGCTCCCTACATCGAACTTTTTCTGCATCGTCAGGATGACGATGACCGGGTTCGCTGCGTCATGGTTTCACACGGCGGCTTTCCGAGAATTAACCGACAGACCGGCCGGCTCGACGGTAAACTTGAGCCTGCTTCGATAAACTTTGATATTGTCACCAAGCTGCTCCGGCACGAACTTGGTTTTAGACATCTTGCTCTCACCGACGATATGGAAATGGGAGCGATTTTAAAACACTGCCCGATTGAGGAAGCATCGGTCGCGGCGTTCAAAGCCGGCGAAGATATGATTCTGATTTGTTCGAGTGTTGAAGCCGTCAGGAAAAGCTACGATTTGTTGCTCTCCGGTTTCCGCAGCGGCGAATTAAGCCGTCAACGGCTTGCTGAATCGCTCGGGAGAATCTCTGATTTAAAAAGTATTTTGCAGCCTCCGCTGCCTTTTGACGAAAATCGTTTTCGGGAACTTTCCGCTGCGATTGCCCAGCTTAATCTAACACTCAACTATTCTTACGGAGGAAAAATTTGATGCCTCGTTTTTTGGCTTTATTTTTAATTTTTGTGGTTTTGCTCGGTGCGTCTCCGGCTTGCCGCGAGCGCAACACCAGCATTGTCACAATCGCTCTCGACCAGAATTTCGGAAACTCGCTGGATTTTTTGACAGCCTCAAGCGTTCCCGCTAATGCTGAAAGACTGCGCAGTTTGATGTTTAATACCCTGGTCAAAAAGAACGAGAAGTATGAGTATATCGGCGAACTGGCCAAAGAAATCAAAGACCTGGACGGCGGCTCGACAATCTCTTTTGTTCTTCAAGACAACGTTAAATTTCATAACGGTAAGGTTTTAACCGGTTCGGATGTTAAATACACCTTTGATAATCTTTTAAAATCGGGCGGAGCAAAGGCGGCTTCTTTTTTTGACAACAAACAACCGCAAATTCTCTCGGTTGACGCGCCGGATGCACAAACAGTCAATTTCAAACTCGCCCGCGCTGCTTTAAAAACACAGCTTTTATCAAATCTGGTTGCGATTCCGATTATTCCAGAAGGCAGTCTCGAACAACAAAAGTCTTCGCCGATAGGAACCGGCCCTTATAAATTTGTCAGTATGGATTCCGGCGGAAATACGGTTGATTTAGTCGCTTTTAACGATTACTGGGAAGGTGCTCCGAAAATCCAAAATCTGCGCGTCAAAGTCGTCGTTGATCAAAATGCCGTTCAGGCCGAACTAAAATCGCAGCGAGTTGACATTGCTCCGATGATGGTTAATTTACCGCCCGATACGATTGAAACGCTCGGGACTGACGCTAACCTCAAAATTGCGAAATTTAACGGTGCCAACGTTCAGGTTTTGACTATCAATACGCAAAGCAAACCGCTCGACGACGTTCGCGTTCGGCAGGCAATCGCCTACGCCATTGATCGCGCTAAAATCATACAGGATTTGCTGCGCGGTCAGGGCAAAATCGCCAATTCGATCCTGCCGGAAGAATCCTGGGCGTATTCGCCGGGAACCCAATATTCGTTTGATCAGGCCAGAGCCCGTCAGCTTTTGGACGATGCCGGTTTTAAGCCGGACGCAAAAGGCAATCGCTTTCCGCAGCCGATTAAATTTAAAATTTCCGCCGGCAGTTCCGCCGTCAGTCAGTATGCTCAAGTCATCCAAAATCAATTGCAGGAAGTCGGAATTCCGATTGAAATTGAACCGGTCGAGTTTACCACGCTGCAAACACAGTGGCAGTTGGGGCAGTTTCAAATCACGATGAATCGCTGGGTTGGCGGCAATCAAGACCCGATCTTTTTTAAAGATTTATTTCTCTCAACCGAAAGCACTGATGTCAAACCAGGCGCCCGCAACCGCAGCCGTTATAAGAATCCTGAGCTTGACCGGATTTTAGAACATGCCGTTAACGAAACCGACCGCGAAAAAGCCAAACCGCTCTACGCCCAGGCGCAGGAAATCATCAGTCGAGATGTCCCCGCCCTGCCGCTCTGGTATGCGTCCAACGTCGTCGTTGCTAACAAGCGAATTGATAATTTTCAAGTCAACGGAAGCGGTGATTGGAGTTTTGTGAGAAATTTAACTGTCACCAAATAGCTTTGAATAAACCAAAAGGAGCGGCGTGAAAACTGCTCCTTTTTAGTTTCCTAAACATTACAAATCTGCCAGCCGTTGCCATTCATCGAGCGTCAAAGTTTCAGCTCGCCTCGACTGGTCAATTCCGGTTGATTCCAGCCATTCACCTATAGTTCTTCTCTGGGTAATAATGGCCAGCAATTCGGGCGCGGCGTTTTTCAAATTGTTGAGAATAGTTTTGCGTTTCTGAGCGAAGCCGAGACTGACGATTTCCCAGAATAATTTCTCATCTCTAGCCATTTTCGTTATCAGACTCGATTCTTTTATCTCCAATCTGACGACCGAACTCCAAACTTTAGGAATCGGTCGGAAAGCTTTGGGAGGAACATCAAAGAGTTTTTCCGCGTCAGTGTATGCTTCGGTTAAGATGGACAAGTAACCGCGTTCCGAGTTTCCTGCCAAAGCGGTCATCCGCTCAACCACTTCGCGCTGCAGCATCAAAATCAGCTCGGAGAAACATTCACGCTGTTCAAACAGTTTTTGCAAAATCGCGGTCGAGATATTGTAAGGCAAATTTGCCACGATTTTGGCTTTTGGATTTTGGATTTCGGATTCGCTTAAAATCAGTCGAAAGTCCGTTTGAAGCGCGTCGGCCTGAATAATTTTTAAGTTTTTTTTGGCGGAAAATTCTCTGGAAAGAATCGGCACTAAATCCCGGTCGAGTTCGAGAGCTAAGATATTTGCGCCGCTTGCAACCAAATGCTTGGTCAATGCCCCGCGCCCCGCGCCGATTTCGATGATTGTTTCACCCGGCTGCGGATTGAGTTCCGCAATGATTTGCTCAATGTAATTTTCATCAAACAGAAAATTCTGTCCAAATGATTTTTTGGCAACGATTTTATCAGGATATTTTTGCTTAAACTGATGAGAATTCAAATATGTATCACCATTCGCCGTCAACTTATTTCAGATAAAGTCAGTGTGACTTACAACAGAGTTTTAGTCATTGTTGCTATCGGTTTTTGGATAGCCTGTAACTTCGAGATCAGCACCGTGCCGATGAATCTCCAAGTTTTTAAGCCTGGTTGCGCTCGCCAGTCTTTGCGCGCCCAGTCCGCCGATGGCGTTGGGAGCGTCTTTGCCGCCGATAATCAGCGGCGCGAGGAAAAAAGACACTTTGTCAATCAGCCCGGCGTCAAAAAATGCTCCGGCGACAGTCGCGCCGCCTTCAATCAAAACACTCTGAATGTTGCGTTTTTTAAGTTCGTTGAGAACGCCGATCAGGTTTCTGCCGCCTTCGGCGATTTGCTTGACTTCGATGTGACGCGCTTGCAGGATTTCTATTTTTTCAAGGTCGCCATTGTCTGTAAAAACGAGTGTCGGGAATTCTTTAGCTGTTTCCGCCAGTTTTGAAGCGGGCGATATTCGCAGAGAGTTATCCAGAACAACGCGAAGCAGCGGCCTCCGGCGTTTTTTGCCCGAGCGGTCTGTCAGCAATGGATTATCAATTTGAGCTGTTTTTGCGCCCACCAAAATTGCGTCGTATTCGTGACGAATTTCATGCACCCGCTGACGCGATTCTTCGCCCGTAATCCAGCGCGAATCGCCGGTTCGGGTAGCAATTCGCCCGTCAAGCGAGGTGGCCATTTTTAGAGCGACAAATGGCCTGCCGGTTTTATGCCAGTGACAAAACTTTTCATTAAGGCGAGCGGCTTCGTCTTTTAAAATGCCGGTTTCAACTGTTATTCCGGCTGAACGCAAACGCGCAAAACCGTTGCCGGAAACGAGCGGATTGGGGTCTTCAATCGGACAGACGACGCGTTTAATACCAGCATTAATCAGCGCCTCCGTGCACGGCGGCGTCCGACCGAAGTGTGAATGCGGTTCGAGCGAAACATAAGCCGTTCCGCCGTTCGCCCGGCCTCCGGCTTGGTTCAAGGCGATCACTTCGGCGTGTGTGCCGTTTGCATAAATATAAGTGCCTTCTCCGACGACTTCACCATCTGCGGAAACGATAACGCAGCCGACGAGCGGGCTGGGCGAAACTTGCCCGCCGCCTTGCGCCGCCAAATCCAAAGCCCGGCGCATCATTTGCAAATCAAATTCGGTAAAATTGTTGTTCAAGTATTACTTTGTTGGAATTTAAATTGATCAGCTAAACAGCCCGTTGACGTATTGTTCCGCATCAAAAACCATTAAATCATCAACCTTTTCGCCGATGCCGACATAGCGAATCGGCAAATTCAATTCTTTTGAAATGGCGACGGCAATCCCGCCCTTGGCCGTGCCGTCCAATTTGGTCAAGACGATTCCGGTCACATTAGCGGTTTTTAAAAACTGGCGAGCTTGTTCGAGTCCGTTTTGGCCGGTGACGGCGTCAATCACCAGCAAAGTTTCATGCGGCGCGCCTTCGATTTCGCGCCCTGCGACGCGTTTCATTTTTTCGAGCTCAGCCATTAGATTGGCTTTATTGTGCAAACGCCCCGCTGTGTCAACAATCAAAACATCAGAGTTGCGCGATTTGGCAGATTTGATTGAATCAAAGAGCACTGCCGCCGGATCGGTTCCCTGTTTCTGCTGAATTAAGGGAACGCCCGTCCGTTCCGCCCAAATTGCCAGTTGATCGCTTGCAGCGGCGCGAAAGGTGTCGGCGGCGCAAATCAAAACGTCGTTGCCTTCGGCTTTGATGCGGCTGGCGAGTTTGCCAATCGTCGTGGTTTTGCCGACGCCGTTGACTCCGACAATCATCATGACGTACGGCTTAATCCGAGTCGAAACCGTTCGCTCATCCGCCACGCCGGTTCTCTCGGAAACTCGCAAAATTTCAAGCAAAGAGTTTCTGATGGCCGCTTTGAGGGCTTCGATATCATTGATTTCCGCTCTCGAAACGCCCCGCCGGACTGTGTCCAAAATATGCAGTGTCGTTGGAACTCCGATGTCCGTCGAAATCAAAACTTCTTCGAGTTCTTCCAACAGTTCTTCGTCAATCCGCTTGCGATTCTGAAAAACCGTGTCAATTCTATCGTTGAGAGCGTTCCGGGTTTTTTCGACTGCCCGGTTAAACCTCGCGGAAAATTCCTGCTCAAGCGCTTCCTCTTCCGCTTTGAGCTGTTCGAGCGATTTATTTAATCCTAAAATCGAAGTTGAAAAGCCTTCTTCTTCCTTTTTACGTCTCCAAAAAAATGCCATTTTTATCAGTCTAAAGTCCCAAAGTCCAATGTCTAAAGTCAGTTTGAATATAATGAGAATTATAACTCAATAGATCAAAAGTGACGAATTCGGCATTTTGGGCTTTGGACTTTGAACATTATTAAGTCGCTCGAATGCCGAGTTCGTCAGCAGTCTTGTACAAAGCTGAACCGAGCAGAAAAGCGATGACCAGACTGAAGTAAAACGAACACATCGCGATCAGAAAACTGGCGGGCAGATTACCGACGAGGGGCATATCAAAGGGTTTAGTCAAATATCCGATAAAACCTGAAAGCGCGAGGTTTGAGCCTTGAACTATCAGGCAGAAAAAAAACGCGGCGAGATAAACTCCGCCCATTCTCCGCATCGTATCAATCCCGACCAGCGGGTTGAGTGTTGCCGTAAATGAACGCGTGTAGCCGGCAATCGTCAGAGCCATCGGCAAATAAAAAATCGCCCATAATAAAGCAATTAGTAACAGCAAAATAATCGGCATCGAGCTGTTGAGAATCGGCTCAAAGATTGAATACATTATTTGCGAGTCCGATTTCTGCGCCGTTAGAGTGACACCATCCGAAGTTTTGCGAGATAATTCTTCGACTTTTTTTGCTGCGGCCGCCTGTTCTTCGCCGCTCCCGTTGATCAAGGCTTTAAGGTCTTTTTCATCCATCTGCGGGGTTGGACGAGCAGAGTTAGCGATGTCGTCGGCTGACAGATGTTTTTCCACTTCTTTCGGGTCAAGCAAAATTTGCGTACTGGCCGATTCTTTGACTGCTGCGGCAGAGTTTTCCTGTTGAGCTTTGATCACCGCGACCGGATTTGAGAGCGAGTTTAAAACGCTAAAAAATAATACAAACATCATCAAGCCGGTCGGGAGATAAGAAACCAGCAGGACGCTCAGGCTTAGCAAAAAAGGTTTTACGACATCATCCCAAACATTAAAACCATCAAAATCGGGCATAAAGTTTTGCTCAAAATCTCCATGCGCGATAAAGCTGACGGCTTGAGCGATACATCCAAAGAGAATGGCGTTGGCCAGCAGAAATCCGAAAAACCCTCCGAGCGAGAGAAACGCGATAAAGAGCGCGCCCAAAGCCAGACTTTGCCAGAATTTAAACGGATAAACCCACGCCTTTGCAAAATCTCTGAAGCCGTAACCTTTACTCAAAGCGTAATCGCGCTCGGCGTTTTTTTTGAGATTGGCTTGAACTTCTTTAAATGCCTTACACATCTCGCCGCAAACCGGGCAAATGCGAACGGTTCCATAAGATTTTGGGCAGGCTTTGCAAAAAAGCTGACTGCATTCGCGGCAGACATAGGCGGCAGATTCGTCCGGATGAAAATGACAAACATCAGATTTTACTATCGGATTCGGCGTCGGTAAGTTTGAAGATGCGGTTGAATTTATTTCTGCAGTTTTTTCTGATCTTTCCCCGGCAAAGAATTTTTGCAGAAGAGGAACCTGACCGGCCTTGACCCAGCCGCGTTCGCCTCTCCGCACGTTGTCCTCCGGCAGCAGCGCGCGGTCGGCAATCCATTGTTCAAGTTCTGAGAATTCACAATCGTAAATGACTCCGTTTACTTCGACCTGCCATTTCTCGTTTTGCATAATTATTATAAATTTGAGGCTCTGTTTTTAAATTGCTGATTAAGTGGCTGAAAGAAGGTTGTGAGAATTTAGCAGTCGCAACGATTGTATGGACGAAAACTTTCAACTGTCAATGTTTTTAATCGTCTTTTGACAAAACCCGGTGAGCTTTTTTTTCAACTTTTTGGAAATAACAAGCGTCTTACGTGTTGAGCGAAGAAATTAGTTTGCCGGCTGACAAATTTAAGACGAGAAAAGGTTATCAACAGGCGGGTCGTTTTGTGTGATTTTAATGCTAAGGAATGAGAGCGATGAAAAACTCGTCGAGCTGGCTTTAAAAAACGAGCCTGATGCGTTCGGTGAGATAGTCCGCCGCTGGGAGCGCAAGATTTTCGCGCTCTGTTTCGGAATGCTTGGCAGGGACGAGGAAGCGCAGGATGCGGCGCAGGACACGTTTATCGCGGCCTATCGCAATCTCGGAGGTTTTCGCGGCGAAGCTAAGGTTTCATCATGGCTCCACCGAATTGCCGTTAACCAGTGTTTGACCAAAAAACGGCGCGCTAAAACTCGCGGCGAAACCGGTCTCGAAGATGAAAATGAAGATCAGAGTCATGCGTTTTTCGCTCCGTCCGCTCTTTCGCCGGCCAGTCAGACCGAGCAGAATGAGCGTTTAAAAGCTGTCAGAACCGCTGTCAATGCTTTGCCGACGGATTTGCGGCAGGTAATTGTGATGAAGGAATTTGAAGAACTAACATTTCAGGAAATCGCGGACATTTTGGAGCTTCCGCTTTCGACAGTTAAGAGCCGCGTTTATACAGCATTAAAGCAACTGAAAATGCGGCTCGAAAAACTACCGCTCGAAGTAGTTTGATGTTGAATTTAAAGAACATGATTGAAAACAACCACAAAAATGATTTACCTTGCGCGTTTGCAGAGACGTTGGTGGCCGTCCTTTACGGCGAGGCAACTCCGACCGAACGTAGAGAATTCAACAAACATTACAACGATTGTTCGTTTTGCCGCGAAGAATTAATCTCTTTCGGCTCAATCAGAGACGTGGTCGCTGAATGGCGGGCGGCGGATTTTGATTCGGTTCAAACTCCGGCGATTGCTTTACCTGAAGTAAAAAATCAATTTATTTCGCAAAACACCAAGATATCTTGGAGCGAGCGCATCCGTTCGTTTCTTTTCCTGCCCGGCGGCGGCAGATTTCAGAGCGCGACGGCTTTTGCGGCTCTATCCTTGTGCGCTCTGTTGCTCGCAGTTTTTAGTTACGCCGTGATAAATCGTTTTGCCGGCGGCGGAGTCAGAATAGCCGACGTTTCAAATAGCTCAGTCAGCAAGCCGGTTTTGAACAATCCTACTCCAACGCCATTTGAAATAATTGGTCCCGCCCAAGTTGATCCGAAACCAAAGAAAAAAAGCGCGGATAGTACTGTTGATTCGAACAAAAAACCGACTCAATCTGCTATTAAACCGATTGTTCATCAAAACAAACCAATTATTGCGCAATTAACAGCGCATCCATCGAATAAACCGTCTAAAAGCCCGGATGTAAAAGTTCAAACTGCCCCTAAAACGCCCGAACTGGCAATTGAATCGGTTGATGATTTGGAAGATCACTCTCTGCGTTTGAGCGATTTGCTTGATGAAGTAACGCCTTCGATATAGCTCTATTTATTTGAGGTCTATTTATGATTAAAAAATTCAAACCCAAAGTGCTTGTTTTGATCTCAGCAATGATTCTGTCAGCCGCTGTCACATGCGCGGCGCAGACACAACAGCTTCCGACAACGGGAGCGATTCAGCAGGCGACGCCGCAAAATAATAATCAGGCGTCGCCAAAACCCGCCAATTTGCTGCAGCTCTTAAATTTGTCGCCGGATCAATTACAGCAGATTCGCGCAATCAACCAGGAAATGCGCGAAAATGTTCGAGCTGCCAACACGAGACTGCGCGACGCGCGACGCGCGCTTGACGCCGCAATTTATGCTGATCTCCCAAACCAGGCAGCGGTTGATGACCGCGCTCAGGAGTTGGGAGAAGCGCAAACCGAAGCGATTAAAGCGCGCGTCGCAGTTGAATTTCGCATCAGGCAGATTCTGACCGCCGAACAATTAGTTCGTTTCCGTGATTTGCGCCGACAGTTTGAGCAAAAACTCAAGAATCAAATGCTTCTTCAGAAAAAGACTTTACGCCAGTTAAATAATAAACCGCTTTAAATAAAGCTCGGTGAAGTGTTTAGAGAGGTTTCTTAATCTTCGACATTCTACGCTATTGACTGTTAGAGGCGATTTCAGCATTATACAGTTTATTTTACCAACTGTTTTAATGTCTCGATTCGCCCGGCATGAATTTTTTCAAAATTTTTCTGTTTGAATTGCAAGAAGTAACACTGCTCATTTCGCGAGCAGTGGTTCGCTTTTTTAAGAGTCCGCGTTATTGGCGCGAAACAGTCGCTCAAATGGATCTGATCGGCGTCGGCTCGTTAACAATTATTTTGTTGACGGGCTTTTTTACGGGCGGCGTGCTGACGCTCCAAACCTATCCGACGCTCGAATCCTACGGAGCGCAAAGCCGCACCGGTTATCTCGTTGCTTATACCTTAATTCGCGAACTTGGGCCTGTTTTAACTGCTTTGATGGTGACGGGAAGGGTTGGGTCGGCGATTTCCGCCGAACTTGGTTCGATGGTTGTTTCTCAGCAAATTGACGCAATCCGCGCCCTCGGAACCGATCCGATTCGGAAACTAGCCACGCCGAGGATTTTGGCGCTTCTAACAATGCTCCCGCTTTTGACAGTGGCGGCTGACGTGGTTGGATTGATTGGCGGCGCGTTCGTGGCCAATTTACTTTTCTCACATCCGCTCGGACTTTATTACAGCTCGGTTCTCGACGGCATCACAGTTGAGGATTTACTTGGAGGCGTGATTAAACCGGTAATCTTCGGGCTTATTATCGGCAGCATTTCCTGTCATAAGGGGCTCTCAACCGAGGGCGGCACGGTTGGCGTCGGAAACTCTGTGACGAGCGCGGTCGTCACCTCTTCAATTGTCGTTATTATCGCTGATTTTTTCCTGGCTCGCGCCCTACAATATATTTTTGGGACTTAGAACAAATTTTTCAGAATTTATGGCTGAGACTGAAACAACCACAGAAAACGAAGAAAGCCCCGCGTTAACTGGCGAGACCGAAGAGTTTGAGGTAACTTCGCCGTTTGACGCTCCCGAGAAACCTCTCAGTGTCGTTCCGGCAATTGAGTTTCGAGATGTTTATCTGTCGTTTGACGACAAAAAAATCCTGGACGGACTCAGTTTTACAGTTAGGCATGGCGAAACCAAAATCATTCTCGGACGTTCCGGCGGCGGAAAGTCAACGGCAATCCGACTCGTGCTGGGCTTGTTAAAACCTGATTCGGGCCAAATTCTGGTTGACGGTGAAGACATCACTGAATTCGACGAACCTGAAATGATGCGCGTGCGCCAGAAAATCGGGATGGTTTTTCAGGAAGGAGCGTTATTTGACTCGCTCTCGGTTTACGATAATGTCGCTTATCGTCTTCATGAAAAAGGCGTCTCCGAGTCCGAGGTTGAAACCGAAGTGCGCCGAATGCTGCAGTTTGTCAATCTCGAAGACTCAATAGATTTAATGCCGGCCGAACTTTCGGGCGGAATGCGGCGGCGCGTCGGAATCGCCAGGGCGCTGGTCGGCAATCCTTCCATGATCATGTTTGACGAGCCGACGGCCGGGCTTGATCCGCCGACAGCCCGGACGATCTGCGAGCTGGCGATGAAACTGCGCGATTTAAATAATGTGGCTTCGATTTTTGTTACTCATGAGATGAATAATGTGCAGTATTTATGCTCTGAATACGCGATTGTCAATGAAGCCGGCGAAGTGGTTTTTGAAGAAGAAGGTGTCAATTTATGTCTTCTCAACACCAAAATTCTGATGTTTCGCGAAGGCAAAATTATTTTTAGCGGCACTGATGAGGCGTTAACCGCAAACGAAGATCCGTTTATTCGCAAATTTATTCGTGGAAAATAATTAATATTTTTTTCATCATTAAAATTGTGCGCCGCAGATTCGGCCAGTATCGACGATCAACAGCTAAGTTTCTGTGTCAGATATTGATTTTACCGATGGAACGATGACCCGCAAAGATTTCTCTCTCACCCGGTAATTAAGCGGCGTTTCCATTAATCGAACTTCGCCGTCAAAAGCCACCAGCATTTTTTTCGGGCGGCGAGTTTCGATCAAAACTTCGGCGGTACAGAATGATTCAAAATCTTTGGCCTGCCGCAGCAAACCGAAAATCGAGCGCAATGCCAATTTTACCAAACCGGTTCGCCCCGTCCGTCGCAGCAGATAAACGCTCAATTTTCCGGCATCGAGACATTTGCGCGTTCCGATGTTAAAAACCTCCATCTCATATTCATTATTTCCGATAAAGATAAACGGCGTTCGACGTGTCAATTCTTCGTTTTCGGTTTTTAGTTTGATCGCAAAAAACGGATAGCGGCGCAAAACCGCAACGGTCGCCCAAAACGCGGCGTACCATTTGCTTTGTCCGAGCCGCTGCTGACGTTCGCGGCGGCGGACAATGCTCGGATAAAGTCCGAGACTCGAATTGTTGAGGAAAATTTGTTCGTTGACCTCGCCGACATCCACCTCTTTTATGTTATTTTCGGTAATCACGCGCACGGCTTCGTCCAAATCCTGCGGGATTCCCAGATCTTTTGAAAAATGGTTGAGTGTTCCGAGCGGCAGCACGCCGAGAGTTTTATTTGTCCCGACAATTGCCGCGGCGACGGCGCTGATTGTTCCGTCACCGCCGCCCGCGACAATAATTTCAAACTCGCTCTGGGCGCAGTTTTGAGCGCTTTTAATTAATTCCGCGCCGCTCTCAACTAATATTATTTTTGCTTCGATGCCATTTGATTCAAACGCTGCGGAGACGCGCTCTTTCAATTGATCGGTGTCGCTCTGCGTGCCGGAACCGGCGTTGATAATGGCGGCGCACTTTAACATAAAGTTTAAAGAAATTATTCCGGGGCGATTTGCGAATTTGATAATTCTGCGCCAGCGATATTTCGCTAACAATCCCTGGATTTTGCTCAGAGTTTTTCTGCTGTGCCTATCTTAAATAATCTTCAAGCCTGGTTGCCGCATCAGTTTTATCGTCGCGGTATTTTACTATCACAGGCGCGTACAGCGACAATCCCCATTGCTTTCCGATTTCATTGGTGACGGCGCGAGCGCCCGGAACGACAACCGCTCCGGCGGGAATCTCAAGCGGCTTTTCGGCAGTTTTTTTATAAATTTCGCCGCGCACAAGATCGAAAACCGGCGTCGAACCGGTTAAAATCACGCCTGACGCCAGCACCGCCTTTTCGCGAACTATTACTCCTTCGTAAACGCCGGTGTTGCCGCCGATAAGACAATCATCTTCGATCACGACCGGATTTGCGCTAACAGGTTCGAGCACGCCGCCGATTTGTGCCGCCGCCGAAATATGAACTCGCCTTCCGATTTGCGCACAGGAACCGACGAGGGCGTGAGAATCAATCATCGTTCCTTCGTCAACATATGCTCCGACGTTAACGTAGCAGGGCGGCATACAAACCACGCCAGCCGCCACAAACGAGCCGTCTCGAATGGTCGAACCGCCCGGCACAATCCGAATTTTGTCGGCCAGCGTCATCGGGCGCAGCGGGTAAGTTTCCTTGTCAAAAAACTGAAACGATTCGGTGTCTCTTGACATTTCAACCATCGCGCCCATTTTAAAACCAAGCAAAATCCCTTGCTTGACCCATGCGTTTGTTTGCCAATTTCCGGCTAAATCTTTTTCCGCCGCTCGAATCTCGCCGCGTCGCAAAGTTGCTTTGAATTCTTCAAATAACGACCGGTCATCCGAATCAAATTCAGTTTTATTTTTTGCAACTAAACTTTCGATTTGTTCTCTGAGCATCAATTTATCTGTTCGTCGGCTTTATATTTTTCGGCATTAATTATTTTGACCGGATAAAGTTTGAATAAAGGGTCTGCCGTCAAAATCGGTAAATCCTCGATAATTGCTTGAGCAATTAACAAGCGGTCGAACGGGTCTTTGTGATGAAATGGCAGAAAAGCAACTTGCAAGGCGTGTTCTTCAGTTATAGCTAGTTTTTTAAAATCGGCTCGCCTGCTACGGCTTGGAACAAACTTTTCCGGTGATTCCGGCAGAATAAGTTTTCTGTTGCTGTATTTGATCGCTATCTCCCAAGCACAAACAGCAGAGAGAAACTTTGTAACTGCTTTATCTTCAAGCAGTTTTATTACGTCCAGCGAAAGTCTTTCCGGCTCGCTAATTGACCATAGAAAGGTTTGCGTATCTGGCAGGATGTTATTCATCTTCTCCGTAAAATGCTTTCAGGAAATCTTCCGGCAGCTCTTTAAAATCCGGCGCAATCCAAATCTTTCCTTTATCCATTCCAAGCCAATTTGGATTATATTCTGCCGTTTCTTTTGATTCGATTGGCACTATACGAGCTAATGCTTTTCCGTCTTGCTCAATAATTATCTCTTCACCGTCGAGCATTTTTTCTAAAAGCTGCGGCAGATTTGTTTGCGCCGCCTGGACTGTTGTTTGAATCATTATTTAACCTCGGGCTGTAATGTCACAGCGTTTGTTCTGATTTTCGCATAATTTGCGCTTAGTTGTGGTTCGAGCAATAAAATCCGGTTTTATTTACTGAAGTTAAAACCTCAAAGCTTTGTTTTATGCTCATTGGTTATAATAATCTTCTCGAATGTCCTTTTGAGAGCAGATGCTTGACCGAGTATTTCCAGACCATATTTTGCGAATTCAACGGCATCAGCTTTTCTTCCTTCATGTTGTCTGATACGCGCAAATATCAAAGCTAATATGACCTCAGTATTGTTGAAGCCGCATAAACTGGATTTGTCAGATTTTAAGCTGATAACATCAAATTGAGCGAAATCGTGCGGGTAATTTCCAAGGCATTCAAAATATTGTTTGCCGTGAGTTTCATAGACTCTTATCGCATCAGAAACAGCGGCTTTGATGCTTTCTAAATTATCTTCGAAACCCCACCATTGATCAATACCGGTTTTCGACATCCGGCGTCTTAGTTCGCAACTTAGCTCAGTTATTTTCTTAGGATTAACAGGCCTACCAATTGAATCTGGAAGAAAAGTCAAGTGAACTCCCAGGTTAACAGCAAAGCTTCTATTGTATTGGCTCCCTTGAACGTTGACTATATGAATCAACTCACCATTTATTCGGCGGAAGTTGCGGCCGGAACCTTTGAAGCCTTCTGCGCGCATTGCAGGCGAAAATATGTTTTTCAACTGTTCATTTAAATTTTTTCTAAATTCCGATGGCATTTGGTAAATTTATTTAATTTTCTTCGTAAATTTTATCAATTACTTCTTTATATTTCTCATTCACCACGCGGCGTTTGATTTTGAGTGTCGGCGTCATTTCGCCGTTCTCGACCGTCATTTCATTTTCCAGCAGGACGATTTTTTTGACCTTTTCAAAGTGCGATAAATCGGGCGTCAATTCATCAACTTTTCTTTCAAATAAATCAATTATTTTTGGATGACGACAAAATTCGCGGTGGGTTTTGATGTCCAGATTTTTGAGACGGGCGTAATTTTCGAGTTGTTCAAAATCAGGGACAATCAACGCTGCGGGAAATTTGCGTTCGTTGCCGACGAGCACGACTTGATTGACGAAGCGCGAGGCTTTGATCATTCCTTCGATTGGCGCGGGCGCGATATATTTGCCGCCGCTGGTTTTAAACAGCTCTTTTTTGCGGTCGGTGATCGTCAGAAATCCGTCCGCGTCAAATTTGCCGATGTCTCCTGTTTTAAAAAATCCGTCAGCCGTAAAAGCGTCTTGCGTTGCTTCCGGTTTGTTAAAATATCCAACCATTACGTTTGCTCCGCGCGCCAAAATTTCGCCGTCATCGGCAATTTTCACTTCGACTTCGCGGATAGGTTTGCCGACCGTTCCGATCCGGCTTAGATGCGGATTGTTTGAAGCGATGACGGGCGAAGTTTCGGTTAACCCGTAACCCTGAACAATCAAAATGTCAGCGCCGGTGAAAATATAAGCGATTTCATCGGAGAGGGCCGCGCCGCCGGAAATGCAGAAACGTAATCTTCCGCCGAAAACTTCGCGCATTTTTGAGAAAATCAACTTATCGGCGATGGCGTGTTTGACGGCCAGAAACATCGGAATCCGCTCGTTTTGAGTGGTTTTTTTGGCGTATTGTTTAGCGATTTCGATTGCCCAGTCGAATATTTTAGTTTTCAGACCGCCGCCTTTTTCCGCCGCGTCTTTGGCCCGCGCATAAACTTTTTCAAAAATGCGCGGGACTCCGACAAAAATTGTCGGACGCACTTCGCGTAGATTTTCAACCGCCTTTTCAATTGACTCGGCGTAATGAACCGCCATTCCGTGCCAGAGATAGAGATACATGCCGGTTCGCTCATAAACGTGCGAGAGCGGTAAAACCGAAAGCGGCACGTCTTCCGGAGAGAAATCATACAATTCGCCGGTATCGAGCACGTTTGTCACCAGATTGCGGTGCGAGAGCATCACGCCTTTCGGTTCGCCCGTCGTGCCGGAAGTATAAATCAGCGTCGCGACATCACCGGGGCGAACGGCGGCGGTCAATTCATGGATTAAGTCTGGCTGTTCCAACTTTAACTTGCGCCCCAGTTCTTCGAGTTCGGCGAGCGAAATCGAGTTTTCGGCGCTGACTCCGGTCGAATCAAAAAAAATGAGTTTTTTAAGTTCAGACAGAAACGGCTGGATGGCTTGTAAATGTTCGTAACAGCTTTGATTTTGAACGAAGAAAAAAGGCGCGCCGGAATCCTTTAAAATGTATTCAATTTGATTGGCGTTGAGAGTCGTATAAATCGGAACATCTACAATTCCGGCAAACTGGCAACCGGCATCAGCAAGCGTCCATTCAGGACAATTTGACGACATCAAAGCAACACGGGCGCCGCCGCCGATTCCTAAAGACTTTAAACCGAGCGCGATGTTTTCCGCCCGCTCGATTAATTTGCTTGATGAAATAGACTGCCAAACCTGATCTTTCTTAAAATTGAGCGCGTTGGTTCGGCTTTTTTCTTGGGCGGCACGATAAAAAAGCTCGACCAAGGTTGTCGGCTCATTTGCAAACAGCGGCCGGCGATTTACTATTCTACTTTGAACAACTGTTTCAGCTTCCATTCTCAACGACCAACTCATTTTGTTAAATTTAGATCTGCCAGGACTTTCCGCAACATCTGGCGGCTGTTTTCCGTGACCGGCACGAGCGGCAGACGTAAAACCTCAGCCAACAAATTCATTTCGTTCATCACAAACTTGAGCGGAGCGGGACTCGATTCAATAAAATTACCTTCAACGAGGGGGAAAATATGATAGTGAATTTTTCGCGCCCTGCTAAAATCGCCAGCCAATGCCGCCGCCGTCATTTCGCACATTAGGTCGGGAATTTCATTTGACGCAACCGAGACGAGGCCGCTTGCCCCAATCGCAATCAGCGGAATGGTCGAAGCGTCGTCGCCCGAAAAAACAGCGAAATCTGGTGATTTACCGCGAACGATTTCCATAACCTGCGTAAAATTGCCGCTCGCTTCTTTGGTCGCGACAATGTTTTGACAATTATCGGCGAGACGGAGCGTCGTGTGGGCTGAGATGTTTGAAGACGTTCTGCCCGGCACATTGTAGAGCATCACTGGCAAATCCGGCTGACTGTCAGCAATCGCTTTGAAATGCTGGTACAAGCCTTCCTGCGTCGGTTTGTTGTAATACGGCGCCACGACGAGCGCGGCGTCAGCGCCAAGTTGACTGGCTTTTTGGGCAAATTCCACGGTCGCTGCAGTATTGTTGCTGCCGACTCCGGCGATTACCCTGGCATTTTTGGCGCGCGCCGCTTCAATCGAAATTTCAATGACGCGCAATCTTTCATCTTCGCTCATAGTGACGCTTTCGCCGGTCGTCCCGCACGGCACGAGCAATTTTATGCCGCCGTCAATTTGTCTTTCGACCAGACGCCGAAAACAATCTTCGTCCAAACTTAAATCCGACCGGAACGGCGTGACGAGGGCAGTTGCGCAACCTGTGAGCCAATCAATTTTCATAGTCATATCGTCGGTGATTATAACAAACATCAGCAAAGTTGAAAGTACAAATCATTATCTCAAAGCTTAATTTTTTCCCTACCCGATAATGTCATGATACGATTACGAATTTGATTTATAATCAGAATGTATTTGGAACAAAAGGAAGATAAATAATGATTAAGGTTAGAAAATCCAGCGAGCGCGGACATGCTAATCTCGGCTGGCTCGATACGCATTACACTTTTTCATTTAACACCTACTACGACCCGCAGTTTATGGGTTTTAGAGATTTGCGTGTGATTAATGAAGATTTTATTTCCGGCGGACAAGGTTTTGGAACGCATGGACATAAGGACATGGAGATTCTGACGACAGTCATTTCCGGCGCGCTCGAACACCGAGATTCGACCGGCGGCAAAGGCGTCATTCGTCCGCATGAATGGCAGAGAATGACTGCCGGAACGGGCGTTCGTCACAGCGAAGTCAACGCGTCGGCCGATCAAACCGCGCATTTGTTGCAAATCTGGATTTTGCCCGAAGCCGAGAATCTCGCCCCCGGTTACGAGCAAAGAACTTTTTCTCCTGCTGATAAAACCGGCAAACTGTTGCTGGTTGCTTCGCATGATGGGGCGCAAGGCTCGCTCAAGATTAACCAGAATGTAAAAATTTACAACGCAATGTTGTCAGCGGGAAGCGAAATCACGCATCAGCTGGAACCGGGCAGACATGCCTGGATTCAAATAATTAGGGGCCTCCTAGAAGTCAATGAAACGACGATGCAGGCGGGCGATGGGGCAGCCGTCACCAAAGAAGATTTGTTGATATTTCGATCCGAATCCGAAAGCGAACTCTTGCTGTTTGACTTGGCTTAGATAATCTTCAACCGAATGACCCAACCAAAGTCTGCATTAATTTTTTCAAAATCTGATACTCGATATTCTCGCGACCCAGACAACCAAGTTGACGCAGCAGTCGGGCCCGGCTATTTCTTTCAACTTTGCCTAATCGAGCTAAATCAGAGCAACAGCAGAAACAGATCTTTTGTAAGGTTTTTACCCTTTTTCGCCTGCTGCCGATTGATCAATCAACCACAACAATTCGCCTTTGAGCGGATTAACTTTTTGCGAAGGATATTTATTATCCGCCCCGTGTAAAACTTCGTTAAGTACAAAGGTTTTATCGTTTCCGGCAACCAGAAACATCACGTTTGAAGCATTGTTAATCACCGGAAAAGTCAGCGTCAAACGGTAAGCCGAGAACTTTTCAACCCAATTTTCGACGAACCACCGAACATTTTCTTCGAGCGCGGGTGAATCGGGAAACAGTGAAGCGGTGTGACCGTCCGGTCCCATCCCGAGCAGAATCAGATCAAAACGCGGCAGCTCATTGTGGAAAAAGTCTTTCAACTTCTGTTCGTAATCATTGGCGGCATCGGCGGCGGATTCCTCGCCCATGACGCGGTGAATATTAGTTTCAGGCAGTTTATTGAGCCTGGAAAACATGGCATTGTTTGCCATCTTAAAGTTGCTTTCGTCGGAATCTGGCGGGACATTACGCTCGTCACCAAAAAACAAATGAACGTGCGCCCAGTCAATCTGCTCGCTAAATTCCTGACTAGCAAGCAGTTCGTAAAGTTTCTTCGGAGTTGAACCGCCCGACAAAGCGATAGTAAAAGCCCCTTGCCGTTCAATTGCCTGATTAGCAATTTCAATAAATTTCTCGGCGGCTCGACCAGCTAACTTGCCGGAATCCGCAACAATTTCAATGTTTTTTTTATTCATGAGGCGTTCAAATCATGCCATGAGTGATTGTTTTTTCGTAAAAGCACGTCGGCTTTTTCCGGTCCGTTCGTGCCCGATTCGTAAAATTGAATTGGCGAATAACCTGCCGCCCAGGCTTCTTCAACCGGCGTAATCAAACGCCATTCGGATTCAACTTCATCGCGGCGCGTAAACAACGTGGCGTCTCCCTGCATCACGTCGAGCAGCAGAGTTTCATAAGCGGCGGGGGATTTTACTCCAAAGCCCTGCGCGTAAGAAAAGTTCATATTGACGGTTCCGGTTCGCATTTCGGTTCCCGGGATTTTAGCGCCAAAAGAAATGTTGATGCCCTCTTGCGGCTGAATCTGCAAAGTGATGATGTTGGGCTCCTGTAAATCCGTGCCTTTTCGGGCGAATAAAGCGAGCGGCGTGGTTTTAAAATGGATTCGCACTTCGGTTAACTGCTGCGGCAGACGCTTGCCGGTTCTCAGATAAAACGGAACGCCCGCCCACCGCCAGTTTTCAATATTAAATTGAATCGCCGCATATGTTTCAGTTTTCGAGCCGGGTTTGACTCCTTCTTCATCGCGATAGCCAACCACTTTAGCGTCGTTTTCGATTCCGGTCGAGTACTGTCCGCGAACGGTTCTCTCATTAATTAGTTCCGGCGTCATCCGGCGAATCGAACGCAAAACCTGCACTTTTTCTTCGCGCACGTCATCGGCGGAAAAAGCCACGGGCGGCTCCATCGCAACCAGCATCAGCATCTGCATCAAATGATTGGTAACCATATCGCGCAGCGCTCCGGCTTCTTCGTAGTAACCGGCGCGCCCCTCGACTCCGAGCGGTTCGGCGGCGGTAATTTCGACATATTCAATGTAGTTGCGATTCCAAATCGGCTCAAACAATGAATTTCCAAAGCGGAAAACCAGGATGTTCTGCACCGTTTCTTTGCCGAGATAATGATCAATCCGATAAACCTGTTCTTCTTTAAATGACTCGGCTACGGCAATATTTAAATCTTTGGCCGACTGCAGATCGCGTCCGAAGGGTTTTTCAATCACGACGCGGGCATAACCTTTTGTTTCATCGGCGAGTCCGGCCTCGCCAAGGCCTTTGACCACGTTCGGCGTGACCGAAGGCGGAAGCGACAAGTAATAGATCCGGTTGCGGCTCGCTCCCGCCTCGTGCATCGTTTCCAAATGATCGCGCAATTCGTCGAGCATGTCGTCATTGTTCGGATCGCCGACGATATAGGTCAAGCGTTTCTCAAATTCAGTCCATTTCGCTTCGTCAAATGCGCGCGTATCTTTCGATTGTTTGGCCGCTTCGTGCATCTGAGCGCGAAAATCTTCATCGGCCAGCGGGGTGCGGCCGACGCCTAAAACCTGAAAATCACTTGGGGTGCTGTGTTCGCAAGCGAGATTATAAAGCGCTGGAATCAATTTGCGTTTTGATAAATCGCCGGACGCGCCGAAGATGACGACCGTGCAGGGCTCAATTGGAGACGAAGAAGTCGGTTGATGCGGCGGATTTGTCGGCTCTGATTTTTCGGGTGTTGATTCCATTTTGAAAATCCCAATTTAGAAAAAAGTTTGATGTAGTTTTTTAATCGTTTCTGAAACCTTATCTTCTCTGACGACAAAGGTAAAATTCACGCTCGAAGCTCCGTGCGAGATCAGTGAAACATTGATCTCAGAAATTGTCGCAAAAATTTTAGCGGCGATGCCCGGCGTATTTCGCAAACCTTCGCCGACAATACAGACGACCGCGTTGTTCGGTTCTATTTCGACTTCGCCCAAACGTTTGAGCTCAGTGACAATTTGTTCGAGCGAAGCCGTATTGTCAAGGGTCAGCGAGACCGAAACCTCCGAAGTCGAGATGACGTCAATAACCGTTCGATACCTTTCGAAAATTTGAAAGAGGGCGCTCATAAAACCGTAGCTTCCGAGCATCCGCGCCGATGTCACGCGCAAAATCGTGATTCCCTTTTTATACGAAATGCTTTTAATTCTATTCCCGGTTGATTCGCTTTGAGCCAGAATGATTGTGCCGGGTTTTTCCGGTTCCCACGAATTGCAGACGCGAACCGGTATTTTCTGAGCCACGGCGGGCAGAATGGTTTTCGGATGCAAAACTTTGGCGCCAAAATAGGAGAGCTCGGCGGCCTCTTCATACGACAAAAAAGGCAAAGTTCTGGCTTCGGGAACAATGCGCGGATCGGAAGTTAAAACGCCGGTGACGTCAGTCCAGATTTGGATTTCGCTGGCCTGCAAAGCCGCGCCGACGATGGCCGCCGAATAATCCGAACCACCGCGACCCAATGTGGTTGTTTCGCCATTGCGCGTCGCAGCAATAAAACCGCCCATAATCGGCACTTCGCCATTATTGATGAGCGGTGTTAACTCTAACTGAACAAGCGTGTTGGTTTCGTCAAAAATCGGCGACGCGGCGCCGTGTTCGTCATCGGTGATAATCAACCGACGAGCGTCTTTGTGGCGGGCATGGATACCTTTTGACTGGCAAACCAGAGTTAATAAAAACGACGAAAGCTGTTCGCCGTAAGAGACAACAACATCTTTTAAAAGCTGAACCGGCAGCGAGCGGCGGGCGGTGCGTTCGAGCAACTCGGCCAGTTCCTCGCGCGACTGCGTTAATTCCCTGGAAAAAAGTTCTCTCTGTTCGCTTTTCAAAAGCTCTGCGGCAACTTTTTCGTGACGTTCCAAATGCGGTTCGAGCATTTTAAAGGCCGCCGTCGAATCGCCCTGACGCGAGTTTTCAAAAGCTCCGAGAAGCGCGTCGGTCATTTTGCTCATGGCCGAAACGACGACGACCGGACGAGATTTAATTCGGGAACACACGATTTCAGCGACACGGGCAAAGGCGGCTCCGTCTTCGACGCTCGTTCCACCGAATTTCATGACAATTGGACCGAAATCTTCACTCACGATTCTGCAAGTTCAATGCAAACTAATTTCTTTGTCAAGTAAGCTCGAGATAAATCAGCTTTCACTCTCTCCGGCAACTCCAAAATTTTATCCGCATAAAACCGAGCCGCCGTTGATGTTTAAAACTTCGCCGGTAATATGCCTGGCCCAATCGGACGCCAGAAAAAGAATTGAGAGCGCGACATCATCAGCGGTCGCAACCCGTTTTAAAGGAATTGCTTCGATGATTTTCTGAAAATTATTTTCATCCTTAAAAGCTTCGTCGCTCAGGGAAGTATCAACCCAACCGGGCGCGACGCAATTGACCCGAACAAATGGAGCCAGCTCAGTCGCCAGCGCTTTGGTAAAAGAAATTTGTCCGCCTTTTGAAGCCGCATAATTTGAATACCCGGCTTCGCCGCGTTGCCCGGCAGTGGATGAAACGATGACGATGTTCCCTGCCCCCTGTTCTCTGAAAACCTGCGCGGCGGCCTGGGCTACCGTCCAGGTTCCTTTGAGATTTGCGTTTAAAACCTTATCCCAGATTTCTTCGGACATTTCGGCGATGCCGGCGCCTTCCCAAATTCCGGCGTTGGCAATCAAAATATCAATTCCGCCCAATTCTTCGCGTCCCGTCTTGATTAAACGCCGCGCGTCAGAAAGCTCGGCAACATCGGCCTGAACGGCGAGCGCCTCGACATCAAATTGACGACATAGTTTGACTACTTCGTTGGCGTCGCTCTCATGATTCAAATAATTGACGACCACGTTGGCTCCCGATTCGGCCAGTCTGAGCGCGGTCGCGCGTCCAATTCCGCGGCTGCCGCCCGTCACCACCGCAGTTTTTCCGCTCAATAAATTTTTCGGTAATTGAATCGGTACAGTTTTTTCACTCATATAAATAACTTAACAAAGTTTGAGACGAAATCGGGAATCAAAAACGGTTTTGCTTTTCGTTTCGACCTTTGTTTTTCTCGGTATTTTTAAATCAAGTCTTTTAAAATTTCATTTGTCGCCGAAGTATCGCTCAAAAATGCGTCGTGCCCGTCATCTGAGATTATTTCGTAATAATTTGCCAAAACTCCGAGCTGCTGCATTTTTTTCGTCAGATTTTGGACGTCCTCAACCGGAAAAAGCCAGTCCGAAGAAATTCCAACGAGCGAAACCCGACAGGTAATTTGTTTTATTTCCGCGTCGCTCAAATCAAACAAATCCATCGCCTTTGAAAGCGCCTGATAACTTGCCGCGTCAAATCGTTCGATAAATTTAGCGCCCTGATAATCCAGATAACCCGCAATATCAAAACGCGAGGCCAGATTTTGGCGGGGATTTTCACCGTTTCGATTCGGGTTGCGGGCAAATCGCGAATCAAATAATTGCTTTGATTTGTAAGAAATCATCGCGATTTGACGTGCCAGAGCCATTCCGTTTTCGTGCCTGATCGCCTCGCGCTGCAAATGATTGAGCGCCAAACCCATGGCTGAAAGAGGCGTCGCGCCAATCGAAATGCAATGCTCGACTCTTTCGGAAAAATCCGCCGCCAGCTGCAACGCCAGCATTCCGCCAACCGAACCGCCGACCGCCGCGTAAAACTTTTCGATTCCCAACTCATCGGCGACTTTTATTTGCGAACGCGCAATATCCCCCGTTGTGACGACGGTTTTTATCTCGCCGGCGCAGGTTGAACCGTAACATGAACCGAGATTGTTGACGCAGATAAAACAGAATTTATCAGTATCGAGCGCCCTCCCCGCGCCGAGAATATTGCTCCACCACTCATGGATTCTGGCTGAACCGGTGAGCGCGTGAAAAACTAAAACGGCGTTGTCACGCCGTTCGCTTAGTTTGCCGTAAATTGCAAATCTTTGTTTCAGAGTTGGCAGAATCTCGCCCGATTCGAGCAAGAAAGGCTCTTCCAAAACAAAATCCTTTTCTACAAATGGCTCAAACATTTTTCAAAGTTAAAAGCCTTTTATAAAGCTCGTCCGGCTTCGGTCGCTTCCGCAACTTCAATTAGTTTTCCGGTTTTAACGTCATATAAATAACCGTAGATTGGAATATTTTTCGGAACAAGCGGATGATTCCGCACCCGCGTGACATCTTCGACGACGCTTCCCTGTTGGTCCTTGATTGTCAGCCAACTAATGTACTTACCTTCATCCGAACCCGGGGTTGTTCCAATGTCACGAAAGCCGTTTTCATCAAGTGCGGCAGTTTCCAGACTTTTGGAGAGCAAATCGCTCATCACGTCATTGGTAAAAAATTCCATTCCGCAATCGGTATGATGAATAATAAAAAACTCTTTTGTTCCTAAAAGTTTATACGAAATAACGAGCGAGCGAATCGCGTCATCGCTGGCGCGCCCGCCGGCATTTCGTATAACGTGCGCATCGCCTTCAGCCAGTCCGGCATATTTTGCCGGGTCAAGTCTGGCATCCATGCAGGTCAAAATGGTAAAACGTCTGGCCGGAGGCAAAGCAAGCTCGCCTTTGTCTCCAAAACTATCCACGTAATTTTCATTGGCGGCTATAACTTCATTCAAAATTTGACTCATAGAATTTTCCTTTGATTGTTTATTTGCGGCGAAGAACTCTTAAAATCCGTCCGGGATAAAAACAGGAGATTAATTTTTGAGTGTTCCCGCGCTCAAAAAATTTCCCGGACGTCGTGTTCTCCGCCGCAAAAATCTAAACTCCCGCGACGCCGCCAACAGCAGCCACAGCTGCCGTGTTTGCGCCCGAAGTTTCCGATAAGCTCAGCTTTAAGGCATTATCTAAATCGGCGATGATGTCGCGAACGTCTTCGATGCCGACCGAGAGCCGCACTAAATCAGGCGTCACTCCGGTCGAAGCCTGTTCTTCTGCCGTTAATTGTTGATGCGTGGTTGATGCCGGATGAATCACCAGCGATTTGGCGTCGCCGATATTTGCCAGCAAACTGAACAGTTTGGTGCTGTTGATAAATTTCTTACCGGCCTCAAAACCGCCTTTGATTCCGAACGTAACAAGCGCGCCCGAACCGTTCGGCAAATATTTTTTCTGCAGTTCGTGATATGCGCTCGTCTCCAAACCCGGATAATTGACCCATTCGACCTGCTCGTGGTTTTGCAGAAATTTGGCGACTTCGAGCGCGTTTTCGGAATGTCTTTCCATTCGTAAATGTAGTGTTTCCGCGCCCTGCAGTAATAAAAACGAGCTAAATGGCGAAAGCGCCGCGCCCGTGTCGCGCAAACCCTGAACTCTGGCTTTTAAAATAAAAGCCAAGTTGCCGAAAGCTTCGGTGTAAGAAATGCCGTGATAACTCGGATCAGGATCGTTAAAATCGGCAAACCGACCGCTCGCTTTCCAGTCAAAATTTCCGGCGTCAACAATCACGCCGCCAATCGTCGTGCCGTGTCCGCCGATAAATTTTGTCGCCGAATGAACCACAATATCCGCGCCGAACTTAATTGGATTAACGAGCGCGGGCGAAGGCGTCGTGTTATCAACAATGAGGGGCAAACCGTGTTCGTGCGCGATGGCGGCCAGCTTTTCCAGATCAATAATGTCGAGTTTTGGATTGCCGACCGATTCGGTGTAAATGGCTTTGGTTTTTTCGTTGATGGCAGCGCGAATACCTTCGAAATCAGCTCCGTCAAGAAAGTGAAAGTTGATTCCAAGTCTGGGCAAAGTGTGGTGAAACAGATTGTAAGTGCCGCCGTAGAGCGAGGTGGTTGAGATAATTTCATCTCCCGCCTTGGCCAAAGTCAAAATTGTCAGAGTTTCCGCAGCCTGTCCCGAAGCCGTCGCGAGAGCCGCAACGCCGCCTTCAAGCGCGGCAATCCGCTGCTCAAAAACGTCGGTTGTCGGATTCATCAACCGAGTGTAAATGTTGCCGAATTCCTGCAGACCGAAGAGGCGCGCGGCGTGGTCGGCGTCATCAAACGTGTAAGAAGTGGTTTGATAAATCGGAACGGCGCGTGAATGCGTCGTCGGGTCGGGTGTTTGCCCGCCATGGATTGCCAAGGTATTGAAATGATAATTAGGTTTTTCTTCAGACATATAATGTTTCAACCACGGATGAACACTGATGAACCATTGATTTAATAAAGCTTTAAAGAATTCAGCTTTGGTGTTTTGAATATTTTCTCTTAACTGTGTTTATCCGTATTCATCTGTGGTTAATTTTCAATTTTAAATTTTCTTTGGCAACTTCATCTTCGAGTAAAACAAAAAGCCTTCGTGCTGCTAGTTGCACGAAGGCTTTTTTTAAATCCTCGTTGGTTGGGAAAAAATTCTTCCCGACTCTTTAGCAGTTTTTAGCGTGGAGCAAGTTGCCTTAAATCGCCACGTTTTTATTTTTTTCAAAAGAACGTATTGATGAAGATGCAACATCAAGCCCGTGTTTGTCAACCTTCTTTTTTGAATTTTGCTTTTCGTGCTATAAAAATCGTTTCATAAAGCAGATTAAATTTATGAATCACGAAGCAAATATTGACCAACCCGTCGCCTGGCAGCCAACCGCCGACGTTATCGAACGCGCCCGACTGACGGAATTTATCAAACAAGTCGGCGCCAAAGATTTTGATGATCTGTATCAAAAATCAATCAACGATGTCGAATGGTTTACCGCCGAAGTTTTAAAGTTTTTAGACATTAAATTTAATCCGCCCTATGAAAACCTGCTCGACACTTCTGAAGGAATCCAATGGTCAAAATGGTGCGGCGGCGGCGGTTTGAATATTTCGGAAATGTGCGTTGACCGCTGGCAAACCGATGAAATGCGCGATCAATTTGCAATTATCTGGGAAGGTGAAGACGGTGAAAACTATCAAGTGAGTTATGCACAATTACTTGATTATGTACAGCTTTGTGCTTCAGGCTTACGAGCAAATGGTTTGGCTAAAGGCGATGCAATCGGCATTCATTTACCCATGATTCCCGAAACCGTTTTCGTGCTTTTAGCAATTGGACGAATTGGGGCTATTGCTGTTCCAATCTTCTCCGGTTATGGCGCAAACGCAATTGAAACAAGATTAAATGCGGTCGGAGCAAAAGCACTCATTACTTGCGAAAAATTTTCGCGACGCGGCAAGACCTTTGATGCTTTACAAATTGCAGAACAAGCAATTTCCAATTGCCCAACTGTTGAAAAACTAATTATTATCACCCATTCATCAAGCTTTGTTAAAAACTATGATGTGAGCCGTTTTTTTGAAAGTTACAAACCACAGTCAATACTTTGGGGAAATCTATTAAATGATGGGCTTGCGCCTTACAATCATCATTTGACGCGATCTGAGCAAACAACCGCTGAAGACCCGTTGATGATTCTTTACACTTCCGGCACGACCGGCAAACCGAAAGGCATTCTTCATACTCATTGCGGTTTTCCGATTAAAGCGTCGCAGGACATGGCTTTTGGCACTGATGTCGGCAAAGGAACTCGGATTTCGTGGTTGACGGACATCGGTTGGATGATGGGGCCTTGGCTGATTTTCGGCGCGTTGATAAACGGCGCGACGATATGTCTTTACGACGGCGCGCCGGATTATCCGAAAGCTGATAGAATCTGGGAATTTGCCGCCAAACATAAAGTTGAAGTTTTGGGAGTTTCGCCAACGCTCATTCGTTCGCTGATGACTCACGGCGATGAACTGCCCGCTAAACATGATTTGTCAGCGCTGCGGGCATTTGCTTCGACGGGCGAGCCCTGGAATCCTGCGCCGTGGTGGTGGCTGTTTGAAAAGGTTGGGAAATCAAAACTGCCGATTATCAATTACTCCGGCGGCACAGAAATTTCCGGCGGCATTCTGATGGGAAATCCGCTGCTTCCGATCAAACCCTGTTCGTTCCCCGCCCCATGTTTAGGCATCGCCGCCGATATTCTGGACGAAGCAGGCAACCCGGTTCCCGACGGCCAAGTCGGCGAACTTGTCATAAAGAAACCGTGGATTGGAATGGCTCGCGGTTTTTGGCAAGACCGGGAACGCTATCTCGAAACTTATTGGAATCGTTTTGAAAACGTTTGGGTTCACGGCGATTGGGCGATGCGCGATTCTGACGGACACTGGTTTATTTTGGGACGTTCGGACGACACCCTAAAAATCGCCGGAAAACGTGTTGGTCCGGCAGAAGTCGAAAGTCTGCTCGTCGGACACGAACAAGTCGTTGAAGCCGCCGTAATAGGAATTCCCGACGAAATAAAAGGCGCGGCAATGATTGCATTTTGTGTTCTGAATGGGAGCACGGACATCCTGTCCGTAAAAGAAGAAGCGGACAGGATGTCAGCGCTCCTCTCGCTTGAAAACGAACTAAAAACGCTGGTCGCCGAAGCGATGGGCAAGCCGCTCAAACCGAGCCGTATTTTATTTGTTTCCGCGCTCCCGAAAACCCGCAATGCCAAAGTTATGCGCCGCGTGATTCGCGCCGCGTATCTTGGCGAAGACGCTGGTGATCTATCCGCTCTCGAAAATCCGCAGACTGTTGCGGAAATTCAACAGATGCGATTAGTATAAGAGTGAAATTATAGGTATGAAAAAGAAACTAATTATCTCAATTGCGGGATTTTTAATATTTCTATTTTGTTTTTTCGCAAGTGTTTTGGTTCGAGATTATTTCAACGAAATCAGTCTAAGAACCAATATCCATAGAATCAAAGTTGGAATGTCTGAAAAAGAAGTAATTCAAATTTTAGGAAAGCCAAGTGATAAAGTTATGTCTGATGTACCAGGTTTATATTGGACATATCAGACAAATTCTTTTAACTACCATGATAATCCTGACGAACTTGATCATATTTTGCTGGAAATGGGCAGTGATGAAAAAGTTGTGAAGGTTTATGACTTTTAAAAATGAAATCAATGACCGGATTCGGGCGCGGTAATTTTACAGGTGAAAACCTTTCCGTCGCCGTCGAATTAAAAACCGTTAACAATCGCTTTCTCGATGTCAATTTGCGTCTGCCGCAGGAGCTGCAGGCGCTTGAAACAATTATTAAACGCCATATTTCAGTGCGTTTATCGCGCGGACGCGTTGATGTCAACCTATCTTTTGAACGAACCAGCGAAATCGTTTACGAACTAAATCGGCCGCTGATCAACGGCTATCTTTCCGCGCTCAAACAGCTTCAACAAGACTTTAAATTATCGGGCGAACCTGATTTAAATGTCATTGCCCGGCTGCCCGGCGTGATGCAGACGGCGCGCGAAGAATTAACTGAAACGGCTCAAGTTGCGGTTGAAGATGCTCTCGATATAGCTCTTAACGAGCTTGAAGCGATGCGCTCTCGTGAGGGCGATGCACTCGAAACCGAGTTGAATTCCCGGCTTGACGAAATCGAAAGACAAACAGCCGTCATCGAACCGAACGCGGCGAGCGTGGCTGAGACATACCGTCTAAAACTAACTAAAAAAATCTCTGATTTTCTCGCCAAATCCGACGCACAAATTGAACTTGACGCGGGACGTCTGGCGCAGGAAGTCGCTTATTTATCTGAGCGCAGCGATATTTCCGAAGAACTGACCCGTCTAAAAAGCCACGTTGCGCAGTTTCGCGAAACCTGCGGTACTCAAAGCGACGCCGGCAAACGTCTTGATTTTTTGACGCAGGAGCTCAACCGCGAAGCTAATACAATTCTTTCCAAAGCAACTGATATGATAATTAAAGAAGCCGCGCTCGCGATCAAAGCGGAAATCGAAAAATTGCGCGAGCAGGTGCAAAATATTGAATAACAGTTAGCAGTTATCATCTCTGTTGACTTTTAACTGTTGACTGCTGACTGTTTATGAAAGGCATTTTATTCATTATCAGCTCACCCTCCGGCGGCGGCAAAGGAACTTTGATTCGCGAGGTCTTGGATTCAGTGCCGAATGTCGGTTATTCTATTTCTTTTACCACTCGCAAGCCGCGAGTGGGAGAAAAACACGGGCGTGAATATTTTTTCGCAACCCCGGCTGAATTTGAAAAAATGCGTCAGGGCGGCGCCTTTCTGGAATGGGCGCAGGTTCACAATCATTTTTACGGAACTACTCGCGCGCACGTTGAGTTGGAACTGAGAGGCGGTCGCGACATAATTCTGGAGATTGACGTGCAGGGAGCGAAGAACGTTAAAAATCAGCTTCCTGAATCGGTCGGCATTTTTATTATGCCGCCTTCATTCGGAATCTTGTCGCAGCGCCTGGAACGTCGCGGTTCTGAAAGTTCGACTGATATTGCTGTCCGGCTTCTAAATGCGCGGGTTGAGGTTGAGCATTATCGCGAATTTGATTACGTGATCATTAATGATGAAGTTAAACGCGCAGCGACGCAGTTAGCTGCGGTGTTTTTAGCCGAGCGCGCCCGCTGCAACCGGATGGAAACGGTGGTTGAAGACATTTTGCAAACATTTAGTTTAACAGATTAATTTTATAGAATTTATGGGAGAATCTTAAATTTATGGCAGATAATAACAAAGATAATGAGTTAGCAAATGATGAAATGCTCTTGGGCGATGAACCCGAAAACACACGCGAGGTTGATTCAAAATATCGCATGATTTTGATTGCCGCCCAACGCAGCAAGCAATTACAGCGCGGAGCGACAGCCCGCGTGACGCTTGATCCCAATAAACACAAAAACACCCGAATCGCACTCGAAGAAGTCAAAAATAAAAAGATTGATTTCAAAATTACCGAAGAATTGTAAGATCACTCGTTTCAGACAATAAATATGGGCGAAAGAATGACAAACTTTCGCCCATATTTATTTATAAAAAAAAGGCGAGACACCCGTCTCGCACAAACCCAATTTCCCAAATTCTACTAGGAGTAAACTAACTTCTTACTTGTTGACGTCATGACCGGCATTGCTGATGGCATTTCCGATGTCATCAACCGTTTCCGAAACATCACGCTTAAACTTTCCCCAGCCTTCTTGAGCGTTTCCGCTTGCTTTGTCCGCTTCACCCTCGGCCTGCAACTCACGGTCATTGGTCAATCCTCCGATACCGCTTTTGACTGCGCCTTTGGCTTGATCGTATTTGCCTTCAATTTCGTCTTTATTTGGTGCTTCCATCTTATTATTGTCCTTTCCCAAATTTGATTTAATTCAGTACAAATCTTGTTTGAAATTTATCTGAAGCAAAAAACGTGCCCTTAATTTAGAGGGCAAACTAAACAAGCGAAGCGGCGTTCACTAACTAACATAGAAGAACACGCGCCGTAATACTTTGCTATTAATTACATTCCCTTGTAATTTGGACCGCCGCCGCCTTCCGGCGTCACCCAGTTGATAATCTGATAAGGATCCATGATGTCGCAGGTTTTACAATGTACACAGTTGGAGAAATTAATTTTGAGCTCGCGTCTGCCGGTTTTGGCGTTATCCTCCATTTCATAAACGGCGGCGGGGCAAAAACGCTGGCACGGATTACCATATTCTTCAGTGCAGCGGGTCGCACAAATCTCTGTGTCAACGACATGCAAATGAACCGGCTGATCTTCGTCGTGCCTAACGGCGGCATTGTAAACGTCGGTAACTTTGTCAAACGTCAGCTTGCCGTCAAATTTCAGGTTTTTATAACGCTGCTCGATACCGTCGCCGTCATAATCGTAATCTTCCAGCTTTTTCATCTGCAAATGACCGGCATCATGTTTGGCATGATCGTAAACGCCCCAATCGCGTCCGCCGGTTAGAAACTGTAAACCGCCGTTGACCAGAGCCATCATCCGACCGTTGGCAAAAGCCGAATGAAAATTTCGAACCGCGTAAAGCTCTGTTTTAAGCCATGATTTTTCAACTTTCACCTGATAATTCCGGAGCGTGTTAACAGTGAAATCGTCCATGATCAGAGCTTCGAGAATTGTTTCTGCCGCCAGCATTCCGGATTTCATCGCGGTGTGAATTCCTTTTAATCGCTGCCCGTTGAGAAAAGCGGCGCAGTCGCCGACGAGCAGGACACCGTCGGCATAAATTTGCGGCATCGTGTGCCAGCCGCCGGCGGCAATTGTTTTGGCTCCGTAACGAATCATTTTGCCGCCCGCTAAAATTTTAGCAATAACCGGATGCGTCTTAAACTTTTGAAATTCGGTGTGCGGATCAATCAAAGGGTCTTTGTAATCGAGTCCGGTAACATAGCCGATATTGACAATGTTACTTTTCTGCCCGTAAACCCAACCGCCGCCGTATGTTTGCGAATCCGAAGGGAAACCGAGCGTGTGTGTGACTTTTCCGGTTTTGTAATTTCCTTCGGGAACTTCCCACAATTCCTTGATGCCAAGCGAATAAACCTGTGGTTCACGCTCTTGGTCCAGACCAAGCCGACGCGTCAGTTGTTTCGTCAGACTGCCGCGCGAACCTTCGCCCATCACAGTGACTTTAGCGAGCAAATCCACACCCGGCTCAAAATTAGGTTTCTGATGGCCTTCTTTATCAATTCCTTTGTCGCCTGTGCGCACTCCGATGACTCTCTCTCGTTCGTCATAGAGCACTTCCGCGCCCGGAAATTCAGGAAAAATATTAATTCCGGCGGCCTCGCATTTTTCGCCGAGCCATTCGACCATTCGGTTAAGTGAAATGATATAATTGCCGTGATTTTCGAGGGGCGGCGGGATAATGGGCGATTTAATGCCGCGCGTTTCGGTCAGATAATAAAAATCTTCTTCGGCGACTTCGGCCTCAAACGGAAAGCCCTGTTCAAGATAATCCGGCATCAACTCGGAAATAGCCGCTGGATCAAGCACGGCTCCCGAAAGAATGTGCGCCCCGACCGCATTGCCTTTTTCGATCACGCCGATTTCCAGATCGCCGATTGGTTTAGCTTTTCTTTTTCCGCTTGCGACCAAATCATTGTGCCGCTTGATTAAATTTGTCAGATGCAGCGCCGCCGCCAGGCTTCCCGGCCCGGCGCCGACAAAGACTACATCCATCTCGAGTTGCTCACGTTCCACTAGCTTGTTCTCCGATTCTATGAAAAATGAATGACCATTCAGTTTTCGCAGTATAACAAAAATTTCTTTTGTCAGCGGATTAATTTTCGGATAAACTGACGGCAATTTTATGAGCTTTAAATTCTCATCCAATTACTCTTCAAATTTTTTGCCGGTAATAATTCTCATCTCGACAATTTTAATTTCGGCGTGTGCTCAATCTCACTCCGGCTCACAATTACCTTCAGCCAATGAACTAAAAACATTTCCGCCCGTTATTCTGTGGGCTTGGGAGCGGCAGGAAAATCTTGAATTTCTTGATTCAAACAAATATGGAGTGGCATTTTTAGCACAAACATTGACTTTGCAAAACGATGAGGTTGCTGCCAGACCTCGTTTTCAAGCGCTAAAGGTCAATACTAGGACTACACTTGTCGCCGTTACGCGGATTGAATCGAGCAAAATTACCGGCAAATCTGCGTCATTGGGCGATGCTCAAAAAGACGAAATCGTCCGCTTGATCGTCAAAACCAGCTTAATGAAAAATATTTCGGCCATTCAAATAGATTTCGACGCATCGGTTTCAGAGCGCGAATTCTATCGGCGGCTGCTCGCCGACGTGCGCGAAAAGTTGCCCTCTGAAATGCCGCTTTCGATCACTGCGCTGGCGTCGTTTTGCCTGGGTGACCGCTGGTTTCAAGATTTGCCGGTTGATGAAGCAATTCCGATGATTTTTAGGATGGGAGCTGACAATCAAAAAATCAAGGGGTTTCTGGCTAACGGTAATGATTTTACCGAACCATTGTGCCGCCAAAGTTACGGCATCGCGATTGACGAACCTATTTCAATTAAATTTAAGACATCAAGAAGAATTTATCTTTTCAGTAATCGCGCCTGGACAACCGGTGATATTGAAAAAATTGCTTCTCTTTCATCCGAATAATATATATTTTATTTGCAGGCAACTGTCATTCTTCATCATCAATTCTGACTTAACTCAAAGGAAATTTCATGAAAAGATTCGCTCCGGTAATTTCACTGCTGTTACTAATCGTTTTCTGGACGTCGAGCGTTATGCGCGTCATGGCTTGCGGCCCGTCTTTCACCGAACCGGTTTTTGCGTTTGAAACGCGTCCCGATTTAGAGTTTGAAAATTATGCCGGCGGTCAAATCGGCATCGTCAAACCCAGTTACAATCGCTCGTTTTTGTTCGCCGCTTATCGCCAATTTAATAATGCGCCTTTCTCCGCCGCCGAACAGCAGGATTTAGTAAAAGTTTGGAAAGCTGAGTTTTATCGTGAAGAACCGGCCGCATCCGAAGTTAATCAGACGATAAAAAATTGGATTGCCGCGCGTAAAAAGATTTTGGCTGACGAAGCCGAACCTAAAATTTATACGGCGCGACAATTCGATGGCGGATATGATTCTTTTCCGAACTGCGCATCCAACGCCTTTGAAGTCGCCACCCAAACTTTGGAGAATCGCGCGGCGGCTCACGGCCCCAGCGACGACTCGGTTAAAGATTGGACGAGGGCGCAGGACACAGTTTTTTCCAACTGTTCCGAAGGCAAAACCGCCCCGCCGGAAACCGCGCAAAATGCTCCTGCCTGGCTGGTCAAAGACCGCGAGTATCAGATGGCCGCCGCCGCGTTTTATGCCGCCAATCTTGATGACGCCAAGGCCCGTTTTGAAAAAATTGCCGCAGACAAACAATCGGTTTGGCAGCCGATTGCCAATTATCTCATCGCGCGAACGATACTCCGGCAGGCGAGTTTAATTGAAGAAGATGACGAAACTAAATTGGCCGAAAGACGCCGCCCGTTTTACGAACAGGCGGAAACGCAGTTAAAAAAGATTTTGGCTGATTCGTCGCTCAGCGAATATCACACGGCTGCAACAAAGCTCAACAATCTGGTCAAATACCGGCTCCACCCGCAGGAGCGCGTTCACGAACTCTCGCTCTTGCTCTCAGCCAAAACCGAAAACCCGAATTTAAGACAGGATTTAATTGATTATCGCTGGCTGCTTGACCGTTTAAATTTTACGGCCGATGCCGCCGGTTCAAAAACTGCGACAGAAAACGCGCAAAAGGCCGGCAAGGAATATTCCGGCACTTATAAAGTGACAAGCGGAGATTATCCGGCAAAAGCGCGCCAGGACGATTTAACCGATTGGATTGTGACTTTTCAAAGCGATGATGCGGACGCTTTTCGTTATTCGTTTGAGAAATGGCGACAAACAAATTCGACGCCGTGGCTGGTTGCCGCAATTAGCAAAGCCAGAAAAGACAATTCGGAGGCCGCGCAGCTTATTGCTGCCGCAGAAAATCTTGACAAAGCGTCAAAAGCTTTTGCAACCGTAGCTTTTCATCAAAATCGTTTGCTGATTGAAACCGGCAAAAAAACCGAAGCCCGCCAAAAACTCGATTTTCTGCTTAACAACAAAATGACGGTGTTTCCTGTTTCGGCGCGCAACGCTTTTGCTTCGCAAAGAATGACGTTAGCCGTCAATCTGGATGAATTTTTAAAGTTTGCGCAGCGCCGCGTCGCAGCCTTTGCAACCGATGGAGATCCCGGTCAGATTGTGGATTTAACTCCGCCTAAAGAAGGAGAGGACTATAGTAAAACCGAGCGAATCTGGCAAAACAGGACAATGTTTGATCTCGATTCAGTCAGAGTTTTTAATGAACAAATGCCGCTTTCGGTTTTAAAAACGGCGGCGACAAGCCCGAAACTTCCCGATTATCTTAAAAGAAATTTGATTATTGCGGCCTGGACAAAAGCGATTCTGCTTGGGGATGAGACGACCGCACAGGAACTGGCCCCGCAATTTGTGCGTCTCGCACCAGAATTTCAGACTGTTTTTGCTCAATATCTTAATGCTCAAACCGCTCCCGAACGTTCAAACGCGGCGCTCTACGTCTTGCTCAAATTTCCGGCGCTCCGGCCGGTTGCCGAAAGCGGTTTTGGGAGATTAACACCGGTCGCCGAAATTGACAGTTATCGTGATAATTGGTGGTGCGCACCCACTGACTTGGTTGAAGACAAATCCGGCGAAAAAGTCGCTGCCCCGCCAATTCAGTCTCCGACGTTTCTAACCCCAGAGCAATTGGCCGAAGCCGGAAGAGAGCGTGAAAGTCTCAAAAAAGTTGGCGGCGCTTCGACCTATCTGGCTCGCCGGGCGGTTGATTTTGCCACTAAGTTTCCGGCTGACCCGCGCGTTCCGGAATCGCTTCATTTATCGGTCAAAGCCACGCGCTACGGCTGCACCGACTGCGATACTGGCAAGTTTTCAAAAGCGGCTCACGATCTCCTAAAAAGCCGTTTTCCAACCAGCGAATGGACTAAGAAAACGCCGTATTGGTTCAAAGACGAGTCATGCGATCAAAAATAGTAAATTCCAACTAATCCGGGAGCTTGCTCATCGAATTAAATGGGCTGAAGAATGCTGGCTGTCGCGATAAAAAGTCAGGCATTTTGACAGCGCAGGCTATTATGAAAAACAAAATTTTACTGGTAATTCTCACAGTGCTGATTTCGATAAATCTAGCTTCAACCGGTTTTTCTCAAAAACGCTCGGGTGGCAACGCCCAGAAACCAACCGTTTCGCTTCAAAGTTTGGACGGAAGTACACTGACCGTCGGCGATTTAAAAGGCAAAGTTACGGTCTTAGCCATTGGCGCAACCTGGCTGCCGTTGTCCAGACAGCAGGCCATCATCGTTAATCAATTGGATCAAACCTACGGCAAACGCAATGTGGCAATTTATTTTGTCAGCACTGATGCGAGCGATGTAAAATCCAAGAACTATGCGGACAACGCTCAAATCAAAGGTTTTGGCGAGCGCAACAAACTATCGGCGGCGATTTTGCGTGATACCGAAGGCACTACGATGCGGTTTTTCAATCTCGACCAAATTCCGGCGTTTGTCATTTTGAATAAAGACGGCGAAATTGCCGGAGTCGTCAGTGGTCTTGACACCGCAGAGGATAGCAACAAAAATACTGTCGCGCAGATATCGGCTCAAATCGATAAAATTTTATAGATTTTTTTTCCTAAATTTAGGTTAAACTCTCAAAAGCAGTCTCCAACGGCTGCTTTTTGTTTTGACGGCAAACCGAAACAGGTGCTTGCGTCAGATTTTTAAATTTAATTCTCGCAAAATATGACAGGGGAAAATATGAAAAAGACTTTATTAAGTATCTTCGCGATTTTTTTTGTGTGCGTTGTCGCAACTAAAGCGCAAACATATCGTTTAACCGATTTATCAAATCGTCTTTCCACCCAAAGCGAAGATTTGGCTGAACGCGTCTACAATAATTACACCTCTCGCAGCAACAACAATCGAACCGACTTAGACAACATGATGCTCGCTCAACAGCTTTCTTCGGCGGCGAATACTTTTCGCCGGATGGTGCAGGATCACCGCCGCGATTCGGAATTGCGTGATGCAGCCGGGCTTTTGTCGGACTTGTCCAGACGTTTTCCCTCTTACGGCGATTCCAATACTTATTGGCGCGACACGCAGAGAACGATTGACGATTTGGCTCGTGAATTACAAACCGGCGGCGGAAATGGCGGCAGCATTCCAAATCCACCGGAAAACAGAGATATTATCGGACAAGTTCGCTGGCGCGGCACGGTTGATGACGAGATTCAGCTTTTTATCACCGGAAATTCAATTGATGCCAGAACCATTTCCGGGGCCGCATTTCCAAACGGGACATTTAATTTCACTTCACCTCTGCCCAACAATCGCCGCCTGAACGTTGCAGTCAACAAATTAAAAGGGCGCGGAAACGTGCGCGTCATCCAGCAACCAACCAGAGAAAACAATTTTACGGCGGTTGTTCAAATCAAGGATAACGGCAATGGCGCCAAAGAATACGAATTGGAAATTTACTGGACGCGCTGATTTGATTTTACCGGAAATTCCATGGGGTTGCTGATTTCAGGTGCTGATAAAAAGAGCGTGCAGATTAATTTGCACGCTCTTTTTAATAAAATCTTAGATCTGATTGTTTAGACGTTGGTGTTGAGAATCGTTTTGATGCCGCCAGCCATCTGGTCAACGACTTTGCTCATTACCTCGATGTGCTGTCCGACTTGGTAAAGCCTCGCTTGCAGTCCGAGAAGTTCGCCGGGCGACAAATTTTTGTTGGATTTCATGATTGAATCAAGCTCTTTGTATTCGCCCTCGACCTGTGTAAAACGCCCCATCAGCTCGGTTCCTTTCGGAGTTGAATTAACTCCCTTCAAAGCCTCGCCAAGGAGCCCCATTTTGCTTTTGTTATAAAACAAATCCGGCAGTAAATCATTTTTGCTCAGCGGATTTGGGTTAGTTCCCAAATCGCTGTATTTCTGCTGCAAATCGTTTTGCAGCTCGCCCAATTTAGCATCCAGTTTGACACCGGAAACTCCGGTCGTCGGCTGAGTTTGGTTAACGCTAGTTGCGCTTTGCGCGTCAACAGTTTGAGCCGCCGGCGTCAGCTTCTGCTGCTGCGAACTGCTGCCGTTTTCCAGAACTTCCTGAAACGACGCCTGACCACTCTCTTTCGGAGTTTTTAAGGTTTGTGAGCCTGGTAGTTGTTGATGTAAACCGGAATTAGCGATGATTGAAGCGAATTCACTCATAATTATTCTCCCAAAATTCTCAATACTGTTTGCGGTTTTTAATTTTTCTTATTGTTGATTCTAAAACTTTTGCTCCGAGAAGGCAATTATTTTCATTTTTTTAAAATGGCATTGCAGGGTTTGGCGTTGAAAAGTACATGCTTTCAGTATTTTGTTAGTTATTAAATCCATTGTATTTCATTCTTGACTCAGAAGAACATTTGAAATTTATTTTGGCTCAAATATAAATTTCGCATAAAATTTAGCTTTTTCGTCAGCCTCTGATTTATCTTTTTGCGAAGTAGCTTTTCTCACTTTCTCTCTCCAGTCCACAGCCTGTAATGACAAAAATGCCCAATAGACCTCTTTCATAAGTGTTAATGAGTCAACTCGTAGTTGTACAATCCGGCAATCAAATTGAACCGCAAACCAAAACGGCGGCGACGATTTCTGTAGCGTTCCGACACTATCCGAAAGATTTTGACGTGCCGAACACA
>JBBQUS010000027.1:0-66720 GCA_038212235.1 Pyrinomonadales bacterium
GAGATGGTGATGCCGGGGGACAACATACAGATGGAGATTGAGTTGATCAACTCGATAGCGATGGAGAAGGGCTTGAGGTTTGCGATCAGGGAAGGCGGGCGGACGGTGGGAGCGGGAACCGTCACCGACATCGTTGAATAAGCTCTGTTGAAAACAATTACCGTGAAGGCAGAAAATTTTATCATCCTGCTTTCACAGCTCATCCTTTATTTAAAGGGGTATGGTGTCAATGGTTAGCATGTCGGTCTCCAAAACCGTAGGTTCGGGTTCGAGTCCTGATACCCCTGCCAGAGATATAAATTTTAGGAGCTAAACAAAGTGTCGGAAGCTGTTGAAACAGTACCGGAAAAAAGAAGCGTCGGCCCCGGCCAATTTATCACGGAAGTGCGTGAGGAATTGGGCAAAACCTCGTTTCCTTCGAGCGAAGACGTTCGCAACACGACGATTATCGTTATCGTCAACGTTATTTTTTTCGCAATCTTTTTATTTTTAGTTGACCAGGCATGGGTTTATATTCTGTTTGGTCTGGAATGGCTGATTAATAAAGCTGCTGGAATTTAGGAAACTGAGACGATGAAACAGTGGTTTTTTATTCATACCTATTCAGGACATGAAAACAAGGTTGTCGAAAGTCTCAAAGCCCGTATTCGCGACATGGAACTTGATGAGCAGATAACTTCGGTTTTGCTGCCTAAAGAGACGGTCGTCGAAATGCGTGGTAGCAAACGCATCGAATCGCAGCGAATGTTTTATCCGGGCTATGTTCTGGTAGAAATTGAATGCGATGAGAAAGCGCGAGTTCCCGATAACGTTTTTCACGTTATTAAGGGAACGCCGAAAGTTACCGGATTTATCGGTGGTCACAATCCGACTCCTTTAACTCAGGAAGAAGTTGACCAAATTGTTAATAATATTCAGGAAACAACCGACAAACCGAAGCCGAAATTTACCTACGAAATAGGTGAAGTCGTAAGAATTAAGTCAGGCCCGTTCGCCAGTTTTACTGGTAAGGTTGAAGAAGTGAACGAAGAAAAATTGACATTGAAAGTGACAGTGACGATTTTTGGACGCTCAACTCCGGTCGAATTAAATTTCCTCGACGTAGAAAAAGTTACCTTTGCAGAAGAAGAATGAATTTAATGGTGAATGGTGAATGGTGAATGGTTAACGGTCAATAAACAAACCAAATTATTCATCGTTCACCATTCACCATTCACCATTATCTAAGATGGCTAAGAAGATTACAGGCTATATCAAATTGCAGGTTCCGGCCGGGAAAGCTAATCCCGCCCCGCCAATTGGTCCGGCGCTCGGTCAGCACGGCGTCAACATCATGGAATTCTGCAAACAGTTTAATGCCAAAACCGCACAGATGGATCCGGATATGAAAATTCCGGTTGTGATAACCGTTTACGGCGACCGCTCATTTACGTTTGAAACCAAAACACCGCCGGCTGCCGATTTACTTCGCAAGGCATCAGGAATTCCCAAAGGTTCCGGCAAGCCGAATCGCGAAAAATCCGGCACCATTTCACGCGCCAAAATTGAAGAAATTGCCAGAACTAAAATGCCTGATTTAAACACTACAACGATTGAATCAGCGATCAAAACCATTGAAGGTACTGCCCTAAGCATGGGACTTACAATCGAAGGATAGGTAAAGGTAAGGGGCATCAGAATAACTTTTGCCCCAAATCAGCCTATTCTTTCAGACAAGGGAGAATCGCTTTGGCGGTTCGTTTGCACCTAAAAAGGAAAAATGAGAAAACACGGAAAAAAATTTAGAGCGGCTCTCGAAAAAGTTGACCTCAGCAAAAAGCATACGCTGGCTGACGGTATCGCGAAAGTAAAAGAAATTGCCTTTGCCAAATTTGACGAAACAGTTGAATTAACCATGTGGCTCGGCGTTGATCCGCGAAAAGCTGACCAAATGGTTCGCGGAACAGTTGTTTTGCCGCATGGATTAGGCGGCAAAGCTAAACGAATCCTCGTTATCACGCAGGGCGAAAAAGTTCGTGAAGCGGAAGAAGCGGGCGCGGATTTCGTCGGCGGCGAAGATATGGTTAACAAAATCAAAGGCGGCTGGACCGATTTTGATGTAGTCATTGCCACGCCCGATATGATGCGTCTCGTCGGCGCACTCGGCAAAGTTCTTGGGCCGCGCGGTTTGATGCCCAATCCGAAGACCGGAACGGTGACGCCGGATGTCAAAACCGCGATTGAAGAAAGCAAAGCAGGTAAGATTGAATATCGTGTTGACAAAACCGGAGTAATTCATGCTCCGGTCGGCAAAGTGTCGTTTGACGCCGCCAAATTGCAGGAAAATGCCCAAATTTTGCTCGATGCTGTAGTGAGAGCGAAACCTTCAACCGCCAAAGGGCGTTACGTCAAAAAAGTCAATTTGGCCGCGACAATGAGCCCCGGCGTTTTACTTGATGAATTGAATTATACGAAATAGACGAGTGAGGGGATTAAGATAATGAAAACTAGAAAAATAAAACAAGATGATTTAAACGCCCTCACGGAGCGCTTTCAAAATTCAAACACGGCTCTTGTCATTGGATTTAATAAGCTGACTGTCGCTAAAGACCAGGAGCTGAGGAATCAATTGCGCAATATCGGCGCTAAGTATCAAGTTGTCAAAAACACAATTGCTTCGAAAGCGGTCGAAGGCACTGATTTTGAAGGAGCGACCAAGTATTTTAAAGGAATGACCGGCGTTGCTTTTCATGAAAGCGACCCGGTTGCTCTTTCAAAAACATTGACCAAGTTCGTCAAAGATAACGGAGAAATTTATTCGTTTAAGGTTGGCGTCGTCGAAGGCAAAGTCGTTGATATCAAAGGCATTCAGGAAATTGCCAGCCTGCCTTCGCGTGAAGAATTGATTTCAAAAATCATGTTTCTGATTAATTGCCAAGCGCAGCGTCTGGTGACTGTTATCAACGCTGTACCGCGTAATTTGGCAATCGTCGTCAAACAAATCGGCGATCAAAAAGAGACAGCTTAAAACAATTTGTGATCTGAATTTTGGATTTTAATTTGAAGAAACAAGCAGCCGTTTTAAATCAACTTAAAATCTCCAGACAGAAATTCGGATTCATCAAAACTCAAGAAAAACGAGCGAACGGCCAAGTCAGGGTCGTATTTGCCTCGGGTGCTTTCAAAGTAGTTTGCGATGCAACCAAACGAAAGATATGCATCCCTCTCGGGTTGGAAAAAATAGGCTGCATAAAACCAAACCTAGAAAAATATCAGGAGAATTAGATATCATGGCAGCTACAAAAGAAGATGTAATTGAGTTTCTGAAAAACATGACCTTGCTTGACGCTTCGCAGCTCGTCAAAGAGCTTGAAGAAGTATTTGGCGTTTCGGCCGCGGCCGCAGCAGTTTCGGCAGCCCCGACCAACAATTCTAACGAGCCGGCTCCGGTGGCTGAAGAACAAACAGAATTTAACGTGATTTTGACTGCAGCGGGAGCCGCTAAGATCAATGTTATTAAGGTGGTTCGCGAAATCACCAGCCTCGGTTTGAAAGAAGCCAAAGATTTGGTGGACGGTGCGCCGAAACCGGTTAAAGAAGGCGTTTCAAAAGATGAAGCCGAAGCAATTAAAGCTAAGTTGACTGAAGCCGGAGCAACCGTCGAGGTTAAATAGGATTAAGCATTTCTTTGAGAAAATAAACTGCGCCTGCGTTATTTTAACGCAGGCGCAAAGCAACATTAAAAACGCATTTTATTGACGGCAAACTTTATTCGCCGTCTTCTCATCAAACGTCACGCTTGTTCATTCAAGGTGCGATTTTATTTATTTTTGACGGATTATTTAATTTGTCAGACCAGCAATTTTAGATGAGTTTTTAGACTGCTCAGAGAGTAAAGCGGTTTGGGCTTTTTTCGCCCTAACCGCATTTCTGTCTTTATTTATAAGTTAACCACATAACTGCTCTTTTTATCACTGCGAATATTACCAGCAAAAGGACAGTTGTGGCAACAGGAAGTTAAATTCCAGTATCGAGGGAAATCAAACAAATATTATGATTACGAATCCCCTTCAAACGAAAACAGTCGGGCTTGGACGCCGAACGAGTCAAGCGCCGCAACGCGTAGATTTTTCACAGATCAGCACCGCCGTGCGAATTCCAAATCTGATTGAGGTGCAGAAAAAATCATATGATCGCTTTCTGCAAATGGATTTGTTACCGGAAGAGCGCGACCACACGGGTTTACAGGCAGTATTTTCTTCCGTTTTTCCAATCTCCGATTTTCGCGAAACCGCTAATTTAGATTTTGTTGAATATCAAATCGGCAACTGGCAATGTAAATGCGGGCTGCTCGAAGGTTTAGGTTATCTGCGGGCAAATTGTAAACAGTGTGGAGTAAAAATTGCGGTTGACCCGCTTAATCCGGGCGAAACAATGTGTCACAACTGCGGCACTTTTAATAATGTCCGCCCTCGTTTGTGCGATAACTGCGGCGAACCCGTCGGTTTAAAACATAAACACGAGCAGCAGGAATGCCGCGAGCGAGGAATGACCTACGGCGTCCCGCTAAAAGTTAAAATTCGCCTGACGGTGCACGACGTAAATCCGGAAACGGGAGCGAAAACCATTCGCGACATCAAGGAAGAAGAAGTTTTCTTCGGCGAAATTCCGCTCATGACCGATAACGGAACATTTATTATCAACGGCACCGAACGCGTTATCGTCTCGCAGCTTCATCGCTCGCCGGGCGTTTTCTTCAAAGCCGAACGCGGAACGTTTATCGCCAAAATTATTCCCTACCGCGGTTCGTGGGTCGAATTTGAATACGATCAAAAGGGTTTGCTTTATGCCCGTCTCGGCAAAAAGAAAATCCTGGCGACCACATTTCTGCGCGCTTTGGGATTGTGGCTCAGTCCTAAATATGATTTGAGCGATTTGCACAATGATCAGTTAATCGAGGAAGTGGTTAGAAACGCTTCGTTCTCGAATTCGGAAATTCTGGGTCTGTTTCACCAAGCGGATGAAGTTCGAGTCGAAAAAGGCAAGCTCTTCATGCAGGTGCCGGAAAAAGGCTCGAGCGGCTTGACCGGAATGTTTTCTGAAAATGATGTGGATGGCGGCAAAGACGGTGAACCGATTGTCAAAGCCGGTAAAAAAATTACCGGAGCCATCTTGCGCGAACTGAGAAAATCTGGCGTTAAAGAAGTAGAGATTGCTCAAAATTCTTTTGAAAACGCGGTCGCGCTCGAAGATATTTTTGACAACGAAACCGGCGAAGTTTTAGTTGAGGCGAATAATGAAATAGCGGCGGCCAAATTACAGCAAATCATTGAAAGCGGCGGAGTCGAAAACTTTTCGGTTTTCTTTCCCGAGCGCGATGATTTCGGCGGAATCCTTTCGGCAACCATAAAAAAAGACGCGATTACCAAACCGGTTGACGCGATGCTGGAAATTTACCGCAAAATGCGTCCCGGCGATCCGCCGACCGTTCCGACCGCTTATAAATTGATGGAAGGAATGTTTTTTGATGCCCGCAAATTCGATTTGTCACGCGTCGGACGACTCAAATTCAACATCAAAATGGGCCGACCGGAACGTGACCGAATTAACGACCCGCTGCTCTCAGCGCCTGATTTTCTGGAAGTTATTACTTATCTGCTGAAGATGAAGCGCAAGCCGAACGAATATTTGCCGGACGATATTGATCACCTGGGCAATCGCCGCGTTCGGGCGGTAGGCGAATTACTCGAAAATCAATTCCGCATCGGGCTTGAGAGAATGGAACGGGCGATCAAAGAAAAAATGTCCATTCAGCAGGAAATGCACACTACGATGCCGCGCGATTTGGTTAACGCCAAGCCCGTGACAGCAGCGGTGCGAGAATTTTTCGGCTCGTCTCAGCTCTCGCAGTTTATGGATCAAACCAACCCGTTATCGGAAATCACGCACAAACGGCGTCTTTCCGCGCTCGGGCCGGGCGGATTATCGAGAGAGCGCGCCGGGTTTGAAGTCCGCGACGTTCACCCAACACACTATGGGCGCATCTGTCCGATTGAGACGCCGGAAGGCCCGAACATCGGATTGATTTCGTCCCTGTCGTGTTTTGCCAAAATCAATGAATTCGGGTTTATCGAATCGCCGTATCGCAAAGTCGAAAACGGACGCGTTATCGAGTACGTCAAAATTAATAACGGCGGAGACACGAAATATCGGCACGGCGAACATGCCAAACTCGAAGAAGTCAATGCGGCCAATGCTGAAATTCGGGAAGGCGGACGTAAAATCGAATTTGAACCGCACCCTTTTTATCTGACGGCGTGGGAAGAAGATAAATGGGTTGTCGGACAAGCAAACATTGAGCTTGATAAAGACGGTTACATTATCAACGAGCGCAACGCTGCCAGGAAAGCCGGTGAATTTTTGCTGGCGACCAGAGACAGCATTGAGTACATGGATGTTTCGCCAAAACAATTGGTTTCGGTTGCCGCGAGTCTGATTCCTTTTCTTGAAAACGACGATGCGAACCGCGCTTTGATGGGTTCAAACATGCAGCGTCAATCAGTTCCCTTGCTCCGCGCAGAAGCTCCGTTTGTCGGAACCGGAATGGAAAAGGTGACGGCGCAGGATTCCGGCGCAGTGGTTGTCGCCAAGCGCGACGGCGTGGTTGATTATGTTGACTCAGAGCGCATTATTGTCAAAGCCGATCACAATGTCGGCGGAACAATTTCGCGCGAAGTAACGGCGGATATTTATTCGCTCGTCAAATTCACCCGGTCGAACCAGAACACCTGTATTAATCAACGTCCGATTGTCAATATCGGCGAGCGCGTTGCCAAAGGGCAGGTTATTGCCGACGGGCCTTGTACAGATAAGGGCGAACTTGCCTTAGGACGAAACGTGATGGTGGCGTTTATGCCCTGGCGCGGTTACAACTTTGAAGACGCGATCCTCGTGTCGGAGCGTCTGGTCAAAGAGGATTATTACACTTCAATCCACATTGAAGAGCTTGAAATCGAAGCTCGCGACACCAAGCTCGGACCCGAAGAAATTACCCGCGATATTCCAAACGTCGGCGAAAATATGCTGCGCGATTTGGACGAATCGGGCATTATTCGAATTGGAGCGCAGGTCAAACCGGGAACGATCTTGGTCGGCAAAGTAACGCCAAAAGGCGAAACTCAGCTGACGGCAGAAGAAAAGCTGCTCCGCGCAATCTTCGGCGAAAAAGCCGGAGATGTTAAAGATGCGAGTCTGACCGCACCGCCCGGAATTGACGGAACGGTGGTTGACGTACAGGTTTTCACGCGCAAAGGCCAGGATAAAGATAACCGTTCGCTCGATATTGAGGCGAACGAAGAAGAAAGTTTGCGCCGCGACCTTGATGATGAAGTTCGAATTCTTCGCGAACAGCGCGATGAACGTATTTACGAGTTAATCGAAGGTCGTAAGCTGGCTAAAAATCTAGTTGATGGCAACAAAGAAGTCCTGATTGAAGCCGGAACAACCGTGACGCGCGAAATGCTGACCGGCATTGAGCCAAAGATTTTGCGTAAAGCTGAATTGACCGCGACGAGCGTTGATATTGCCGGAGAAATCAAGACTTACGAAGATAAAACTGAGCGTCAAATCCAGATTTTGAGCGATATTTACGAGGATAAAATCTCTAAGCTCAAACAGGGTGATGAGCTGCCGCCGGGCGTCATCAAGATGGTCAAGGTTTTTATCGCCATGAAGCGCAAGCTTTCAGTCGGCGATAAAATGGCTGGTCGGCATGGTAACAAAGGTGTTATCGCTCGAATTTTGCCGGAAGAAGACATGCCGTATCTGCCGGACGGAACTCCGGTTGAAATCGTTTTAAATCCGCTCGGGGTTCCTTCGCGAATGAACGTCGGGCAAATTCTGGAAACACATTTGGGCTGGGCCGGTAAAGTCCTCGGACTGCACTTTGCTACGCCGGTTTTTGATGGCGCGAGCGAAACAGACATCAAGGAATACATTCAGAAAGCGAATGACACCTTTGATGATTTATCACTTCCGCCATCTGTTGGTTTGTCAGGTAAGACTCGTCTTTATGATGGGTTAACGGGCGAACAATTTGAGCAAAAGGTAACCGTCGGTTACATTTATATGCTCAAATTATCGCATTTGGTTGATGACAAGATTCACGCCCGGTCAATCGGGCCATACAGCCTGATTACGCAGCAGCCACTCGGCGGCAAAGCGCAGTTTGGCGGCCAGCGTTTCGGCGAAATGGAAGTCTGGGCTCTCGAAGCTTACGGCGCGGCGCATATTCTGCAAGAATTGCTGACCGCGAAATCCGATGACGTGGCCGGACGTTCGAAGATTTATGAATCAATCGTCAAGGGCGAATCGGATTACAGTCCCGGCTTGCCTGAATCGTTTAACGTTCTTATTCGCGAGCTTCAATCGCTCTGTCTCGACGTGGAGTTAATCCAAAAAGGACAACTGAGCGCGGAAGAAGAAGCACTCGGCGTAGGTGAAGCATTAATTGTCGGCGGCATTGAATAATCCCTATTTTGGATTTTGGATTTTAGATTTCGGATTGAAAGCAAATCGTTATTTGCCGGAGGTCTTTAATCGAAAATCCAAAATCTAAAATCCAAAATAAAAAAGTGTTTAGATTACAACAAAATAGTAAAACACAATTAGTCCCGGACTTTGAAGCGATTCGGATTCGTCTGGCATCGCCGGAGAAAATCAGAGAATGGTCGCACGGCGAGGTCACTAAACCCGAAACCATCAACTATCGAACTTTCAAACCTGAACGTGACGGTTTGTTTTGCGCCCGTATTTTCGGCCCGATTGCCGATTGGGAATGTCTCTGCGGCAAATACAAACGCATGAAGCATCGAGGCGTGATTTGCGACAAATGCGGAGTCGAAGTAACACAGTCAAAAGTGCGCCGCGAACGTCTCGGTCACATTGATCTGGCGAGCCCGTGTTCGCACGTTTGGTTTTTCAAAGGCTTGCCGTCGCGCATCGGTCACTTGCTCGATTTGCCGCTTCGCGAACTCGAAAAGGTTCTCTATTTCGAGCAGTACATTGTCATTGATGCGGGCGATGTTCCCGGAATTAAACAGGGCGAACTGTTGACGGATGAACGTTATCGCGAATTGGTTCGTGAATATCCGGGTCAGTTTCTCGCCAAAATGGGCGCGGAATCAATCAAGGAACTGCTGACGCAAATTGATATCGAAGGTCTCGTGATTGATTTGCGCGGAAAAATGAAAGAGGAAAACTCGCAGCAGAAAAAGCTCAAGTATTCCAAACGTCTCAAAGTCGCCAATTCATTTTTGCGTTCGGGCAACAATCCGGCGTGGATGATTCTGGACGTGATTCCGGTGATTCCGCCCGAACTGCGTCCGCTCGTGCCGCTCGACGGCGGCAGATTCGCGACTTCGGATTTGAACGATTTGTATCGCCGCGTTATCAACCGCAATAACCGTCTTAAAAAATTGATTGAGTTGCGCGCGCCGGAAGTTATCGTCCGCAACGAAAAGCGGATGTTGCAGGAAGCCGTTGACGCGCTTTTTGACAACGGTCGGCGCGGTCGCGTGTTGCGCGGTGCGAACAATCGTCCGCTCAAATCGCTTTCCGGTACTTTGAAAGGTAAACAAGGTCGTTTCCGTCAAAACCTTTTGGGTAAGCGAGTAGATTACTCCGGCCGTTCGGTCATCGTTGTCGGGCCTGATCTGAAACTTCACCAATGCGGTTTGCCGAAGAAAATGGCTCTCGAACTATTCAAACCGTTTATTTATAACCAGCTTGAAAAGCAGGAGTTTGCCGCCACCATCAAACAGGCCAGGGAAATGGTTGATCGCCAGGACCCGATTGTCTGGGACATTTTAGAGGACGTTATTAGAGAGCATCCGGTTCTCTTAAATCGCGCTCCAACGCTTCACCGCTTGGGCATTCAAGCGTTTGAGCCGGTGCTGGTTGAAGGTAAAGCGATCAGACTGCATCCGCTCGTTTGTACGGCTTTTAACGCCGACTTTGACGGCGATCAAATGGCGGTGCACATTCCGCTCTCGCCCGAAGCGCAAATCGAAGCTGCGGTTTTGATGCTCGCGTCAAACAACATTTTGTCGCCCGCTTCTGGTCAGCCGATTGCCGTTCCATCACAGGACATTGTTTTGGGTTGTTACTATCTGACTCGCGCGCGAGAAGGCATGAAAGGTCAATATCATACGATTGCCGACCGCGACGCCGACGGCAGACCAATGCTGCGACGAGACAAAGAAGGCAATCCGGTTCCGAGAGTGTTTAGCTCGGTCGAAGATGTTCTGCTGGCGCTTGACGCCGGCGAAGTGCAAACGCAAACGAAAATCAAACTGCGCTGGAAAGGCGATTTAGTTGATCTCGAAAAAGAACATAATCCGCAGGATATCATCAGAGCGCGAATCCAGACTGGCGAAGAGCGTCTTAAAGCCAACAAAACGCATGTTATTGACACCACGGTTGGACGCGTCATTTTTAACGACCGGCTTTTCAAAGATTTGCCATTTGTCAACGGAGTTTTGAAGAAGAAAGGTTTGAGTTCGCTTGTTTCTTATGCGCATTTACGAATGGGACACGAACGAACCGTCAAACTGCTGGATGACATGAAAAACCTCGGGTTTTTGTACGCGATGAAAGCCGGAGTCTCAATCGGGATTGATGATCTGGTGACGCCGCCGAACAAAACCGAACTTGTCGAACAAGCTGAAAGAGACGTCATTGACATCGAAAATGATTATCTGTCGGGCGCTATGTCAAATCAGGAGCGTTACAACAAAGTCATTTCGATTTGGAATGATGTCACTGAACGCGTGGCCAAGGAAATGTTTATTGCGATGGATAAACGAGAAAAAGATCGCAACGAACTCAATCCGATTCTGATCATGGCCGATTCGGGAGCGCGCGGTTCGGCGGCGCAAATCAAACAGCTGGCCGGAATGCGCGGACTGATGGCGCGCCCGGACGGAACGATTATCGAAACACCGATCAAAGCTAACTTCCGCGAAGGCTTGGACGTGCTGCAATACTTCATTTCGACGCACGGCGCGCGTAAAGGCTTGGCCGATACCGCTTTAAAAACGGCCGACAGCGGATATTTGACGCGTCGGTTGGTGGACGTAGCGCAGGATGTTATCGTCTCGGAGCCCGATTGTTTCACCATTCGCGGCATCGGCGCGACGGCGATTATCCGCAACGGTGAGGAAATCGAATCACTGCGCGACCGCATCGTTGGACGAACAGCGCTGAACGACATCGTTGATCCGGTTGACAGCACCATTATCGTTGAAGCAGGCACTGAAATCAGCGAAGATTTGGCGCAAAAAGTTCAGCAGGCGGGTTTGCAGGAAGTCAAGATTCGTTCGGGTCTCACCTGCGAATCGCGTCGCGGCGTTTGCATTAAATGCTACGGCAGAAATTTGGCGACCGGCAGAACTGTTGATATCGGCGAAGCTGTCGGCGTTATTGCCGCGCAGTCAATCGGCGAACCCGGAACGCAGCTCACGATGCGCACTTTCCACGTCGGCGGCACGGCGCGTCTCGAAGAATCTTCGAAACACGAAGCCCGCGTTGACGGTAAAATTGTTTACCACGACGTCAACATTATCAGCAATCGCAAGGGTGAACGCATTGCGATTAACCGCAACGGCGAAATCGGCTTGCTTGACGAACGCGGACGCGAAACGGCGCGATATCAAATTGTTTATGGTTCGCACATTCTCGTTAAAGATGGTCAAAAGGTTAAAGAAGACGATACTTTGGCAACTTGGGATCCGTTTACAAACGCGATTTTAACCGAAGTTTCCGGAGCTATTCGTTATCAAGACCTTAAAGAAGGTGTTTCCGTCGAAGAGGAAACCGATAACGTAACCGGGCAGAAACGTCTGGTCGTCAAGGATTCGGCGGATGAAAAACGTCAGCCGCGAATTGAAATTCGCGATGGCAATAAGTCTTTGAAAACTTATCAGATGCCGGTGCGAGCGAACCTGATGGTCAATGACGGCGACCAGGTTGAAGCCGGAGATATCATCGCCAAGATGCCGCGTGAAACTACGAAAACAAAAGACATCGTCGGCGGTCTGCCGCGCGTTGTCGAACTTTTTGAAGCGCGTCGTCCGGGCGAACCCGCAATCATGGCGGAAATCAACGGAGTCATCAAATACGGAGGCGTTTCCAAAGGCAAGCGTAAAATCTCGATTGTCGGCGACGACGGCGAGGAGCGCGAATATGATATTCCGCGCGGAACTCACGTTAATGTTCAGGACGGCGACCGCGTTAAATCGGGCGAAGCTCTGATGGACGGTCCGCTTAATCCGCACGATATTTTAAAAGTCTTGGGAGTTAACCAGCTGCGCGAGTATCTGGTCAACGAAATCCAGGAGGTTTACCGCCTGCAGGGTGTTTTGATTAATGACAAACACATTGAGGTGATCGTGCGGCAGATGCTCCGCTGGGTACGTATTAAAGATGTCGGAGACACGGAATTCCTGCTCGAAGAACAGGTTGACCGTTTCCGCTTTGATGACGAAAACCGCAAAGCCGAAGAAAACGGCGGAGCGCCGGCAGTTGCCGAAGATTTGCTGCTCGGAATTACGAAAGCGTCGCTTTCGACCGATTCCTTTATCTCGGCGGCTTCGTTCCAGGAAACCACTCGCGTCTTAACCGAAGCGGCGATTTCCGGACGCGTTGACTTCTTACGCGGCTTGAAAGAGAACGTCATTATGGGACGCCTGATTCCGGCCGGAACCGGGATGAAGCGCTATCGCAACGTTGAGGTCGCTTACGACAACACGGCGCGGCGCAAAGATGAACCGGAACCGGACGAGTTTACGACTCTGACGGGCGACGGTTTGAATTTGGAAGCGCAGGCGACAACGAGCGTTGTCATGGACGACGCCAGCGGCGTCATGCCGGACGGGCTTAACATTGTCGAAGACATGGACGATTTTGCAATGTCCGAAGTTGAACTCGAAGACATCGGTGCGGATTTTGACGATTCTGACGACAATTTCTAATTTGTCCGAACATTAAAGCGGAAAAAGCGGCGTAATGTTTTAACATTACGCCGCTTTTTTTTTATCCAGAAATTATTTCGGTTCGAATTGGTGCTAAGTCGTGATAGGATTCGGCTTTTTTAGAAAAGGAGACGATAAAGCGAATGAAAAAAACATCAGAGACAAATTCGATGCCAACTCTTTACGGTGTTCCTTTTGATTCTTCTTTGTGGGTGTTACTGCCGCGTTTGTGTTTTTCTGTTTTGCTATCCGTTGTTATTGTGCTGGGAATATTTTGGCTGTATTTTGGTGAAATCAACGGATTTGCCGTCGGATTTGCGGCTTTTTTAGCAGTTTTGCAGATACTGATGGCAATCGGGTTCAGATTTCAAAATCGAACCGATTTACACGCGACAAAGCCGGTGCGAAACGATTTTCTGGATAAAATCGCGGGTTGGTGGCTGATGGCTTGCGCGTTTGGTACATTTTTCGGCTGGCTGTGTTTGCGCGGAGCAGCGATGTTTCCGTCATTCAATATTTTCTTTCACGCGGCGGCAGTTTTTTTGACCATTGTGCTGCCGGTTGCGACGATGTTGCCGAATTTGCGTTATCTCGCAGGCAAAATCTGGTATATTCAAATTCCCCTGTTGACTTTGATAACGCTTTTGCCTAGTTTGGTCGGGCTGCATTCGCTCGTTTTGCTGTTGAGCAAAATTAAATAAAATCTGCCAATCACCGTTTCAGACCATCAATCAAAATCGCATCGAACAACCACTCGCCCCGCGTGTAAGCGAACGAGCCGTCGGGCGCGACGTCAAATTGCTCTATTTGTTTGTCGCCCAAATTGGTGACAAAGCGCGGGTGTTGTTCGTTAATTGATTGAGACCACAGCGAATTTTTCGATTCGCTTCGCGCGACGTAATTCAGCGTCCGATTGTCGCTTGACCAAGTTAATCTCACGGGACGCAAATTTGCGTCGGGAGATTCTAAAGTTTTAATAACTTTTTCGCCTTCAATTGTCATTACGGCGATTGCGGATTGCTTGTTTTTATCTTGTGAGAGAAATGCGACGAGATTGCCGTGGGGCGAAACTGCCGGGTACAAAAGTTTCTTCGCCGAAATTGGCATTTCCCCGGTTCCGTCGGCGGACGCTTTCCAGAGCGTTTCGCTGCGGCTCGATTGGTAATAAATCCATTTGCCATCCGCCGAGACGGAAAGCGGAAAACCGCCTTCCGTGCTGGTAATCTGAGTTTGATTGCTGCCGTCGGCGTTCATTCGCCAGACTTGATGTGCGCCTGTCCGGTTCGAGGTGAAGTAAATGAATTGTCCGTCGGGCGAAGGACGCGGGAAAAAGTCAGTTGCCGAAGTGTTGGTCAATTGCCTTTGTTCGCTGCCGTCGGGTTTGATTGTCCAAATGTCGCCTTCTTCGGTCGAATAAATTATTTTCCCGTCGGGCGCGAAAGCCACAGTGCGGGCTGGCGTTAAAACTTTGGTCGCGCCGTTCGCGGAATAATAAAGCTGAAAATTGTTGCTGACCTGTTCGGCGACGATTCGTTCTGCGTTTTGACTGACGCTGATTGCGGCGTAAATCGCCGAGTCTTTCGTGATGGGACGCGCTTCGCCGGTGGCCACGGAAATTTGCCAGATTCCTGATTTTCCGCTGGGCGGCTGCATTGCCGCCGCCAGCAGATTTTCGCCGTCGGGCAGCCATTTCAAACTTTTGATGTCGAAAAAACGATGCGGCGAAAGCTCAATTTCCGTCCTCGTTGCCAAATCAATTTTGCTCAAATAAAACTCGTTTGCGCCGTTATCGGAGTTGCCGCTGGCAAAAGCGATTGATTTGCCGTCGGGCGAAAATTGGTTGTCGCTAATGCGAACGGGTGACGGGCGCGTTAAGATTTTACGTTCACTGCCGCCGTCCGCATTGGCAATCATCAGCGAGCAGTATTCATCGTCTTTGTATTCGCATCTGACAAAAGAAATTTCTTTGTCGTCGGGCGAGACGCTAATCCAGCCTTCGACAAAACGCACGAGTTTGACGGGAACGCCGCCGAAAATCGAAACGCGATAAACGGCGGTGTCGCGCCGCGCGTCTTCCGTGCCGCCCGGCGGTTTGCGGACAAAATAAACGGTTTGCCCGTCGTGCGCGAAAGTTAGACCGATATAAGAATCGTCGCCGGGCGGCACGATTTGCGTGTTTTCGCTCGTGTCAAGCTTTCTCAGCCAAACCACTTGTTTGCCGCCGGTTTCGTCCACAAAAGCGACGAGTCTGCCGTCGGGCGAAATGGCGGCTTGATAAATTTTGCCCGAACTCGCAAATTTTTCGGCGTGAAACGGCGCGGACAAAACGGAAGCGGGCGCGGCTGCAACGAAAAATTGACGTCGCGCCAGCCGCGTGCCGACAAAAAGCAAACAAAAAATCGAAACCGCGAGAATGCCGAGCGATAAATAAGATTTGCGCCCCGCGCGGACAGCAGATTTAACGTGCTGTTGTTCGGCAACGGGCGGTAATTCGGGCGCGGGGAAAACTTCGCGAACTTCAGCGATAAAACGGTAGCCTCTGCGCGGCACGGTTTCGACGTAGCGCGGATTTTGCGCGTCGTCACCGAGGGCGCGGCGCAGCATTTTAATATTGAAAGTTAAATTGCTTTCCTCGACAAAACGCTCTTGCCAGATGACGCGCATCAATTCGTCTTTTTCCATTGTGCGTCCGGCGTTTTCGACGAGGGCGCAGAGGGTTTCAAAAACCTTCGGCGTGACCGGAATAAATTTGCTGTCGCGCAAGAGAGCCTTTTCTGCGAAGTCCAGCCGGAAATCTCCGAAATCGTAAAAGCGGTTTGTTTCGAGCGACATAGCATCTTCTCACAACTTTCTCATCAAAATATCACCCAATTCTCAAGACAGCTGATGCGGTCAAAATCTAAGTTTAGCGTCGAGCAGTTAAACCAAATCTAGCACAACTTTCATCAGCCAAAAAGACGCGGGGCGGACGGAAGCTCAAGAAAGGGAAAAATGTCAAAAATACGATACATCGGCGTTTACGCCGCGAGTTTTGCATTATTCATCGTTTTGGAAATCGGTTTGTTCATCGTCCTGCGTTCGGGAATTTTCCGGCGCGAGGAGAAAGTTTTGACGCTCCTGCTCGGCTTGATGATTTTGGCGTTGCTGCAATTTACCCTCGTTTCTGTGATTTATACATTTCTGATGCTCTCTAAAATGTGGGGGGCAATTCAGGACGGACACACTTCGGTTACTGTCGGCAAAGCCATCGGTTATTTGTTTATTCCGTTTTTCAATCTGTACTGGATTTTCAAAGCGTGGGGCGGTTTTCCCGCCGAATACAACCGTTACATTGAGCGTTACGGGCTGAACGTCCCGAAACTCGGCAACGCGGCATTCGTCGCGTATCCTATTTCGATTTTGCTGGGGATGATTCCGTTGATAATCATCGTTCAGCCGCTCGTTTTTATCGCCGTCATTTGGCAAATCTGCGATGCCGTAACCGCCCTGAAGACAGCAGTTGACGAGCGGCGGCAACCAATAGCCAGCTCGGACAAGTTTGGGCTTTCGGTCAGTACTGAAAACAGCCGTTGACGAACGATGGCAGGCAGTCCAGACACCGGAGCAGAATTTTCAAATGCGGTTTTAATTTTCATCAAAGGGGAGCTGTTATGAAGATTGAAATTATCAATATGGACGGAGAAAGACGTTTGGTGGTTAATCTGTCGGGAATTGTCGGATTTGCGGGAGCGAACCGCCGCGGCGACGTTTTGCTGATCCAAGGGTTGTTTAATTATATCGCCGGAGGTTTATATCCGGGTGCGGTTGGTCTTGGCGGCGAGTATAAAATTCCTGAAATCACCGGCTTAATTAATGCGGACACATATTCGGCAATCAGCGAGTTTCAAATCCAGAATGCGAGCAGTTTGCTGATGAGTCATTTTGACGGGCGGATTCATCCGGCGAATTATCCGAACCGGAAACTTCACTCCAATGCAAAACGAATGATGTCTATCACATTGCTGCACATAATGGCGAGTGATGCCGCCGTGATGCAAGGTCATTCTGATTACATTAAGGGTTTAGCCGCCCTGCAACCGGAACTCGCGGCGGTTATTGACCAAGCGGTAATCAGCTAATAAAAATATGAAAAAGAATTCAATGGTCGGCTGTCCGGCTGGCAAATAATTAGCTAAATAAAAGGAAAAATTATGAAAAGAAATTTTTATTTGTTTGCGGCAGCCATCGTTTGTCTGTCGTTGTTTAGCGGTTGCGGGTTGCTCGGCGGCGGCGGAGGCGTGCCGAAGGAACAAATCAACACCGACCTTGCGAACAGCAAAATCAAAGCGCAGAGAGGCAATGATTTGAAACAGCAAACCGATTGGGAGTTCAAAGACGATTCGTATCGCTGTTTTGCCCCGATTATGGACGAAACCAAAATCAGTGACACGACCGCCGAGATGATGATGAACGTTTCCGCCGTGCGGCTAGTGAAATCGGAAGACACGCCGACTCTATTCGGGAAAATTCTGCTTCGCTACAAAAAAGACGGCGGCAATTGGAAACTCGAGACAATCGAGCCAAAAGATGTCCGCACCAATGAACTCACGGGCGATGCATTTTCAAAATTTATAGATTTGCAAATGCCGCTCTGCAACTACTTCAAATACAAAAAAGATTTATAAAAAAAAGACAGAGGAAAAAATTTATGAAAAACCGCTTAATGCTAATCTTCGTCGTTTTTACCGCGCTCATTTTCGGCGGGCAAACCGCTTCGGCGCAATTCACGATTAACATTCCGAAATTGCCGAAAATCAAAAAAGATAAACCGAAACCGGAAGATTCCACTACCGCTCAAGCCAAATCGGACGGATATGATGAAGATGCGTTTCGTGAAATACGTTATGCCAATCGGGACTATATTAACCCATTTTTGGAATGTTATGCCAAAAAGCACAATCTCGAACTTATCAAAGTCACCGATAATGCCTTCCATCCTCGTGATTTTTTTGGCAAGGATTTTAAGAAAACCTTGCAGGAAGAACAAGCGAAATTGGCGGAACTCGAAGTCCAATTGAAAAGCAAGATGAAATCGCGCCCGAATACAGGCTTGCCTTATGAGGAAAATCCGGCAATTTGGGAAGAAATTACCGTTAATCGTGCCGAATATATGCAATGTGCCACCGCAGCACAAGAGGCTAAAAATATCAAAGAAAGTCCTATGCTGCACTATGCTCTGGAAGAAATTGCCAAGCGGCAAAAAGAAGTGGAAGATTCTACGCCCGACCGTGGTTGGTTAGTCCAAGATTACTCTGAGCACTATTTATCAAAAGCCGTTTCGCCGGGTGCAAGAAACGAATATCTGAAAAACATCATGGAATTTAAGCCGGATCTTGATCCGCCGCTCGACGCACTTGCCGCCGCCGTCGCTAAAAAATTACCGCTTTTTCCGGCTAATACAAAACAATATTCCATTCATAATCTGGCGGAAGAAAAATTGATGAAAGGACAAATTACTGACATCGCCAGCTATAAGATCTTTTATGGCGGGCTTGAGACCGCCAATTGGCTGATTGATAAAAATGATTTAGGGATTCCGATTGGCAAATACAAACACGGAATGGTTTGGCTGCGAGACACAAGAAACGACCATCCTTACTGCTACGCTTACTACATCAACGTCATTCAGGATTATGCGGGCGGCGGAACTTACGGTGCGAGCTACGCGCGTTACATCGAGTATGAACTGGTCGGCTGTCCGGCGGGAAAATGACTTTCAACGGTTAGGAAGCCGCCATTTTTTAGATTGGGTGCTTATCCTGAAATATTTAATTTTTACTAATAATGATGGAGATTAAATAAGCGATATAAAGCAGTTTCTAAGAATAGAAATTGGAAAGAGGAGAGTGAAAACCCAAAAATTCTAAGAGTTCAAATGTGACTGCTTGCCAATCACGCCAAGCTAACTGAGATTACTTGTTTTTAACTTTTTCGGATTTTTTAATGTAGAAATTTTTAGAAAGTCATTGAGAAAAATATTTTTAATTAAAAGGAGAAACAACAATGTCATTTAAACTAAACGGAAGTATTGTCAGCCACAAAAAAGACGGCGGAGCTTGGGGGCTTGACGATCTTAAATCTATTGGGATTTGGGAAAACTCTGAGCTAATTTCCGGGCTTTGTCCGGACGGAGCTTTGACCAATATTGCAACGCAATTTGAAAATACAAACAAGTCGTTTCCTGATAAACCAAAACCAATGACATTTTCCTGGGAACCGTCTAAAGCAAACAAAATGATCTTTCACAATTCGGTTTTGAAAAACTGGACTTTCTATATGGGGGTTGGAGTCCTAAGAGAATTAGAAGATAATCGTTTTAATTTTTGGAAATTATCTTTTGATGAAATTAGTTTAATAAAAACCTCGAAAAAGGGCAAAATCGAAAGGGTTATTTGCAGTTATAAGAAATTTCGTTTTGAGCCAACTTAATGATAAAGGCAGATTGTAGGGTGAAAAATTCCAAGCGTCGAAGTGTGTCCGCTTGCCAATTACGACGAGCCAACCGAAATTAATTGTTTTTATCTCATTGGATATTCAACACTTACGGCGCAAGCTACGCCCGGTTTGTCAGCGAAGATTTGGTCGGCTGTCCGGCTGGCAAGTGATTCGCTAATCTACGGAAAAAACTTATGAAAAACATTTTTTTCAAAAAACGGCGGCAGATGGGGCTTTTCAAAAGCGATTCTTTAGCCGCAATCGCCGCCGTTCTGTTTCTGATTATCGTCGGCATCGCTTGTCGAAAAACGGCGCAGAGCGATGTGAATCTGAACGCTGATTCAGATTCCGTTAACTCAAATTCAGCACAATCGAATAGTTCGGCGGGCGGAGACGCTTATAAAAAACTGCTTGACAAAAAAGCCGAGCTGGTAAAATTTTCGCCGCCCGTCAAACTCGACCCGAAAGCGACGATTAAAGGAAAAGTTTTTGTCGTAACGGACAAACTCGAACACAAAGACGCAGATTTGCTTGACAACTCATTTTCCCGCGACCGCTGGGCTTTCAGTCTCGAAGAACTCGAAACCGTCGTCCGCGTCGTTTGCGCGAGAGGCAAATTTATTGGCAATTACGAAACGACCGACCGCAACTTAACCAGAAAAATCAAAGCCTACGGCGTTGAATGCCAAGCCGCGCTGATTGATTATCGCGCTCCTGCGATTGTCGCGCAGAAATCTTTTTCCAACAACGTCCGCGACGAAGCCATCTTAGACCGCAATTTCGCCTCCGACGAATATCAAAATCCGCCGCCGATGGGCGAAATTGAAAAATTCATTGACGGTTTTCCGCTGGATAGAGTTTTGCCGACGATGACGATGCTCGACGAAAAGGAATTGGTTAAAATCCCCGTCACGGTCAGCTTGAAACCGGATGCCGCGATTCGGGGCAAAATGCAAATTGTCGAAAAACTGGAAACCGGATTAATCAGCAGCAGTTATATCAGTATCAACGGCTATAACGATTACGGCTTCCCGTCCGACAAACGTGCCGCGAAGCCCGAAGAATTGGAAACGCTCATCCGAATCGTCTGCGTGCAAGGCAATTTCATCGGCAAAATCGGTAAAGAAACTCAGTACGCGAGCAAATGCGAAGTGTCCATTATTGATTACAAAACGCTGACTGTCATCGCTCAAAAAACCATCGAAAATAAAATTCTGGACGAAAGCCGGAAAGATTCGCCGGCGGGCGGCGGCTGGATTGTCGCGCCGCCGAAAAAGGAGATTGAGGATTATCTTAAAAGTTTTCCGACATCTTAAACGGTGGGCGGCGCAGGTTTGGGTCATTTAATTTTTCGATTGATGTTTGCGGGGGTTTTTATGTTAAATTCTGACTAAAAACACGATGTCTGAAATCCATCAATCTTTCGCTCCGGCAATTCAAAAAGAAACCGATTATCCGATTTATACCGAAAATCTGCCGACCGAAGAAATCGTCGAAGGACGTTATCTTGCTCGCTTTGCCTCGACGCCTGAGGAGATTGATGCAGCTTTGCGCCTCCGATTTGAAGTTTTCAATCTCGAATTTCACGAAGGTTTGCAATCTTCTTATCTGACGGAGCGCGATGAAGACGAGTTTGACCAAAGCTGTCATCATTTAATTGTCATCGAGAAAGCGACCAATAATGTCGTCGGCACATATCGCCTCAGAACTTACGAAATGGCCAGGGCAGCCAACGGATTTTATACCGAATCCGAGTTCGATTTGACTTTGCTGACACAATCAGTTTTGGACAAATCAGTCGAGACGGGACGCGCCTGTATTGACCGCAATCATCGCAACACGCGAGTCTTGTTTTTGCTTTGGAAAGGTTTAGCGATGTATATGACGCTCAAGCGCAAGCGCTATATGTTTGGCTGCTGTTCGCTGATGTCGCAGGATTGCACCGAAGGCAAACGCGCTCTGCGCCAATTTGAACGTGACGGACATGTGCATCCGACGCTGCGGGTGACGCCGCGTCCCGAATACGCCTGTCGGGAGAGCGACTATTATTCGTCTGACACCACCGACGAGTTTGAAGTGCCACGGCTTTTCGGAACCTATATCAAAATCGGCGCTAAAGTTTGCGGCGAGCCCGTAATTGACCGACAATTTAAAACAATTGATTTTTTCGTGATTTTTGACAAAGAAATGGTCGAAGAAAAATATTTCGATATGCTTTTTGCCCAAGCCGAAGCAATGCTCAAATCAGTCAACAGTTAACAGTTAACAGTCAACAGAAAAATTATTTAACTCGTTTATCGAAATGGATAATGTTTAAGGTTCAAGTTAATAATTAACAGTAACAGGGAATTGAAATCTGTTGACTGTTAACTGTTAACTGTTAACTGTTATACAGAAATAGTAAAGGAATGTGTGTTAACTTGGGAGAATGAGAAAACTTGATTTTCCGACGTTAATTAAAGAAGACGTGAAGACATTGCAAAAACGTGAGCGACAGGAAACCATTGCTCGCCTGCGCCTGCGCGTTCAGTTCCTCAGATTGTTGAAAACTCAGCAAGTCGCTTCCATCAAAGCCGCTAGTCAGACAATCGGAATCACAGCCAAGCGCGGTTATGAGTGGTGGGATTTATACAAAGAGAAAGAATTGGACGAGTATTTACAGCTGCATTACCAGGCGCGCCCGGTGCGTCTCTCCTCTGAGCAACAAGCGAAACTACTGAAGCGTTCAAGCGAGGACAATGGGTTTGGCTCACAACGCGAGGTGATCAAGTATTTGCAGGCGGAGTTTGGCCTCTCTTACACGCAGCCGGGCGTTTGTTTATTGTTTCAGCGATTGAAAATCAAAGCTAAAGAGCCGCGCCCGGAAAACAAGAAGGCGGACCAAGAAGCACAAACAGAATATAAAAAAACTTTGCCCAAGGAGTAGATTCAAGACCGTATTTCTTTCAGGATGAGATGCGTTTTGGAACGCGCACAGAGTTAGGACGCAGGTGGATGAAGTGCGGCGTTCGCCCGCGGGGAGAGATGCTGATTGGATATGAGTACGGATATTTATCAGCGGCGCTCAATCCGCAGACGGGCCAGATGTTTTGTTTGATTTTGCCGGATATGCGGACGGAGAGTTTTCAGGCGTTTGTGGATGAATTTAAAAGCTTTGTTGGTCAGGGCAAAGCAGTTAGATTGATAACGGACGGAGCAGCAGCACATCGGAGCCGGAGACTGAAAATCGGCGAACAGCTTGAAATCGAGCATCTGCCGCCGTACTCGCCGGAACTGAATCCGGTCGAGCGATTCTTCAAGGAGTTGCGGCAACAGCTCAAGAACCGCGTCTTTGAGAGTTTGGAAGCGGTTGAGGAAGCAGTGATTGAAGCCGTCAAGCCTTATTTTACTGACGGCTTGAGAGTGAAAAAACTAACATTTTACGGTTGGCTGCATAACACACCAACCTAAATTATTTCTGTATTATGTTGCGTGCCGCTCTCAAATTTGCCGCTTTTCTGATTTTAACAATCGGCATTTATTCGCTTTGGTTTATCGCGCCGCTCCTGCGTGATGAAAGCGCCCGGCGCAGACTGCGCGAGTTTATCTTCCGTCATTGGGCGAGAGGATTTGTCCGGCTGGCCGGAGCCAAAATAAAAGTTTTGGGAACTCCGCCACCGCCGCCTTTTCTACTGGTTTCAAATCATTTAAGCTATTTTGACGTAGCAGTTTTTCGCTCATTGGTGACCGGAGTTTTCGTTGCCAAAGCGGATATTGCGGACTGGTTTGCCGCCGGAACGATGATTCGCAATATGGGCATGATTTACATTAATCGGGAACAAAAGCGTGACGTTCCGCGTGCCAGCGCGGAAATCATTCGCGCCTTTGATGAACGCCGCGAAGGAGTGATAATTTTTGCCGAGGGCACGACGAGCAGCGGCCAACAGGTCTTGCCTTTTAAATCATCGGTTTTAGAGTTTGCGGCGGCGCGGGATTGGCCGGTGCACTACGCCTCTATCTCATATCAGACAAACAAAAATGATCCGCCGGCTTCGGAGGCCGTTTGCTGGTGGCGCGAGGAATCGGGTTTTGCTACTCATCTTTTCGACTTTTTCAAACTGCGTAAATTTGACTGCACGGTCGAATTCGGCGCCGAACCTCTTCATGCCAAAGACCGCAAAGTTTTAGCCCGCGAATTACAAAAAGCTGTCACCTCTCAATTTAAACCGGTCAACTGATGAAACCTTTTGCGCATCCTACCGTAACAATTCAGCAACAATTTTTCATTGTACATTTCACAAATAAGTTTCAAACTTTAGAGGAGAATTTTTATGCGTTTTTCTAACGCGGTTCGCCAAATCGGAGCGGGTTTAGTGCTCGGTGCGCTCTCGGTCACGACATTTGCGCAAACCAAAGCTTTTGACATTACTCGGATGGACGCTTCGGCTCAGGCTTGCGACGATTTTTTTGAATACGCCAACGGAACCTGGGTCAAAAATCTTGAAATTCCGGCTGACCGCTCGCGTTTCGGGAGCTTTGATATTTTAGCCGATACCAATCGGAATGTTTTGAAAACCGTGCTCGAATCGGCAGAAAACACCAAAGCCGCGCAGGGCAGCGATGACCAACTGGTCGGCGATTTTTACGCTTCGTGTATGGACGAAAGCGCGATTGAAGCTGCCGGAATGAAGCCGCTCGATTCATATTTCAAAGAAATCAATAAAATCAAAGATGTTCATGAAATGTCGAAGGTCGTTGCCAAGCTTCATGACGAAGGCGTGCCCGCCGTTTTTAGATTTGGAGCTAGTCCGGATATTAAAAACAGCACCGTCAATATCGCTTCCAGCTCGCAGGGCGGGCTAAGTCTGCCGAACCGAGATTATTACACCAAAGATGATGCGAAATCGCAGGAAATCCGCAGCAAATTTGTCCAATACGTGACCAATATGTTTGCGCTCGTCGGTGAAGACGCTGCGCAGGCCAAAGCCGATGCCGACATCGTGATGCAAATCCAAACCCGTCTGGCAAAAGCTTCGAAAGCTCCGATTGAACTGCGTAACCCGGAAGCCCGTTACAACAAAATATCTTTTGCCGACGCGCAAAGTCTTACTCCGAATTTTGATTGGAACGCTTATGTGAAGGAACGCGGCGCGCCAGGCTTTACGGAAATCAATATCGGCCAGGCGGATTTCTTTAAAGAAGTCAACCAGATGTTAACCGATGCTCCGCTTGCCCAATGGAAAACTTACTTGCGCTGGATGACAATTAACGATGCTGCTCCATCATTGTCCAAGAAATTTGTTGACGAAAATTTTGATTTTTACGGCAGAACTTTAACCGGCGCGAAAGAACAGCAACCGCGCTGGCGTCGCTGCACCGGCGCGGTTGACGGTACGGTCGGCGAAGCGCTTGGGCAAGCCTACGTCAAACGCGCTTTTACGCCTGAGGCCAAAGCGCGAATGGACGCTCTGATTAATAATTTGTTTGCCGCTTATCGCGAACGTCTCGCGCAGCTTGATTGGATGTCGCCCGAAACACGCCAGAAAGCGCTCGAAAAACTCAATGCCTATCAGCGCAAAATCGGTTATCCCGACAAACTGCGCGGCTACGCGGGTTTAAAGATTGATCGCAAATCATATTTCGAAAACGCCGTTCGCGCTTCGGAATTTGAGGTTAATCGAGACTTACAGGATATCGGCAAACCGGTTGACAGAACTCGTTGGGGCATGACGCCGCCCACCGTCAATGCTTATTATTCCCCGGTTACTAATGAAATCGTGTTTCCGGCGGGCATTTTGCAGCCGCCGTTTTTTAATGCTAATGCTGATGATGCAATTAATTACGGAGCCATCGGCGCGGTGATCGGTCACGAAATTACGCACGGTTTTGATGATCAAGGCAGTAAATTTGATGCGCAGGGAAACTTCAAATCGTGGTGGACGGAAAGCGACCGCAAACAGTTTGAAGCCAAAGCCGACTGCGTTTCCAATCAATTCTCGTCTTACGAAGTTTTGCCCGGATTAAACATGCAGGGCAAACTAACTTTGGGCGAAAACATTGCGGATTTGGGCGGACTGACGATGGCTTACAAGGCTTATCAAAAATCGCTCGAAGGCAAACCGCGTCCGGCAAATATTGATGGATTTACGCCCGAACAGCGATTCTTTCTCGGCTACGCACAAGTCTGGGCTGGCAAATCGCGTGACGAGGCCACTCGGCAACAAGTCCAAACCGACCCGCACGCCATCGGGCGATTTCGCGTCAACGGCCCGTTGTCGAATCTACCCGTTTTTGCCGAAGCTTTTCAGTGCAAAACCGGCAACAAAATGGTGCGCGACGACCGCTGCCAGATTTGGTAAGGCTGAAATAACAATAATGAAAAGGGGTGTTCGATAAAGTTTATCGAACACCCTTTTTCTCTAGGGGATTTTCGCTAGTGAACCGGAACGGGCTTCGGAAGAAACCCGCGCCGGTTCTGCAATTTGCTATAAATTATTTCTTTAATTCGACCACCGTCGCGCCATTACCGCCTTGGTCTTGCGAGGCAAGCGAGTAACGGGCGACGTGCGGATGACCTTTGAGAAAATTGTGAACAAAGTTTTTGAGCGCGCCCGTGCCGATGCCGTGAATCACTCGAACGCGTTGAAAGCCCGATAAATATGCTTCGTCCAGGAATTTGTCGAGCAGGTCTTCAGATTCGTCCGTTCGTTTGCCGACCAGATTGAGTTCCGCGCGAAAATTTTCTTCGTCGAAATTCAAATTCGCTTCGGCTTTTTTGTTCTGCTTTTGTAATCTTTCGAGCTTGCTGTCGGTTTGCGGCTGCGATTTTTCGCTTTCAACCGCTTGAAGATTTTCGATTTTTTCGCGGAGGCGCATGACGCCGACCATCACCTCCGCTTCGCCCCCGTTTATTTTTTCCACAGTTCCGGTCGAACCGAATCTTGTCAAAACTACTTTTGTTCCGACTGTAATCGGCTGATCCGTAATTTTCGGTTTTTGAGCTTCGGTTTTGTTGTCGCCGCTTTGGAACCTTGAATTATCCGAAACAGCTGCGGTCATCGAGCGTTTGAGTTCGGCTTTTCTGCTTTGCGCGTCTTTTTCGATTCGGGCGCGAATCGCTTTGTCTTCGATGGTTTCAAAAAGAGCGCGTGATTGCCGGTCAAATTCGTCAATCGTTTTGGCTAAATCGCGTTCAAATTCGCGCCGCCGTTCCGTTTCGCGCTTTGTATAATCCTTTTCCAACTGCTCGTAACGCTCGGCCACGGCGGTGCGTTCTTCTTCGACGGCGCGGCGCATATCCTCGGCGTTAGCGACTTCGCGCCGCAAGTTTTGCAAATATTCGGTCGCATCAAGCGAAGACTGACCGACGTTTTGTCTTGCGACTTCAATCACTTCGCCGGGAATCCCGAAACGTCTGGCGATTTCGATTCCGGCAGACGCGCCCGGAATTCCGACGAGCAGGCGATACGTCGGCTGCAAAGTTTTCTCGTCAAACTCAACGCTCGCGTTTTGCACCGCTTCGTTATTGGCGGCGTAAATTTTTAAGCCTCGATAATGAGTTGAAGCGAGAACATGCGAGCCGCAATTTTTTCGGAAATAATCAACGACCGCAACGCCCAAAGCCGAGCCTTCTTCCGGGTCGGTTCCGGTTCCTACCTCATCGAGCAGAACGAGCGACGGCGATTCGCAGACTTCCATCATTCCGGCTATGTTTGAGATGTGCGAAGTAAAAGTTGAAAGATTGGCCGACAACGATTGCTGGTCGCCGATATCAGCTAGAATTGATTGATAAAAAGGCACTTGCGCGTCCGCCGCCGGAACCGGCAAACCCGATAACGCCATTAAGCTGAGCAGTCCGGCAGTTTTTAAAACTACGGTTTTGCCGCCCGCGTTCGCGCCGGAAATAACCATCACGGGTTTTGCCGTATTCATTTCAAACGTCAACGGAACAACTTCGGATTGTGGCTTTCGGATTGTGGCTTTCGGATTTTCCGCAGACGCGCTGGCAGCGTCCGATTCTTTGTTTTTATTTCTTAGCGATTCTTCGAGCAAAGGATGACGCGCCTGGCTCAGATATAAAATTTCATCTTCGCTGATTTGCGGCACGACGCAGGCGAAATTGCGGTAAAAAGCGGCTTTGGCATTGACGAAATCGAGTTCGGAAACGGCGGCAATCGCGGCTTCGATGCCGGATAATTCCCACCGAAGACTGTCGGTCAAATCAAACAAAACGCGCGCCGTTTCGCGTTCTTCGGCTTCGCGCAAACCCTGCAATTCGTTGTTGGCTTCGATTGTTTGGAGCGGTTCGATAAAAATAGTCTGTCCCGACGACGAAAAACCATGTGCGACGCCGTGCAGACGACCACGAAAATCCGCTTTGATCGGAATCACGTAACGGTCGTTGCGAACCGTGATAAATTCGTCCTGAATCGCGCTTTCCGTTTTTTTCATGAGCGATTCGAGCGAGCGCGAAATGCGTTCGCGCAGACGAGTGATGTCGCTTCGAATTCTGCCCAGTTCCGGCGAAGCGCGGTCGTCTAAAATTCCGCCCGGCATAATTTTTTCCTGCAAACGTCTGGAAACTTTTTGCAGCTCGCGCGGCACATTTTCAACAATTGCGGCGAGCACGGGAGCCTCCTGTTTTTCACTCAAAACAATCAATCTGGCCGAGAGCGCCTGTTCGATTAAATTGGACAATTCGAGCATCGCCAGCGGAGCCAGCGTGGCATTTTCGATTCGTAAAATGGCCAGCGAATCTCGCGGCTCGGCCACGTCTGCAAACGAAAACCCTGCGCCGCGTTCGCGAAGCGCGACACATTCGGCAACCGCATCGAGATTTCGCCGCAATTCGTTTCGGTCATCAAGCGGCTGTAAGTTTCCGAGACGCACCGCACCCAAAGGCGTTTGTGCGTAACGACGCACCAACTCGCGTAATTTGTCGTATTCTAATGCTGTAAAAGATTGCGTATTCATTATTGTCTTTAACTTAAAAATCTATGGCGCACGTCCGGCGTCGGCATCATGCACGCTTCGGTTCGGCCAAAAAGTTGATAACGATATTTGGCAAAAAGTTTGTAGAAAATATCTCGCACCGGCCGCGGCACAACCAGAAAAACCGCCGCCCAAGACCAGAAACCGTCCAGATGTCGGGCGGTTTTCAAAGCCGCAGTTGTGCGCGTAAAAGCGTTGCCGTCTTCGACCAGAACCACCGAATCCAGATCATCCTGATTCAAACCATATTGACGCAATAGGTTTTGTCCAATTTCTGATTGGAGCGGTGCAAACTTAAAACGTTTTCGGCTGTCGTGTTGGATAATAAAATTCACCGAACCGTTGCAAAAATTACAAACGCCGTCAAATAAAACGATTGATTCTTGCTGCGCTCTCTGGTTCATATTTTAATTGTACGGCTTATCGCTCAAAATTACACCGCAACAATCGGATAGAAGCCGGCAATTTTGAGGTCTAGAATAATTTTATGAATAACCAGGAAAGTTTAAATACAGGAAAAATCAACGAATGGCGCTGGCAGATTGTGGCTGAAAGAAACGCCGAATTTGACGGCGCTTTTTTTACCGGAGTTCGCACAACCGGAATTTACTGCAAACCTTCGTGCCGCGCGAAAACGCCGAAACGCGAAAACGTCACATTTTTTGCTTCGCGCGCGGAAGCCGAACGCTCCGGATTTCGCGCTTGTCTGCGATGCAAACCGGACGACGAAAAAGCGCCAAATCCGGTTGTCGAAATGGTCAAAAGCGTTTGTAGTTTTCTCAAAGATAATCATGCCGACGACGTTTCGCTGGAAACTTTGAGCGCAAAGCTGCATGTCAGCCGCTCGCATTTGCAGCGGACTTTTAAACGCACGCTCGGCATTTCACCCAAAGAATTTGCCGTCGCGCAAAAACTCGAAAGTTTTAAAAAGCAGGTTGGACAATCAGACGTGACCACGGCGCTTTATGAAAGCGGTTTTGGCTCAAGCCGGGCGCTTTATGAAAACGCGGCGCAAAATTTGGGCATGACTCCGGCGGTGTATCGAAAAGGCGGCAAAGGAATGACAATTAATTCGACGATTACCGACAGCAGTTTGGGCAAACTGCTGGTGGCCGCAACTTCGAAAGGCATTTGCTCGGTCAAATTTGGCGATAGCGCCGAAGAACTCGAAGATAGTCTCAGACAAGAATTTCCGGCGGCGGAAATTACTGCCGACGACGACATTTTACAACAGCACGTCACAGCAATTTTGCAGCATCTGGCGGGCGAGCGAAAAACACTGGATTTACCGCTCGATTTACAGGCGACTGCGTTTCAAATGCGCGTTTGGGCGGAACTGCGCAAAATTCCTCGCGGTGAAACACGTTCATACAAACAAATCGCCGAACAAATCGAACAGCCAACCGCGGTTCGCGCCGTCGCCCGCGCCTGCGCGACCAATCCGGTGGCGCTCGTCACGCCCTGTCACCGCGTCATTGGTGCGGACGGCAGCCTGACCGGTTATCGCTGGGGAACGGAACGCAAAAAGGAATTGCTGGCCCAAGAATCTCAGCTCAAACAGTCAGTTAAATCAGGAAAAATATAATGACAAAACAACAAACACCAATAAAAGAAGCGAGCGGCGAGCACGTTTTAGTAAACGGCAAACAAATTTGGGTAGAGCGCGAAGGGACGGGTGAGCCTTTGGTTTTGTTAGCCGGCGGTCCTGCCAATAATCATTTGATTTTTCAACCTTACTTTTCTGTGCTGGCCGATATGTTTGAAATAATCTATTTTGATTATTTTGGGCGCGGTAAATCAGAACGTCCCGAAGACTTCAAAGAAATAACTCTTGATAATGACGTTGAAAACCTTGAAGGTTTACGAAAAGCCTTGGGTTACGAAAAATGGAGCGTTTACGGGTTTTCTTACGGCGGAATGGTTGCTCAGGGCTACGCTCTCAAATATCCAAACTCGGTGAATAAAGTCATCTTAGCAAACACTTTGCATAGCGCGGAAATGTGGCAAAAAAACCATGAAAACATTAACCGCGAAATCGAAAATCAGTTTCCCGAAATTTGGAGCACGATTGTGGAGTTAAAAGCGAGCGGAGTACAATCAAACGCCCCTGAAATGATTGCGGCTTTTAATGCCGCCAGAGGCAATGAACTAGTGCGTTTCTATAATGGCGCCAACGAAAAGTTACGGGCAAATGAATTGAGTTTGCGGAACCGGGATTCTGCTTACGCTTTTGACAAGAATTTGTACTACACATTTTGCGGCGAGAACATTGAGTTTTTTATCGGTGGCGAACTGATGAATTTGCCGGATTTCAGATTGCATTTAAAAGAACTCAGAATGCCTATGCTGATTATTGCCGGACGTTTTGATCGCGCGCTTTACCCAAAATATTCGATGCAGTTTAAACAATTTGCTCCGCAAGCCCAATTCGTGATGCTGGAGCAAAGCGGGAGCTTTGCTCATATCGAAGAATCAGATAGGCTATTTCCCCTGATACGTAATTTTCTGCAAAACTAGTGAAACATTCCTATGTACACACCGAACCGTTTTCAGGCATCCAAAAACGCTGAGATTTTCGAACTCATTCGCCAAAATCCATTTGCCGTTGTTGTTTCCTTTGATGGCGAAAAATCTGTCGCCACGCATTTGCCGATTGAAATGGAACAAACGAAAGACGATCAACTGTTTCTCACCGGACATCTGGCACTGGCAAATTCGCAATGGCGCACGTTTGACGAAAATCGTGAGGTGCTGGTGATTTTTACCAGCGCCCACGCATATATCTCGCCGCGCTGGTATAGCGAGCCGCTCAAAAACGTGCCAACGTGGAACTACAGCGCAGTTCACGTTTATGGCAAACCGCATTTACTGAATGAGCCGAGTGAGTTGCTTGGTTTGTTGAAAAAAATGGTTGACCGTTACGAAAAAGGAACTGATTACAAACTAGAGCATGTTGCCCCGGAGATTCCAGAACAGTTGGTCAAGGCAATTGTTGGTTTTCGCATCGAAGTCACGAAAACTGAAGCGATCTTCAAACTCAGCCAGCACCACCGCGATCTGGAACATTATGCCAACGTTATTTCAAAACTAGAAGAACGCGGCGACGAAAACTCATTGGCAGTCGCTGCCGCAATGCGCGAAATCAGTTCGCACGATTAGATAAACCAGATGAACTGCGCTTTCCAACTCGGAACACTGTTATTCTCATCAAACTTCATTGCCACATTCTTAATTAACCATTATCAAAATCATGAAGCGCGGCGTTTTTTTGAGTTTAATCTTTTTTTGTCTGTCGCTGCCCGCGTCGGTTTCAGGCGGCGACGTATGGAAGCGGATTCGTTCGGCAAATTTCACCCTGATTGGCGACGCTGATGAAAGAGAAATTCGGCGCGCGTCGGCGCAGCTCGAACAGTTTCGCCAAATTTTCCAGGACCTTTTCCAGAACCGAAAGTTTAATCAAGCGCCGATAACCGTCGTTGTTTTCAAAAACGTTCAGGAACTGCAGTCTTTTCAGCCGGTTCATGCCGATAATAAAGCTGACGATTCATCGCCGGGCTATTTCTTAGCGAGCGACGAGATAAATTATATCGCGCTCGCCGCCGGCGGTGATGCAAAATTGCAGTTTCAACCAATCCTTCATGATTACGTTCATTTCATCCTCAACAAAAATTTTGGGCGCGCGGTTATTCCGCCTTGGGTTAATGAAGGACTGGCGGAATATTATCAAACTTTTCGTCTCGAAATGGATCAAAGCGCCCGTTTGGGCGAAGCGCCGGACGCCGCTCCGCACTTGCTCAAAGAGCAAAGCTTAATTCCGCTCGAACGACTTTTCGCATTTGATTATTACTCGCTTTGCAATCAGGGAAATCACGGGAAAAATATCTTCTATGCCGAGTCGTGGGCTCTGTTTCATTATTTGCAGGAGAGCAATAAGGGAGCGCGCCGCGAACAGTTAAAGGCCTTTTTAAATTCTCTTGCTGATAATCAACAACCGAATACTGCCTTTGAAAAAGCGTTTCAGACGGATTCCGCGACGATTGAAAAAGAATTAAAAAACTATCTCGCCCAGCGTTCATTTAACAGCAGAGTTGTTGCGATTAAAGACAAGACGAATCTTAATCCTGAAATGCAATCGGAAACGCTGACCGAAGCGGACGCAATCACTTATCAAGGCGATTTACTGCTGCATCTCGCCCGACCGGATGAAGCGGCAAATTTGCTGCGCAGGGCAGTCGGGCTTGATTCAAAAAATGCTTTAGCATATGCTTCGCTCGGCACAGCGCTTGTTCGGCAAAATAAATTTGACGAAGCCCGCCCATTTTTTGAAAAAGCGGTATCACTTGCTCCGCAAAATTTTCTACCCTATTTTTATTACGCCAATGCGCTGCGGCGAGCAACAGTTACGGACGAAAATTTTGTTCGTCCGTTTTCCGTCGAAACGACCGAAAAGATGGATGAATTGTTGGAGCAAACAATCGAATTGAATCCTGAATTTGCCGAAGCACACCGTCTCTCCGCATTTGTTAACTTTGCCAATAATTCGAATCTAACCGCGGCTGTTGCTCAGCTTAACAAAGCTCTTTGGCTGGAACCTGGCAATGAACTTGACGCGCTTGATTTGGGACGAATTTATTACAGACAGGAAAAATTTGATGACGCTCGAAATCTCGCCCGCAAAGTTTTTGCGTTTTCCGAGGACTCTCTCACTCGCGCCAACGCCCAAGTTTTACTTAACAATATTAATTCGCTCGAAGAACAGCTAAAACAAATTCGCGAGCGAAACGCTCGTCTGCAAAAGGGCGACAATGATTTACCGGCCATTCAATTAACCCCGGAAGAATTAATCAATCAGTCGTTAAACGAGGCTTTACGGAAACCCAAAGCAGGTGAACAACGAGCTGTCGGCTATTTATCGCAAGTCGCCTGCGACGACAAAATGATCAATTTTGTGATAAAGCCTAAAAATCAGCAGGCCGAACAAACTCTCAAACTGCGTGCAAATGATTTTTTGAGCGTCGCCTTCATGGCTTTTACGGCAGAAGCGAGCGGCAAGCAGGTCGGCTGCGGCGCGCGCCAGCCGGAGGATTTCGTGGTTGTGACTTATCGCCCGACGGCACAAGTTAAACCCGAGGTGGACGGGGAAGTTGTGGCGATTGAATTTGTCCCGAAAACTTTTGAGTTAAAGCCGTAAAGATTGAAATTAATGAATAGAAAAAGCGCGTCTCAACCATAGACGCGCTTTTTCTGTTAACAATGATTTCTAAATTATTTTGCCGGCTGAGGCTTGATAAAACCGGCGAATTGTTCGAGAGGAACGCGGCGGAAACCGACAATTCGTTTCTCCCAATATCCGGCGAATTTTGAAATCGTCACGCCTTTGCTGCTCGAAGCCTGATAAAACGTTTCCGAGTCAATGACGATCCCGATGTGGCCGAGCCGGTTAAAAAAAACGAGCGTTCCGAATTTATATTTATCTTCGTCCGAAGCGGGTTCAAATTTGTTCCACATTGTCGCCGCGCTGGTGCGTTCGAGATCAACTCCGGCTTCTTTAAAAACGCTCCAAACCAGACCCGAGCAATCGTAAGTGTTCGGGCCTTGCGAACCGTAAACATACGGGATGCCCATTCGCGCATACATTGATTGCAGCAATCTTTGATTAAACGCCGCCAAACCCGATGAAGCGGCCGACGTTTTCATTGCTGAATTTGGGGCTGAGTTAGCAGCAGGACTGGCTAGAATGGTTGGGCGCACCAGCAAATCATTGGTTAAAACGCTTTTCGGGCTGTTGACCGGACGCTGCATAACAGAACTCGTCACGGTCGCGTTTAGAGCCGGTTTTGGTTGCGTCGAACTATTGGGAGCGCTGCGCTGATATTGCTGAACTGTAGTTTTTACTTTGCTTAATGGATTGGGAGCGGTTTCGGAGGCACGACGCGGGCGCGATTCCTGAGCTGAAATTTGAGATGCTGCGGCAAAGGCGGAAAAAAGGACAAAAAGCCCTAACATGGCCGGTTTTTTAAACTGCATTAAACGGAAAACTCCTTTTTTGTTTAGTTTGCGCACGCTCTCTCTGGCAAATGGCTCGAGCAGCCCAAAAGTTCGTTTTTGACAAATGACTTTAGAAGTCAAACTCTCGCTACGGAATGTGGGTTTCCGTGTTTGGTATGTACGAGAAATTTAAAAATTAAAAGGCCAGCGCAGTGGCTTCGGTTAAACGCAAATATTAAGCTAGCACAAAAAGACGAAAAAAAGAAAGCCCCCACTGCTTTCTTCTCCTCCGCTTCCTTGCCTTTGTCGCGCTCCAATTTGTTTTCGGTAACTCAAGTAAAGTTAAAATAACAAATGTTTTCCAGAAAAAGCTAAACATTCCCGACTAATTCTCAAGCTGAATTTTCCGTTGAAAATTCTTCGAGTTTTTTTAGCTCGGCGGCAAATTTTTCAATTTGCAGTCTGGTTGTTTCGAGTTCGCGCCGGGAATCCAGATATTTTTCCCAGGGCGGCGTATCGGTCAGAGCCTTTTGCGTGTCGTCATCCAAAACCTGCGCCATCAGAGCGATCAGATCGCTCAATGCCTCGTTATGTTCCAGCAATCTGGCAATAATCGTGTACGCAAGTTTCGCGTTTGGTAAATCAAGATCGGTGTAATCGGCCATATTAAATTCTGTAATGCTTACGCTCTTTTGACAAAGGGCAATTCTGCAACTTTTGCTTTAAATTTGTTTTCGCCGTGTGTTACTAAAAGCTCAGTTTCCATCGCTAGAAATTCGTAACGTACCAGAGCGAGCGCGATTCTTTTGCCGAGCGCGGGCGAAAAAACGGTTGAAGTAATTCGTCCGGCGGCTTTGCCCGTCGTTGATTCCAGCGCGTCGCCCGGCGCAATTTCAACGTTTTCCTCCAAAATCAAACCGGCGATTTTTTTTGCGACGTGACCGCGAAAATGAATTCGGGCAATTATTTCCTGCCCGATATAGCAGCCTTTGGTAAAGCTGACGGCTTCGTCCAAACCGGTTTCGAGAACCACCGTCGTGTCGTCCATGTCAGCGCCGTATTTCGGAATTCCGGCTTCGACGCGCAAAACTTTGCGGGTTTCCTCGGAAAGTTCGACTGCGCCGCGCTCTAGGAAATCGTCTTTGATTGTTTGATAAAATTCGTTCGGCACAAACAAATCAAACCCTTTTTCGGCTGTCTGTGTGTCGCGAATGACAATGACCTGCGCGCCGTTGACATCGGTTAAAGCGATTGTCTCGAGTGTATTCGGAACTTGCAGATTGCGGTTAACGATTTCAAAAGCCTGTTTCCCGTTGACTGCCAGAAAGCGCATTTTGTCAGTCAAATCCGCCACATGAAAATCTCCGGCAAAGGTAAAGCGCGTCAGATTCTGCAAAACCTTTTCATAATTAGCCGCGTCAACGTCAAATAAAAACTTGTCGCCGATTCTTAAAATCCTGACCAGAGCGAGCAATCTGCCCTGCGCGTTCGGAAATGCCGCCAACATCCAGGCCAAATCTTCAAGCTTTTTGACATCGTTAGTGACCAGACCGTTTAAAAACTGGATGGCCTCCGTTCCTGAAACTTCAATTAAACCGCGATTGGGAAATTCCAAAAGCCCTGCGCCGGACTCGCGAACGGCCGTGTATTCTGCTTTAAATTTATCGTTCATTTAATCTTGCCAAAGCGTGAGCAACAGTTTGGTAATCCAAAAGTTGCTCGTGAAAACGACGGTGCGAAGCCAAAACCTGCGGGCTGGGATGATAAAGCGGAATCAGCAGTTTGTCGTTCCAACTGCAAATCTTGCCCGCATCGTTTTTTAAACCAAACTCATGATACTCAATACTTTTGAGCGCCTCAAGCGCGACGCCGCCCAAAGTAGCGATGATTGATGGTTTTAAAACTTCCAGCTGTCGGCGCAAAAACGCGTTGCAGTTTTGGCTTTCCTGTTTGCTCGGTTTGCGATTAGCGCCAGATTCTTTGCGCGGATTGCACAAAACCGAATTTGTAATAAATATTTCTTCGCGCTTTAAATCAATCGAATCAATCAGCTTTTGAAAGCTCTGCCCGGAAGCGTCGCCGGAAAACGGGATTCGCGTGCGGTCGCCGCCGTTTCTGCCCGGAGCTTCGCCGATAAATAAAACCCGCGGGTTAAGATTACCGTTCAAGTCGCTCAGAACCGCCGTCCGCTCGCGCAATTCCGCGCACAGCCCGCAGCTTTGCGCCTCTCTCGCAAGGGTGGCAAAGAGTGGTTGTTTGTCTTTTAGGAGAGCGTCGTGCATCATTGAGTTAAATAAAATAAACCTATCAAAATTGCACGAAACAGTGAAATGGCAGAAATTTTAGAACAACAGATTTTAGACGCTTTGAGCAACATCAAAGACCCTGATTTGGGCAAAGACATTGTCACGCTCGGGTTTGTTCACGATTTAAAAATAACGGGCGGCGACGTTTCGTTTCGACTTGTCCTGACGACTCCGGCGTGTCCGGTCAAAGAAGCTTTTGAAGAAGAAGCCAAGGCGCTGGTCGGAGAAATCGCGGGCGTCGAACGCGTCAGAGTGACAATGGACGCCGTCGTTCCGCAAGGGCGCGGCGTGTCCAACAACATCGCCATTCCGGGCGTCAAAAATATTATTGCCGTCTCGTCGGGCAAAGGCGGGGTGGGCAAATCAACCGTGGCGGTTAATTTAGCTGTTTCATTAGTTCTGGACGGCGCAAAAGTCGGTTTGATGGACGCCGATGTTTACGGCCCCAATGTCCCTCTGATGCTCGGAGTCGGGCATAAACAGCCTGAAGTTGGAGAACGCCAGCTGATTCCGCTTGAAGCATTCGGCGTTAAGCTGATTTCAATGGCGGTCTTGCAGCCGGGCGATAAACCGTTAATCGTGCGCGGCCCGATTCTGCACGGAATTGTCCGGCAGTTTTTGAGCGATGTGGCGTGGGGCGAGCTTGATTATCTGATTGTTGACATGCCGCCTGGAACGGGTGACGTTCAGCTTTCTCTGGCGCAACTGGTTCCGGTGCAGGGCGCGATTCTGGTGACGACGCCGCAGGAAGTCGCGCTCTCGGATGTTCGACGCGCTTTTAGAATGTTTGAGCAAGTCGCCGTTCCGGTTTTGGGCGTGGTTGAAAATATGAGTTATTTTATTGCGCCTGACACGGGCAATCGCTACAACATTTTTGGCGAGGGCGGCGGCAAAAGCTTGGCAGACCAATATGGTATTTCGTTTCTGGGACAAGTTCCGCTCGGAATGGAAGTGCGCGAAGCGGGCGACAACGGAATTCCCGTCGTTATTTCACATCCCGAATCGCCGCAGGCTCAGGCTTTCCGGGCAGTTGCCGGAGCAGTCGCGCGGCACATCTCAATCGAAGCGATGAAGCCGGAGTTAAAGATTTCTACCAAAGCAAGATAATTGAGACCCGAAGATTAATGCTAATCTTGGTCATTGCTAAGATTAGTAATCTAAGGATTTCTACAAAACTTGTTCAATTACATCCTTGAGTTTTTCGGTTAATTTGTGGGCGTGTTCGCGTGAATCACCGTCTCCGACGGGCGGAGAAAGTTCCATCAACGGATGATAAGTAATAATGATTTTTTGGAAAAGGCGCGGATATTTGATCCCTCGTCCCCACACTTTGTTGGCGCCGCTGATTGTCACCGGTAAAATCGGAACGCCGGCTTCGATTGCCATTCTGACCGCGCCGGTTTTAAATTCGAGCAGCTTGCCGTCAGTAAATTCGCGCGAGCCCTCGGGAAAAATCACGAGCGTGGCGCCGTCCCGCAAAACTTCGACGGATTTTTGATAAGCCTCTTTGTCGCCTCGGTCAATATTGACGGGAAATGCGCCCAGATAACGAATCAAACGGCCGATGATGAAAACCTTGAACGCTTTGTCCCAAGCCATAAAACGAAAACGACGCTCCACCGGAACGATCACCCAAACAGCGTCGAGATAGGTTTGATGATTTGCCGCAATCACAAGCCCGGACGGCGAACTGGGCGGAATGTTTTCCGTTCCATGAAATTCAATCTGCCAAATCATTTGGCTCAAAATGCGGCTGAAACCTCGGATAAAGTTGATGACGGTTGGCGGAGGATAAGGGCTGTCGGATGTTTTCACGATAAAATTTCGGCTAACTATTGATAATAAATTTCAAAGTTCGGAGTCATTTTCCACTTGTGCTATCAGTCTATAAAGATTTTAAACCAACAACAAACTTCTCTTCTCAGAAATTCTGCGGTAAAGACTGAGAATAGTTAATCATTATTCTAATAACGACGGTCGAAATTGGACTGCAAACTTTGATTTATTTATTCAGGCTTGTGATTTAGCCCGGTGAGCGGTAAAATTGACTTAATTTTCAGGATTCGGCGAACTCAAGGCTGAATCAGAGCAATCAAACGTTTGAATTATATTTCAGGAGATTTAAATAAATGACACCAACAGTTGCGGCTCCCGCGATGGAAATCGGATTAACTTCGGCGGCAGCTGAAGAAATCAAGAAGTTTATGGTCGGCGAAGAGGATTTGCCGGAAACATCGGGTCTGCGAGTCCGCGTCGTCCCCGGCGGATGTTCCGGTTTCCAGTACAGTTTGAATATTGAAGAAGAGCAGCATGGGGGCGATTTTATCGTGGAAAAACACGGTGTTCGCTTGTTTGTCGATATGTTTAGCGGGCAATATTTAAACGGCGTAACAATTGACTACACCTCGAACATGATGGGTTCTGGCTTTACCTTTGAAAACCCGAATGCAACCGGCGGCTGCGGTTGCGGCACTTCATTTTCAGCATAAAGTTATTCAAACAAATAAAAAAGCAGGGAGGAAATTTGAATTATTTCCTCCCTGCTTTTTTTGTTTGTTCTCAGACTGATGAAAAACCTTTAAATAAATGACCCATTTTTCCTAGCTCATATCATTTTTGTTTCAGCGTGAGATGCGGTCAATGCGCGGCAGCGACATTCTGCCGACGTCGCTCGTGCGTTCCATCTCTTCTTTGGCTTGTGATGCTGTGTTTTGAATTCCGGACAAGCGAAGTCTGAATTCGTCCGGGTTTGATGCCGCGCGCAGCGCTTCGTCGAGCTTAATCGAACCTGCCTGATAAAGATAAAAGAGAGATTGGTCAAACGTCTGCATTCCGTATTGAGAAGTTCCGGCAGCAATCGCATCTCTAATTTGCGACGTTTTTTCTTCGGAAATGATGTAATCACGAATCAGCGCGGTCGAGATCAAAATTTCGGCAGCTGGAACTCGTCCTCGGCCATTTGCCGAACGCAGCAGGCGTTGAGAAATAACGGCTTTCAAGAGTCCGGCAAGCTGAATCCGAATGGATTTTTGCTGGAACGGAGGAAAAACCGAGATAATACGCGTAATGGTTTCCGCCGCATCCAGCGTGTGCAAAGTTGAAAGAACAAGATGTCCGGTTTCCGCCGCCATCAGAGCGGTTTCGATTGTTTCCAAATCTCGCATTTCGCCAACTAGAATCACATCCGGGTCTTGCCGCAGAGAGCCTCGCAAAGCTCCGGCAAATGATGTTGTGTCAACATCAATTTCGCGCTGGGTGACAAAAGATTTTTTGTCGCGGTGCAGAAACTCAATCGGATCCTCGATTGTAATAATATGAGAGTTGCGAAGCGAGTTCATGCGGTCAATCATCGCCGCGAGAGTGCTTGATTTACCCGATCCGGTAGTTCCCGTCAGCAGTATCAAACCACGATTTTCTTCGGAAATTTTTTCCAGAACGGGCGGCAGGCCGAGTTCGGAAAACGAACGGATTCTGTCCGGGATGACGCGGGCGACAACTCCGACCGAGCCGCGCTGCTGAAAAATATTAACGCGGAAACGACCGACGCTCGGGACGCTGTAACCAACATCAACTTCATAAAATTCCTTGAAGTGAACTTTTTGGCGATTTGACATCATCGAAAATGCCATGTCCAGTGTTTCATCCTGGGTCAAACGGTTGGCTCCGGTCACGGGACGCAGCTCGCCGTTGATTCGCATGGTGGGAAAAGCACCGACTTTTAAATGCAGGTCGGAGGCGCCGAAACTCGAGACAATACGCAGCAACTCATCTATTTTTGATGACATAAAATGATTCGAATCCTTTCGAAAGCGGTCAGAGAAGTGAAGGAATTAGATTGGGGACGCCCGACTTTGCGCTCCGTTAAGTCATCTTACTCTTTTATAACAAAGAGCGTCAACGATGTTTTTTTTCGTTTACCAATAATTATTAAATATTGTCTGAGAACGGTTTGCAATAATTTCTTTTTGATAACTTTGATGAAAACAAAAAAAGAATGATAATCAAAAAACTTGCGGCGCAAAATATCGTATTTAAGACATAACGATAAAAACTTGTTTAGAATTAGTAAATTAATAATCGCTATTTCGCTTTTTAATTAATAATCGTAAAGCATAATGTCGAATTTTTCTTTGATGTTAGTCGGACAAATCTTAGACGAAAAATATAGAATTGAGCGCGAATTAGGGCGCGGCGGGATGGGTTCGGTGTATCTGGCCATGCACGTCGGCACGGAAAGAGCCGTCGCCGTCAAAGTTATTGCGCCGGAATTTATGCGCCGAGCCGAATTTATCGAACGCTTTCGCCGCGAAGCCCGCGCCGCCGGCAGACTTCGCCATCCAAACGTGGTTGATGTCACCGATTTTGGAATTGCTGCCACGAGCGCCGGAAATATGGCCTATCTTGTGATGGAATACCTGGATGGCTGCACTTTGGGCGAGATTCTCGAAGAGGAGAAAAACCTGCCGCTTTCGTGGACGCTCGATATTATGGAACAAATTTGCGCCGCCGTTGGCGAAGCGCATCAGCAAGGCATCATCCACCGCGATTTAAAACCTGACAATATCTGGCTCGAACCTAACGCGCATGGCGGTTATACGATCAAAGTGCTCGATTTCGGGATTGCTAAGCTAGAAGAACCGATGCATCAGGATGACGAAGAAATTGAAGATCTCCAGAGACCGAAGTCAGAAGTTCAAAGTTTTCTATCTTCAACTTTCCCGTTACAAAACCATTCTGAAAATCAGACTCTGGCGATGTCATCAAATGCAGAGTCAGAAGGTCAAACTCTGGCGATTCCATTCAGTTCCAGCGGTGAGCATTACGAAGATGGAACTCTAAAGCTGGAAATCCAAAATCCGGATGAGAGCGGAACAGCGATTTTCCCCGCCGCTCGAGCGACAGTAGCGGGAAACGGCGGAATGGAAGGCGATGAAAATCTAGAGACGAAAATTCTAACCGAAGAATTGTCTCGCCAAACCACGTCGGAGAGGGATTTAAGTGCTGACACGGCAGCCCTAACCAGAATCGGAGCCGTTTTAGGAACGCCTCTTTATATGTCGCCGGAGCAGTGTCGCGGCGAAAAGCTGGATTCACGCGCCGATGTTTACGCGCTCGGCGTTATCGCGTATCAAATGTTGTCGGGCAAAACTCCGTTTACCGGAAAATATACCGAAGTGATGGAGGCGCACAAAGCAATCTTGCCCCCGCCGCTCGACGCCAAAAAAGTGGGTCGGAAGGTTAAAAACGTAGTGGCGGCAGCAATGGCCAAAAATCCGGACGAGCGCCCGGCGACGGCAATGGCTTTTGCCAGTCGGCTGCGTTCGGGTTCTGAAGGCATCGGCCCTCTGCTGCGTCGCGCGCTGGTAATTTACAGCGAACATTTGCCGACGTTTCTCTGGCTGTCTTTGTTATTGTCACTGCCTCTTTTTGTGTTCACACTTGGCGGGATTGCGGTGCAGCTTTTGAGTCTCCGCGAAATTCTCTCGCCGATTGCTTCGGCAGTTATAAGTTTCTGTATCAGCTTGGCGGCATTTTTTGCCGGCATTTTTTTTGGTTCAACCCTGATTGGCGTCACAACCTGGATTGTTGCTCAGACGCTTGCTGCCCCGCTCCGACCGATTGCCTGGCGACCGGCGCTGCTGGTAGTGCGGAAAAAATGGCGTGTTTTTGCCGGAACTGTCAGCGTGACAACGCTTTTATCATTTCTCGGCTACGCCCTATGTCTCGTTCCCGGAATCATTTTCTCGGTTCGCTTTCATTTGGTCGCGCCGGTTGTCATGATGGAAAATTTGAGCGGCCGCGCGGCGCTCAAACGCTCGACACAACTCGTCAAACGTTCGCTCGGAACGGTCGTCGCGGCGGTTTTTCTACAGTTTTTTGTGCCGATGATTGTCGCCGTCTGTATCGGTTTTTTCGTTTCGGCGCTGCTTAAATCAAATGAGCTTTTTGTCTCCAAATCAGGTCCGGGCGGGTTTCAAATTACAATGAGTGAAGACAAAGACAAAGCTCAAAGTCAAAAGCCGGATGAATCCAAAACCAAGCAGAGCGAAGCGCCGGCGGGTGGTTCAATTGCGGCGGCGGGAGTTGATTCAGATGTTCTGGAAAAAGCTGCAGGGGAATCGAGCGCTGGAGCCGAGCCAAAGAAAAAGCGCGGCTTGATTCCGATGTTGTCCGAAGCGTTATTCCAAATCGTCTGGTTTCCAACCTTAGTTATTATTTCGTCTTTTACTTCGATTATTACGGCATTATTATATTTAAAGACGAGACAGGCGGGCGGCGAATCAATGCAGGATTTGCTCGCGCAATTTGCCGAAACTGAGCGAGTCCAAAAACGCTGGCAATTAAGGCTCAAGGGAAAACTCGCGCAATCGGGCAGACACACGACCAGCCGCAACACATAGAATTTTCAAATGTTAAATTTCCGGAAGGCGAATGAAGTTTGCAATTTTATTTTTGATTTTATTGTTCTGTCCGATAACACCGGCGCAAAATCGCACGCGCGATTTTACCGTTGCGGAACGACCGCGAATTGAAATTGAAAATCTTTTCGGACAAGTTCACGTCATAGCAGACGAAAAATTGGAAAACAAAGCTTTGCTCGACATCGCTTCGCCAAACGGCAAAATTGCCGACAATGAAATCACCATTCAAACTGCGCCGGAGAGAATTTCTCTCATTGTCAAACAAACGGCCAAGCGCATTGATGTGACGTTTCGCGTGCCAATCCGTTCGCGCGTTAAAATTACGGCTGCTGACGGCGAAATCTCGGTCGCCGGAAATCTCGAACAGGCCGAAGTTTTGACGACGACCGGAACGATTTACGCCGATATTCCGACTGACAACAAGCTGAAATTTGACTTTCTCTGGACGGAAAGCCGCCCCCGATACTTGAGCGATTTTGAGATTCCCGAACCGAAAGAAAAAGCTGGCGGCAAATTTTCGCTGACGGGCAAGATTCCTGATGAAAAAAAGTCTAAAGAAAAAAGTCCAAAGTCTGAGGACGCCGAATTAAAAGAAACAAGTGATAAAAACAACCAGGAAACAATACAAACGGACGGTGAAAGCGAAAAAACAAAAGACAAAGGGCAAAAGACAAAGGACACACAAATTTCTCTGAATTTTACGACGAAACGCGGAGTGATCTTATTAAACGTTCCGCCTTCGCAAGTTCCTACCGATTTGCGCGAGCGACCTTTGACCAAGGCAGCCAAAGCGATTGTCAAAAGCGGCGATTCGATTTTGTCCGAAGCGGTTCGGCGCGCCAGCCCGAAATACTTTGGCGATTATCTCAAAACCCTGCCGGATCGGCGGATAACGCCGCGCATCGTTTCGCGCGAAAAAGATGCCGAAACCGCTGTCCAAGCAGATACTCTGCGCCTGGTTAACTTGAGCGTCGCCGATAAAAACGGGCGCTCTATCAGCAATCTCAAAGCCGCAGATTTTACCGTTCTGGAAAATAATCAAGCGAGAGAAATCGTCAAGGTCGCCTCCGTCAACGCGCCGTTTAATCTGGTGCTGCTGCTCGACGTTTCGGGCAGCGTCGAAGAACGAATTGATTTTATTCGCAAAGCCGCCAGAAATTTTGTTAACACCGCTGGTGCAAGCGACAAATTGGCAATCGTAACTTTTCGCGATGATGTCCAGCTCGTTTCAAAATTTACCTCGGACAAAAACGACCTCTCGCAAAGTCTGGATACTTTTGACGCGGGCGGCGGAACGGCTTTGTACGATTCGATTGCTTACGTTTTAGCCGACACTTTGCGGCCGCTCAAAGGCGAGCGAACGGCAATCGTGATTCTTTCGGACGGCGACGACAACCACTCGTTTATTCCCTTTGAACCGCTGCTTGGGGCAATTCAGGAATCGGGCGCGCTCGTTTACCCGCTTTATGTGCCGTCGGGTCTGATTCCGCAAAACGGCCAGCCCGAGGTCAGTCAAACGATTGACCCGCTGCGAACAAAATACCTGACGTTGACCACCAAAGCCGAAACGGAAGGGAAACAATTGGCTGAAGTTTCGGGCGGCGTTTATTTTGCGATTCGTCGCCTGGAAGATTTACAAAGTGCTTATCAGGAAATAATTTCGCAATTGCGAAAGGCGTACAGCATCACTTACCATTCAAAAACAGCCGCCGCGCCGCGTCTGCGCATCCAAGTGCAGCGCGAAGGCGCTTTCGTTCGAATCGGGACGCCGATTGAAATACAAAAATGATGAAATTTACCTTTAAATTAACTTGTTTATCCATACTTTTAGCAAGTTTGTATTTTGGCGCTCAAGCCCAGGAAAACTCAGTCGCCAAAACACCCGTGACAAGCAGTAAAGCAAATGGGAAAGCTGCCGCCGCCGCTTACAAAGAGCTTTTGGGTAAAGTGCAAAATGGCGACTTGAGCGTTGATTTTAAAGAACTGAGATTTGCTTTTGCCGACGCGGAAAACACAAAGGGGTTGGACGAAGACAGGGGAGCGCGCTACAAAATGTTTAAAGCGCTCAGCGACAAAAAATACAAGGACGCGCTCAAAATGGCCGAAGACGGTCTCAAAAAAGTTTACGTTGACGCCAATCTGCACTTTGTCGCGCATACGGCCAACAAAGAGCTTGGCAATCTCGAGAAAGCCGATTTTCACAAAAAAGTGCTGACGAGACTGCTGGATTCGATTCAGAACGGCGGCGACGGCAAAACGGCGCAGACCGCTTTTATGGTCATGAGTGTTGACGAAGAATACACTTTACTGAGATTTCTAGGCTATCAAATGCAATCGCAGGGGTTGGACAAATCAGAAGGTCATACTTTCGATGTTTTGACCGTCACCAATCCCAAAAATCAGGAAACGAGCAAGCTTTATTTTAATATTGACAAAATTTGGGCTGGATACGAAAAAACGTTTGGAAAATAAACCTCAATCTATTTGATGAAAAGCCCACTTTTGCAATCTCTGTTTGAAGAGGAAGAACGTCGCCCGATGACTGTTTCGGAAGTCACGACGCGCGTCAAAGGCGTGCTTGAACGATCCTTTAAATCCGTCTGGCTCGAAGGCGAAATCTTAAACTTTAGCGCGGCGGCTTCCGGCCATTGGTATTTTAATTTGCGCGACGAGTTTTCCCAACTGCGCGCCGCCTGTTATCGCGGCGCAAATTTGCGCATCAGGTTTCAGCCTTTTGACGGGCTGCAGGTGCGCGTTTCTGGCAAAATGACGGTTTACGAACCGAAAGGCGAATATCAGATTCTGGTTGAATCGCTTGAGCCAATCGGCGAGGGAGCGATGAAAGTCGCTTTTGAGCAGCTCAAAACCAAGCTCGACCGCGAAGGATTATTTGCGCCGGAATTAAAACGCCCCCTCCCCTTTTTCCCCAAGCGAATCGGCGTCGTCACCTCGCCGAACGGCGCGGCGATTCACGACATTTTGCACGTTCTGGCGCGGCGCACGAGAACGGTTGACGTGTTTTTTTTGCCGACGCGCGTTCAGGGCGAAAGCGCGCCGCAGGAAATCCGCGATGCCATCGAATTAGCCAACGAATTGCACTTTGATTCATTGCGAACCGGCGATGCGGCCAATCAGATTGATGTTTTGATTGTCGGGCGCGGCGGCGGCGCGATGGAAGATTTATGGGCTTTTAACGACGAACGGGTCGCGCGCGCAATTCGCGGGTCGCTGATTCCGGTGATTTCCGCCGTCGGTCACGAAACGGATTTTACGATTGCGGATTTTGTTGCGGATTTTCGCGCTCCGACGCCTTCTGCGGCTGCCGAAATCGTCGCCGCGCAGGAATCGCAAATCGCCGCGTTTCTAATCGAGCGAACGCAGGATTTAGTTCAGGCAATTGAGTTTCGTCTGCTTGAAGCCAGAGCGAAATTTCAGGACGCCCGTTCGTCTTCTGTTTTCGCCGAATTTCCGGCCAGGATTTTGCGGGAGCATACAAAAGTCGCCGCAAATTTGCAGCGCCTGCAAAATGCGTTTATCAATAAAACTCAGCAGCGAACAAGACGACTCGATAATTTACAGGCCAGGCTGTCGCCCGCAATAATCGAAACACGACTGGTTCGCGCCCAATTGGATTTGCAGCTTCAGCGGCAAAAACTTCAAACAAACGCGAAAGCTAGTTTTGATGCGGCAAACGAGCAGTTTGGCGTAGCGATTTCAAAACTCGACGCGCTCTCGCCGCTGGCTGTTTTAAGACGCGGTTACGGTCTGGCACAGAAGGCGGACGGCGCAATCGTTTCTCAGGTCGAGCAGGTTTCGCCGGCGGAAAATTTGAAAATTCGGCTCTCGAACGGCAAATTAGATTGTAGAATTATCGCAATCGAAAAAGATTCGGTGAAAAGTTGATAAATGACTGGTTTTCTCAAAAATCAATTTGAGTTAAATGACAAACTGACTGCTGCCGGCAAGACGCCGGAGTTACCTCGTTCTTGTGAAAAGTCATAAATCAGAAACTTAAAAGCGGAAAAGATTAATGTCAAAAATTGTTGTAAATTTGCAGCCTGAACCGGAAAAAGCTGTTGCTGCCGGACAGTCCCGCAGTTCTTCGCAGACGTTTGCGCCAAGCGCAATCGCCGTCAAACCGAAAAAAAAGCGTCGTTTGTTCCTTAAAATTCTGCTCGTTTTAGGCGGCTTGCTCGTCGCGGCGGCGATTGTCGGAGCGGTTGCGGGTTATTGGTGGTGGACAAATTTGCAAAAGAGTCCGGCTTATTCGCTCGCGCTGCTGGTTGACGCGGCGCGAAAAGATAATAAACCGAATGTCGAAAAGTATTTGGATACGGATGCGGTGGTTGACGATTTTGTTCCGCAAGTTACCGAAAAAGCGACGGAACGCTACGGGCGCGGGTTTCCTCCGCAGGTAGTTGCCAAAGCGACGCAGCAATTGCAGCCATTGCTGCAGCAAGTTTTGCCGCAAATCAAAGAAACCGCCAAACGCGAAATTCCGCAGATAATCAAGGAAAAAGCCAAGTCAGCGCCCGATGTCTCGCCGTGGGTCTTGGCGGTCGGTTTGGGGCGCGTGATAAATGTTGTTCAAACAGGCGACACGGCCACAGTCAAGGCCGATTTGCAGTCGCGCCCGGTCGAAATTAAAATGCAGCGGACGGGTGACCGCTGGAAAATCGTCGGCGCAAAAGATGATCAACTCGCCGATAAAATCGCTGATCAGGTGGCGCAAAAAGTTCAGGCGATTGTTATTCAGCGTCAAACCGGCGGCAAACCAATCTCAAACAAAGATTTGATTGACGACATCACCAGACAAATTCAACAGTTAATTCCGTAACCAGAAATCATGAGTCCGAATCAAAATTTTGAAGCATCGCTCGCCGCGCTCGAAAAAATCGTGCGCGATTTAGAAGCCGGTGAATTGCCGCTCGAAGAAAGTTTAAAGCTTTTTGAAGACGGCGTCAGGCTGTCGCGCGAATGCCAGGAACGACTCGCCCAAGCCACCCGCCGGATTGAAGTTCTGACGCGCGACGCAGACGGCAAACCGCTAATCGAATCTTTGGGCGACAACGTTTTAGAAGAGAAAAAAGAAAAGCCAAAAGCGAAACGTCGCTACGTTTTTGACAGTGATGACGAAGATAAAGCTGATGACGAGTCGGTTTTTTAAGATAAGAGACCGCCGATAACGCTGATTCAACAGATTTTAGCGGATTGTATTTAATTTTATTTGCGGTTATTTGCATAATAAATTTAAAGGTAGCAGTAATGAATATCGAACATGAATATGAATACAAGCCCAAGTTAACCACTGTTCTTTTGGGCATTGGTTTCTTCGGATTATGCGCCGTAATTTCGGTAATCGCAGCTTACGACAATCATGAACTTATGATTAATGGAATCATTCATTTATCAGTTTATCAAGCAAGCGTTTTTTGGTGGATTATTTGCAGTATTAGCCTTTGTTTTGTGTTAGCTGCAAGTTTAATGATAGTGCAGCGCTTTAAGTTTAAGCAGCGTATTGCGCTCACTTCTTCCTCATTGATAGTTCCTAAATCAAGGTGGTCAGAATCGGAGGATATTATTGATTACAGGGCGATAAAGTCTCTTTCGAGCGAGAAGATACAAGGTCAGCGCCTTCTGCATGTCTTTCATTCAGAAGGAAAATATACTATCGCGGCCTCTATGCTCTCGTCCAAAGCTGTTTATGATAATTTATGTGATTTACTGGTCGAGAAAACTCAACTGAAAGTTGGTTAACCTGATAACAAATAACAGAAGCATCTAGCGAGAAAAGGCAAGCTTTTATAAATTTAACATTATTTCATCTGCGCTAAATATAGTAATATTTAGTGCTTATTTACTTTTCGTGAGTCAAACAGATTTAAAAACTTTTCTTGTCGAGTGCCGTGAAACGATTGATTGCGTGCTGGACGAGCTTGTGCCGTCAGCCACAACCGAGCCGCAAATTTTGCATGAGGCGATTCGTTGGAGTTTGCTGGCGGGCGGCAAACGGTTTCGCCCCGCTTTGATGCTCGCGGTTGGCATTGCTTTTGGAGTCGAAACAAGCAGATTGCTGCTGCCTGCTGCCGCGCTTGAAATGATTCATACTTATTCTCTGATTCACGATGATTTGCCCGCGATGGACGATGACGATTTACGGCGCGGACTGCCGACCTGTCACGTCAAATTTGATGAAGCGACGGCGATTTTGGCGGGCGATGTGTTGCAAACTCTGGCTTTTCAGACGATTGCCGAAGACAACAACTTGACCGCCGAAATTCGTGTGCGATTGATTTCTGAAATTGCGCGGGCAGCCGGAACTCCGGTTGGAATGGTTGCCGGACAGGCCTTTGATTTAGAAGGCGAGAAACGAACGGTGACGGGCGCGCAGCTTGAAAAAATTCATCGTGCTAAAACCGGCGCAATAATTCGGGCGGCGGCCAGAGCGGGCGCGATTGTCGGCGGTGCAAACGAAAAAGAGTTGAGTTGTATTTCAACCTACGCGACCGAACTTGGTTTGTTGTTTCAGATTACCGACGATTTGCTTGATGTGACGGCGACGGCTGAAGACCTGGGCAAAACGCCGGGCAAGGACGCGCACGCCGAAAAAGCGACTTACCCCGCTCTTTACGGGATGGAAGAAGCCCGCAAACTTGCGGTTGAAACGCATCGCAAATGTCTCGACGCGCTTAATGAGATTGATAAACCGGTAAACCTGCTCCGCGAAATTGCCGACTATATTTTATTTCGCAAAACCTAGAGCAAATTCCGCAAATGCAAGGGCGGCTAACTTTGATGGGAGCAGGTCTCTAAACAAAGAGAGCGTCTGGTATCTGCGAAATGTGACGCGCAGATACCAGACGCTCTCTTTGTTTAATAATGCAGCGGTAAAAATTATTCTGCTACGGCTGCTTCTTCGGGAACGCTGTCTAGACCGGTTTTTGGTTGCTCTTCGCGCAGCACGGCGCGGCGCGAGAGCTTGATTTTATTGCCTTCCTTGCCGATGCATTTGACCATGATTTGCTGACCTTCTTTGAGCTCGTCGCGAACGTCGCGGACGCGCCGGTCGCTGATTTCCGAAATGTGCAGCAAACCGTCTAATCCGGGCAGAATTTCGACAAACGCTCCGAAGTCAACGATGCGCGAAACCGTCCCGAGGTAGGTTTCACCGATTTCGGCTTCAGCGGTGAGCGCGCGAATGCGGGCAATCGCGGCTTGCGCGGCTTCGCCGTCGGCCGACGCGATTGAAACTGTTCCATCATCTTCGATGTCAATTTTGGCTCCCGTTTCCTCGACAATCGCGCGGATGATTTTGCCGCCCGGCCCGATGACGTCGCGGATTTTGTCCGGGTTGATTTTAATCGTCACAATTCGCGGCGCGTTCGGCGAAATATCGGCGCGCGGCGCGGCCAGCGCCTGCTCCATAATTCCCAGAATATGCATCCGACCTTTTCTGGCTTGTTCGAGCGCTTCGGCCAGGATTTGCGCGTTGATGCCGCCAATCTTGATGTCCATCTGAAGCGCCGTGATGCCTTCGCTCGTGCCCGTAACCTTAAAATCCATGTCGCCGTAGTGATCCTCGGCTCCGGCAATATCGGATAAAATCGCGTATTTATTGCCTTCCATCACGAGGCCCATCGCGACTCCGGCAACCGCGCGTTTAATCGGAACGCCGGCATCCATCAAACTCAAACAACCGCCGCAAACAGACGCCATCGAAGACGAACCGTTTGATTCGGTGATGTCCGAAACGATGCGAAGCGTGTAGGGGAATTCCTCAGCGCTCGGCAGAACCGCTTCGAGCGCGCGGCGCGCCAGATTCCCGTGCCCGATTTCGCGGCGGCTGGTTCCGCCTAAGCGCCCGACTTCGCCAACCGAATAAGGCGGAAAATTGTAATGCAGCATAAAGCGACGTTTGACTTCGCCGCTTTCGAGATCGTCAATAAACTGCTCGTTATCTTTTGTGCCAAGCGTGGTTGTGACAATCGCTTGCGTTTCGCCGCGCGTAAACAATGACGATCCGTGGGTGCGCGGGAGCCAGCCAACTTCGCACGAGATCGGACGAATTTCAGAAAATCTGCGTCCGTCCGGGCGGCGACGCTTATTGAGCATATCGTCACGGAAAACTTTTTCTTTGAGCGTGCTGAAAATTTGCTTGGCTTGGCCGCGCTTGGCCGGGTCATCTTCGGGATAACTTTCGACCACTTCTTTCTTAAGCTGGTCAACCATCGCGTAAGAAGCCTGTTTATCCTGATTTTGCGTATCGAGCGCGGCTCGCAGCTTGTCAGTAAACTTTTCTTCGATTTCTGCCGAGAGCGCCGTATCCATTACGGCTGCGGTAAACTCGCGTTTTTCGATTGCCAGAGCTTTGCTCAATTCGCGCTGCCAACGGCACAAACGATTGATTTCTTTGTGCGCCAGCATCAAGGCTTCGACCATGATGTTTTCGGCAACCTCATTTGCTTCGGCTTCGACCATTACGATTGCTTCTTCAGTTCCGGCGACAATCAGATTAAGACTTGAATCGCGCCGTTCATCGTAGGTCGGATTGATGACATAGCGGCCGTCAATCAGACCGATGCGCACCGCCGCAATTGGATTGGCAAAAGGAATATCCGACAAAAAGAGCGCGCTGCTCGCGCCGATCATTGCGATCACATCCGGGTCATTATCAGGGTCAGCCGAAATAACGGTCGCGACTATTTGGGTTTCAAACCGATAATTGTCCGGAAAAAGCGGGCGAACGGGGCGATCAATTAAACGACAGGTCAAAACTTCTTTTTCTCCCGGACGACCTTCGCGCCGGAAATAATTTCCCGGAATTCGCCCCGCCGAATAAGCCGCTTCGCGATATTCGACCGTCAGCGGAAAAAAGTCCAAACCTTCTTTAGCTTCCTTGGCGCTGACGGCCGTCACTAAAACCATTGTGTCGCCATAACGAACAATAACCGAACCGTCGGCTTGTTTGGCGACCCTTCCCATTTCCAAACTTAGCTCTTTATCACCGAGCTTAATTGATTCTTTCAGATATTTTTTCTGAGGCATCTTTTGTGAAGGATGAAGGATGAAGGATGAGGGACGAATAAATCTCTCGGTTTCATCACATGTTTTCTCTGTAAAACAAAATTGGTGGACAAACAAATTAGAACTGAACTTTTAAATTCATCCTTCATCCTTCATCCTTCATCCTTTTTATTAAAAACGGCGGCAGAAGCTCATGCCGTGAAGCCTCTGCCGCCGTTTCGGTTTTGAATTCCTAACGATTTTTAACGACTTCTCAGTTTCCTGTTTGCTGCCAGAATGGTTATGCCGTCACGTTCGGCTCTGGAATAGCAAAATCTTCGAATAGAAACTTGATTTGAAAGATAGGTGGCTCGAAGCAAGCCAGTTCAACTTGAGACAAATAATAATAAAATTTATCTACTTTATAAACTAGCGACGAAGACCGAGCCGTTCCACCATCGTATGATACTGCTCGATATCTTTGCGTTTAAGATAATCCAGCAAACTGCGACGCTGCGAGACCATCTTTAAGAGCCCGCGACGCGAATGATTGTCTTTTTTATGTGTCCGAAAATGCTCGGTTAATTCGTTGATGCGTTGTGTCAACAGGGCAACCTGGACTTGAGGTGAACCCGTGTCCGATTCGTGCGTACGATAATCCGTTAAAATCTGTTCTTTTGTTTCTTTAGCTGTAGCCATGTCTTTTGGATAGCCTCTCCTTAGGAGCAGAAAACCGCCCGCTTGTACGGACGGCAACCGCGAGAATTTAAATTACTTTATTTAAATTTACATTTAGACTGCGATTCTGTCCAGCGACGGCGAGGCAGGGCAAAACTCTCCTAAAATTATTTAGTCACGTCGGCTCCGTGTTCAGTGCTGGCGGCAATCACTTCCCGACAATTTTCCAGCGCATCGTAAACATCGGCGCGCGTTTTTTCTCCCTGCGCCGAATCGTAAAAAGGTTTTAATTGAGTGCTGAAACGCGAGCAGCCGTCGGCAAGTTTTTTCAAAGCTCTCGGCAGCAAAGCGTTTTTCGCATTATGTTCAGCCGCGTTATCAATGTTGCGAACGGCCTCGTCTAAAATGCTTTTGACATCACTCAGCAACTCGGCGCGAGTGCCGGTCGGCGGCGGCCCCCATTTGTCGGCATCTTTGTCTTTCTTTTTGGTTTCTTTAACTGCTGTTTTCGTTTCGGTTCCGCCGCTGATGACAACGAATCTGCGGTCAATCGCTTTGACATAAATTTCTATTCGCTTATCGAGTTCCTGTGTGTCGTGAATAAGGTCATCCTCGGCAATTGTCAGGTGATCAATTTCAGCAGATTTCTGTTGAGCTCTGATGTTAAAAGTAGGGGCGGCGCAGATTATCAGCAAGAGCGCCAGTTTTGCCGACGCTGCTAAAATATTTAAGTTGAAAAAAGTTAGGTTGGCGGGGAATCTCGCTCCGAACTTCATAACTGTTTCTTTCCAGAATTAAAGGTTGTCACGCCGGGGTTATTTGGTCCCGGCATTGAGGTAGGATCATCAGCTAATACCGTATCGCTAAAGAATAGGCTCAAGGCGCGGCTGCGGGCATTGCGGGCGAAATTAAGAATTGACTTTAAGCGTTGAGAATATTCGAAAGGCGTCGAGCGGCGAATTGTCTCAAGCCGCGGCGCGTGCTCGCGCAAAGCGATTTCAAGTCGTTTGACGTTGTCACGAACTCTCTTGCTGTCATCTTTCAGGCTTTTAAAATAGTTCAAACCGTCGTCAATAACTGCCTGATAACCGCCAAGCGCGTTGAGGGCATCCTGATAATCGGCATTATTAGTCAGCGTTTCAGCTTGTTGCAGACGATTGCCGGCAAGCTGCAGACATAAAATTGTTCTCTGTTTTAAATCATTTTCTGCTTTCAGCTGACTGGCTTCACTCTGGGAAAGAGTGATGAGAGGCGGCGGCACATCTTCGATCTGTTCGCTTGTATTTTGTTGTTCTTGCCCCGCGGTTGAACCGGCAGCGCACAGCAAGATGAGAAGTGAAAGTAACAAGGTGTTTATTTGAGAGTTTTGAGACATTTTCAAGTTAGGGGCTTTTTTTCTTGCCCGCTCCTTTCTCGATTTGCCTTTTCAGACCAGGCAAACGTAGCTGCACTTTATCAATTTCAAGCTGGTTTTGTTTGGGGTCGGCTAGACTCAAAAACTTCTGATAAGCCGCCATTGCTTCCGTAAAATTGCCAAGCGCGTCATGCGCCGTTGCTAAAAAGAAATAACTTGCCGGAATGTCCGGTTTAGCATCGAGCAGACGGTTAAATTCAATAATCGCCTCGGCAAAATGTTTGGCTTCGTAGAGAGCGGTCGCTAAATTAGCCCGTGCCGCATAATTATCCGGCTCGATTGATAAAAGCCGCCGCAAAATTATAATCGCGTCTTCGAATCGCCGGGCCTGCACTAAGGCCGCGCCGTAGCCGACCGCGTGGGTCATATTACCGGGCTCAAGTTCAAGCGCACGGCGACAGTAATCGAGAGCTTTGGCCGGAGCCGTCGTGCGCGTTAAAATGCACAATCTACCAAGCAGAGCGGCATTTTTAGAATCGGATTCGAGCAATTTCTCGAACGATTCAATATTGCCGGCCTCGCTCACCGCATTGAGCGAAATTAGCTTTCGCAAGTCAGCGACAGCCGGTAATTTCTTTTGCTCAACACTCAGCAAGTCCAAAATTTTCAAAGATTCGTCCGGTTTTCCCATTGCGGCGTAAATTCGTGAGAGCAGCAGCCGTGCTTGGAGATTTTCGGGCGCATTATGTAACGCCAATTTAGCATCATCGAGCGCCGTTGCAAAGTCTTTTTCGCTTAAAAATATTTCACCGCTTTCCATGCGCGCCGATAAGTTTTCGGGCGCAATCTGTAAAGCGCGCTTAATGCTGGCTTTAGCGGCAGTTTTAGTACCTAAATTTCTCTCCAAAGCGGCACGCGCGACCCAGATTGAGACCGGCACATTTGCTTTGCCGTCGGTGTTATTCTTAATTTTGCCGAGCAAAATCTGCTGCTTCTCCGGCGCGGCGCGCGAATTTATTTCAAGCTCGGCCAAGGACGTCAGCGCCAGATAATTCGCCGCGTCAAGTTCAACCGCCTGATTTAAAATTCCTTCAGCTTCGGCGTAGTTGTTTTGCCTGACCAGCAGCGCGCCGAGCTTAGTCATCGGCAAAGACCAGTCCGGGCGTAATTGAACGGCGCGGCGAAACGCTTTTTCGGCTTCCGACTCGCGCCCAAGCTGCTCCAAAGCCGTTCCGCGCTGGTATTCGGCTTCGGGAAAATCGGGCTGCAGCTCGATGGCTTTAGCGTAAAACTTGAGCGCCCCTTCTACATCACCTTTCTCATGTGCGTTTTGCCCTTGTTCAAACTGCGCGGCGGCGGCTTGTTGTGAATCTTCGTCCTGCGCGGCAGTCGCAAAAACGCCGCTCAAGATAAACGTGAAAGCAACAAGAAAGAGAAGAGTTTGCCGAAAGGAAAATGAATGAATCATCCTAAAATAATACTTGCCTCAAGAAATTTAAAAATAAGTTGGAAAGCGCATTTTAGCACTTTAAAAAAACCGCTTACAATCCAAAAGCCGTTTGCTTCATGTGAGAAACTGCGATAATATTTCGCACGTTTTTATGGTTTCCGCAGTTTAGAAATTAAAGCTAGGCAAAATATGACGGCCTTTAGACTGAAAGTTTCCGTTTTTGATAAAATTGACTGCGAAATTTTATCAAAAACGTTATTAAAATAAGATGCCGTCGAGCCTGGCCTAATTCAGCTTCTAGCTTCGATGCGCCGAAAACGAGTCCGGTTAGGAAATCACTAAAGATTATTTTGCAAGCGCAAAAGCAAGACATCGCTTTGATAGCGGGTTATATTTCTGGCCTCTGTTGTGAACGATTCCGTTACGCAGAATTGTTCGACTATCGTTCAAGGCGGCTGTTAAATTAAAAGTAAACAAATGCGATCAAAGCATTTTCATAGGAATTGAGAGCCTCGGATTTAACCTCAATCATACGACAAACAGCTGTCTTTATCGAATTACTGAGGATTAAATGGAACAAGTATTGCAAAGGGCGGCTAGTGACTATATGGCCGCATCTTGCCGCGCCATGGGTTTTGCTTGTTAACACCCGATTTGTACGGTTCTAAAAACTTTGCAATGAACGAAATTTTGGATAAAAAATGGAAAACGAATAATGGAAATGGAAGGTGACGAGCATAGGAATAGGCTTTTCACTTTCCTTTTTCATTTTTCACTGAATTTAAAATGGCAAACCCAATGGTAGATGATGCACGGCGGATTCAGGAGGACAATCCTTTTGAATCTATGATGGCGAGATTTGACCGAGCCGCTCAGCTGTTAGATCTCGATCCTGACTTATATGCGGTTTTACGCGTTCCAACAAGGGAAATTAAAGTTTATATTCCCGTCCGAATGGATTCCGGGCGAATCGAAGTTTTCGAGGGATATCGTGTTCAGCATAACTTCGCCAGAGGTCCGGCAAAAGGCGGAATTCGCTACGCGCCGGACGTTTCTTTGGACGAAGTAAAAGCGCTGGCTTCGTGGATGACCTGGAAATGCGCAGTTGTCAACGTCCCGTTCGGAGGCGGCAAGGGCGGCGTAATTTGCGACCCGCGCCAGATGTCGATTGGCGAATTGGAACGGCTGACGCGCCGTTACACTTCTGAACTGCTTGATTTCATCGGCCCGGAAAAAGATGTGCCGGCGCCCGACATGAACACCAACGAGCAGACAATGGCGTGGATCATGGATACTTACTCGATGCACGCCCGACACACCGTCACTGCGGTTGTCACCGGTAAACCAATTGCTTTGGGCGGTTCGGCAGGGAGACGCGAAGCCACCGGACGCGGTGTTTTGATCGTTGTTAATGAGGCTATTAAAAGATTTAAGCTGATGCCTTCGGAAACGCGGGTGGTTGTTCAGGGTTCGGGCAATGTTGGCGGTTTGGGCGCGCGGTTGATGCATGAACAGGGCTACAAAGTTGTTGCTATTTCAGATATCGGAGGCGGTATCTATAATCCGAGGGGATTAGATATTCCTCACGTTTTAAAATATTTGCAGGAAACAAGGTCGCTTGATAACTATCCAAACGCCGAGCGGACAACCAACAAGGAACTGCTTGAGATTGAATGCGATGTGCTGGCTCCGTGCGCGACCGAGAATCAGATTACTTCGGAAAACGCCAACAAAATTAAATGCAAGGTTTTAGCCGAAGGAGCGAACGGCCCGACAACGCCGCAGGCCGACCAGATTTTGTATGACAAAGGCATCTTTGTGATTCCCGATATTTTGGCCAATGCGGGCGGAGTGACGGTTTCATATTTTGAATGGGTGCAGGATCGAATGGGCTATTTTTGGCGCGAGGCGGAAGTCAATGAACGTCTCCAGGACATTATGGTCGCCAGCTTTAACGATGTCAGTCGCTACGCTGACACTCATAATGTTGATACGCGCACGGCCGCATACATGTTAGCAATTGATCGGGTAGCGTATGATACGCGGATGCGCGGAATTTACGCTTAAGCTCATAGTTGGAATTGAATTATTGGTGAAAACCCCGAAAATACTTGTTAAAATAGAATATTTTTTGGAAAAGCCTTGATTTTCCAGCTAAAGTAAAGTAAGGTCTCGAAGAGAAGATATAAAAACTGCCAAGTCATTTTGGTATTAGACTTATCCGTATTTTTTGATATTTTTGCGGCAGTTTTCGTAAACATAAAAAGCCAGATTCTGTGACGGCTTTGAAAAGCAAAACGTCCGAAGCACAATTTAGTTTTATTCGCCGGCGTAATTGGATTTATTTACAATTGCATGAGCGATTAATCTAAATTATGTCGGATTATGTTTTGCTAAAACAGTTTGTAGTCGGGCGTTAGCCAATCCCGATTTTAGATTGGTTTTCCCCTGCACCTGACAGAAATCAAAGTGATTTTGATAAATTTATTTAGTCGGAGGAATAAGATGAGATATGTAAGAAATGCGCTGGTCGTTGCGCTGGTGGTGTTAACGATGAGTTTAGCTGTTCTAGCTCAAACACCAAGACGAACGGACGATCCAAGAAATATTGCCCCAACCGTCGGATCGGGAGGTTCGGTTGGCGGAGCCACCGGACTTTTCACAGTAGTTGACGGTCAAACATTGAGAAGGGGAGAATATACGTTCAGTGCTGCGTACAGCAATTATGACCGTGATCCCGGCAACGTGGACATTACCGAAGTTCCGTTAAGTTTTCAAATTGGTTTAAATGATTATATTGAAGTTTTCTTTAACACCGACGCTTATCGCGGAATAAAAGTCAATTCACCAACTAACTTATCAGGTTTTTATCTGCCAAATTCCAGAATTAACGGTATCAGTCCGGCTGCATTGGTTTTGACTCCGGCTGCTTTTGCGGGCGGCAACATTGCTAACAGAGCGGTTTTCCGTCCGGCCGGGCAGCAGCCCTTTGTTCAATTCCCGTATGTCGGCGGAGCGGGCGGCGGCATTTTTGGAACCCTCGGACCGGCACGCGCCGGCAGCGGCAACGGAGCTGACTTGTTTCCAGGAATCGGTTCGGTCGTTGGCGGAATTTTGCCGGGTTTGGTTTTAAGAACTACCGGCACTGGCGCTGGTACCGTCATCAATACTTCGACACTTGCACCAGCCTATTTACCTGATGCGCCGTTTTTGAACCGCACCTGGGGTGAATCGGCCTTCAACACTTTTACTGTCGGCGGCAAATTCCGCTTTACCAAACCGAAAAGTCGAATTGGTCTCGGATTGCTTCCTTTCTATCGTTTTTATGCTGATAAACCTGATGATGCTTCCGGTTTCAACCAACTGCAGCGTGGTGCCAGCCCTGGCAGCAAACGCGGTGATTTCGGACTGATTGCTTTTGGCGACGCTCGTCTTGCCAAATGGGCGAATGTCTCGGCTAACATTGGCTACACCTACAACAGCAGCGTTAAAGCGAATTTTGGCAGCAATAACTTTACGCTTTTGGATAGAGGCGACGAATTAAACGGCGGTCTGGCCGTTGACTTTCCGGTTAATAAATACTTTCAACCGATTGGCGAAATTCGCGCGACCAAATATGTCGGCGGACGCACACCAAACGCTTTTGAACAAGATCCGATTGACGCTCTCTTGGGTGTTCGCGTTTTTCCGACACGTTACTTTGGGATGAGTTTTGCTTATCGTTATAACGTCAACCAACAGGACAGCAACAGCTTCGACGGCAGCGGCAACACATCTACCGGTACCGCCGGAAGTATTAATGGCGTTCCGGCAGGTTTTGTCACCTCTGACGACCCGCACGGCTTTTTAGTTCAGGTTTTTGCCGGACGACGCAACAAACGCGAAGTGCCGACCAAACCGAACACTCCCGCTGTGATCAACAGCGTCACTTTGAGCAAAACCGAAATCGTCTTGCCGACTTGCCCGGAAGGTCAACGAATTAAAGCCGGATCAACGGCTTGTAACGACAACAGTTCGGTGACGGTAGCAACCAACGCAACCGATGCCGACGGCGATCAACTGCTTTATCAATATACCGTTTCAGGCGGTCGCATCAACGGCAGCGGCGCTAATGTCAACTGGGATTTGAGCGGTGCTCAACCAGGAACTTACACAATTTCGGTTGGTGTTGATGACGGTTGCGGAGTTTGCGGAACGCCTTCAACCAAGGAAGTTCGCATCGTTAACTGCACTGATTGCGAAGTGATTCCTCCGCCATGCCCGACCGATTTGCGCGTTACTGCTTCACCTTCTGACTTAGTCAAACCCGGTGATACGGTGACATTTACGGCAGATGCAACTCTTAACGGCGCGTCGCCGAATTATACTTGGACAGTTTCTGCTGGTGATATTGTCAGCGGTCAAGGAACCTCAAGTATCACTGTGACAGCTCCGGCAGGCGCAGCTACCAGCTTTACAGCAACAGCAACGCTTAACGGACTTGATCCTGCTTGTACAAACAACACTGCTTCGGCAACAGTAGAAACTCAATCTGCTGCACCAATAGCTAGGTTGCTTGATGAATATAACAAACTGAAACCGGATCAAGAGAAAGCACGTCTAGATGCGGTTGCAACACAGCTTAATGCAGATCCGAATGCCAAACTTTATGTAATTGGCTACGGTAGCGAAAAAGGTGGAGCAGCTGAAGCTAAACGGCTCATTGATTTCGCAGTTAAGTACTTGACTGGAACGAAACGACCGGCTCTAGGAATTGATACTTCGCGTGTTGTAACGATCAACGGCGGCGGTTCAGCAACCGGCCCGAGAACGCAGATTTACCTTGTTCCGGCTGGCGCAACTGAACCAGTTCCAAATCCGTAAATTCGGCAATAACTTCAAAGTTCTTTTAATCAAGCAACTTTGACTAATCTGGAGCGGGGGATGTTTCTAAGTAATTAGAAACATCCCCCGCTCTTTTCTTTGAATCAGATTTGTTAAAGCTTTTCTTTAAGTTTTACTTGACAATGAAGGCTGTTGCGGACAACTATACAATTCTTGAGTTACATCTCAATAAACCGTTTTGGTTATAATTAAATTGATTTTCTCCCTCTTAAATTTTACACTTTGCCGGCTTCAAACAGCAGTTTCGAAGCTCCAATGCCCGATAGACTTCAAAAATATGAACAAAAGGTTCTCTCAAATCCTATTTAGCCTCATCGCTGTAATTGTAATTTCACAGTTGACAACTTACGGTCAGCTTAACGCGGTGTCTGCAGTAAATGTTGGTGGGAAAGCTGCTAACCCCGACAGCAGTGCCGCTCGTTTTGGCAGTTGGCAAAAGGTTGGGCCAAATGGCGGCGATATCCGCGCGATTGTCGTTGACCCCGCTGACAACAAACATTTTTACTTCACCACATTGGAAGGCCAGTTTTATACCTCGATTGACGGCGCGGCCAGCTGGCAAATGATTTACAATTTTGACCGCTCCTTATTGATGTTCGATAACATTATCATTGACAAGCGTGACGCAAAAACAATCTATCTCGGCGGTCATCGAGGCTCGCTCAAAAACGAAGGCGGATTTTTCAAATCAACCGATGGCGGCGTCACCTGGCGTGAATCCAAGGAGATGAAGAATCAGGCCATCAACGCGCTTTTTCAATCATCTCTTAACCCCGATATGATTGTTGCCGGAAGCGTTGAAGGTGTTTTTGCTTCGACAGATTCGGGCAACAGTTGGAAAAAGATTTCGGACGAGAAAATCATGCCTGGATTGGTCGAAGTGGATTCTCTGGCGATTGACCCGCGCAATACCGATGTGATTTACGCCGGAACGACTTATCGCCCGTACAAAACTACTGACGGCGGTAAAAACTGGAAACTGATCAGCACCGGCATGATTGATGATTCGGATGTTTTCGCCATTGATATTGACCCGCGCAACCCTGATCACCTTATCGCTTCTGCATGCAGCGGTATCTACGAATCCAAAAATGCCGGTGAAAACTGGAAAAAAATTCAGGGCATTCCATCAACTTCCAGACGAACTAGAGACATCCTGCAGCACCCTTCAAAACCCGGCTACATTTATGCTGGAACGACCGAAGGTTTTTGGATGAGTGCTGATGACGGGACAACCTGGAATTTAACCACCAGCAAACAGGTTGAAGTAAATTCAATAACCGTTCCTGCCGATGAACCAAACAAAGTTTATGTCGGCACAAACAACTACGGCGTCATGGTTTCGAACGATTTCGGAAAATCGTTTGTTCAAACCAACGGTGGTTACAGCACCAGACAGACCAGCATTATCGTTCCCGATTCACAGATTCCGAATCGCTTTTACGCAGCCACGAACAACACGACGACCGGCGGCGGATTTTTCTTTGTCAGTAACGATGCGGGAGCCACCTGGCAGGCTTCGATGAGAAATTTTCCGCCAACTTCCATTGTCTATTCCATTTTGCAGGACGCTGTAACACCAACCACTATTTACCTCGGAACTATCAACGGAATTTATCGTTCGCTCGATAGCGGCGCTTCGTGGGCGGCAGTGACAGCCGCAAAACCAAAAGTTACGCCGCACCGTCGGGGACGCCCCGCACCGGCAAAAACAGCAAATACTGCGGCGGCTGACACCGTGAAAAAAACGGCTGCTACTGCTGCCAAGAAAACCACTAAAACTCCAGCTAAAAAATCAACTACAGCTGTTGCCAAATCTGCCGAACCAAAGCCCGCGCCTAAAGTCGCCGCTTTGACCGGCAAGATAAACGCTTTGATTTCGACCGGCGACGGTAAAAACGGAATGTGGGCGGCGACAGACATCGGTTTATTCCGCACTTATAGTCTTTCGACCGGATGGGAACGAATAACTTTTCCCGAAACACTCAACGCGCAAGCGCTGACAATGGCTGTTTCACCAAAGGATCCGCAGACAATTTGGGTTGGCACAGCCAAAAGCGGTGTCTTATTTTCGCATGACGGCGGGGTAACCTGGCAGCAGGAGAAAAGCATCACTACGGATTACCCTATTTCTCACATCGAAGCCGACCCAAACGACGCTAACCGGGTTTATATTGGCACTAAACAAACATTTTTTATGACGCTCGACGGCGGCGAAAAGTGGGAACGACGCGGCGGCGGATTGCCCGGCGGCGATTACAACAGCATTGTGATTAATCCAAATAACCCGGATGAGATTTTTGCCGCCAGCGCGCAGGAAAATCGCGACGGGCTGTTTCACACGCTTGACGGCGGCAAACGCTGGGAGCGGGTTGATTCGAGCAGCCAGAATCTGCCAAGCCGCCGAATCTGGGCATTGAGTTTTGACCCGCGCAATCCGAATTTGCTGCTGGTCGGTTCTCACTCGTCGGGAATATACCGGATTGAACGCAACCTGTCGGCTTCGATTAATCAATAAAAATAGAACATCAGTAAAATAAAAGCGAGTGGAAAGATTTTCCCACTCGCTTTTATTTTTTCCCAGTGAAACGAAAATATACCGGATTGCCTTCATATCTTTTTTTGAAGAATGGGATATCATTTTAGGATCATCAGATGAGTTTGAATAGAAAGAAGCAAGAGTTTGGAGGGGCGGGCGGCTTGTCTCAACCCAATAAGCGTTGCTTTGAACGCGAAAACTGTGATTAATGACAATATATTGTGGATAAGAGTGCATTGTTCGCGCTTCGCGCTCATTGGGCAGGGACAAGCCGCTGCCCCTACAATTTTCTCGTAGTTATCTAACTATTGCTTAAAATCCCGTTATGTTAATTAAATCTTCCGCAGACGAAATTCAGGGCTTTCTCGCTGACGCCAGCAACATGGGCGGCGGAACGGCAAACCGCGTAGTTTTTCCAGAATCAGCAGCTGAAATCAGCGAAATTTTGCGTCAGGCTTCGGTCGGCAAAACTCCGGTCACCGTTTCCGGCGCTGGAACCGGAACGGTGGGCGGACGCGTCCCATTCGGCGGAACAGTGATAACTCTGGACAAATTGCGGCGAATCAAAGAGATTGCCAAACTCACTGATGGAAATGGTTTTGGAATTGTCGAAAGCGGCGTGATTCTGGCTGATTTTCAAAAGGCGACCGAAGCCGAAGGATTATTTTACCCGCCTGACCCGACCGAATGGAGTTGTCAAATGGGCGGTACCGTCGTGACCAACGCGTCGGGCGCCAGAAGTTTTAAATACGGCGCAACCAGAGAATTTGCGACGCGTCTTGAAATTGTTTTGCCGACCGGCGAAATCATTAATTTGCGGCGCGGTGATTTTCGCGCTGACAAAGATCACAAACTTCGTTTAAAAGCTGGCGAGAGGGAAATTATTGTCCAGCTGCCGACCTACAAAATGCCCCAGACGCGCAAACATTCCGCCGGATATTTCGTTCACCCGGAAATGGATGCGGTTGATCTGTTTATCGGTAGCGAGGGCACTTTAGGCGTCGTCACCGAAATTGAAACCAGGCTTCTGGCAAAACCGGAAAGCGTTTTGAGCGGCGTTGTGTTCTTTAAAGACGAGAAAAATCTGCTGAATTTTGTCGAGGAAACGAAAACCATTTCTTTCGCAACCCGCGAGAAAATCCAAAATCCGAAGTCCGAAACCCGAAATCAGATTGATGCCAGAGTTTTGGAATATTTTGATTCACGCGCGCTCCGCTTTGTCAGCGAAAAGTTTCCGCTGGTGCCGGAAAATATGGCCGGCGCGATTTTCTTTGAGCAGGAGGTGACGGCTGAAACTGAAGAAGATTTGCTCAATCAGTGGTTTGAACTGCTCGAAAAACATCAAGCGGAAACCGAAATCTCCTGGTTTGCGACAAACGAATCGGATGCCCGTAAAATGCGCGAATTTCGTCATGCGCTGCCGGTTTCAGTCAACGAATTTATTGTTCGCCACGACCAGCGAAAAGTTTCGACCGATATGGCCGTGCCGGATCGAGAATTTAGGCAGATGCTCCGGTTTTATCAGGAAACGCTCAAACAATCCGGACTCAATTACGTTATTTTCGGACACATCGGCGATAACCATTTGCACGTTAATATGCTGCCGCGCAGCGAAGCCGAAGCTCATCTTGCCAAACAAGTTTACGGAAGATTTATTGCCCGCGCCTGCATCGTCGGCGGAACGATATCTGCCGAGCACGGAATCGGCAGGTTAAAAAAACACTATCTCGAAGTGATGTTTGGCGAACGCTATTTAAATGAAATGGCTCTGGTTAAACGCGCGTTTGATCCGGCCGGAATCCTAAATCGCGGTGTTATGTTTGACGAGCAATTTCTTTCGTAGCAAAGCTTTTCTAAACCGCGTCGTAGCGTTTCATTTTGCGGTAGAGCGTCGAAAGATCAATGCCCAGAATATTGGCCGCTTCTGCTTTATCCTGATTGACGGATGTGAGAACGTCAAAAATATAACGGCGTTCGACTTCTTCCAAAGTCGGACGAAAATTTTCAGTGTCGCGAACCGGCAGCGCGTGCGCCGCAGATTCACGAATCCTCGGCGGCAGGCTGGCCGGATCAATTATCTCTCCGCTCAAAGTAAAGCTGCGTTCGACCGCATTTTGCAGTTCACGGATGTTGCCGGGAAAGTTGTAGCTGACCAGCGCCGCCATTGCTTCGGGCGCAATCGCTTTTTCTTCGGCATTTTGTTCTTTAGCAATTTTTTTGATGAAATGTCTGACCAGAAGCGGAATGTCTTCGCGTCTCGCACGAAGCGGCGGCAGCCAGACTTCGATGACATTAAGGCGATAAAACAAATCTTCGCGAAAACGTCCGTCGGCAACATCTTTTTCCAGGTCCCGATTGCTGGCGGCGATGATGCGCGCGTCAAATTTGATTGGCAGGCTCGAACCAACCGGCGTAACCTCGTGCTCCTGCAGCGCGCGGAGCAGACGCACCTGCATCGGCTGTGTCATCTCGCCGATTTCATCGAGAAAAACCGTGCCTTGTTCGGCTGACCGAAAGAGGCCTTTTTTATCCGTCGTTGCGCCGGTAAACGCGCCTTTTGTATGACCGAACAATTCCGATTCGAGCAGACTTTCCGGCAGCGCGCCGCAGTTAATCGCTAAAAACGGTTTGTGTTCACGCGGGCTGTGATGATGAATCGCGCGGGCGACTAATTCCTTGCCCGTCCCGGATTCGCCGCAAATTAAAATGTTGGTCGTTGTTGCCGCAACCTTTTCGATCAACCGAAAAACGTTTTGCAAGCTCTCAGATGTTCCGATGATTTCCGAAAAACTGTATTTTTGTTCGAGTTCGCGACGCAGCGCGCGATTCTCTCCAAATAATTCGCGCTGGCGCAAAGCGTTTTTAACCGATTGCAGCAAATCTTCATTGACAAATGGTTTGGTGATGTAATCGTATGCTCCCTTGCGCAAAGCCGCAATCGCCGAATCTACCGATGAATAGGCGGTCATCACGATGACCAGCGCTTCCGAGTCAACGGCTTTAAGCTGGTCCAGCAATTCCAGACCGTCCATTCCGCTCATTCTGATATCGGTCAGCGTCACGGCGACATCAGCGCTCGTAAAAATGTCGAGCGCTGATTCTGCGCTGTCTGCGGTTGCAGTTGCGTAACCTGCTTGGTTGAGCAAGCGAGTTATCACATGCCGCAAAATTTCTTCGTCTTCAACAACTAAAACAAGCGGAGAAGTCATGTTTCAAATTCAACCAAAATCAAACCCGAAAGACAAACAGAAAAGGCTGAGAAACTACTTGTAGTTTCTCAGCCTGAGTTTGTTCGCTCGTTTGAATAGAGCTGTTAACTTTATTCAAGCCAAACTTATTGCTCTAATCAACAACTGTCATTACTGGTCGAAAGCGTTGGGAGTGGCTAAATCACCCGACTGCCCAAACACCGTCGTCACCACCCCGCCGCCGTTGCTGCTCAAGCGATACCAGACGCCCGTCGAGGCTCGGAACACCGCAATGTCCGCCTTCGCATCCCCGTCATAATCCGCCGCCGCCGGCGCATCCCCAGATTGCCCGAACTGCGTCGCCACAAACGCTCCGCCGTTGCTGTTCAACCGATACCACGTCCCGTTCGAGGGGCGGAAAAGAGCGATGTCCGCCTTCTGATCCCCGTCGTAA
>JBBQUS010000028.1:0-65089 GCA_038212235.1 Pyrinomonadales bacterium
TTTTTATAACGGTCACGTTCATCTCGAAGGCGGTTTGCGGCTCGACACCTTTACTTTTAACGTCAACGGTTTCGAAGATTTTGATCAAAATAATCAGCGCATCAACTTGATCGGTAAAACCAGTTCGACTAAGTTGCAGCCGAAATTCGGACTGACGATTTCACCGTTTGAGCATTTCCCCGTTTCGTTTTATCTCAATTACGGGCGCGGAATTAACAGCCAGGACGCTCGCGGAATCGTGCGCGATAAAAATTCGCCGAAAATCGCGACGACTGACTTTTATCAAACCGGCGCGTCCCTCAACTTCCGGCGATTTTCCGCCTCGTCGGATTTCTTTTTGATTGATCACTCAAACGAGCAAGTTTACATCCCGGACGACGGCAGCCTCGAATTCAAAGGTCCTTCGCGAGCCTATGGTTATGAATTTAAAACATCTGCGCGCATCCTGCGTTTCCTAAGTTTTAACGGCGGTTTCACGCAAGTTTTAAACTCATTTTTTCGAGGCACATCACCCAGGGAATATGTTGACAGCGCGCCGCATTTTGTCGCTAACGGCGATTTAAATCTCTCAAATCTGCGCGGGTTTGACGCGTCGCTCCGTTACCGCCACATCAACGGTTATCGGCTTGACGGCTTAGATGATACTATTCGCGCCGCTGGTCACGACGTGGTTGATTTTAGCGTTTCTAAAAGGTTAAAGCGGTGGGTTGATTTGAATTTCTCGGTTGACAATGTTCTCAACAAAAAATACTTTGAAACGCAAAACTATCTTGATTCGCGGATTTGTCCGGCGTGTGCTGTGGTCGCGCAAATTCACGCGACGCCGGGTTATTCGAGAACTTTTGCAGCGGGAGCAACGTTTCGACTATTTGCAAAAAACTAACGACCAGAGATAAAGAGTGGAGAGAAATTCAATGAGTGAAATATCCAGATTCGGGGTCAGCGTCGACGATGAATTACTACAAAGCTTTGATCAGCTGATTGCGGGCCAAGGATATGCCAATCGCTCGGAAGCGCTGCGCGATTTGATGCGCGATGCGCTCGTTAAATCCCGTCTTGAGAGTTCGCCTGAAGAGGGAGAAGTGCTGGGTAGCCTGACGCTCGTTTATGATCATCACGCCACCGACTTGAGCGATAAAATGAATGATTTGCAGCACGAACACCACAATCTGGTAGTTTCGGTTTTGCACGTCCACATCAGTCACGACGACTGTATGGAAGTGATTGTCTTGCGCGGCGCGGTTCGCGAAGTTCGCTCTTTGTCCGATGCCTTACTGAGTTTAAGGGGAGTCAAGCACGGCAAACTTTTTGTCACTTTATCCTCGGAGCAAATGGTCGGAAGCAAATCGACTTCCAACGGGCACGCTCACAGTCATGAGCATCAACATTAACGCTTTTTAAGACGGAAACGCAGTAACTGAACGACAAAGTATCGAATTTAGTTTGGTGTAAATAAAATTTGCCGACGCCTGCAGCCTTAATTTATCCGGAGCATTTTGCTTTTGTTCAGTGCTACGAAAATGAAATTTGTAATATCAGATTGAGCTAACATTTAACCAACTTTTGAACCTGAGGAAAGAGTTTTAATATGCAAAATAAAATATTTGTTGTTTTTAGCCTGCTAATTTTCACAGCCTGTATTACCACTCAAATCAAAGCGCAGTCCGCGACGGCAACTTTGAGCGGAACGGTGAGGGACGAGCAAGGCGCTGCTGTCGCGGGCGCCAGCGTCAAAGTCACCGATGCCGCCAAAGCCTATGAACGGACGGCAACGAGTAACGGCGATGGGGTTTTCATTATCACTCAGCTGGCGCCGAGCAATTACACGGTGAGGGTTGAGCAAACCGGTTTTGCAACCACGCAAACCAGCGTCGTGCTCAATGTTAATGACCAAAGATCATTGCGAATCGATTTAAAAGTAGCTGCGGCAAACGCGACGGTTAACGTCACCGAGGAGGGGTCGCTGGTTGATGATTCACCCGCCGTCGCGACAATTGTTAACCGGCAATTTATCGAAAACCAACCTTTAAATGGCAGAAGTTTTCAAACTTTAGTCGAGCTTTCACCCGGAGTTGTATTGACCCCTTCAAGTTTGCCGACCCAGGGACAATTTTCGGTCAACGGCCAACGCGCCAGTTCAAATTATTTTACGGTTGACGGTGTCTCGGCGAATTTTGGCTCGACCGCTTCAACCTCGCTCTACGAAACGGCGGGCGGCGCGATTCCCGCTTATTCGGCTCTCGGAACGACGAGCAGTCTGGCTTCAGTGGACGCGGTGCAGGAATTTACCCTTCAAACTTCAACCTACGCGCCGGAATTTGGGCGTCAGCCGGGCGCGCAAGTTTCACTCGTCACCCGCTCGGGAACAAACGATTATCACGGAAGCGTTTTCGATTACGTGCGCAACGATAAATTCGACGCGAACAACTTTTTCAATAACGCCAACGGACTTGCCAGACAACCGCTGCGACAGAACGATTTCGGCGCGACGTTCGGCGGACCACTTCCGTTATTGAATTTTGGCGAAGGTGTTCCGGTTTTTAATTCGGGCAAGAACCGCACGTTTTTCTTTTTCTCATATGAAGGCTTGCGGTTGCGGCAACCTTTTACGACCGACCCGCTCGAAGTTCCGACGGTCGCGGCGAGAAACAATGCGACCGGAGTTTTGCGCGATTTGCTAAACGCTTTTCCGCTTCCGACCCGCTCCTATTCAGCCGCCGAAGAAGCCGACGGTGTTGTGCCGTATATCACCAGTTTTACGAACCCGTCATCGCTCAACGCGACGAGCTTGCGCATTGACCACACGGTCAACGACAAAGTTTCGATTTTCGGCAGATATAATTACGCGCCGTCTGAGGACAAGCAGCGAGCCAGGTTTTGCGCGGCCAGCTGCTATGCCGACTTGACCTTCAAAACCGAAACTTTAACTGTTGGTTCGACGCAGGTATTTTCGTCCAAACTGATTAACGATTTGCGTGTCAACTTCAGCAAATCGAAAGCCAATCAAACTTATTTTATCGATACTTACGGCGGGGCGATTGTACCGCCGCAATCAAGCCTTTTTCCGTCGTTCACCACGGGCGCGAACGGTTATTCGTATATCGAAGTTAATCCTTCCGGCTCAAACACTTTGAGCAGTGGTTTGTTTTCCGACAATAAGCAACGGCAATTTAACATTGTCAATTCAACTTCGGCGACAATCAGCGGTCACGCGATCAAGTTCGGCGTTGATTACCGGCGTTTAACTCCGGTTTCATTTAGCGGAACTTACAAACGCGCATTTTTACCCGACAGTATTCAGGCTCTGATAGCAACAACGGCAAATCCGAACGGAATGCCGGCCTCGGCGCAAATTATCGCGCCGCAATTAACTCTGCGCCCGATTTACAACAACTTTTCGCTTTTCGCGCAAGACACCTGGCGGGCGACCAATCGGCTGACTTTGACTTACGGCTTGCGTTACGAAGTCGTTCCCGCGCCAAACGAAGAAAATGGAAATTTGCCGCTTTCAATCACCGGACTCGTCGAAGGCAACAATAGTCTGACCAGTGTTGCCGTCTCCCCGACGCGTCAGAAGTTTTACCAAACGACTTATAATAATCTTGCGCCGCGCGTCGGCGCGGCTTATCAATTATTTAACCGACCGGGACGCGAAACCGTTGTCAGAGGCGGTTTTGGCGTGTTTTACGATTTGGGTTACGGCTTTACCGGCTCGGCTTTCAGCACCGGACTTTTCCCGTTCGCCAGCACACTGAATTTATCGAATGTAACTTTTACTTCGCCGCTTTTCCAGCAGCAAGTTCCGCCGCCTAACTTAAACGCCGCTTCTTTTGCTCGGCTTTTCGCATATCAGCCGAACTTCAAATTGCCGTATACGCTCGAATATAACGCTTCGGTGGAACAGGCTTTCGGTGCAAATAATACAATTTCGCTTTCTTACGTCGGAGCGCGCGGGCGGAGACAAGGAAGGGTTGAATCATTGCGAAACTCAGTGACTGTCATTCGCCGTCTCGATTTGGTCACCAACGGCGGAAACTCCGATTACAACGCGCTCCAAGCGCAGTATCAACGTCGTTTGACCAGGGGTTTTCAAGCGATTCTTTCTTACACCTTCGCCAAATCTCTTGATAATGTTTCGGACGAATCACAGAACAATCTGCAATTGCCAAACACCAGCTTTAACCCGAATCTAGACCGCGCTCCATCAGCTTTCGATGTTCGCCACGCCTTTAACGGAGCGGTCAGTTACGACATTCCATCGCTTTTCAAAGAAGGAATTGCCCATAAAATTTTCGGTGGCTTGAGCATTGACGCGATTGCCAGAGCAAGAACCGCCACGCCGGTCAATCTCGTTTCAGGCGCGAATAATTCTTTTAGCGTCGGCTTGACGACAATCCTGCGTCCCGACCTTGTTCCCAATCAGCCGCTTTACCTTGACGACTCAACCGCGCCGGGCGGCAGACGTTTCAATCCGGCGGCGTTTGACCGCGCTGCGCCGCTCTCTGCGGGACGACAAGGAACTCTCGGAAGAAATGTTTTGCGCGGATTTCCGGCCAGGCAACTCGATTTATCTTTGCGGCGGCAATTTAATGTTTCCGAACAACTTAATTTGCAGCTTCGGGTTGACGCTTTTAATATTTTTAACACGGCGAATTTTGCCAATCCGTCGGGCGTTACCAGCGCCAGTTATCAAACGAATACGACTTTCGGGAGAGCTTCGCAACTGCTCGCTTCAGGCTTGGGTGGTTTAAGTTCGCTCTATCAAATCGGCGGACCGCGCTCGTTTCAATTATCGGCAAAACTTCGATTCTAAAGGTCGTGACCGTCTCATACACGGCTTTTAGTGCCTGGAGCGCGTCAGGAACTAAACCGCCTGACGTGCTCTTAAGTTTACCAATAAAAAGATTATATTCTGATTTGATGAAACAAATTCTATTTGCTTTTCTGGCGGTTTCGACCATCCTTCTGAGCGGGCAATCGCTCGCTTCGGCGCAAGTCAAACAAACCGAAAACGCTAAAATAATTCAGCAAGTCGAGGCTTTGCGAAACAAGCTGGTTGCGGCAATTAAGTCGCATGATAAAAAAACGCTTGAAAGTCTTTACGCCGATGATTTCACTCATACGCACGCTTCCGGGCAAGTGGACGACAAAACGAAACGTCTCGCCGCGCTCGCGTCCGGTGAGCCGACGATTGAATCCGCCCAGGTAAACGAGATAGACATTCGCGTTTACGGTAAAGCAACCGCCGTTGCGATTGGTCAAAGCGCAATCCCGGACGCAAACCAAAAAGCGGCAAAATATCGCTGGACAATTTTGTATTTCAGGACTAGCAACGGCTGGCGAATTGTTGCCAGTCAAGCAACACGCCTCGCGGAAAAATGAAATCAAAACTTTCAAAATCGTTTTCAGTGTTTCTCATGGCGGCGATTCAGCTTTGTTTCGCTTGCAGTCGCTCGCCCGAAACGGCGGCTGACCCAAGCAATAAATCAAAAATTTTGCGGATCGCCACGTCTTTCAAAATTCAGAATCTCGATCCGCTCAAATCCGCCCATTATTTTCTGGTTGAATACGGCGCGGCGGAACTGCCGCTGACGCTCGACGATAACAACGACATTAAGCCTTGGGTTTTGGAATCTTACGCGCCAATTGATGAATTAAATTGGCGTTTAACTTTGCGTCCGAACGTAAAATTCCAAAACGGGAAACCTCTCACGGCGGAAAAATTAGCGGCAGCCATGAATCGTCAATTAAAAAGCGCGCCCTCGACGAGAGCGATTATTTCGGACGCGAGCGTCAAAGCAACTGGCGACCACGAGCTTATTTTAACCACCAAAAACCCCGACCCGAGCGTTCCCGCCGCACTTGCCGACGAAGATGTTTTCCCCATTTATGATACGGAAGCAATGGACGCTGCTGGAAGCGACCCGGTTAAATTGATAAATTGCCGGTGTTATACGGGAGCGTACCAAATCGCCGGGCTGGACGACCGCGAAATGCGGCTTGAAAAATTCAATGATTACTGGCGCGGGACGCCCGCTCTGGACACTGTCACGGTAAAATTTATCAGCGACTCGCAAGCCAGAATTTTAGCCGTTGAAGCGGACGAAGCCGACATCGCGCTTTACCCGCCAACCGAAAGCAAAAGAATTTTAGCAAACCGGCAGGACGCTTTTTTTATCGCCGGAAGCGATGGACGCGGCGGTCCGCGCCTCTTGTTTAATGTGCGCCGCCCCCCGTTTGACGACCAGATGGTGCGCCGCGCCGCCAGTCTCGGCATCAATTATGAAGCGCTGGCAAAAGATGTGATGGATAACGTTTTTGAGACGGCTACCGGATTTTATTCGCCCGTCGTATCTTATGCCGTGAACAATCAGAAAACTGACCGAGAGGAAGCCAAACGCCTGCTTGAGGAAGCTGGTTGGACGACGAACACCAGTGGCGTTCGCTCGAAAAATAATCAGCCGCTCGCAGCCGTCCTGCTGGTTTATCCCCAGCAGCCCGACTGGACGACACTGGCGACGGCGATCCAGGCGCAGCTCAAAGAAATCGGTTTTGACATTAAGATACGGCAAGTTGACGATATCAACCAGGCCATGAAAAATTCGACTGATTGGAACGCCGCCATCAATTCGCCCGGGATCCTGACGACGGGCGGCGCTCCCGACCCCTACCTGAGAGAATATCTTTCGACGGCGGGCGAAAGAAATTTCGGCGCAGTTTCGGACGCTGAACTCGACCGTTTAATTGCGGAGTTAAGCCGGACTTTTAATGAACCAAAACGCACAGAATTACTCAGACGAATTCAGGAAATCGTGATTGCGGAAAAGGCTTACGAAGTGCGTCCCGTTTTTAGCAAAACACGAGCCATTGTCGGCAGAAATTATCGGAATTACCATCCTTCACCCTTCCTCCGTCACGTTACCTTTGAAACCAAACCGGATGCTAATTAAAACGGGCAATAATTTTGGCGTTCGGTATTTGCGGCGCGGCTCGCTGGGGGCATTAATTGGAGCGCGAATCGGTCAAGCGATGTTGGCTATCTTCGGTGCGAGCGTGATCGTGTGGATGCTTGTTCCCCTGGCGCCGGGCGACCCGGCAACCAGAATTCTCCAGGCGCGCGGCGTGGAAAACCCGCACCCGCTTGAGATTGCTGCAATGCGCGAAGAGTTAAATCTCGATAAACCTTTGGTAAATCAATATTTTCTCTGGCTGGGACGAGCTCTGCAAGGCGATTTATCGGTTTCTTATCAATCTGGCAAACCTGTCCTGACCGAAATCGTGGCGAGATTGCCCGCGACCGTTTTGCTGGCTTTTGTCGCGCTTGGTTTGGCAGTGACTTTGGCTTTGACTGCCGCCGTTTTAAGCGCGGCTTTTTACGAAAAACCTCCCGACCGCTTGATTCAATTTTTAACCCAGGCGGCAGCAGCAATGCCCGCGTTTTTGCTCGGTTTGCTGCTCCTGCAATTTATAACCGTCGGATATGGGTTTGGGAGAGTAGTCTCAAGCAGTTCGCTCTCCGATGTCTGGCTGCCCGCGTTTTGTTTGTCAATCGGGAGAGCCGCCGAGTGGACTCAGATTTTACGGGCGAATTTATTGGAAGCTTTGGAAGCGCCTTATACGCTTGTCGCATACGCTCGCGGCGCGAGCCGCTGGCGCGTTTTGCTGTCTTACGCTTTGCCGAACGCGCTGCTGCCGTTTTTGACTGCCGTCGGAGTCGGGGTCGGCGGCTTGCTTGGCGGAGCGGCAATTGTCGAAACGGTTTTTTCGTGGAATGGGATCGGCAGTTATGCCGTCTCCGCCATCGGAGCGCGTGATTTGCCTGTGGTGCAAGGCTTTGTCATGGTTACAACGCTTATTTTTGTGGCGACAAATCTTTTGGTGGATTTGATGAGCGCCCTAGTTGACCCGCGTTTGCGCGAGCCGAAAACCGTGTAAAATGCAGCGGCGGTTTTATGACTTGCAGTTGGAATTAGTCTGACAAAATTGAGGAACAGCACATTACAGCAACTTTTGAGAAGCGGACCGGGGAGATTCGGTTTAATCATCGCCGCGTTTCTTCTTCTTTTAACGCTGCTAGCGCCCTTTGTTTTGCCATTTCAGCCGAACGAGCAGGAATTGACCCAAAAACTCTCCGCTCCGAGTTTGAGGCATCCGTTCGGAACCGACCAGTACGGGCGCGATGGGCTGGCGCGGATTGCCGCGGGCGGACGGCGTTCGCTCGGAGCGGCCTTGCTCGTCTTGACCGGAACCCTCGTTTTGAGTTTGACGGTGGGAATCATTGTCGGAATGATTGGCGGCATTTGGGACGCGGCGGCAATGCGCGTGGCGGACGTTTTGCTCGCGCTCCCGTCGCTCGTGCTCGCCCTGGCCGTGGTAGGCGTTTTAGGAGCCGGTTTTGAGAATTTAATGATTGCGCTTGTCATTTCCTCTCTGGCTTTTTACACCAGACTCGCGCGAAGCTACGTCCGGCTCGCCCAAAATCGCTCCGACATCATCGTTGACCGTCTGGCGGGAATCGGCTGGACGAGAATTGTCGCCGGACACGTTGTCCCGGGCGTTTTTGCGCAAATGCTGATCGTGGCGACGCTTGATTTGGGTGGCGTCATTGTCGGCATCGCCGGACTCTCGTTCCTGGGTTTAGGCGTCCAGCCGCCGGACGCGGAATGGGGGGCGATGCTGAGCGAATCGCGTCTTTTTTTTACGACCGCGCCGTGGCTCCTGCTCGCTCCCGCCGCCGCCATTTTTCTGTCGGTGATGGCGGCAAACTTAATCGGGAACGCCTTGCGCGACCAGGGCGACGAGGGGGCGACGAGATGAAGCGAAAGGTCATTAGCTTCGAGAAAGTCAACGTCACTTACGCCAACGGCTTTTGCGCGGCGCGCGAAGTAAGCTTTGCAATTGAAGAAGCGGAATGTTTAGCCATTGTCGGTGAATCGGGAAGCGGTAAAACAACCCTGGCGCGCGCCGCGCTCGGACTACTGCCTCCAGCAATGGCGAAAATCAGCGGCTCGATTCTGGTCGGCGAAACTGAAATTGTCGGCGCCTCAAATCGAACTCTGCGGAGTTTGCGGGGTTTAGTCGTCGGGTTTGTCGCCCAAAACCCGTTTGCCGCTTGTAATCCGCTGGCGCGTGTCGGGGCGCACGTGGCTGAGGCGTGGCGGGTTCATGGCTGCGAGCCGCCGGAAAATTCAATCGTCAGTTTGCTTGAAAGATTGGGTATCGAAAACGCTTTGCTCCGGGCGCAAAAATACCCGCATCAGTGGAGCGGCGGAATGCTGCAGCGCGCCACTATTGCGGCGGCCTCGGCGCACGAGCCGACATTGATTATCGCCGACGAGCCGACGAGCGCGCTCGACCGCAATCGCGCCGATTCGATTTTGACGGCTTTGCGTTTGAATAATCGGGCGATTCTGCTGATCTCGCACGATCTCGAGCTGGTGGCGCGACACGCCGACCGGATTGCGGTTTGTCTCAAAGGGCAAATTATCGAAATCAACACGGCGGCGGAAATTCTCAAAAATCCGCAGCATCATTACACCAAAAAATTGCTCGCAGCGGCACAAATTCTGGGCACAAATCAATCGCAGTTTCCAAAATCAAACGAAGAAGTTGTTTTGGAAGCGAAAAATTTAAGTAAAATTTATGGGCGCGGAGAAACGGCTGTTGGTGCGGTGAAATCTGCCGATTTGCAAGTCCGGCGCGGTGAAATCGTCGGAATTTACGGCGCGTCGGGAAGCGGCAAATCAACTTTGTTGCGCCTTTTGGCGACCATGGAAATGCCAAGCAAGGGAAGCGTCAGCTTTGCCGGAGAAGCCGTGACGAGCGGCACATCGCGAAAGTTATCGAGCCGCCAAGCGCGCGGCGGTTTTGTGATGCCGATTTTTCAAGACCCGGTTGGAAGTCTCGACCGACGGTGGGCAATTTGGCGGAGCGTCACCGAACCGCTCTTCGCGAAACATCATCAGAAACGATTTTCAAACGAGGAACGGCGAGCAATCGCCCGCCAACGTTTGACTGAGGTCGGTTTGGAGATGATTGATGTGGACGCGAAACCTGGAGTGCTTTCAGTCGGGCAATGCCAGCGCGTCTGCATCGCCCGTGCGTTTGTAGCCGAACCCGCCCTGATTCTGGCCGATGAGCCAACATCCGCGCTTGATGCTTCCATTGCGGCGGAAATCGTCGAACTTTTTGCAGCGGCAGCAAATCGCGGGATCGCCGTTGTCGTTGTCAGCCATGACGAAAAAATGCTGGCTAGTTTGTGCCATCGCGTCCTGAAAATGAGCGACGGCGAATTGGTAAACTAAAAGCTGTTATGTTTATTGAAATTCATAATCCAAATCTGTGGTGGTGCGGGTGGGCGAGTCTCGCTGGGCTTTTCTTGCTGGGACATAATTTTTGGCTGATTGCCAAAAAACAATCCCGTAAAATTCGTCTCGAAGCAAATACCGGGCATAATTTCCCGATCAGCGGTTCCGCCGTCAAACCTGAGCGGGTCGCCGATTTTTTGATTATCTCGCCGGAAGGCTCCGCACCGGTAACGAACTTTCGAGTCCTCGGTAACTCGCTCGTCGCAGACATTGAGCCATTAAATAATCAATCATTTTATGCTGCGCTTGAGCTGCGCCCCCATCCGATTACTTTGGAAGCAGAAAAATTTGCGGGTTACATCGCCGATGAAGACGCTTTCGCATTTGTCGCCCCCCGCTTTATTAAAGACCAGACAATTGCGCCGCAACGCGAGTCATACGCCAAATTCGCCAAAGTATTTTGCGACACTGATAAGTTAAACGAGGCCTTTCTACTGAAAGTCGGGCACAAACTCGAAATCGTCCCGCTCACTGACTTCGCCGATTTGCTCGTCGGCGGCAAGCTCGATGTTCAGGTTTTATTTGAAAACGCACCCGTCGCCGGCTTGCGTGTCTCAAGCGGCTGCGAGGAAGCAAATGAAGGGAGATATTCGGCGCATACTCGGACTGGTGAAGATGGGATAGCGACACTCTCAATCAAAAACCACAGACATTGGTTTGTCCAAACACATTTTATTCGCCCGCACCGAGAGGACGCGGAAAATTTCGAGTGGGAGAGTTTTTGGGCATCGCTGACTTTTCGGATTTAATAAAAAGCTATTTTCTAACAAAACTAATTGTTGTTTTTATCATAAACCGACTGAAAGCTGCGCTCAAACGGCTTGTAGGACTGGCGGCAGTAGCAGATTATTATTTATTGAGAGCATATATTTTAATGAATAATTGTTTTAATTATTATTGCTATAGCAATTATAGCCAGAGCGACAATTACTTGAAATTTATTTCTTAAAAACCAAAGTCGATCCGAAATCAATCATCAGGAGTTAATTAAATCAAGCCACTTTTTGCTTTGTTTTCCTTGGCTTCCGGTATTTTCGGGGAGAGCGAAGCCGGTGACTTTTCAAAACTGCCCGGATACTCCAAACCCCGACTGAAAAATTGTAACGCGCCAATAACTCACGTTGGATGGCGGAATTGTTATATCCTTCCAGGTTAAGTGAGACAATCCATTCTTCCTGTTCGGCGAAAATCTTTTTGTGCGGGCGTCGTTGCTTTTCCCGCCAATCACCAATTCCATGAGCCGGTTTGAGTTCATATTTATCTAAAACCTTCCGGACGACCCAGAGCGTGATCTGCAAATTGTGCCGCTGTTTCACTTCATGACAAATCTCGGTCATATTCATCCCCATTTGGTGCTGTTCCAAAATCCATTGTTCCTGCTCGTCAAATATTTTGCGGTGCGGAAGCCGGTGCGGAACCCGCGAATGCTCCACCAAGCCCGCCAAGCCTTGCTCTCGATAACGGGCGTGCCATTTTTTAACGATCCCGGGAGAAACGTCGAACTCCTTTCCCACCAGCTGTAAGTTTCCATTTTCCTCGTACCGCTTGACCCACCGCAGCCGCTCGCGTTCTTTGAGCGGGACGATTCGCTCGTCACAGTGAGTCTGAAATTTCAGATAGCGAATGCGGCGGTTCGCCCGCATCCGCAAAATTCGTTTATTGCGCGTTTCGGTTTGACACTCGGCTTGAAACAACTGCTGGTTGTGTCGTTTCATTCGCTCGTAAACTGCAAGTTCAATTTCGCCCAAGCTTTTTCTAAACAAATCGGTTTTTCCCAAAAGCGATTTGAGATGCGTTGGCATCACTAATTGATTTTGTCGCAGCAGGTAATCGAGAGCCGCCGAAACTTCTTCTGTGGTCGTTTGATGGCTGTGCCGCATCAAATGATCATGAACCTCGCGCCAGTACCAGAACGGCGCGTTTGGCATTTCCGCCAGCAAAAACGCGCTCCAGGTGCGACTCGCGGAAGCCGCCTCGATAAACCGCTCCGGCCACCTTTCAAGCAACCAAGCCGCCAGCCGCAACGTCCGCCGCCGATCTTCCACCGCGAGAAGATCAAAATGTCGCTTTTGAGTTTCTCCGACCTGTAAACCACTTTTTAGAATTACCGTTTGGCGGAATCTTTGGCTGCGACGGCTAAAGGAAAGTAGTTTGACGAGCTGTTTCAAACCGTTAAAAAAAGAGATAACGTGGACAATCTCATGATTGGGCAACTGAGTCCAGTTCTCGGCGACGACTTGTTTGAGTTTTTGCTGAAACATTAAGCTCTGCTCGTCGGCCGGAAAAGCCGCTTCAATCGCTTTAATTGACCGCCAGGAAAACTCGCAGACCGGGCAAACGCTAATTTCCGCCGGCATATAATTGTCGTGCCATCCCATCTCGCCGCGATGAATCATCAGGGGGCTTGAGCAGCCGGGGCAACGATCTAACAGCAGCAGCCGATGTTCGGCGCAAACTGTGACCCACGATAAGCGCCACTCCCGGCGGAAGTACGGAGTTTGATCGCTCCGCAGGCACGCCGGGCACATTTGCAAACCGTAATCTTTTCGCTTTTGGCGGGACACGCCCACCGGCATCACCCACGGCGTAATACCGAACGGATTGTGCGACACGTAAAACTTTCCGGCAAAGGAGCGCAGAAAAGTGTTTTCAATAATGTCGCTCCCATATCCGGTGTGTTCAATCATCCGGGCGAGATGCCAATCGTCGGCGGATTTGTCAAGATCAATGTTCCACGCCCGCCGGCGAGGAAAAACAAGAGTCGAAAAAGTGTGCAGCTTGGTTGCGTTTTCTCTGCTCAGTCGAACGAGCCACGAGGAAAACAACTCGTCGGGCAACGGCTTAAATTTAACCGGAAGGAGAATGCCCGCGTAATCAAACATTTTATCGGCCTTCAATTTAACGGTATTTGCTGCTCTTCAAGGGCGCGAGGCAGAGCGCGGTTTTAACTTTCCGGCTGATGCTCCGGCACCCTGATAATCGAGCGCATGTTAAGATTCGTGCGCCAATCAAAATCAATTTTGAAATTGGCCACCAGATGCCAGAGAACCGGAATCAACCCGGCAATTTTGGGCGGGTCGTTTCCAGCCAGTTGTTCGAGCAAAGCGTTGGGCGTTGTTTCGCCGCTTTGGGATAAAACAGCCAGCATTTCTGTTTGTTTATCAAGATTCGCCTGGCGGTGACGAAAGGCGCGCAAAAACTTGACGTTGGTGAGAACGGTGGTGCGAATCTCGACTTCGGTAAAAATCCGAAATCTGGCATGATTCTCACGGGCGCGTCTTCGCGCCGCCTTAAATTTCGGCTTAAGTTCCTGCCATTTTTTGAATAGTTCGTGGCGAAACTTGACTTCGCCGACAACGGCCAGCGGCGAGTTGGACTTTAAACGATAAATTCTGAGCGGCGGGCTAAACTCGTAAAAATCTTTGAAGAGGGAGCCGTTCCAGATTTGCGCGCCGGCTTTGGAAACCAGAAAACAGGCCACATCGGGCGTGTAAGTTGACGCTTTGCCGCTCGTCATCTGGTAGGAGAGTCTGAGTGGCTGTTCCTCAAAACTTTCAACCAGCGGATCGAATTCGAGCTGGAGAAAAAGGTCTCGTTCGAGCGTGCTTTCCGAAGCCACCATGCGGTTTGTTTTGCGGCTTGCCATAACACCGGTTACGCTCCGGTAATTCTTTTTTATTTTTCTAACCGGCATTGCTGTTCCCGCTCCACAAATCGGTTGTCCAACTTGTTTTATTTGTGTTAATCGTTGTTAAGCCGGGGCGAATTTCAAGCGGCAAAAAGTCGCCTCGACCAACCCTGCTGACAAGTGAATTTATCATATAAAAACTTGTGTTGCGTGTCCAGCACAATGTATTATGAATGACACAATTTCGAGTTTTTTGGTGAATTTAATTAAATCTTTCGGGAAGAATCTTAGATGTCTGAAATGTACGCTCACTTATCACCCCAAACGAGAACCAGAGTTGTTTCACTCAATGATGAAGACCGCAAACGCATGGCGGACAAACCGTTTTGGATTGACTACACGGTGGCAACCACGATTCTCGGCGAACTGGAAGAGATGCTCAAAAATTCCGGCAACAAACGAGCGACCGGCTATTTGATTACCGGCGAAGCCAGAAACGGCAAGACCAGCATTATGCAGCGGTTTGAAAGCCGTCACCCGGCGATTGTCCGCGATGACGACTCAAGCGTTGAAATGCCGGTGGTTTTCGTCCAGGCTCCACCCGTTCCGGATGAGTCGAGATTTTACGATAAGATTCTGCAAAGGTTTAACGCTCCCTATAAAGATAGTCAGAAAGTGTCGCGCAAGGAATACCAGATTCGCTATCTCTGCGAGCGCCTGCGGGTCAAAGCTCTCCTGGTTGATGAAATCAACAATCTGGTGGACGGAACTCCGCTCAAACAACGACAATTGCTCAACGCGCTCAAAAACATGACGAACGAGCTGGGAATTCCGATTGCGGTTTCGGGCGTGCGCCGAATTTTGCTGGCGCTGCAAACCGACCCGCAGCTCTCAAAACGCTTTGAGCCGCTTGAAATTCCGCTCTGGAAATGCGACGACGATTTCCGTCGTCTGCTGGGGGCTTTCGAGCAAAGGCTGCCGCTTAAATATTTGTCTCCGCTCTCAACCGAACTGGATCAAAAGATTCATCAAATGAGCGACGGCATTATCGGCGAAGTCGCCCGGCTCCTGAGCCGCGCCGCCGCCCGCGCGATTGACACCGGAACCGAACGGATTACGGTTGACATTCTCGACTCGATTCGCTGGACACGCCCGTTTGTCCGCAATCAGGCTAATCCTTCGCTCACGGGAGAATTAAAATGAAAACCAAGAGTACGGTGTTGTGGCAGATTGAAGTCGGCACGCTGGTTTCCAGAGAAGGACGGCTGTACGAAGTCACACACCTGCTCGATCTGAACTCGGTTCTCGGGCGGGAAATTGGCGGCGTTAATAACAAACCGGAAAAACTGCTTTTGCGCGAGCTGGCGCCGCCGACTTCAATTGCTGCTCCGCTCGCCGAAAACAAGCTTCCAGACGGGCAATCGCTGACCAGAGAAATAGAACTGGCAATTGTCCCGGACGAAGACTGGCTTGAAGCCAAACGCCGTCTCGGAATTGTTCAATATCTGCTCGCGCTTCCCAGACGCACCAGAGCGGATGTGGTTGAGCAAGCTCAGCTGGCCGGAACCAGCCCGGCAGCCGTTTACCGCTGGGTGAGTCTTTATCTGGCGACCGAAAAGCTGTCGTCGCTCCTGCCGCAGCGTCGTCCCGGCGGGAAAGGCAAAACCAGACTTGTGACAGATATCGAAACGGTTGTGGCGGCGACGATTGAAGACTTTTATCTGGTCGCTGAAGAGCCGAGCGTGGCCCGCACGATTGAAGAGATCAGGATGCGCTGTCATCACGCCGGACTCAAGTCGCCCGCCGATAACACCGTCAGAGCGCGGATCGAAGCCCTTGACCGGCACCGCAAGACGCTGCGCCGCGGGGGTAAAAAAGCCGCGCAACGATTCGAGGCGACGCCCGGAGCATTTCCCGAAGGTAACTTTCCTTTGGAAGTGGTGCAGATTGATCACACGCAGCTTGATCTGATCGTGGTTGATTCGGAGCATCGAATGGCCTTCGAGCGACCTTACATCACAGTGGCGATTGACGTTTTCAGCCGGATGGTGCTGGGGTTTTACCTGACCTTTGACAAACCGAGTTTGCTTTCGGTCGGATTATGTTTGACTCACGCCATCCTCCCGAAAGACGAATGGCTCAGAGAGCGCGGCATCAGCTTCCAGTGGAACGCCTGGGGCATTATGCGAAAGATTCACTCGGATAACGCCGGAGAGTTTCGTGCCGCCAGTCTCCAGCGCTCGTGCGAAGAATACGGGATTGACATCGAATGGAGACCGGTTGCCAAACCACGCTATGGGGCGCACATCGAACGGTTAATGGGAACCTTCGCCGACGAAGTTCATACCCTTCCGGGAACTACCTTCTCCAACACCAGGGAGCGCGGTGAATATGACTCTGAAGGGCGCGCCATTTTAACTTTTGCAGAAGTCGAGGAATGGCTGGCGGTGTTTGTGGTCGGTAAATATCACCGGCGCCTGCACAGCGGAATCGGAATGTCTCCCGTCGCCAAATTTGAACAGGGCATTTTTGGCAAAGGCGATGCTCCGGCAATCGGACTCCCCGTGCTGGTCACGGACACACGCAAACTGCTGCTTGACTTTCTTCCAATGCTTGAAAGAGCGGTGCATGAAAACGGGGTCCAGATTGACGAGATTCATTACTATGACCCGGTTCTCAACCAGTTTATCAACGATAAAGATTTGAAAAATAAGCGGCTGGCCAGAAAGTTCGTCTTCAAGCGCGACCCGCGCAACATCTCAAAAATCTATTTTTATCATCCGGATTTACGGCAGTATTTTGAAGTTCCGTATCGCAATCTCTCAAACCCGCCGATGAGTTTGTGGGAGCTCAAGGAAGTGCGCCGACGGCTTGCGGAAGAAGGCGTTGAGAAAATTGAAAACGAAACGCAAATCTTTGACGCCCTGCTCAGGATGCGGCAAATCGTGGATTCGGCGAAAGAAAAGACCAGGCACGCCAGACGGGAATACGAGCGGCAAAAACGCTCTGAAAAATCCAGCAAACCGGAGGCTGAGGTTTCGGTCCAAAATGTTGCCGAACCAATTAAACCGGCCGGTTTGCCCGATCAGGCCGCAACAGATATGTCCTCACAGGGTAATCGGCCGGTTTCGCCGCCAACGCAAAGAATTCTTGAGGCGTTTACCTTTGAGGAGTTTGATTAAACCCCTTTTTGGGATTGCGATTAACTATCGACGCGAAGTGCTTCTGTTCGTCAGGCGATGGTAAATGGCCTGGACAATCCGCACATCCTGCAAACAATATTCGGCAATTCTGGCGTGATTGCCAGCCAGATATTCGTCGTAAACGCGGCTCCCGTCAAGCCCTTCGGTTTTGTCCAGGTTAAGCTCCAGCAATTTAGCCAGATGAACGAGCGAGACTGGTGTTTCGCGCAAATTCCACATCGCCCATTCACGCATCGTGTCGTAAATCGGCTGGTTCCGGTAGCGGGCGAAACTGAGCTTGATGGTCGGATTGACGTTATTAATATGCGAGCGTTTATAAATAAACGGTAAATCAAAATCCATCACGTTATGCCCGATGATCAGATCGCGGTCGGCGCGAAACTCTTTTTCAACAAACTGCCAGAAACCACCCAGCATTTTCTTCTCGTCCATCCGAAAAATCTGTTTTTGCTTGTCATACCCGAAAACGCCTTCGCGGTTTTTCCCTTCGCCGTCCTTTTCAACAATGGTTCCGATTGCCAGCAATCTTCCGTACTCGGCGCGAAGCGCCAGGCGACGGAAAGCTTCTTCAAACAATTCTACTTCGGTTAATTGCTCGGCATTGATCGGCCGGTTCTCAAGATTATTATTGCCGTTTGCCAATTGTCGTAGATGTTTTTCGCGCAACTCATCAACCAGTCGGAGGAAATAATCATTTCCGGCCAGCTCGTCTTTGACCGCTTCGTCGGGCGGAATCGTTTCAATATCGAGAAACATTTTTAAGGACATCTCGCGCTTCTTTCTTCTCCTGTTGGAATCGCACTACCGCTTGCAATTTGTGCCTTGTATGATACATAATTTCAACAATAAAACAAAGGTTTTTGGGAAAAGTTAAAGATGTCCGTGAGAAAGGATTCGAGCGATGAATGTTTACTACGACAAACAGCTTGAAGCGGAGCAGACTTGGGCAGGAAGTCTGAGAACACATCCCCCAACGGCTTTTTGTTTAAATGATGATTCGCAAACGCTCACCACTCTTACCCCGCCCCTGGTCAGTTATTTTTCGGATCAGGGTTGTTTGCCTCCGGCGCGCGACGAAGCTGCCAAGACTTTTTATCACTTGCTTGATTGGATTAACGGCGAAGAGTCAATTTTTAAATCAGACGATGGGTTGTTTCAGCTGCTGGAGAACCGCGACCGGAGCGATGCTGCGATTACTGAGACAGGTTTTTGCGCCTTCGGGCGATTAACGCTTTTCTACCGAGATAATGTTTTGAACTTGTTTGAGCGTGCCTTTAGCGTGCTCGGTGACACGCTCTGGGGAAAGCTGGCAGAAATTGACCCCGACTTTGAGTTTGGGAAAATCGGGTTCGTCAATAGTCCCTGCACTTTTATCAATCTCCCGTTTCCGCTTTCACATGAGCCGGGTAAAATGCTGATTTTATATTTTGACGCCTGGGGCACGACAGAAAAGGAAATGACAATTAACGTCAATTGTCTGCTGCGGAATCTGAGGTCGGCGCTCGAAAGCTGCCAGGCAGAAATTGCCCGCGAAAACTCAGATTTGGAAAAAGGCAAAATTCTGCCGAAGGGGTTTTAAGAGACCACACTTAAATCACTAATCAATCGGATCAGCTGATAAAGCGGCTTCATCAGATTAACCGTCTCTAGTTTGGGCTTCGCAGGGTTGAAATTGCCGGCAAAGTTGAATTATCTCCCGACACTCACCTCGGCGTGATTGTTTTTATCCCGGCCAAACTTCAGTTTTCATAGTCAGAGGCAGTTTTAAATCGCAACGAAGATCGTACCGGGCAATCATCCGCCAGAGACTGGGAACGAGAGCCGCATATTCGTCTTTACCGTCCGTCGCCGCCTCAAGCAGATGATGAACCCTAGACATTTCCAACTCTTTCATTTTCAGGTAGAGTCGCTGCTCAAATTCTTCCCGCTCGGTTAACTTCATGTATGGCAATAAGAATCTGACGTTTTGATAAAACGGCGTGGCGAAAAAATCTTCGGTGAAAATCAGAAAGCGCCAGTTTTTCTCGCGGGCAAATCTTCTGGCTTCGCGCCAGGCGTCGCGCATCCAGCTCCAATTCCCCTTTAAATCGTCGCGACTCCAGATGTCTGCCAAAATCGGCTGCCAGGACATTGCCGGGGCGATGTCGCGCCGGTAAGTCAGTAACACGAGCGGCTGGTAAATCTCTTCGGTGTGAAGCGAGTTGCGGTAGAAAACCTTGACGGGACGCAACTGGTAATAATCCATCATCAAATCAAAGCGCAGGAACGGCAGAAAATCCGCTCTCAGGCGTTCGGTTGCTGCTCCGGGCGCGCCTTTCAGCCAATCTTCAGGTTCGACCGGGGTATGTATGAAATAACGAGACGAGGAGCGGTCGGAAATTGTCCGATATTTAGCCGGTTTTAGTTTTGTCGCTGAGATATTTTCGACTGGCGAATTCTCGTTTTGGGTCGGATGAAGTTGCTGCCTCGAACCGGGCGAGGCGGCGTGTTGAATGATATTTTGACTTGTGGCAGCCGTTTCAAACATAAAAACTCCCATTCTCCATTCTCTTTGTGTAAAATCGAAACGGAGTTAGCTGTTTGAAATCTGGTTTTTGTGCGCCTTGTTTGACCAACCAGTTTTGGTAGAACGGAGGCGGTCAAATTCCGGCACAGACCTAGAAAGTCTAGCACAAAACACCGTGAGAGCTGATAACCCACGGAGTCGTGCAGGTTTTGTACGCTCCGCCGCTCTGAGAAACATCAAAAGGATGTGAGCGCAACAAGTAAGGCCGCTGAAGGAGAAGCCGAAACCGGAATCATATACTTCTGCAATTATGAAACCGGTCTCACTTTCTTCTGGTAATAGTCTCATCTACTTCTGGTAGAAAAGACTCAAAAACACGGCTGTAGTCTCATATTCTTTTGATGTCTCAGAGCGGCGGAGCCGTTCCCCGCCCCGGCGAAGTTTCGCTCTCGCATCACGGAGTTTTGTTTTTGGACGAATTACCGGAATTTGACCGCAACGTGTTGGAAGTTCTGCGCCAGCCGATGGAAGACCAAAAAGTGACGATCAGCCGGGCCGCAATGTCTCTGACGTTTCCGGCGCAGTTTATGCTGGCGGCGGCGATGAATCCCTGCCCGTGCGGATTCTTCGGCGATAATTCAAATCAGTGTCGCTGCACACAGCCGCAGATTCAGCGCTACATCGGGCGCATTTCCGGCCCTTTGCTTGACCGCATTGATATTCATATTGACGTTCCGGCAGTGAAATTTAAAGAATTGCGCGGGCGCGATGTGCCCGAAGGCGAAAGCTCCGAAGCAATCAGAACGCGTGTTTTAAAGGCCAGAGCGATTCAGCTCCGCAGATTCAAAGGCGAAGGAATATTCGCCAATGCCGCAATGTCGCCGCGCTTGATTCGCCAGCATTGCAATCTGGACGCACAAAGCGAGAAGATGCTTGAAAGCGCGATGCTCCGTCAAGGATTATCGGCGCGGGCGCACGACCGCATCTTAAAAGTCTCCAGAACGATTGCCGATTTGGACGCGGCAGAACACATTCAAACCCCGCATATTTCCGAAGCCATCAGCTACCGTACTTTAGACCGGAATTATTGGAGTTAAGAAGTAATTAATGTGGCTTCGCAGGCCTATGATTCGACTTTAACTTATGGCTAAACAAATCATATTTCTCATGTTACTTTTAGGTTTTCACGCCTTTAGCACATTTTCGCAAGTCAAAGAGACAATTAATAATGAAGGTAATCTTTATGCGAGAGCATTATCGGCTTGCCTCAGTAAAGAAGCCGAAGAATTTGGCCGTCTTGAGCTTCAACCGCGCTCCAATTTTGCGAATCGTGTTGTTGAGCAAAATAATTTCCTGACAGACAAATTGCCAACGAAATTTGGCGATATCAGGGTTGAATATTTAGATGCAGACGCTCTTCGCGAACGATATCAAAAGACTCGCCAACAAATACAAATTCTTTCGCTTCGACCGATGAAGAATAAGGGGGCAACACTTAAAATCAGTATTGCAGATTATTGGTTTAGTTATTCGAAAAACTCTTACAATTACGCGTTGGAGGGCGGTTGTAACGTAGATTTTAAATTTGATGCCGTGCAAGAAAACTTTGTAATAGCTAAATTGGATTTATGGGGAGTGTAAAAGTCTGACGCCAATAATTTGAAAAGAGGACTCGACTGTTAAATGCAATTTGTTCAAGAATTTTTTGTCTGCTCAAGCAACTATTAAAATGAGATAACACGTCATAGACGAAGATTGTTCTAACCCGAAAGATAATAGTAGAAAAACAACAGGAATTTTGGAGCGCGAATTTAATGAACGTTTCTTCGCAAACTCTCGACGCGCCGCTTGTTTCGCAGATACAGGAATTGCCCGATCCCGACCTTGCAGCCGAACTTTTACCGATGCCGGGAGAGTCAAAGATAGACGCTCCGGCGAATCTTAAGAATCGGCCAAACACCGATTATGAATTTGCACAGCGCGCCGCCGGCGGCGACATGGCCGCTTTTGAGCAGATTTATCAGCGTCATCATCGTCGCGTTTACAGTCTCTGCCTCAGAATGACGCAAAACCCGCCCGAAGCCGAAGATTTAACGCAGGAAGTTTTTATTCAGTTGTTTCGCAAACTCGGCAGCTTCAGAGGCGAATCTGCTTTTACGACGTGGCTTCATCGTTTGACGGTTAATCAAGTGCTGATGTATTTTCGCAAACGCAGCGTCCGCGATGAAAAGACGACTGAAGACGGCGAAACGCCCGATCAGATTGTCGCCGGAACGGAAAACCCGATGGCGATGCCGATTGTTGACCGGCTGGCGCTCGATAAAGCGATAGCGCAATTGCCGCCCGGATATCGCACGGTTTTTATTCTTCATGATGTCGAAGGTTACGAACATGAAGAAATCGGGCGAATTATGCGAATCAGCACCGGAACTTCAAAATCGCAGCTTCACAAAGCGCGAATGAAATTAAGAATTTTGTTAAGGCAACAAAATGGGGTTTTAGAGCAACCAAAAATCAACGTCGGGGATTAACTGAAAGGTATTCTGCACAACCGATATTTGCTGAAATTAATGGATTTGTTGTTTTTTCAGACAACCATTTTCGAATTACCAAAAGGCGCATCAGGCGACACGTTGCTGTTAAACCTGTAAGAGCGCGCGCAGACAAAGAAATTTTAGAGTATAAATGAGGGAATTAAGATTGAGATGAACTGCGAAAATTGTTTGGCACAGCTTGATGAATATCTGGACGGAATATTAAATTCGACAGATTGTGCCGCCGTCAAAGAGCATCTTGAGAATTGTTTACCTTGCGCCGGTTTGAGCGCCGATTTGAGCGCCATTTTAGACTGCTGCACGGACACGCGCGAATATTTGGAATCGCCGCCCAATCCGCAAGCTCTCTGGCTGAGAATCAGCAATATTGTCGAATGCGAACAGAACGTTCTCGCAGCAGCTCAGGCTAAATCCAATGTGGCGGTTGCTGCGGCTGTCTCGCAAGCATCTCTTTGGAATCGCAGTTGGCAGTTGTCAATGCAGCAAATGGTTTCAGCCGTGCTTGGCGTGGCCGTCGTAACGTCCTTACTAACCTTTATCAGCGTTCAAAACACACTTCAATCGCAAACAACTCCGACTGCTAAACAATCAGGAATGCTTTCATCAATTTTCGGCGGCGACAATCAGACGACGCCAATTCAAGCAACCGGCGAAAGCCGTGTTGAGCAGCAGGAAATGGCGATTGAATATTGGAATCAGCGGGTTGAGGCTCGCAAAAATCAGTGGAATCGCCATTTGCGAGACGCTTTTGATCGCAATCTGCACGAGATTGACGCGGTCGTCGCCGATTACCGGCAGCAGCTGCAAATTAATCCCGAAGACAAAATTTCGGAAGAAATGCTCGATTCGGCTTTAAACGACAAAACGGCGTTGCTGCGCGAGTTTTCCGAACTTTAACTTTTATCAAATGACTTTGTTTCCGGCTCAATTTAAAATCGGAATTGAGTTAATCATTCACCTCGTTTATTTTTGTTGCAATGAAATCTTCTATTTTTAATCCGAAACACGCCCTGGCGCTTTTGGTATTCGGCGCGCTCGCCGTTTCGCCAATGCTGGTTTCGGCTCAAAAACGTTTTTCCAAAACCTATCCGGCCAGCGCCAATATTCGCTTGCAGCTAATGAATCGCTCCGGCACAGTCACCGTATCTGGCTGGCAGCGTAACGAAGTCCGCGTAACGGCAGACATGGAAGCACCGGCGGCGAAAATCGTTCCCGATGTCAGCAGCGACAGTCTCGTCATCAACATTGTTCGAGATAATTACGGACGGGGCGATGTCGGCAGCGTCAATTTCGATATTAAAGTTCCAATCGGTTCAGCCATTGATATTGAAACCAGAATGGGTAATTTGACGGTGCGCGATGTGAGCGGTGAAATGGTTCGCGCCAACGTCACCAGCGAGGGCGACATCACGCTCACCGGCGTTAAATCTTCATCCGTGATGGCCAATAATGTGACCGGCGACATCTTCTTTGACGGCGAATTTCAGGCGGGCGGGAACTATCGTTTTTCGACGACGCGCGGCAATGTTAATCTGCGGATTCCTTTTAACTCATCTTTTCGAATGGTGGCGACCGCGCCTTCGACCCGCAATATTGACCTCGGCGCGTTTTCCAACAACGGTTTAAATTTTATCAGTAACGACGAACGGCGCGTGGTCGGGAATGTTAACGGAGGCGGCTCGACGCTGACCTTAACCAGTCAACGCGGCAGGATTGCCTTCAGACGATAAATAAAGTCCTTTCTAAAGTTTAAAGGCGGTCAAATGGCCGCTTTTTCTTTTGCAATTCGCCCTTCTCAAGCTAAACTAAATCCGGCTTTTAAACTTTTCCGATTTCCCCGCTAAAATTTGTGAAAATCAAAACCCTTTTTTTCCCGGCAATCTTTGTTATCGCTTTTTCCTCTTTAGTTTTGGCGCAGAACTTAAAGCAAACGACGACCAAAACCGAACACGCCGATTTAGGTGCGGGAGGAACAGTGACAATTGTCGGCGCGCCGGAAGGCTCAATCTCAATCGAAGGCTGGCAGCAGCCAAACGTCGAAGTGACGGCGGAAATTTCGACCGAGGCTCCGACCACAGCAGATTTGGCTTTCCTCACTAAAGTCAACACTTTCACGTTTGAGGATGAAACCAACCACGTCCGCATCTTGACCACAGGGACGCATGATAAACAATTTATCAAGAAAAACTTCAAAAAATTCCCAAAAAATCTTTTAGCAATGCCCTGGCGCATTGATTATAAAATCAAGGTTCCGAATTACTGCGATTTGGAGATTGACGCCGGACACGGCAATTTCGATTTGCGCGGGGTTGACGGCACAATCGTGATCAAGGCTTTGCAAAGCGACAGGGCGAATCTGGATTTAGTCGGCGGATTTCTGAAGGCAACGTTTGGCGGCGATGAAGTTAACGTTAAATTAAACGCGCGCGGCTGGCGCGGGCAAGGCGTGGACATTCAAGTGGCGCACGGAACGCTTAATATCACAGCGCCGCCCGCTCTCAATTCGGATTTGGATTTGAGCATTTTGCGAACGGGCAAAATCGAAAACAAATTTGAAAATTTTAAACCGCGCAATAAAACCAAATTTAGCGAAACTTCGATGCTCGCCCGCGCCGGTTCCGGCGGTGCGACTCTCGCCTTTGCGGTGGGCGACGGAACGCTCCGCATTGCGCCCCAGTAAACGCGAAAACGCCGAAGCTTTAATGACAAACGATTGCTGAATTGATATATTCAGCAATCGTTTTTTTACTTTAAATCTCAATTCATTAAAATTTATGTCAATCAAATCAGATTTGTGGATTCGGCGGATGGCGGCGGAAAAAGAAATGATTTCGCCGTTTTTGCCCGAGCTTGTTCGTTCCGCCGAAAACCGCAAAATAATTTCTGCCGGAGCCTCGTCCTACGGTTATGATATGCGTCTCGCGGATGATGGTTTTCGAGTTTTTTCTTCCGTTTACGGGCTTGAGATTGACCCCAAAAGATTTGACGAAAATTCTTTAATTGAACCGACTCTGCGAACTGCCGACGACGGTTCAAAATATTATCTGCTGCCCCCGCATCATTACGGCTTGGGCGTGACGGTCGAAACCTTTAAAATGCCGCGCAACGTCACCGGCATCGCGCTTGGGAAATCAACGTATGCCCGCGCCGGTTTGCTAGTTAACACGACGCCGCTCGAAGCGGGCTGGACGGGGCGACTGGTGGTTGAAATCGCCAATCTCGCCAATCTGCCGCTTCGGGTTTACGTTAACGAAGGCATCGGACAAGTTTTATTTCTTGAATCCGACGAAGACTGCGCCGTTTCCTACGAAGACCGAGGCGGGAAATACCAAGGTCAAATGGGACTCACCTACGCCAAACTTTGACTGTGCACAATTTATCTTTTTAATAACACCTTTGCCTCTCATTCAACTATAATTCTTGCCGGGGTGACCAGTGATTTTTGAGCTTTGATAAAAATCTATGCAGCAACCGGAAAACCATCACGAGACTTCAGCGCAGAGCGCGGAATTGTTTCAATTGATCGTTGAAAACGTCAAGGAATATGCGATTTTCATGACAGACCTCAACGGGCTGGTGATCAATTGGAATCCGGGCGTGGAGAGGCTTTTGGGCTACACGGAAAGCGAATTTGTCGGGCAGCCCGCCGCAATTATTTTTACGCCCGAAGACGTTGCCGCAGGCGTTCCCGCCGAAGAAATGGAAACTGCTCTAGCCCAGGGCTGCTCCGAAGGCAAACGTTGGCATCAGCGCAAAGACGGCACGCGGTTTTGGGCTAACGGTATGGTCTTGCCGCTCAAAAATCATGACCAAGGCCTCTTGCCTGGTTTTGTCAAAATAATGCGCGATGATACCGCACAGAAACTTGCTGATGCCAAAGTCGAAGAATCCAAGCGGCGGATCGAAGAGATTCTATCGAGCATTAGCGATTCTTTCTATACTTTCGACCGCGATTTTCGTTATATCTTCGTCAACGAGGCAACGACCAAGATGTTCGGCTTGTCCCAAGCGGAATTTTTGGGAAAAACGCTAACGGAACTCTTCCCGAATGTCGAAGGCAATATTTTTCACCGCGAAGCAAGTCGCGCTCTAAAAGAACAGCAGACGATTGTATTTGAAAATTATTACCCGCCCTTGAATCGCTGGTTTGAGAACCGCGCTTATCCTTCACTTGACGGACTGTCGGTTTTCACCACCGAAATCACCGAACGCAAACGCGCCGAAATAACTCTGCGCGAGGCTGAGGAGAGATATCGCGCGCTGATTGAGGCAACTACAACGACCGTCTGGCACGCGACCCCAGAAGGCGCTTTGAGTTTTGTCGGCGATGTCTGGACTGAGGTAAGCGGGCAGAGCGTGTCGGAAATTTTGAAGTGGGGCTGGCTCGAAGCCATTCATCCCGATGACCGCGAGCGCACCATTGCAGCTTGGCAGGAATCGCTTCGCAATAAAAGTTTCTACGCCACCGAGTTTCGGATTTTAACCGTTGAAGGAAAACACCGGTGGTTTGCGGCAAACGCAGTTCCTGTTATGGATGCTGACGGCAATGTGCGCGAATGGATCGGCATCAATGTTGACATTAACGCCAAACGCCAAGCTGAGGCCGAACTTAAACAGGCGGCGGAAGCCGTGCAGGAAAGTCAGGAAAAACTTCAGACGGCGCTCAAAGCCGGTAGAATGGGTTCTTGGGGACTTGATCTGACGACAGCCGAACTGATTGCATCCGACATCTGCAAAACAAACTACGGGCGAAAACCCGAAGAACCGTTTACCTATGCAGATTTAGCCGCCTCGGTTTTAGCAGCCGACCGCGCCAAATGGCACGCAACGGTTGAAGATGCAATTGAGCGATGCGCGGAGTTTGAAATTGAATACCGTGTCCGCTGGCCTGATACATCGCTCCATTGGGTTTTGGTGCGCGGCAACAGCTTTAAAGACGAAAACGGTAAAACCAATTCGCTCGCCGGTGTTTCGATTGATATTACCGAACGCAAACAGGCGGAAGAAAAAATTCGGGAATCCGAAGAGAGTTTTTCGGCTTTGGCGGAATCCGTACCGCAGCTCGTCTGGATGGCGGAGGCCGACGGTTTTATCTTTTGGTATAACCGTAACTGGTACGATTACACGGGAACGACGCTTGAGCAGATGCAAGGCTGGGGCTGGGAGAATGTCCACGACCCCGAAATGCTCGCGCAGGTAACGACGCGCTGGACGAAATCGCTGCAAAACGGCGAGCGGTTTGAAATGGAATTTCCCTTGCGCGGCAAGGATGGTAACTTTCGCTGGTTTCTGACGCGCGTCAACCCGCTGCGAAATGCCGAAGGGCGCATCGTTCGCTGGTTCGGAACCAATACCGACGTCGAAGAACTGCGCCAGACCAGAATGCGCGCCGAGCAGGCCAATCAATTAAAAGACGAATTTCTAGCCACGCTTTCGCACGAATTGCGAACGCCGCTCAATGCAATTCTGGGCTGGTCGCAAATGTTGCAAAATCGTAATTTGGGTGAAGACGAAGCAAAAAAAGCGCTGGCGACGATTGAACGAAACGCCCGCTCGCAATCGCAATTGATTGACGATATTCTGGATGTCTCGCGAATTATCGCCGGCAAACTGCGGCTCGATGTTCGGGCGGTTGATCTGCCGACGGTTGTTATGGCAGCCGTTGATACGGCGCGGCCAGCGGCCGAAGCTAAAAATATTCGCCTCCAAACCCTGCTCGACCCGCAAGCCGAAACGCTTTCCGGCGACCCAGACCGTTTGCAACAGATTGTTTGGAATCTGCTTTCAAATGCAATTAAATTTACGCCGAAAAACGGGCGCGTACAGGTGCGGCTGGAAAGAATCAACTCGCACGTCGAAATTGTTGTTAGCGATACGGGCAAAGGCATCGAACCGGACTTTCTGCCGCACGTTTTTGATCGCTTTCGTCAATCGGACGGCTCGATGACGAGGCGGCACGGTGGTTTGGGATTAGGTCTTACTATCGTTCGCCAGCTCGTCGAACTGCATGGCGGAACGGTTTCAGTCACCAGTGACGGCGCAGACCGAGGTTCAACCTTTATCGTTAATCTGCCGTTGCTTCCGGTGCGGCGCGAGCCGTCGAGCGATCTTCCGCGCGTTCATCCGAAAGCCGAAACAAACGCGCTGATTGATTGTCCGCCGGAGCTTTCCGGGTTGCGCGTTTTGCTGGTTGACGACGAAGCCGATTCGCGCGATTTATTAAATATGGTGTTGGGTTCGTGCGGAGCGGAGGTCACCACGGCGAGTTCCGCCGCAGAAGCTTTTGAGACGGTGAAACAAGAGAAATTCGATGTCGTCATCAGCGACATTGGAATGCCGGACGAAGACGGTTTTTCATTAATCAGGAAAATCAGGAGTTTGCCGGAAGAACAATGCGGCAACGTCCCGGCAATAGCACTCACGGCTTATGCCCGCGCCGAAGACCGCGTACAATCGCTCCGTTCCGGCTTTCAAATGCATATTGCCAAACCGGTTGAACCCGCTGAATTGATCGCGGTGGTCGAAAATTTAGCCGGACAAAGAAGAAATTCGGAGCAGTAAGAACACAAGGAATTTCTATGTCCTCGATTTATAGGTTTTGCCGCGTCTGAGGAAATTATCGAGACTCCATTCGCCGCCACCGGCAACGGCCAAATAAAGAAAGATAAAGCAGTAAAGAACGGCCGTTTCGCCTTTGTTAAGAAGCGGCAGAAAACCGCCCGGAGCGTGAGCCATAAAATAGGCGACCGCCATTTGCCCGGATAGTAAAAACGCCACCGGTCTCGTAAAAAGCCCGACCAGGAGCAGCAGTCCGCCCGCAAATTCCAGTATTCCTGCCAATCCCATGAGCGAAGCGATGGCAACCGCGCCGCCCGGCGACGGCGGATAATTAAATAGTTTTTGCGCGCCGTGAGCGACAAAAAGAAATGCCGTAATAATCCGCAGGACGCTTAATAATTTCGGCGCCCAGGTTAGGTAAAATGAATCGGCCTTGGCCATAAAAAGTTCTTCCTCAAGTTTTATCTCTCTAATTTAGCAAGTAATAATCGGCAGCAGGCAGTTGTCCAAAAACCCGCATCGGGCAGCGGATTGACTTGGCAAATGCGGCTTTCGGCTGAGCGCATTTTTGAAATGCTGAACCGATCTTCCCGCAAGGTGTTGATTCTTTGCCAAACCAATGACAAGATATGGGCAAACTGATTAATCTCAATTTCAACTGAGCTGCTGCAAGAATATCGTCGCGTTTGGTTTAAGTTAAATCTTTTATTCGAGGAAAGCAAAAATTACATTTTTATGAGTGCAGAAGTAAACAAAATCATTTATTCGATGGTTGGCGTCTCCAAGTTTTACGACAAAAAACCGATTCTCAAAGACATCTATCTCTCGTACTTTTACGGAGCAAAAATCGGTGTTCTCGGGCTTAACGGCTCCGGTAAATCCAGTTTGCTGCGGATTTTGGCCGGGATTGACAAGGAATTTACCGGAGAAACCGTTGTTTCGCCGGGTTACACGATTGGGTATCTTGAACAGGAGCCGCATTTGGACGAAACGAAAACCGTTCGCGAAACCGTCGAAGAAGCCGTCGCCGAAACTGTCAAACTTTTAAAAGAGTATGACGAAATCAACCTCAAATTCGGCGAGGAAATGTCGGACGACGAAATGGACAAACTGCTCGCCAGACAAGGCGAAGTTCAGGATGCGCTCGATGCGGCTGACGCTTGGGAATTGGATTCGAGACTTGAAATGGCGATGGATGCGCTGCGCTGTCCGCCGCCGGAGGCCGTAGTCAAAAATTTATCGGGCGGTGAAAAACGCCGTGTCGCGCTCTGTCGTCTGCTGCTGCAAAAACCGGACATTTTGCTGCTCGATGAACCGACCAATCATCTGGACGCGGAAACCGTCGCGTGGCTTGAGCATCATTTGCAGCAATACGCCGGAACGATTATCGCCGTCACTCACGACCGCTATTTTCTCGATAACGTCGCGGGCTGGATTCTGGAATTAGATCGCGGTCAGGGCATTCCTTATAAAGGCAATTATTCGTCGTGGCTCGAACAAAAAGAAGCACGTCTGAAAATTGAGGAAAAAGGCGAAGACAAACGCGCCAAAACCTTGCAGCGCGAACTGGAATGGATTCGAATGTCGCCAAAGGGACGTCATGACAAGTCAAAGGCGCGCATCAACGATTACGAGCAAATGGTTTCGCAGGAATCGGAAAAACGGGCGGAAGATTTAGAAATCTACATTCCGCCGGGCGAGCGGTTGGGCGGCGTTGTGATCGAAGCCAAAGATGTCGCCAAAGCTTATGACGATAATCTTTTGTACGAACATTTAAACTTTGCGCTTCCGCCAGGCGGCATTGTCGGTATCATCGGCCCGAACGGAGCTGGCAAAACGACGCTTTTCCGGATGATTACCAAACAGGAAACGCCCGACCAAGGCGATTTCAGAGTCGGCGAAACGGTCACTCTGGGTTATGTTGACCAAGATCGCACGCTCGATGCCAACAAATCAATTTTCGAAGAAATTTCCGATGGCTTGGACATTATTCAGCTTGGCAAACGCGAGGTGCAATCGCGAGCTTATGTCGCGCGGTTCAATTTTAACGGCACGGATCAACAGAAAAAAGTCGGAATGCTTTCGGGGGGCGAACGCAACCGGGTTCATCTGGCGAAAATGTTGAAATCGGGCGCAAATGTAATTTTGCTGGACGAACCGACCAACGATTTGGACGTTAACACCATGCGCGCGCTCGAAGAAGCGCTGGAAAATTTCGCGGGCTGCGCCGTCGTCATCAGCCACGACCGCTGGTTTCTGGACAGAATCGCGACGCACATTCTCGCCTTCGAAGGCGATTCAAACGTCGTCTGGTTTGACGGAAATTATTCCGAATACGAAGCCGACCGCAAACGCCGCCTCGGCGCTGCCGCCGATCAGCCGCACCGGGTTAAATATCGTCATTTGACCAGAGTTTAGGAAATAGACCGCTGATAACACAGATTGGACAGATTAAACGCAGATTTTTAAATCAAATATTTTTATACGTTTTAAATCCGTGCCAATCAGCTAAATCCGTGTCATCGGCGGTCTATTCAAAAACATAATGGACGATTTTAAACACAAAGAGATAACCGATATCATTCTCAAAGCTTTTTACAAGGTGTATAACGCGCTTGGGTATGGATTTTTGGAAAAGGTTTATGAAAACGCGCTCCGGCATGAAATCGAACGAAAAGGCTTAAAAGTCGAACGGCAAAAACCGATTGAAGTTTTTTTACGATAATGTGTCCGTCGGCGAATATTTTGCGGATTTAGTAATTGAGGAATTGATTATTCTCGAATTAAAAACAGCTGAAAGCCTGGATGCCGCGCACGAAGCGCAGTTATTAAATTATTTAAAAGCAACACAAATGGAAGTAGGACTATTACTAAATTTCGGGCAGAAGCCAACTTTTCGGAGAAAAATATTTTCAAATCAACGAAAATCTTTGGCTTCCGTCTTTAATTCTGATTAGGCGACAGATTCAGAGAATTAAGCCAACCATAATATTTTTAAGACTGATTTTGAAATCAGCGAGAATCGGCCGAATCCGTGTCATCTGCGGTCTATTCTAATAAACTGCCACTCACGTTTTACTGCGGCAGTTTAGCGGCGAGAACGTCAACTTTTTCAATCGAAGGCGGCTCTGCCAAAAGTTCGGGCGCTTTTGCCATTAGAGCGGCGGCGACTTGTCCGGAAAGGTGCGCCTCACGTCCGGCTTCGTCCGGGAAAGCGTCAAAGATGCCGTAAGTCGAACCGCTCATTTTGATGGCAAACCAGGCGATTGTGGCCGGTTCGCCTTCGACGATTGCCAGACCGCTTCGCAAAAACGCTTCGACCTCCGCTTCTTTGCCGGGTTTAGCTTCTAGTTTTACGTATAAAGCTGTTTTGACCATACTGATTTTTCCTCTTTTCTGGTTTGAAGTATGAACTACGCTAACATAATGTTTGGCGAATAGATAAAAATTCCCGCGCTAAATCTATCGCTCGTCTTTCTGTAAATCCCGAATAAACTGCACCATATTCTTGATTTCTTTTTCGGAGAGCTGATATTTAAAAGGCGGCATTCCGTTTCCGCCGTTTTGGATTTGAGCGTAGAGATAGTCATCGGATTTGGCGAGAACATCGCCGGTTCGCATCGAAGGCGTCATCCGCCCGCCAATGTCTTTGCCGGTCGCTTCCGCGCCGTGACAAACCACGCAGTTGGCCCGGTAAAAGCTCGCTTCAACCCGTACGCTCTCCTGCACCGAAAGAGGTTTGGGTTTTTCTTTGGCGCACGCCAAAACAGAAGTCGCGGCTGAGATACAAATAATAAAAAATTTTAAACGAGAAGTTGGACGCACGTTAATCTCTATTATTCGTTTTTCAGCCGCGAGTTTCAAAAACCGAGCAAACAAAAAAACTGCTCAAGATAATCAGACAAATTTATTTACGTTAAAGTTATTCGCTGACGGGTGAAACCCAGATTGCGCGTTTGTCATTTTCCTTGCGAATAAACGCGACAATCAGGTTCTTTCCGGCCAGAGCGGCGGACGGCAATTCGCCTGCGCCGAGTTCATTGATCGGCGCATCGTTTTTTAATTTGCCGGTGACAACCTTGCCGCCCGCACTCCAGACGGCTTCAAGATTTTTCGCGGCGTCCGTCACCAAAGCCTGTGTACCAAAAGCTGCGCCTTCGCTGACCAGAACGCGCGGCGAAAAAGTTTTCCCGCCGTCAACCGACTCGGAGCGGTAAATCCCAGGCTGACCGGCCTCGCCCGCCGAAAACCACACGACGTTAAGAGCATTGTTCGCGCCGATTGCGAGCGACGCGCCCGACACCGGACAGCCCGCAATTTGCCAGCGGTCGTCACTGACAATCGCTGCCTGACTAAAACTTGCCCCGTTATCGCTCGAAGCAGCCACGGCGATGTGCCTGAAATTGTCCGGTAAAACCTGTCGCCAACTGAAGTAAACTTTGCCGTCGGGAGCCGCGACGATTGATGTTTTGCAGCACGGGCAAACATCGGACGCGAGTTTTTTATTTGCTGAAAACGATTTGCCGCCGTCTTTTGAAACGGCGAAATAAACTTCGCGATTGGCTTCGGAATGTTTATGAGCGGCACCGGCCTCGGCATTTGAAGAACCGGTTTTTGGCTCGGTCGGCGACTCTTTCGGCTGTGATTTTGCAGCGTCTTCGCGCAGATAACGCTCATCAAGCCAGGCCATGTAAATCGAGCCGTTTTGATCAACGGCGAGCGAGTGCATTCCGTGAACTGCCGGAAGTTTGTCATCATTAACTTTAACGGGCGCGTCAAAACTGTGTCCGCCGTCGCGTGAAAGCGAAATCACCAAATTGCTGCTGCTGCCTTCCGGCGCGTTGACGCGAGCCGTCCAGCCGACAAAAATTTTGCCGTCGCTCCCGACCGCAATCGTCGGCGGATCGCCGCGCCAAGCCGTTGCCGCGCCGGCTTCACTGTTAACCCGCACTTTTTCACCGACAGATTGACCTTGAGCATTCATTTTCTGAAGAAAAACATCTGCGTTTTTATCTGCTCCGTGTTCAACCCAAACAATGTAAACGCCGTTATCCGGCGCGGACGCGGCAGCCGGTTCCGCCGCATCCGCGCCCGGAGCGGAAACACGGACAGCCTGGGAACTGAGATTATCCTTTTTCGCTTCAGCCACGGTTATTTGCGGGCTATTTTTTGCGCAGCCGGCCAGCAAAAGCGCCGACAAGAGAACTATTTTGGTAACTTTCATGATAATTTCCCCTCAGCCTGTCGGCGTCAAAAGTTAAATCTTAACCCAAACTGAATTTGACGCGGATCAAATGCAGCCGTCGCTCTGCCAAAAGTGGCAATCGGGGTCGCGCCGGTTCCAAAAGTGTTGTTGGGAACAGTTAGATTTGAGCGGTTAAAAAGATTAAAGCCTTCAGCGGTAAGTTCTAAATTTGCCCGCTCGGTAAAATTAAATTTCCGGCTCAGCCGCAAATCAAATGACGCGAAATCGAAACCGCGCCCCGTGTTGCGCGCGACTCCGGCGGGACGGTCATTAAAAGTCGTATCGCCGTTGCGGTCGTTCCCGGTCAGAATATTAAACGGCAGCCGCGACGCATAAGTATATATGTAGCTTAACTGAAAACCGCCGTAAATTTGCCGCAAGAGCGAACGGTTATCGGCTTTGGGCGTGCTCAACGTGCCGCTCAAGGTTAGCCGATGCCGCTGATCATTGTCGGAAAGCCCGCGATCATCCTGTAAATTAAAATTGTTTTGCGGCGATGAGAAGAAAAAGCTGCCGGTGTTGTTAATCGCCAAGATAACTGGCAAGATTCATCCGCGGCAAGGGCGATCCGCGGCGGCGGCATTTGTCCGATCCAAACGAACAAAATCGCTGCCGCAAAGAATCGCAGCCGAATCACTTTGCTTGCTTGTTTTGTCCAATTTAGCTTTGCCAAATCCGGAAAATCCCTTTGTAAATCGTTGCTTTCGAGTTTGCGATATTTTGCTTGTTTTCGCAAAATTATTTTAGATTTAAGCTAAATTTGCCTTCACAAACGACCTGAATTTTCCCTGTTTGCCGTGTTATACTCGGTCTCGCCAACTCATTTTCTATCGAGATTTTGCTTTATGACAACCACAGATTTTTTAACCGGCACGGTCAAAGGACCCGGACTGCTTCCGCACGAATATCTTTTTATTACGACGGATAATAATAAAACCCGAATTGGCGAATTTGTTTATTACCAGGCGAAAGACGAAGATAAGCAGTTAAATATCCTCGGCACAATTTCCTCGCGCAAACTGATTCGCAATCTGCCCGACGCTTTCTTGTCCGATCCGAACACGCCGCCCTCTCTCATTTCATCGCTCATCGGTTTGGACGACTGCTGCGAAATTTACGAGATTACGGTTGAAACAATCGGGTTTTACCACGAAGGAATCAAAGATTTTATCAACCCGCGAATTCCGCCGAATCCGGGCGACGCGGTTTTTTTAGCGTCAAGCGAAACGCTCGCGCATGTTCTGAGCGCGAAAAAGGAAAACGAAATCGGTTCGGCGCACATCGGCAGTTTGCTGACGCGTTCGGACGGCGAAGTGCCGGTCGTGCTCTCGATCAAAGATGTCGTTTCAACTCACCTGGCAATCTTAGCTTCAACGGGTTCGGGCAAATCCTACACGGCTGGCGTTTTAATCGAAGAATTGATGCGCCCGTACAATCGCGCCGCCGTTTTGATTATTGATCCGCACGGCGAATATCACACATTGAACTCAATTCAGGGCGATCCTAATTTTCGCGGCGCGGACGGTTACGCGCCGGAAGTCAAAATTTACACGCACGAGGGAATCAAGGTTCGTTTTTCCACGCTGACCGAAGCCGACATTAAATATTTGCTGCCCGAAGGTACTTCGGAAAAGATGCTGCATTTTCTGCATCTCGCTTTTGGCAAACTGAGCGAAGGACGCAAAGCCAGCCAGCTCTGGGGCTACCACGATTTGCGCGACGAAGTGGCGGCGCAAAAATACGGCAATGAAAGCAAAAACGGCAACAGCAGCAACGATGGCGGCAACGTCAGCTCAATCGAAGGTTTGTTGTGGCGGATGGATTCGCGGTTTGATAAAAAAGGCGGGATTTTTTCGGACGCCGAACACATTCCGCTTGACGAGCTTTTCCGCCCGGGGCGCGTCACGATTTTAAATCTCTCAGATATCGAGCAGAACGAGCAGCAGGTGATTGTCGGTACGCTGCTTCGGCGCGTCAATAAAGCCCGCATGATGACCGTCCGGGGCGAAAGTTTTGAGGGGGAAAATTATCTTAACTATCCGGTTTTCGCGCTTCTGGAAGAAGCGCATCGTTTTGCGCCGGCCGGCGCGAGCGTTGTCTCGACCAATATTTTAAAGCAGATTTTATCCGAAGGCCGCAAATTCGGAGTCGGCATCGGACTGATTACACAGCGTCCCGGCAAACTCGATCAGGACGTTTTATCGCAGTGCATGACGCAAATCATTATGCGCATCGTCAACCCGATTGACCAGCAAACCGTCGCCCAATCGGTCGAAGGCGCGGGACGCGAACAGCTCAACGAATTACCCGCACTGACCAAAGGCCAAGCCGTGATTTCCGGCGTCGGCGTCAACACGCCCGTCATGTGCCGAATTCGTCAACGTCTGACGGTTCACGGCGGCGAAACGATTGACGCCCCCGACGCCTGGGCAAAATGGCATTCTTCCGGCGCAAAAGAACGGCGCGAACAGGACGAAGCGATTTATGCGCAACCTGCAACAAATCAAAAACCCGAAAAAATCGGGGGTATCCGAATTTAAACTTATGCCGTTGACGTTAGCTCGCAAGTTTCTTGTTATTTTTGTAGTTCTTTTTTGCGGGCTATTAATTTTTGCACAGGAAGACCACCCGCAAGGTTATGATCCGAAGATGTTGGATGAATTCTCTAAACTCAACTCTGAGCAATTACAAGCTCGACTTGATGCTGTCGCAATGGAGATGCAGAATTTGCCGAACGACTTATTGTACGTTCGTTTCAAACGCGATAAGAACACTTTGCTAGGCTTCCCTTTTCGTTATACGACTCGAATCAAAACTTACTTAGTAAAAAATAGAGGCATCGAAGAAAAAAGAATCAAAATTTTCATTGGCGAAATTAATGGTGTTCAATTAACAGAACTTTGGCTTCAACCACCGGATTTTGAATCTTATTTTAATACTTCATACAATCCCGAATTTGATGAAAAACTGACACTACTCTTTGACAACTTTTCGTATCCGTTAAAAACTGACAGCGGAGGTTGTTGTGCAGTTGACGAATATAAAGAGGAAGAAAAACAAGTGTCACTTGATGTTTTTGCCAAACAATTAAAAGATAAACCAAAAATGAAAGGTTATCTAATAATTTATGGACAATACTGTACTAACTGTAGTTTTACCGCAGTTTATTCTCGAAAAGGAAAATATTTAAGAGATAAACCCGACATTTATTTGGATTCACCCAAAACTGTTGCCGCTATCTCAAAAAAAGAAAAAGATTATTTGGTAAAGCACCTTAGCATTGAGACTTCGAGGGTCTTCGTAATCAACGGTGGTTTCAGAGAATGGCGCGAATTAGAGCTTTACCTTGTACCTAAAAATGGTAAAAATCCAAAGGTTAAACCAACGACCTTTCCGCCCAAACGCACAAAAATAAACACAATTAAGTGAAAAATCTAACTCATTTTGACGAACAGCAACGCGCCGTAATGGTTGACGTTAGCGACAAAGCCGAAACAACGCGCCGCGCATCCGCTTCGGCGCGGGTTTTATTAAATCCTGAAACCGTTTCTGCAATTAAAAATAACCAGACGCCAAAAGGCAATCCGCTTGAAATTGCGCGCATTGCCGGAATTATGGCGGCTAAACAGACTTCAAACTTAATTCCGCTGTGTCACCAGTTGGCGCTTTCCAAAGTTGAAATTCGCGCCGAGCTGGCGGATTTTGGAGTCTTGCTTGAATCAGAAGTCGTCACAATCGCCCAAACCGGCGTTGAAATGGAGGCGCTGACCGCCGTCTCGGTTGCCGCGCTAACCGTTTACGATATGTGCAAAGCGATTGATAAAAGCATTACGCTCACCGATATCCGGCTCGAATCGAAAACCGGCGGCAAGTCCGGCGATTACGCCAGAGAAAAAAATAATTGAACAAACTATTTTCCGAGAACACAAATCTAATTTAAAACATCGCCAAGCGGCGAACTTTGTCGTAAAATGAAACGTAAGGTGATTTTGAGTTTGAGATTCCCCGAGGAGTAAAAAAGTGATTAAATTTAACGTCGCGCCGGATGCCCGCCCGCAAGTAAAAACCTTGCTGATCGCCACAATTTTGAGCCTTGCGCTGTGGTTTATTCCATATGCTGAATATCTAGTTTATCCGTTCAGGCTTTTTGTGACTTTTATTCACGAAGGCGGCCATGCGCTCGCCGCAGTTTTAACCGGCAGCGCAGTGGCGAGCCTGACTGTTTCGCCCGATACGAGCGGCGAAGTGCTTTCTGCGGCGAGCGGCTCGCTGGCGGCTCTGATTATTTCAAGCGCCGGTTATGTCGGCGCAACTCTTTTCGGGGCACTCCTGCTCGTTCTTATTCGCCGGTCGTTTCAGGCGAGAATCGTTCTGGCCGGAACCGCCGTTTATATTGCCGCACTGACGATTCTCTTTGGATTATTTCTGCCGGTTATCCATTTTACGACAGCCAGCGTAACGTTTTTCGGGGTCATGTTTACAGTGGCCGCCGGATTACTGATTGCCGCTTCTCTGTTATTAGTCGCTCGTTACGCGACACCTAAAATTGCGACTTTCTTTTTAAGTTTTCTGGCCGTTCAATGTGTCTTGAATGCGCTCTTTGATCTGAAAACGGTTTTTGTGATGTCGAACCCGTTTGCCGGCTCGCACGTCCAGACCGACGCGCTCAATATGTACAACGCGACCGGCGTTCCTTCGCTCTTTTGGGTGATGGCATGGATTGGAATTTCGATAGTGATTGTCTCTGTTGCGCTGCGATTTTATGCGGTCAGCAAAAACCGCTCGAATATCCAGCAGGATTTGCCGTTTGAAGACTAATTGAATTTAAAACCAAATCGGTTAATGGCGGGCTTCGCAGTCCGCCATTTGTTTATGCAAAAAATCACTGTTTTCCTGTTTTTACTTTTTGCGGTGACCGCCGTTTTCGCGCAGAAATCGCCGCTCGGAGCGTCGCGGCAAATGATTTTGGTGCTGACGCCCGATTGGAATTCGGTTCAGGGCAAACTGCAGCGATTTGAACGTGAAAAGGCAAAAGATAAATGGCACAAAGTCGGTGACGAAGTGCCGATTGTCGTCGGACGCACCGGCTTAGCGTGGGGTAAAGGTTTGCATGATGCCTCTGTTTATCAATCGGAGCAGCCGATAAAACGCGAAGGTGACGGCAAATCTCCAGCCGGTGTTTTTAATTTAACGGCCGCTTTCGGAACAGCCGCAATCGGCGACACATCTTCATTCAAACTTCCATACACTTCTTTGGCCGAGTCAACCGAATGCGTTGATGACGTCAAATCTAACAATTACAATATAATTGTTGACCGTCGCCAGGTTGGTTCTCTCGATTGGAATAGTTCGGAAAAAATGCTGGCGGTCGGCGAACCTTACGCACTCGGAGTTTTTGTCGCGCACAACTCTAATCCGGTGCAAAAAAACTTAGGCTCGTGTATTTTTCTGCACATCTGGAAAAATTCCGAAACCGGAACTGCGGGCTGTACGGCGATGCCTAAAGAAAACATCAGTCAGATTGTGCAGTGGCTTGACCCGAAGGCAAATCCGGTTCTCGTTCAGCTTCCGACCAAAGAATTCAAAAAACTCCGCAAACAGTGGAAACTTCCGAAAAACAGCTAACTTTGGGCGAGCTGCCGCTTGGTTCTCGATTGGTTTTGCGCTGCAAAAAAGATTGGCGTGAAGCGGTAGTCTCGCAATTTTACGAAGAAAAAGCTGTTTTAATGATCTGGTCTGTATCGGGCAAAACCTATCGAGTCCGCCGCCCAATCGCCGCTCAAATCATTTTCGACGGCGCAATTCCGGTTCTTCCAGTCGAATGTGAAGAACTCGAGTGGCGCGAAAATTTGATCAAGTACGATTCTCGCTGGTAACAATCATTAAGCATTAGAACAATTTTAGTCAGTGAAATAATTAAATGTATGAGCGCGGCCTTGCACCTGCCCAATGAGCCATTTTAATCAAAGGACGGCCAAACGGTGAGTGGAAGAATTTCGCGCAAAGGCGCAAAGGAAAACCACAATTGATTTAGTTTTGAAATTTAAACTTGGCGTCCTTTGCGCCTTTGCGCGAAACCCTATTTTTTCAAATCAATTTTGCCTGCGCCGAGAATCTTGCGGCTGCCGGTTTCCTGGACAAATGCGACGATACTCAAATTTTCTCGTTTCCAATCTTTGCCGAGCGTGACGTCAGCCGACAAATTTTTGCTTTCGTTACCAAAGTTGCCGATGTTTTGCAGATAGCGCGTGACGGCCGAGTGTTTGAGACGCCGTCCGCCGTTTTCGCCGTTTGCAACGTTTGAGGTCAAATTATTTTCGGTGACGGCAAGCAGCACAATGGCGCTGTCTCCGCTCGAAATCTTCGGCAAATTCGCGGGTTCAACTTTAACCGAAATTCCATTACCGGATTGCTTTTCGATTTCAATACCGATTTGTCCCTGCGGCTCTCTGGCGGCATCCGCAATTTGCTTGAGCGCGCCGCGCATGTCTCCGCCGCCGACTTCGCGCTGACCGCTGACAATCATTTGCGGCGTATAAACGTCATCGCGTTTGAAATACTGCGAATATTCACCCTGACGGCCGCTAAATTGGCCCGAGGAAAAAGGATCAGTCCACCCGAGACGATTCCAGTAATCAACATGCTCGCTCAAACCGATGATTTCAGCTCCGGCAACCGGCTGCGTTTCGACCAGCATTGATAAATTTCCGTCCGCTGGCGGACAGCTCGAACAGCCTTCGGAGGTAAATAATTCAACGATAATCGGTGTTCGCTTAATATCTGAGGCCGGTTTCGGTTCCGGCGCGTTATCAACTGCGGCTGTTTGCGACTCGACCGTCGGCGCAGCAGTTTTATTTGTCGAAGCATGGTTGGTTGCCAGAAAGGCAGCAGTTCCGATAAGAGCGGTTAAAATCAAGGCCAAAATAATTTTCATCTAATCTCCTTCTGCAAAAGTTTCTATATTCTACAATACCGCCGCGTCCGCCTTTTATTTCCGAGACTGTTTTGAGTTAAAATAAAAGTTTCGCCGATAGACCGATTTTTTAGCAGTAAGACATTATAAAAAATGAGTTTGGAAAACATCGAAATTAAGGGAGCGCGGACGCACAATCTCAAAAATATTTCTTTTTCTCTGCCCGTCAACCAAATGACGGTGGTCACGGGCGTCTCCGGTTCCGGCAAATCATCGCTCGCTTTCGACACGATTTATGCTGAAGGGCAACGCCGTTATGTCGAATCGCTTTCGGCCTACGCTCGTCAGTTTCTCGAACGAATGGATAAGCCGGATGTTGATGAAATCATCGGCATCGCTCCGGCAATCGCGATTCGCCAGCGCAATCAGACGCGCAATCCTCGTTCGACAGTTGCCACGCAAACCGAGATTTATGATTATTTGCGGCTGCTTTTTGCCCGCATCGGAACGGTAATTTGCCACGTCTGCGGTCGTCCGGTCAAAAAAGATTCGCCGGAATCGGCAGCGGAAGAAACGCTCGGAAATCTCTCTGAAGGAACGCGCTTTTACGTGCTCTTTCCGATTGAGAATAAGTTTAGAACTCAGGGCGCAAAATCCAAAATTCAAACCGACGCGATTTTGATTGAACTATTGAGCGAGGGGTTTTCCCGTCTTTACCGAAGCGGCGAAATAGTTGAGCTGCGCACTCCGGACGACTACAAGTTCGAAGATTTTGACAACACATTTGTTTTAGTTGATCGTCTGGCGATGCGCGGCGACATTAAGCAGCGGCTGGTTGATTCGCTTGAAGTAACATTTCAAAACGGCGACGGCAACGCGATTATTGAAACCGTTGACGGACAGCAGCTCAAATTTTCCAATAAATTTATTTGCGAATATGACGGAACGCCCTACGAAGAGCCGCAGCCGCGTCTTTTTTCCTTTAACTCGCCGTTTGGCGCGTGTCCCGTCTGTCAGGGTTTTGGCAATACGACCGGTTTAGACCTCGATCTGGTAATTCCGAATCCGATGATTTCGCTGGCCAAAGGAGCAATTGTTCCTTTTACCAAACCACAGGCGGAATGGGCTTTGGATGAGTTGAAAAAGTTTTGCCGGGCGGAAAACATCTCTCTCGACGGGCCTTTTATCGAACTGTCTGATGAACAACGCCATTCAATTATCGAAGGAAAAGGACGTTGGCGCGGAATCAAAGGCTTTTTTAAGTTCCTCGAAACAAAAAAGTACAAGCTGCATGTTCGCGTTTTTCTAGCTAAATATCGCGGCTATACCAAATGCCCCGAATGCAGCGGCGGGCGGCTCAGACAGGAGGCGCGCGACGTTAAAATCAACGGAAAATCTTTGCCCGAAACAGTGGCTTTTTCGATTAATGAGGCGGCGGATTTTTTCGGCGGTCTGAAACTCACTCCCGAACAAACAGTGATTGCCGAACGCCTGTTGTACGAAGTCCAAAGCCGTTTGAAATTTATGCTCGATGTCGGGCTGGATTATTTAACGCTTGACCGTCTGGCGGCGACTCTTTCGGGCGGCGAAGCCCAGCGGATTCAGCTTGCCACAAATCTGGGATCTTCGCTGGTCGGCGCGCTTTACGTTTTGGACGAGCCTTCAATCGGTTTGCATCCGCGCGACAATACGCGTCTGATTCGGATTCTGCACAATCTGCGCGACATCGGCAACACGATTCTGGTTGTCGAGCACGATGAACAAATTATGACGGCGGCGGATCATTTGCTCGACATCGGCGTTCACGCCGGAGAGTTAGGCGGCAACATCACCTTTGAAGGCGATTTCGCATCACTTTTGCAAAGCCGCAATTCTTTAACCGCTAAATATTTGCGCGGCGAAGCTGAAATCAAAATCCCCAAAGCCAGACGCGAAGTTACGGACAAAAAGCTCGTCATTACGGGCGCGCGCGAACACAATCTAAAAAATGTGGCTGTCGAAATTCCGCTCGAAATGATGACCTGTGTCACGGGTGTTTCCGGTTCCGGTAAATCAACCCTCGTTCACGACGTTGTTTACGCCGGATTAAAAAAACAGCGCGAAGATTGGCAGGGCCACGTCGGACTTTTCAAAAGTATGAGCGGCGGGGAATTTATTGACGACGTGATTTTAAACGATCAATCGCCCATCGGGAGAACGCCGCGTTCAAATCCAGTGACGTATTTAAAAGCCTACGATGTGATTCGGGAAGTTTTCGCCGGAACAAACGCGGCGCACGCCAAGGGTTTTGACGCCTCGCATTTTTCATTTAACGTTCCGGGCGGGCGCTGCGAAATTTGCCAGGGCGACGGAACCGTGACAATCGAAATGCAGTTCCTGGCGGACGTTGAGCTTGTTTGCGAAGAGTGCAAGGGAGCGCGTTTTAAACCGAGCGTTTTAGACGTCCGCTACAAAGGCAAAAATATTCACGAAGTTTTGAATTTGACGGTGCGCGAAGCATTGATATTTTTTAAAGAAACTGCGCGCATTGCCAATAAACTAAAGGTTTTGGATGAAGTCGGGCTGGGTTATCTGCGCCTCGGGCAATCAGCGACGACGCTTTCCGGCGGCGAAGCCCAGCGCATCAAATTAGCAGCGCATTTGACCAAGAAGACCGGCGCTAAAACATTGTATATTTTTGATGAACCGACAACCGGTTTGCACTTTGACGACATCAACAAACTGCTGACGGCATTTCGCGCTCTGATTGACGCGGGCGGCAGTCTGCTGATCATCGAACACAATTTGGACGTGATTAAAACGGCAGATTACGTTATTGACCTCGGACCCGAAGGCGGAAGCGGCGGCGGCGAAATTGTGGCGGTCGGAACGCCTGAAGAAGTTGCGGCAAACGAAAGCTCGCATACCGGAAAGTTTTTAAGGAAGTATCTTGTGCAAACAAACGAGAAAGTAGCTTAGAGAATGCCCAACTCACGCAGCGCGGCGAGCGTCGGCAAACGCTCCTGCCAAAACCAGCTTTCGCGAACAAAGAAGCCGAGCAAAACGCTTGAGCGGAAAACGCCATCGCTTATTTCTCCAGCCTGATAATGCCCTTCCTGATCAAGCTGATAAAAGACTGCGGTTTGATTGGTATAATCAATTAGCCAGTACTCGCGGATTCCGGCTGTTTCATATTCGACAAATTTCTGCACGCTGTCGCGCTCGACCGATTCAGGCGAAACGATTTCGACAACCAAATCGGCCGCGCCGTTTAAGAAAGTTCGCTCTATCAAATGCTCGCGCTCTCGACTAACAAATAAAACATCCGGCTCGCGCCCCCGTCGCTGCGGGTTGAGTTTCATCGCGTAAGGTGCGATAAATGCTTGTCCTAAGTGGTGAGTTTCGCTAAAAAGCCCGATTACAGTTTGCAAAAATCCAACGATTTCCTGATGTTTTGTTGAACCCGAAAATAGCACGATTACTCTCCCGTCAATCCATTCCGCCAAAGTGTTTTCTTCGCCAAAGCGCAGATATTCTTCCCACGTCAGGCGCTGGGGCAAAATCTGCGCGGCGTTGAAAACACGTTCCTGCATTTCAGTGACGCTCATAAAAACCTCGCTTCATAACCGTTGTAGCACATCTTCGATTGCGTCCAAAACAAAATCAATCTCATCTTCGCTGATCACATACGGCGGCATAAAATAAAGCACATTGCCGAGGGGGCGCAGCAAAATGTTTCGTGACAAGAATTCTTGAAACAGAGTTTGCCCGACGTTGGCCAGATAGCCGCCGTTTTCGTTGAGTTTAATCACTCCGACAGGACCGAGAATACTGACATCGCCGACAATTTTTAAATCGAGCAAGCGCGGCAGACGCTCTTGAAATTTGCGATTGATAACGGCGACTCGTTCCAGGCTGTGTTCACGCTCAAACAATTCCAGGCTCGCCCGCGCGACGGCGCAAGCCAGCGGATTGGCGGTAAAAGAATGGCCGTGAAAAAACGTTTTGGCGCGATCATCACTAAGAAAAGCTTGATAAACTTTTTCTTTCGCGACGGTCGCTCCGAGCGGCAGATAACCGGCCGTCAAAGCTTTGGAGAGACAAATGATATCAGGCGTGATGCGCGCGCGTTCGCAGGCAAACATTTTTCCCGTCCGCCCAAAGCCGGTTAAAACCTCATCGGCAATCAGCAAAACATCATGTTCATCGCAAAGCTGGCGGACGCGGCGTAAATTATCCGCGCTCCAGACGATCATGCCGCCCGCGCCCTGCAGCAGCGGCTCGACAATTACGGCGGCGATTTCACCGGCATTATTGATTAAAATTGTTTCGAGGCTCTGGATAAAATCAGCGGAGCGAGGCGAGGAAGCGCGCAAAACCTTGAACAGCAAATTTTTGAACGGAGCGGTAAACGAGGAATCATCGCTGGCCGCCATCGCGCCAAAAGTGTCGCCGTGATAAGCGCCCGTCAAAGCGACAAAAGTTTTTCGCTCCGCGCCCGCGTTTGCCCAGAATTGATAGGCCATTTTGAGCGCGACTTCAACTGCGGTGGAACCGTTATCCGAGTAAAAAACGCGCGTTAAACCCGGCGGCAAAATTTCAACCAGTTTTTCAGCCAGCGCGATTGCCGGTTCGTGGGTAAATCCGGCAAAGATGACATGTTCGAGCCTTTTCGCCTGTTGATAAAGCGCCTCGTTTAAATAATCGTGGCTGTGTCCGTGAATGTTAACCCACCAGGAAGAAATGCCGTCCAAAATCTTTCGTCCGTCCTCTAACTCAAGCCAGACGCCTTTCGCACTGATGACCGGAATTGGCGCGGGAGCGATTTTTTCCTGCGTGTACGGATGCCAGAGATGTTTTCGGTCGCGTTCAGTTAACATTAAAATTTCAATCGTAAAATGTAGGGGCGAGCGGCTTGTCCCCACCCAATGAGCCGACAGGCGAACAACGCGAGTTTATCCGCGATGTTTAGTAATCGAACAGATATCGTCAATTAAAGACAATTATCGCGTCGCCAAAGCTCAACGCTCATTGGGTGGGGACAAGCCCGCACCCCTACATTCTTATTTTTCGGCGCTCGACCATTCGTCATACAGTTTCTGCAAATCAGATTCCGTCTTTTGAAAGTTAATATTAATTTCTCCGAATTTTGCCGGATTAGCGGCGATTTTCGGATCGCTCATGCGGGCGGTCAAGTCGCTTAACTTTTGTTCGAGAGCGGCAATCTCAGCTTCGATTACTTCGGATACGCGATGACGAACTTTGGACTTCGAATTTTGGACATTGGTTTGTTTTTCTGTTTCCTGGTTCTTCGGCGACGTTTTTTTCACTTCTGAGTTTTGGATTTTGGACTTTGAACTTTGAATTTCAACCAGCCATTCATGAAATTCGCTGTAATTGCCGTTGTAATGCTCGGTTTTGCCTTTGCCGTCAAACATCAAAATTTGCGTCGCCACGCGGTCGAGAAAATAACGGTCATGCGAGATTGTTAGAATCGTGCCGGGAAAGGCTTCCAGAGCGTCTTCCAGAGCTTCGCGCGATGGAATGTCCAAATGGTTGGTCGGCTCGTCCAAAACCAAAACATTGACCTGCGAGTAAATTAATTTAGCGAGCGCCAGTCTGCCTTTTTCGCCGCCCGACAAATCCTGCACTTTTTTGTACACGTCATCTCCGTAAAACAAAAACCGTCCGAGAAATGTTCGAAGTTCGCCCGTTGTGGCGGACATCGGCGCGACGCGGCGCAGTTCCATAATAATTTCGTTGCGGTCATCGAGATCATCTAATTGCTGTGCGTAATAACCGACTTCGGTTTTAGTTCCCCATCTGGCTTCGCCCGTGAGCGGCGGTAATTTATTTAAAATCGTTTTTAAAAACGTAGTTTTACCCGTTCCGTTGGCTCCGATAATTCCCAGACATTCGCCGCGATTAAGAGTGAAGTTAATGTTTTCCGCCAGCATTTTATCGGCAAAACCGATGCTCAATTCTTCAATCATCAAAACATTGTTTCCGGCGCGCTCGACGTTTTTGAGATTAAAATTTCCCTGCGCTTTATCAACCGTGACGGCGTCCACGCGCTCCATCCGTTCGAGCATATTGCGGCGCGATTTGGCCTGTTTCGTCTTTTGTCCGGCCAGATTTTTGCGGATAAATTCTTCGGTTTTAGCAATCACCTGCTGCTGATTTTCAAACGCGCGGCGCTGGATTTCGCGGCGTTCTTCGCGCTCGACCAGAAAAGCCGAATAGTTTCCCGTATAACCCGCTGCTTTTCCATATTCGATTTCAACGATTCGATTGCAGACCCGGTCGAGAAAATAACGGTCATGGCTGACGACAACATAAGCGGCATCATAAGTTTGCAAAAACTCTTCGAGCCATTCGACGGCGTTGACATCCAGATGATTGGTCGGTTCATCGAGCAGCAACACGTCCGGTTGCGATAATAAAAGCCGCACCATTCCGAGCCGATTTTTCTGTCCGCCGGAAAGTTTATCCGCTTGCTGATGCCACATTGATTCTTCAAATCCGAGCCCCTGCAAGATGCTTTCGGCGCGAGCGGCGTATTCGAAGCCGCCTTCCATTTCAAATTCGTGCTGCAGTTCGGCGTATTTCTCAAGAATTTCGGTCAAATCATCGCTCGCATCCGCCATTTTTTCTTCCAGATGGCGCATTTCGGTTTCGATTTTTTGCAATCTTTCAAACGCCGAGAGAGCGGCTTCGTGAACGGTTAAATCTGCGTCAAACTCAACATGCTGGGCGAGAAAACCGAGTTTCGCTTCGCGCGCTTTAATCACATCGCCCGAATCTGCCGATTCCTCGCCGCCAATCAGCCGAAAGACGGTTGATTTGCCGGCACCGTTTCTTCCGACCAGACCGACCTTCTCGTTCGGGTTAATCTGCAGTGACAGTCCGCGCAGAACTTCCTGCGTGCCGTACGATTTATAAACTTCGGTGAGACGAAAGAGCATACTTAATGGTGAATGATAAATCGTTAATTGGTGAATTGAAAAATGGAAAGCGGTGAGATTGACTCAGCGCTTTCCATTAAACATCGGCAATTCACCATTAACAATTATTTCTTTGCCGGACTTGCCGCCGCTTTCGGCGCATTTGTGTTTGTCGTCGAAGCTATCGGCGAAGCGCTGCCGACCGGACTTGCGGCCGGAGAAGCCGTTGGCGAGGCAACTGCGTTGGCATCGGCGGGGCGCGCTCCGCTTAGTTCATTCGGATTATCAATGATTCGTTTTGCCAGGTTGTTTTCGATTCGGGCTTCGTCCATCGCTCTGGCCTGATAAGCTCCGGTTAGAAGCTGTTTTCGTTGATTGGTCAAAGCGGTGATGATGCCGGTTTTAACATCCGGACTTTCAAGCGTTAAATTTTCGTCCTTTTCCTGTTTGGCGGCGATTTTCAAAATCAGTGTTTTGCCCTGAAACGGTATGACTTGGGGAATAACAGTTCCGATTTGCGCTTTGTTCATCACATAATCGGCAAATGACGGGCTAATCAACTGCTTCATTTGTTCTTCACTCAAATTCTGCCAGTCTCCGCCCTGCGCTCTCGTTTGCGGATCTTCGCTGTATTCGCCGGCCAGCGCCTCGAAAGTTGCGCCTTTAGCCAGCTTGTTTGAAATTTCACTCAAACGCAATTTAACATCATCCGGGCTTTTGGTTGGATCGTTGTTACCGCTATCGGTAGGATCAAGCACGATTGCTTTGAAAGTCGCGCCGCGTTTTTTGATGAAATAAGCGGGATTGCCTTTAAAAAAGGCTTCGACTTCGGCATCTTTCGGCGGTTCGACAGTCGCGGCAACCTTGTCGCCAAGCTTTTTGATGGCGAGTTGTTTTCTCACAGTTTCGCGCAGGCCGGCTTCGGTTTCGCCAGCTTCCTGCAATTTCTTATTGTAATCGTCGGTGGTAAATCCGCTCTGCTGTTTCTGCTCGTTAATGGCTTGCGTGACGTCATCATCGCTCGGCAAAGTTTTTTCTTTGTCGGCTTTTTGAAACATGACTTCCTGCTGAATCAAATTGTCGAGCGCCTGCAGGCGCGCTTGCGCGAGTTCAAGCGGAGAAAGCTTATTCTCTTGACCCTGAAGCTGTTGTTTGATGATTTTTTCAACTTCCTGATTAGCGATTGCTTTACCGTTAACTGTTGCGGCAACATCGCCGCTGGTGGGAGTCGCGGTTCCGCCGACAGTAGAATTGCAAGCGGCAAAAAATGCTGCGGTGCCGACTAATAAAGTAATAAATAAAATAGCTTTGATAAATGGTAATTTCTGCACTTTGCTCCTTCGAGACGCCTTTTTTGAAGGCTGATAATTAATTTCTAATATTGATAAATAAAGCGTTGCGCCATGCGGACGCAACTATTTTTCGGTCAGCGCGACGCATTCAATTTCGACCCGGGCGTCTTTTGGCAAACGCGCCGCTTGAACCGTCGCTCTAGCCGGAAAGTTTTCAGTAAAATGACGAGCGTAAACTTCGTTCATCGCCGTAAAATCATTCATGTCTGCAAGAAAAACCGTTGTCTTAACGACTGCTTTCAGACTGCTGCCCGCCGCGTCTAAAACGGCTGCCAGATTTTGCAAAACTCGTTCTGTTTGTTCGGCGACGTTATCTGAAACAAATTCTCCGGTGGCCGGATCAATCGGAATCTGCCCCGAAACAAAAACCATGTTTCCAGCGCGGACGGCCTGTGAATAAGGCCCAATCGCGCTCGGCGCGGATGATGTCTTAATAATTTCCCTAGCGGAGCTTTCCTTGAACACAGCCGAACCGACGGTTAAATTTGTTTTGTTTTGAGTCTCGATATTATCGTTCACAGAGAATGCTCACTTTAATCAAAAATTGTTCTTCAAGCAAAGCGAAAATTGTAGCAAATAAAAGCATTTGTCGCAAAGAGCGGGGATTATTTCAGGTCGCTGCAGGGGGTTCTAAGCGGCATTAAGGCGTTCGACATCAATTACGCCCTGAACTGCTTTGATTGCGCTGATGACTTTATCCAAGTGTTTGACATCGAAAACTTCGACGGTAATTTCAATGTGACCGCGGTCGTCCGAAGAAACAACGGCGCGAGCGTCACGGATACCGGTTTTAATATCGGCGATAGCGCCGGTAATTCCGGCAATCATACCTGTCCGGTTTTCGGTAGTAGCCAGCAGTTTAACCGCATCCGAGCGTTTGTTGGCTTCGTTGTTAGCCCATTCAACCTCAACAATTCGCTCTTTATTAACCATCAGAGCCTGGACGTTTTTGCAGCGTTTTGAATGAACGACAATCCCTTTGCCAAGCGATATATAGCCGACAATCGGTTCGCCGCGCAGCGGGTTGCAGCAGCGCGCGCGATTAATCAGCAAATCGTCAACGCCGCGAACAATAATCGCGTCATCGCCATAGCCGATCAGTTTTTTAACGGCTCGAACGCCGTTTCGCAAAACCGACTGCTGTTGTTTTTCCGGATCGAGCGCGGCAAATTTTTCAGGTCCGAGATATTTAGCGACGACATTTCGCGGCAGAATTTTGCCGTAACCGACCGAAGCCAGTAAATCTTCGGCGCGGCTCAATCCGTATTCATTGGCGACACGTTTAAGCTCACCGTTTTCGTCAAACAATTTTTTGGGAGCGATTTGGAATCGCGACCCTTCTTTTTCGAGCATTTTCCGCCCTTGCTCAACCGATTCAACGCGCTGTTGTTCGGCAATAAAATGTTTGATTCGCCCCTTTGCTTTTGAGGTAACGACAAAGTTGAGCCAGTCTCTGCTCGGTTTGGCATTTGGGCTGGTCAGTATTTCTACGACATCGCCGTTTTGAATGCCGGTGCGAAGCGGCACAATCCGAGAGTTAATTTTAGCTCCCGTGCAGTTGTGACCGATTTGAGAATGAATCGCAAAGGCAAAATCAACCGGAGTCGCGCCGCGCGGCAGTTGAATCACTTTGCCCATCGGCGTAAATGCGTAAACATCCTTCGGATATAAATCGAGTTTGAGCGAATCCATTAATTCGCTTGAATCGGTTGTTTCCTGAGACGTTTCAACGAGCGGCAGCAGCAAACGCTCAATCGTCGCCCGGAGAGAATCGAGACTTTCATCTTCGCTTCTCTTGCCCAGTTTATTTTCTTTGTATTTCCAATGTGCGGCCACGCCTTCTTCGGCGATCTGGTGCATTTCTTCGGTGCGAATTTGAACTTCAAAAGGCTGTCCGCCTTCACCGATTACCGAAGTATGAAGCGATTGATAAAGGTTGTCGCGCGGCGTTCCAATCCAGTCTTTAATCCGTCCCGGAACCGGATGCCAGGCGTTGTGAATAACTCCGAGCGTGGCGTAACAATGCCGCACATCATTGGGCGTAATAATTCGCACAGCCAGCAAATCGTAAACCTGATCAATCGTGATTTTTCGGCGCTTGAGCTTACGCCATAATGAATAGAGACGCTTGATTCGCCCTTGGATACTGACAAAAGGGATTTCAGCCGAATCAAGTTTTTCAACCATTGCCTGACGAATTTTTTCAAGCATCGCCTCTAACTCAACCCGGCGAGCGTCAATTTTTTGCGTGAGCGCGCTGTAATCTTCTGGATATAGATAGCGAAATGCCAAATCTTCGAGCTCGCTGCGGATTTTTCCCATTCCGAGCCGGTGCGCAATCGGCGCATAAATATCGAGCGTTTCCTGAGAAATCCGCTGACGTTTTTCCGGTTTGAGATAGTGCAGCGTCCGCATGTTGTGCAATCTGTCAGCGAGTTTGATAAGCACGACTCGAGCGTCGGTCGTCATCGCTAAAACCATTTTGCGAACATTTTCCGCTTGCTGTTCTTCTCTCGAGAGATTGCTGATGTGAGCAATTTTGGTTAATCCATCAACCAGCTGCATGACTTCGTTTCCGAAATACTGCCGCAGCGTGTCTAAATCAACCAGAGTGTCCTCAACCACGTCATGAAGCAGTCCGGTCGTCACCGCGACTTCATCAAGTCGCATATCGGCTAGGATATTTGAAACTTCCAGAGGGTGAACCAAATAAGGCTCTCCCGAAGCACGCTTTTGCCCGGCATGATTTTTAGCGGAGAAAAAATAGGCGCGGCGCAGCAATTCCAAATCAGCGGTTGGATGCTGCTGGCCGACTTTCTCAATTATTTCCTCAATTCGAATCACTTATTTTTAATTTATTTTCTTTATTTGAGCAGTTAAAGTTTCGCCAAACTGAAATTTGCTGTGTGGCAAGAAAGGTGATATCCGACAATCAATGTCGAACATCACCTTTTTTAACCCATCTGAAAATTAGAACTAAGCTTTCTACTTCGCAGCCTCTTCTTCGGCTTTACGTTTTTCTTCGTCGTCTTTTACTTTAGCTTCAGCAGCACTTAAATCCTGAAAGCGTTTCTTGGGTTCTTCGGCAGCAACTTTATATTTTTCCTTATCCGCTGAATTACCTTCCATCTCGGCGAGGCGAGATTTCTGGACGAGCAAACTCGCTTTGTATGAAAAAGGCGAACTTTTTGTGCTGTCTAACGACAAGGCCTTGTCAATTAAGGCTAACCCATCATCGGCACACTGCTTAGCTTTGGCAAAATCTTCGCCGTTAGCCGGCTTTTTGAAAACGAAAATGGCTTCGTTGCCTTTTGTAATAGTTTCTTTTGCGGCTTCGGTGATTTCATTGACGCAGTTGTATTTTTCGCCCGCCAGAAATGTCAGAGCCTTAGAACGATATTCAGGTTTGACTCGCTCGTCGTTTGCACGCGCCGTTCGCCAGTCAACCAATGCCTGCGGACCTTTGAGAGCTGCGATTAAACCTGAAACAGCGTCGTTGGTAGCTTCATCATTCGGGTTATCAGCTAAAATTGTTTTATAAACCGCAATTGCCTGCTCGGCCTTTTGCATATTCTCAGGCGCGGCGCGATTGGTTAAATACTGCTGGTGCAGCGTTCTCGCCATAAAGGTTTCCGTTCTTTTTTCTGACGGATCCAAAGCCATGGCTTGAGAAAAATGTGCTTCGGCCTCGTCAAAACGGCGTTCTTTATATGCCTTCGCTCCGTCATTTAGTTCGTTTCGCGCTCGAACCTTGTTGACGATACTGCATCCGGTCAAGAGAGCAAATGCAATAACTAAAATTGATAATATCCCTACGCGAGAGATTTTCATGTTCGTTGACTCCGTAAATTAAATTAGGCGCAAATTCTTATGCAAAATATTTGCGCCTGCAAGATTTCCTATTGTAAATCGTCAATTTGCAACCCGATTGGAGTTGCGCCCGCTCCTTTGACAGAGTCAATGACCTTTACGACCTCTCCGTATTTCAAAGCTTTCGGAGCTTTGACAAAAACGGTTTTTTCGATTTCGTTAGTGGTTGAACCTTCTTTGAAAACACCATTACGCTCGCGCGTCTGAAATAATTCGGCAAGGTGCGCGCCCAACGCTCCGGCATCCGCCTGATCATCTTTGTTCAAAAGAATTTTTCCATCTTTGTCAATACTGACGACCAATGAAAGCGGATTCGGCTTAACGTCTTTGTTATCTTGATCTTTAGGTTCAGCCGGCACTTTAGCCTCAAATCGGCTTGGCTTGAGTGGTGAGACCACCATAAAGATAATCAAGAGCACAAGAAGCACGTCAATCAAAGGCGTAATATTAATATATGGGGTGGCTTCAGTGGAACCACCAGTTTGCATTGCCATAAAAATTTATTTCCCTTCTTTGAAGCGGAGCATCAATTGGATATACTGATGCTCCGCTTTCAGAATCTGCAAAACCAAAAGCGGCAAACCTAAGTTTTAAGTGCCTGCTGTTTTAGTTCCACCTTTTTTTCGATCAGCGACCAGGCCGATTTTGTCAATGTTCTGTTTCCGGATAATGTTGATAATCTCGACTAGGTTGCCGTAGTCAACGTTAACTCCGCTTTTGATATACACGATTTTTTCGGCCTCTGTTTTATGTTCCATCAGCTTAGCAATCTTGTCGCCAAGTTGATCCTTTGGAAAAGGCTCTTTACCGATGTAAACGTGGTCATTGTCCGGAATCGCCAAAACCACTGAAGTCTCTTTGTTAATCGCCTGATCTTCAGTGGGGTTTTCCGCATCGCGCGGAAGATTCACGGAAACACCTTGCTGCAGGAGCGGCGTGACGACCATAAAGATAATCAGCAGCACCAGCATGATGTCAACCATCGGCGTGATGTTAATATCGGCAGTAAAATCTTCGCTACCACCAGCTTGCATTGCCATAACTTATTCTCCTTGCAACTTCGACAAATCTTAGCGGCTTGGCGGAAGTTGCCGGGTGCGCTGTTTGATAAAATAATCAATCAGTTCGGAAGCCGAGTTATCCATCTCCACAACAAACCCCTGCACTTTGCTGGTAAAGTAGTTGAACAGCCAAACGGCTGGAACAGCTACGAGAATTCCCATCGCCGTCGTAAACAAAGCTTCGGAGATTCCGCCTGCGACTGCCGCGATACCGGCGGTTTCAGCGTTTTTCATTCCTTGGAAGGCGTTGATAATCCCAAACACAGTGCCGAACAAACCGACGAACGGAGCGGTTGAACCAATTGTCGCCAAACCCGATAAACCGCGTTTGAATTCAGCAGTTTTAACGGCTACGGCACGCTGCAAAGCGCGTTTCGAGGCGTCAATTTCTTCGCCGGAAATATCCGAATTACCTTCATGAGCGCGGAATTCCTGTAAACCTGATGAAACAACCATTGCCAGATGCGATTTTTTGTGTTTGTCGCTGATGTTAATAGCCTCTTCAATCCGGTCGTTTTTTAACGCCTGCGCGACCCGCGGCGCAAACTGTCGTGATTGCTCTTTCGCGGCGCGGAATGTCAAAAGACGCTCGACCGCCACAGCGATAGCATACACCGACATAACAAAGAGGATACCGATGACAGCCCAACCCACCGGGCCTAGTTTTTTCATCATTTCACCGATAGTAAATCCGCCCTCGTCGGCAAAGGCTAAAACGGTTGGTAGAACGGTTGCCAAAAGGCTGCTTGCAAATGTCATTTTAATACTCCTTTATAAGAGAAAACTTTCAATTTTCTATTTCACTAATTTTCTGAATTTTGAGAGCGGATAAGCGAAAACTTATCGCTCTTTTAAAATCTCTACTGCTATTGCGCCACAAAGTTATAAACGATGATTCCGCTGACTTTGACCGGCTGCCCGGAAAGCTGCGTCGGCGTAAATTTCGATGAGCGCGCGGCCTGCACAGCAGCCGCTCTGAGCAGCGGATTGCCGCTTGTCGCTGAAGCCGAAACTACGTTGCCCGATTCATCAATCAAAACTTGAACGTTAACCGTACCGCTGGCATGAACTGCTTTGGCGGCGGGGGGATATGGCGGCTGTACCAGACGCGAAGCCTTACCGTTAATTACACCGCCGGAAACAACTGAGGGTTTTGGTTTTTCAACCGGTTTGGGCGGCGGCGGGGCATCATCAGCTTCTTTGGCAACAGTTGGTTTAGCAACGATTGCCTGTTGTGTACCGCCGGAAGTTCCTCTATCGGGTCCGGCCGCACCGCCACCAGCGGCGTCACTATTACTTCTGCCGATAGCTGTGACAACGCCTTCACGACGGGCTGGAATATTACTTTTGGTGACGCTGGTTGTGTCCGGCACTTTTGGAGCTTCATTTAGATTCTGAACAATCTCAGTACGAAAATCCACGTTTTTCGGCGCATCCTGAACCTGCTTTTGCGGCTTGTTTTCCGGCGCTGGTGGTGGCGGCGGCGCTTCTTCAGCCATGACCGGCGCAACGAGCGTATCCAGTGATAAATCATCGCCGGACATACTGCCCAAGTTATACTGGTACAGGCTGTAAACGAAAAGCCCGATAAACAGAGAGCCTAAAACTAGAGCGGTCGTACCAAAGTACGCGCCTTGCTTGGCGCCCCGTCCTTTTTCTCCATTTGATTCAACTAAAACATCAAACATTTATTTTATCCTTCCTTATTCCGGTGCCAGTGGGTCAAAGGGGCGAAATTTATAATTGCAAAAATAACAACAGTAATACCGCTCTCTGTGTTTGTGTCTTAACCGCTTAGACGCGTTCCTATAACCGAGAGTTGTTCGCTTCCGTCTAAGTTTATTAAACTTCTACAGATGCGACCAAACTTAGCCCAAAGCAAAGTACAACACAGAGCTTAATATTTGGATAATTTTTCTGACCAGCAACGCCCAAAGTCTATTCGGCTTACAAGCGAATGTCAAGAGGCGAATTATGCTTTGTCGGACATTTCAGCAAAGTTTTTGATTATCTATGCATAAATGTCCTAAGAAAATAACAATGGTTCAATACGTTGAACAAAAATTGCTTTTGCGAAGAAGATTTGCGCGCTTTAAATAAAGGCGGAAGATTTATAAATCTTCCGCCTTTATTTAAAAAATCACAATTTAAAATAGACTAAGGTTTAGCCGCCTGAACGCTGCTATTGCCGTCGCGTTTTTGCCGGACGACGGATTTGCGGGCGGCTGAAGCAAACGTCGCTCCTGTAGCAGCCACGGGAGCCGGACGCTCCCGACCGTCATTAATCAACTGCTCCCACCAGAGCGCGATTGGGGCGGCGATTGCAAACGTCGAATATGTGCCGTTGATAATTCCGATCAGCAGCGCAATCGAAAACCCAAACAAAACCTGCCCCCCGAAAACCACCAGAGCGATAACCGACAACAACACTAATCCGGCGGTGATGATTGTCCGCGAAAGCGTCTGGTTGATTGAATTATTGATTAGAGTGTAAAGCGAATCTCGCCGATTGAGTTTTAAATTTTCTCTGATTCGGTCAAAGATTACGATTGAATCATTAACCGAAAATCCGACTAGAGTAAGCAGGGCGGCAATTACCGGCAAATTAATTTCCCACTGAAAAATCGAAAAAATCCCGATTGTTACTAAGACATCGTGGAAAACAGCGATGACCGCTCCCGATGCGTATGTCCAGTCATACCGCAGCGCGATAAAAAACAAAATTCCCAGCAAACTAAGCAGAGTCACGGCGACAGCCTGGTTGCGAAGCTGGCTGCCCGCGACCGCACCGACTGATTCGGTTCCGACGATTTTATAAGTGGCGTTGTCGTCTGCGCTTAAATCGCCCGTAGCTTCGGTGCCGAACGTATCGAGAGCTTGTTTGACTTTGCCGCGTCCGATTTCGACCTGAGTTTTCTTATCGCCTTCGGGCACGTTCGCCGCCGGGGCGGCAACCGTGCCGGCTTCTTCAAGCGGAATTTTAATTAAAACTTCGTCGCGTTTGTCGAGCGAGTGCTGCAAGACCGGATCGCTGATTCCAGTCGTTTGCAGCGCCGAGCGGATCGCATCGTCCGAAGGCATTTTGTCCTGTTTAAATTTGGTCGTCAGAACGGAACCGCCCTTAAAATCAACCCCGAGATTAAAGGGCGTACCGCCGGTTGCCTGTCGAAAAACCGTCGAAACCAAACCGGCGACCATCAGCAGGATGGAGATCGTAATAAAAATCTTACGCTTGCCCATCCAGTCAATATTTACTTTATCGAATAATTCAATCATTGGAATAATGGTGAACGGTGAATGGTGAAGGGTGAATGAAATTTTTGATTCACCCTTTTGCATTGACCATTGAATCAGATACTAATTTTTTCAACTTGCCGTTTGTTGCCGAAGAGCCAGATAAAGATTGTTCGCGAAACGAAAACGGCCGAAAACAGGTTAATCAACAAACCGAGAATAAGAGTGACGGCAAAACCGCGAATCGGCCCGGCTCCGCCAAACATATAGAGCAGAAGCGAGGAAATAATCGTCGTGACGTGCGTGTCAATAATGGTCACGAAAGCCCGGTCAAAACCCAAATCAACCGAGGATAAAACGTCTTTTCCAGCACGCAACTCTTCCCTGATTCGCTCAAAAATCAAAACATTTGAGTCAACTGCCATCCCGATGCCCAAGATGATTCCGGCAATTCCAGGCAGCGTCAGTGTCGCCCCGATTAAAACCAGAGCCGCCAACGTCAGCAGCATATTCAAGAGCAAGGCGACGACGGCGTTAACGCCTGCCCCCCGGTAATAAAAGAGCATGAACAGCATCACCAAAATCACGCCGGCGGCTGAGGCTGTCACTCCAGATCGAATCGAGTCCGCGCCCAAACTCGGCCCAACCGTGCGTTCTTCCTGATATTCAATTTTAGCCGGAAGTGCGCCGGATTTAAGCGTCAAAGCCAAATCTTCACCAGACTGTTTAGTAAAGCGACCATCAATCTGCCCTGAATCAAAGATTTGCGATTTGATAAAGGGAGCAGATTTTACTTGATCGTTTAAAACAACAGCCATGTATGAGCCGACGTTTTTGCCAGTCCAATCGCCAAATTTCTGTGCGCCGTTTGGTTTGAGCGAGAAAGAAATTTGATAATCATCGCTGCCTCCAGCGCGACCGTTGACTGCGGCGGCGTCGCGTAATTCGTCGCCCGTGACAATAGCGGGCGATTCAACCACGACATAACCTCGCGGCGCTTCCGGCTGAGCTTGGTTTTGCCCATTGGCGGCGGCCTTATCATCGCGCTCGATAAACGGCAAAATCCGACGATTTACCGGAATAGTGCCGCCGAGAGATTGCTTCGCAGCTTCTTCGGTTGGGTACATTGTAATCGGAGCAGGATTTTTCGCTCCGATTACATTCATCAGTTCTAATTTTGATTCAGCGCCGATAATTCTTTTAGCGCGTTCCGGGTCTTGCAAACCTGGCATTTGTAATAAGAGTTGATTGCCACCAACCCCGCCGATTGTTTGCAAAGTCGGCTCAGCAACGCCGAGTGTATTAATGCGATTCTCGATAATTGATTTGGCCTGCGTCACGGCTTGAGTGCCAAGCGTGGTTTGCGCTTGCAGCGGCAGACTCCAGATGATTTGATTGCCCGATGTTGTCTGACTCCATTCGTTCAAACCGATTTTTTTGCGAACCGCTTCGACAATTTCATTTTGCTTTGAAGCATCCGAAGTTCCGAGAATAATTTGATAATTTCGCTTTTCGGGCTCGGTCACGACGTTGACATCGGTGGCGGGTAAATTTGCTTCTTGAGCAGCAGCAAGTGCCGATGGCGCATATCCTTTAGTCAAATTCGTCAAATACTCTTCCGTATTAACACGCATGACCAGATGCGAGCCGCCTTTTAAGTCAAGACCGAGATGAATATTTTCGGCGAGATTATTTTTGATTCCCTGCCACGTAAAATCCTGTGCCGTCGGAGTTCGATGCGGCATAAAAACAGCGTAGATTGCGCCCAGCGTAATCAACGCGATGATGGTAATTCGTACTGAAAGATTGCGTTTCTTCATTTTAGGTAATTAGATCAGCAGGTCAATGTTTGAGCAGATGATAAATCGAGGAAAAATCTTGATTTCAACCAACAATCATTTGCTACTCCGTTGCTTCTCTTTCGACAACGGCCGAACGAGCAATTTCGAGATTCGATTTGTCGGCGCTGCGAATGATTAAACTTTTATCGTTTAACTGAACGACTTTGCCGATGATGCCGCCGTTGGTCACCACAGTTTCGCCGATTTTTATGTTGGCGATCAATTCCTGCATTTCTTGTTGACGCTTGCGCTGCGGCATAATCACCATGAAATAAAAAATTCCAAAGATGACGACGAACGGCAAAATAAATGTAATTCCACCCATAATTTTATGCTTTCGGGCCGACCGATTTAAGGCGGCGAATTTCGACGGGCACGACCAGCAGTTCAGGCAGGAGCGCTAACGCCGCTTTTAAATGAGGAGTTTCAAAATGAGCCGCCAGTGACTTTTCATCAGTCCAGTTTTCGTGCATGAAAAAAAGCGTCGGATCAGCCAAATCCTGATGAAAATCGTAATTCAAACAACCCGCTTCAATCCGCGTTTGACGCACCAGTTCCGAAGCGATTTCGATTATCTTGTCAACTGTTTCAGACTTGGCCTGAAACCTGGCGATAACCGTGATTTGCTCGTTCATTGATAAAATATGTTACCGAAATCAAACAAAGTTTGCCACTCTCTAAACAACTCGCCAGGCGCGTCTCCGGTTTTAAAATTTATTCGGCTTTGGTTTGCTGTGAAATTTGTTCGTGAAATCCTCGTCGGAATTCTTTGAAAGTGCCAAAACGAATAGCTTGCCTTACTCGCCGCATCAAGTCAAGGTAGAACGCCAAGTTGTGATGCGTCAGCAGAATGGCGGCCAGCATTTCGCCGGTTTGATAAAGATGTCTTAAATAAGCTCTCGAATATCTCCGGCAAACTGAACAAGCGCAGTTTGCGTCGAGAGGGGCGGAATCGGTCGCGTGTCTGGCATTGCGGATGTTGATTTTACCCGCTGAGGTAAACGCCGTGCCGGTTCGCCCGTTGCGCGTCGGCATCACGCAGTCAAACATATCAACGCCGCGCCAGATTGCTTCAATCAAATCTTCGGGCGTCCCAACCCCCATCAGATAACGCGGAGCATCAGCGGGCATCTGGGGCGCGAGAAACTCGCAGACATCGTACATTACCTGCTTTTCTTCGCCGACGCTCAAGCCTCCGATAGCGTAACCGTCAAAACCGATTTCTACAGTTTTATCAAGGCTTTCGCGCCGGAGCGGCAAATGCCCGGCCCCCTGTACAATCCCAAACAAAGCTTGTTGTCCGCTCAAATTTCCCGCCCCGGCGACAAAACCGGTGTCCATTCCGGTTGTCTGTAATTCGTTGAATTTCACTTTTGATCTGGCTGCCCATCTGGCCGTCATTTCCAAACTTTTGCGAGTGGTTTCAAAATCAGAATTCCCCGGCGGGCATTCATCTAAAACCATCACGATTTCAGACCCGAGAGCCGCCTGCATTTCCATCGAAACTTCGGGCGACATAAACCTCAGGCTTCCGTCAATATGCGAGCGAAATTCAACGCCGTCTTCTTTGAGTTTGCGCAAATCGGTCAGGGAAAAAACTTGAAAACCGCCTGAATCGGTGAGAATCGAACGATTCCACGAATTAAATTTGTGCAGCCCGCCGACCGTCCTGATAATTTCCGCGCCCGGTCTGAGCCAGAGATGATAGGTATTGCCCAGGATAATGCGCGCGTCGAGCTCCGTTTCGAGCCATTCAAAACGCAGTCCTTTAACCGTTCCCTGCGTTCCGACTGGCATAAAAACGGGAGTTTCAATTGTCGAGCGCCTGGTTTGCAGTGTTCCGCACCTGGCATTTCCCTCTTGCGCGGTAATTTTCCATTTAGCTGGTTTGTACATTAGAAAGCTCTTAGCTTTGATTGCGATAATCGCCAACGAGTGCGAAAACGTTTTCTTCGCCGCCCGCGATGTCCGAAATTATTTTGCCGTCTTCGTTGATCATGACGGCGCTTGGCGTTCCGTCATAATCAAACATTCTTTGCACCTCGCGATCCGTTTCAATCAAAACGGTTGATCTAAACTCGCGCGCGCGCTCAATTTCCGGCTCGTTTGCCGCCATAATTACAAGGTTAAATTCGCTGTTCGCCGCCTCCCAAGCTTTTAATCTGTCGGTCAACTGCTGACAATATGGGCAAGTTGCCCGCCAGAACATAAGCATCGTTTTGGTTCCGCGAAAAGCTGACAGGCTGATGTTTTCACCATTCAGGTTTGGCAGAGTAAAATCCGGCGCGAATTGCCCGATAACGGGAACGTGCGGTTCTTTTTTTGGCTGAAGAAAAATGTTTTGCGCGTGGTGTCCGTTGCCGTTAGCAGCAATCGCCGCCGCTAAAACCGGTTTCACTTTGTCCATCAGCCCATATATTTCCGTGTCGCCGGTTGCTAAAACGCTGCCGATGGTTCCATCCGCGTTGATCAATACGGCTCCGGGTGTCCATTCGGAGCGAAAAAATTTGGCAATTTCGCGAGACTCATTTTGGATCAGAATTGCGGCGAAATCTGCCGCCCGCCCGAATTTTCGCCGATTTTCTTCCACCCCGCCTGAAGTAATTAAAACTGCCGTCAGTTTTGTTCCAAACTCGGTTTGCCATCTTTCGATTGAAGGCAGCAGGGCTTTGCAGGGATTACAAGTCGCGCTGACAAAAAATAGCAAAATCGGTTTGCCCAGCATCAATAAATGTTCGAGCGTGACTTGTCTGCCGTCCAAATCCGGCGCGGCAAAATCCGGCGCGACAGCGCCGACCGGCAAACCTGATGATGGCCGCCTGGCCTCATCGCGCTCGACTTCGCGCCTGCTGCCGTTTTCGTTGGCCGTTAATTCCAAAACTTCGAGCTGACGCTGAAATATCAGCTGATTTTTAAAGACGTTCCTGATGCCAAAGAAAATTACGGCGAAAAGCCCGAGAAAAATCAGATTAAAAACAAACTGCATTCTCTCGCCAGTCGTCAGTTCTCCAAACCAGGCAAAAGCACTCGTTCCGGCATTTGTTCGTCCCGCCAAAAAGATCAGAGCGGCTACCGCTGCTAAAAGAATGTTGCGAACCAGCACCGACCAACCGGCGGGTTCCGAGTGAATTTGTCCGAAACAATGGCAATCCGGAGTTTTACCACGCCAGAGGTTGTAAATAATTCCGCCGATAAACGCAACCAGCAAAAACATCGCCGCTAACGCGCCAAACCAGGCCGTCACCAACGGCAAAAGCAAAATCGCCGTCGCGATTTCAGCCGGCGCCAGCACAACGGCGAGCGGTTTAGCTAAGTTTTCCGGCAAGCCGAAATTGACAATCGCTTTCTCCGAACCGGCGCGGTCAGCAAGTTTAGCAATTCCGGCAACGCCGAAGACGGCGGCTAAGATCAATCTGGCGATTAACAAAAATGCTTCCATTAAATTAAACCACAGAGGAGACAGAGTTCACAGAGAGTAAAAACAGTAGCAAAATAAAAGTTTATCGTTAAAATAGCTTCCGGCTCTCAATCTATGGAACTCTTTGTCCTCTGTGGCTAATTCTACTTTTTACTCCGAGATTTATGTCTCTCGACCAATTTAATCGGCGAGCCGAAAAAATCAAACTGTTCGCGCAAACGGTTTTCGATATAGCGCGTGTAGGAGAAATGGAGTCCGGCGCGGCCGCCCGCCGTAAACAAAATAAAGGTTGGCGGGCGCACCCCGGCTTGCGTTAAATATTGCACGCGGAGGCGCGACATCCCGCCTTTGGCCGAAGCCGGAACGGCTCCGCCGCGCGGCTGGGAGACGTGTTCTTCAAAAAAGGCGTTGAGCTTGCCGGTCGAAACGCGGCGGTTACGCGCTTCATTTATTTTCACCGCGAGCGGCAAAATTTTGTCGAGCCGCTGACCGTTCAAAGCAGAAATCGTGATGACCGGCGCGAAATCCAAGAACTTCATTTGATCACGCAGCTGGCGTTCAAACTCAAGCGCCGTGTTAGTTTCTTTATCGGCGACCAAATCCCATTTATTGATTAAAAGAATAACGCCGCAGCCCGCTTCTTCGGCGTAACCCGCGATGTTGGCGTCAAGATGCGTCGCGCCTTCGGTCGCATCAATGACGACGACGGCGACATCGGCTCGTTCGAGCGATTTGCGCGCCATAATCACCGACATTTGTTCCATCGTTTTGGCGGTCTTGCTTTTGCGGCGAATTCCGGCCGTATCAATCAGGAGAAACTTTTGGTTTTCAAATTCAAAGTTGGTATCAACCGCATCGCGCGTGGTTCCGGCAATCTCCGAAACAATTACTCTCTCTTCACCCAGCAATTTATTAAGGAGCGAAGATTTGCCGACATTCGGGCGACCGATAATTGCCAGTTTCAGCTCGCGCGGCGCGTCTTTTTCAGGGACATCTTCTTCAAAGTCTAATGTTTCCAACAATTGATCAAGCAATTCGGCAATCCCGAGGCCGTGTTCGGCGGAAACTGGAAAAACCGCGGCGAAACCGAACCGCTCGAATTCTCCGGCTTCGGCTTCGACTTTGTTCGACTCGGATTTATTGGCGATGACGTAAACGGGTTTTCCGGTTTGACGCAGCAGACGAGCGATTTCTTCATCAAGCGAAGTCACTCCGGCGCGCGCGTCGGCAACCCAGATAATTGCCTGCGCTTCCGAGATTGCAACGCCCGCTTGTTTAAAAATATTGGCGGGAATCACAGCTTCGTCATCCGGCACGATGCCGCCCGTGTCAACGATGGCAAAACGTTTGTTGCCCCATTCCGCTTCGCCGTAAATGCGGTCGCGCGTGATTCCCGGTTCATCGCCGACAATCGCTTTGCGCGTTCCCGTCAGCTTATTAAACAAAGTAGATTTTCCAACGTTCGGGCGACCGACAATCGCTACTAAAGGTAAACTCATATTTTTCGCGTAATTTATTTTGAGTTAAGCCGCAATTTGCGCTAACACTTTTTCGGCTTCAGCTGGTAATGAAATTCGGAGGAAATACTCTGCAGGATAAATCTCATTTTCACCGCCTTCATCAATTAACGAGACCAAACCGTTTGCCAAAAATGTTACATCATATATTTTGCGGACTACCAAAGATTTTGAATCAAATGTTTTAATGCACACGGCTAAGGCTTGAGAGCCAATTTCAGTTGAGTTTAAAATTTTTCTTTTCTCGATTTTGCCGTATGCAACTCCGCGCTTTGCATTGTTAAAATCATATTCTTCTCTCATTTCATCCATTTTCATAGCTTTCTCTTTCTCTATGTGTCGGCTTTCGTGCGCTGATGATTCTCAAAACATCAGTTTCAAAAGTATGCGAAACTACCAGCAATCTCCCGGCAGAAGATTCTCCAATTGTAATAAAACGCATTTCATCAAATGAATGGTCAGGATCATTGTCAGTCGCAGCTAAAACATCATCAAAAACAGTTTGCGCTTCGACAAATGAAACTTTGTGTTTGACTAAATTTGAAGTTGCTTTGTTATCATCCCACTCAATTTTCATCGTTTAAATACAGTCTAACATGATGACAATTAAACTTTCTGCTCCGACGTTTTCGCGCCGCGTCCCAAAATGCCGTCCCTTTTAAACCTTGAATACAATTAATTCACGATAAACGAAAGGTCAATTAATTGACCTTTCGTTTATCGTGCTGATTTTATGTAATTTATACTTTACGAAACTAATAAATTTCGCCGCAGCCAGCTGACGGTGTATTAAAATAACTTGAGTTGACCGTTTTCATCTATCTTGCCCTGTTGCTGAACGTAGTTTTTTATCATCTGTTCGTTCCCGTGCGCGCCCACTGTGCTGACGAAATAACCG
>JBBQUS010000029.1:0-64500 GCA_038212235.1 Pyrinomonadales bacterium
CAATGCCGCGTGCTGTGGAAGAATTGTGAAGGATTAATCAAAACCAGCGAGACGAAAATTAGAATTTGTGCAATCCGTTTGATCTTACGCAGAATCGCCTAATCATTTAATTGCAAACAGGTTCTATAACGCAAGTTTTCATCGCCACAAATTTGCCTCTCTTAAATTATCTAAAATCGTTCGCTGGTCGGTTTGGCGAATCAAAACGTAGTCGCTTTTGAACGTTTCCATTCGCGACAGCAGAAAGACGGCTTTGAGTTCCGTTTCAAAACGGGTTTTATATTGCGCCGCTAAATTGCCGCCCGCGTCGTAATACATTTCGAGCACGGCTAAAACTCTCGTTTCTTCGCGCTCGACTTCGGCGAGTTCGTTTCTGAGTTTCTTCAACCGTTTGCCGTTAATCGCCCGTTTATTTTCGTCTTTGGTCGGCTTGGCGAGTTCCGTCGCGATTTCGGCAATGCGAAGTTTTAAATTCTCTTTGGTTTCGTCGTAAAGTTGTTTAACTTCGGCGACGTTGACGGTTTCGGGCGCGATTTCCAAATCGAAAAGGTCGTTCGGCTGCGATTTCTCGCCGCGCTTCGTGCGTTTGTAACCGATGTGTTCGGCTTCCGCCATAAAAACCGGAAAGCGCAACTCTTTCGCTGTCTCGCGGAAAACCCACGAAGTATTGACGAAACCGAAAAGCTCGGTCGTGTCCTTATCAATCTTCGCGGTTTCTTCAATCTGCGCCTGATATTTTTTGACGAGTTCGTTCGCTTCGAATTCCGCATCTTCATCGGAAAATTCGGTTTGCAGAAACAGAGCGAGATTGTTTCGCGTATCTTCGTCGGTGTCGTCTTTGATCGAAGAATATTTACTCGGCGGCTCGTCTTCGATGTGAACCTTAATGTAATTTTCGGCGCGTGTTTTTAACTTGCCGTATTCGCTCGTGTGCCGCGCCCAAATCTCGTTCCATTCGCGGATTTCCTCATCGGTTTTTCTCTGCGCGAGCAGCAAACTCGTTTTAGTCGAAGTGTAAGGCTCGAACGTGATTTGCGGGAGACTGACGACGGCGCGAACCAAAAAGTATTTGTATAAAAACAGGCGAATGTATTTATTTTCGGTCTTGTCGAAAACGCTTTCGGGCAGAACTACGCCCAATCGTCCGTTTTCCTTTAGAAGTTGATAATAACGCTCGATGAAAAGATTTTCCGAGTTTTTCTTACCGTGAAAAACAAACGTAAAATTCAAACGCGATTTCGTTTCGTTGTCGAGATTGACGCTGAACGGCGGATTGCTGATTAAGACGTCAAACTGCGCGTTGGTTTCCTTTTGATTATAAAGCGCGTCGTGGTCATAAGTATTGAGCGCGTTCGGCTCTTCTTTCTGATAAAACCGAAACGGCAAAAGTCCGTCTTTGACGAAGACGTTCACCGAACCGTCGCCGTGCAAAATCATATTGACTTTGGTCGCCGTGCCTAATTCAAAATTATGTTCCGCCGCGTAGATGTATTTTTGCGCCCAAACGTGTTCCCGATTGTCGGGCATAAAGTATTCACCGAATTTATTTTGAACATTGCGACTGCTTCTGACTTCACTGCGGCGGCGATATTTAACTTCGCGTGTCAGCATCTTCATCGCCTCAATTAAAAACGTGCCGCTGCCGCAAGCCGGATCAATGATATAAGGCAAAGTCGCACTTTCATTCAGACGTTTGAGAGCCAATTCGTCGAGTTCCAAAGCGTAAAGCATAAACCTCACGACTGTCATCGGCGTAAAAAATTGTCCTTTGGTTTGTTTGTAACCATCGCGCTGAATCTGCTCGAAGAAATCACCGAGAATGTCTTTGCCGTCAACCGTGCTTTTACCGTCAACAAAAGAAAATTCTTCGAGTTTCTGAACTGCGTAGATAAGTTTGTTGACCGGAAATTTTTGTCGGTTAATAACAAACTGCTGCTCAAGATTTTCGGTTATATTTAGCTGTTTTTCGAGAGCCTTGCGATATAAACCATTTATTCGGTCGAAAAGTTTATGTTTAGATTCGGTTTCTTCGCCAAACTCGTGAATCTGAAACTCATATTCTTCTCCGTCGGCGCGCTCGTATTCGTCTTGAATTTTGGCGAGAATTATATTAACCAAAGAAGAAAATATTTCCGTGTCGCCTGTGCCGCCACCGCCCCAAAGAACATTGTGTAAGTCAGTTGCCAGAGATTTAAGCTCGTTAGGCTGAAATCGTTTTACCAAATCACGCTCGCCCGCTTTGATTAAAGGCTTTTTGCGCGGTTTGTCATAATGAGCTGACAGTTCATTGGCAATGGATGGTTCGCCTGCTTCTATCCAATCCGCATACTCAGTATATTTTTCGCGGTCAATTAAAATCAGTTTGTCGCGCAAACCTTTTTCGGTTTCTTCGACTGTATAGTAAACAAGGTATTTAACATTTCCTTCGAGTTTAGACAGTTCAAAAAGCTGTCCTTCGATGAGATTTCTATCGCTTTCAAACTTATCCGGTGCTTTACATTCAATGAACAGAAAGGCGTTGCCGCCTCTATCGCGCAAAATTACATCAATACGAGGCAGTAAAGCCTTTTTTCTACCGGCTGAATATTCCTTTTCGATTTCGATTAAGCCTGGTTCATAATCAAGCTCATTGACCAATCGGTTGATTAAAAACGTTCGCGCTAACTCTTCATCTCCCGTAATTTTAGTAATTTCGCGCCATTTCTTTATTTTGTCAGAATATTTTATATCTTTAGTGTCTAGGTTTATTTCAACAACTCGATCTTTCGCCTCGAAAACAAATTTCGAGACAGCGTTTTTCCAATTCATATTAATTGAATGAAAGCTTAATTTAGGTTTTTTAGAAATTTATACTATTTCGAGTTTGGCGGCGCAAATAATGATGTTGCTATCGAGAAGCGAATCATCAAGCATTTTAATCTTCGCGCTCCGCTAATCGGCGATCTTGGCGACGTTCGCGCTGCCAGTCGCTTGGGTTCTCAATTGACGCAACCGCCCGGTCATTAAGCGACGCAATTTTCGCCAACGCTTGAGCCATCTTTTTACCGTTCGTTTTTCGACGCGGAGTTGTTTCATCCAGAATCGTGATGAAAACACTGACCGCTAACGGAGAAGTTTTTGGCATTTCGCCTTGCCACTCAATTTTGTCGCCCTGCAATGTCGCTTTGTAGGTTTCCAACATAAACGGATTTTAGCATTAAGAGTTTTCCAAGCCAACAAAACTTTAATCCGCTCGCCGCTCGCCGCTGCAGCTTTGCGCGCCTTTCGCCGTTCGGCGCGCCATTGTTTGCGAAGGGACGCTCGCCATGCTGCAAATTTCTCGTGGGTCGAATCTTCGATTAAAGTTCGCGCCGATGGCAAACCAAATAAATGTGTGCGTGTCGAGGAGAAGTTTGAGATTCATTATTCCGGCATATAAGCGGCGAAATCTTCTAGGGGCTGACCAAAATCGTCGCTCATCGTGACTTGCCCGCGCGCGTTACCAAATTGCGGGTGGGCGGTTTCTGCGACAATTTGAGCATCGTTTTCATCGAGCGGCAAAATAATAACTTCTACTTTACGCCGCCGCAACTCCGCCGGAACGTTAATCACGCCGGGAAGACTTTCATAGATTTGTCTGATTGCCTGCATACATTGTAAGACCTTTGCGTTTTTTATTATTCTACAAAACCTTTTAATCTGCGCCTGCCGCCGTTGCCGCTTTGCGCGCTTTTCGTCGTTCGGCGCGCCATTGTTTGCGGAGCGCGTCAGAATTAAAAGGCTCGCGTTTGTCGTCGCGAAGATTTTTGACTTCGTGTTCGACGCGGGCGGCAATCAAACGATAGGCTTCGTTGCGCGAGATGCCCGTCGTCATTTTTTCCAGTTCATCATATTCGATGAAACGTCCGACCGTGGCGCCGACTTTGGCGCCGATGCTGTCGGGTTTGGGAATTGTCGCGCCTTTCGGAAAAGCCTCAAAAGTTCCCCACAAATACACGGGGAGAATCCCGATTTTGTTGTTGAGCGCGAGATAACCGATGACCGGTTTGAATTCGGCAATCTCGCCTGAAACTTGTCGCCCGCCTTCGGGAAAAATCAGTACGTTGTAGCCTTCGTTTAAAATCGAAGTGACATTGCGCAAACTTTGCCGCAAACTGCCCGAACGTTCAATCGGGACGAGAGTCGTAAAATTATTCATGTAAGCGCGTTTGTATTTGGTGTCGAACCAGTAATCGGCGGCGGCGACGGCGACCGTGTTTTTCGCCGCTTCCGCGCCGAGCGCGTATTTAACCAGGCCCATATCGAGATGCGAAGTATGGTTTGACGAGACAATAAAATTGGTATGAACCGGAACATTCGATTCGCCTTCGACTTCGGTTTTGAGCACTCCGCCGTAAAGCGTTTTTTGTGCAAAACCCACCACTTGATTGCCGACAATCCGAACCAGGGAAGGCACAAACAGCTCGTCTTCTTCAGGAACTTTTTTTTGCGTTAAGGCCGGTTCGTCCAAGATTTTCTTGGATTTATCAATCCGTTCGACCGCGCCAAGCAGTTCCTGAACCGTCTGGACTTCGTTTAAAGCGTCGGGCGAAATGATTTTGCCGCCGCCGTCTTCGATTGCCGCCGCCAGTTCGACAAACATCAGGCTGTCAAAACCAAGATCGGCAAGCTTTATTTCCAAGCCGATTTCGGCGGTGGTGCGATTTGAGACGTTCGCCACGATTTGTCGAATCCACGCCGCGTTCCCATCCGCTCCCCCGCTGCCGCTCTCGATAATCAAGCCGGGACGCGAAGTCGCTTCGAGTTTTTGCAGCATGGCAACGATTTCTGACCGTTTTACTTTGCGCGTGGCGGTTCGCGGGAGTTCAAAATTAGTAAAATGCAGAACTTTGACGCGTTTGTAAAAGGGAAGTCCGGCGGAAACCTGCCGGAAATGCTCTTCGATTTTTTTGTTGACCTCGCCGCGCACGAGAGCAATATCAAATTCGTAATCGGCGCGCACCAGACAGGCAATCCGCTCACCGGCGTCCGGTTCGGGCAATCCGACGACCGACAATTCTTTGATAAAATCGGATTTGCCGTAAACCTCTTCGATTTCATCCGGATAAATGTTTTTGCCGTTGCTGTCAATAATGACGTCTTTTGAGCGCCCGACAATGTAAAGATTTCCGTCTTCGTCGAGTTTGCCCAAATCGCCGGTTTTGAGCCAGCGGTCGTGCAGGGCTTCCTGAGTCGCTTCTTCGTTGTTGAAATAGCCGAGCATGATGTTTTGCCCGCGCGCCCAGACTTCGCCGACGCCTGATTCGTCCGGCTCGTTAATCCTGATTTCGACGCCTGGAATTGCCTTGCCGACGCTGCCGCGCAGCATTTTGTTGCCGGGACGCGAAACGGTTAGAACGGGCGAAGATTCGGTTAAGCCGTAGCCCTCTAAAATAGTGAAGCCGAGCCCGTGCAAATCGCGCTGGACTTTTTCGCTCAATGCCGAACCGCCGGAAATTAAGTAGCGCATCCGTCCGCCCATTCCCTGATGAATCGGGAAAAAGATAATTGGACCCAGATTAAACGGCGTTTTGTCGCGCAGCCAGGCGTTAAATTCGATGATGTTATCCGCCAAATCCGCAAACCAGTCGCCCTGATCGCGAAATCTTGTTTTGATTCGCCGATGGAGCATTTCCCAGAGCGCCGGAACGCCGACCATGCCGGTCACATGACCGTTTTGAATCGCGCGTGAAAGCTCGTCACCGCTCAGTTCATCGAGATATGTGATTTGAGTTCCGTTGGAAAACGGCGTCAGAAAGCCGGTCGAAAATTCAAAAGTGTGATGCAGCGGCAAGACAGACAAAACGCCGTCGCTCGTGTCCATTTCGAGAATCGAGCCGAGCATCGAAACCATGTTGACAAAATTTTTGTGCGTCAGCATGACGCCTTTCGGCGTCCCGGTCGTCCCGCTGGTAAAAATCAGCGATGCCACCGAGTTGGCAACAACTTTTGGCGGCAGCAGAGCCAGTCTTTGCGATTCTTCGGTTTCCGAAACAAGCTCAAAAACTTCGTCAAAAGCCCACGTCTGACATTTTAGTTTGGCGAGTTTTTTAGTCAGCTCAGGATTTTCTTCGAGCAGTTTTGACGAGATGACCATTGCCGCCGCTTCGCCGTTTTTAGCAATGTTAAGAATTTCCGCTGCGCTGCTATTGGGATCAACCGGAATTGCGGTCGCGCCCGCTTTCATCAGTCCGAAATAAGTTAAGCCCCATTCGGGCATATTCGGGCTGAAAATTATCACACGGTCATTTGACTTGATATTTTTTGCGGCAAAAAATCCCGCGGCGCGCATGGTTAGCTCTCTGACATCGCCAAACGTGTATTGCTCTTTTTTGCCGTTGCGCTCAATCCGCATTGCCACGCGCGTCGGAAAACGTTTTGTCGCCGTATCAAACAAATCGAGCAAATCTTTGTAAGTATGAACGCGTTTTTCGGCGATTTTAAGGTCTTCTTCGAGCTGCGGCAGCACCCATTTTTTTAAACCGGGGAAATGAACGTTGAGCCAATAATCGTACCAATCCAGTTTTTCGGGATACCACGGCAAAAGCTGTTTTTCATCGTCGGCCACCAGCGCCATTAATGCTCGCAAATTGTCGGCGCGATATTTGTATTCGTTATCAATCATAAACGGCTTAAACATGGCAAAAGCCGCTTTGGTTTCTTCGGTTGTCCGCTCAAAATTATCAAGCGATTTTTTTACACCGTCGAGCGCCGTTTCAATTCTTCCGCCGCCCCATTTAGGCGTCGTTTTGTCTAAAAAAACGGTTGCGCGGCGAGCCAGCTTGTTGAGCATCGGCGCGCTGATTAAATTATATGTTTCATTGGTCACGGGCGTTGATTCAATGCGCGCGTTGACGGCGTTCATCAATTTGTTGCCCGTGTCTCTTTCCGTAAAATGCTTGCGTTTATACAAACTGACGAGTCCGACGATGCGTTTCATATCATTCGGATTTGAATCGCCCGAGCAGGCCTGGAACACCAGCGGCGGTTTGTCATCGGCCAGCGCGTTCATGGCCGCCCCGAGCATCGCGCCCGCAACCATATCAACCGGAATAATATCCAAAATTAGTTTTTCGTTGACCGGCAGAACCGGCTGACCCTTGAGCGCGATTAAAATCAGCGGCGCGGTCGTGGTAAAACCTTCGTTCCAACCGGGAAACGGATATGAATTAGCGGATTCGACAATCGAAGGGCGCAGCAGAATTTTGACGATATCATCCTGTTTTGCCACAATTTGCTCGGCGAGCGACTTTGAATAAGTATAAATATTCGTCCAGCCCCAATAACTCGCGCGCGCTTCGCCCAATTCCGTCGTCCGGTTGCGAATCCAGACTTTTCGTTCCCGGAACATCGCCGAGCTTAAATCCGCTTCATCGTCCGGGTCGCGTCCTTCGTCTGCAAAACGTTTGCGCGCCAGCTCACGAAATTTGGCAATCTGGACGGCGTCTTCCGCTTCCTGACGCGCCTGTTCGGAAAGACGAGCGCAGTCTTCGATTTCCTTTTCAACGTCAAACACTGTCCCGACAAGTTCGTTTTTGCGCGGGAAATAACCGACGACCGGCTCATTCTCCCAAATCGAACCGGAGCGTTTACCGGCGACAAAACAGGTTGAAACGTGCACCAGAGCGGGACGTTTCATCATTCGCGCCATTCCGAGGACGTTATTTGTTCCGACGACGTTTGTTCGGAGCGCGCTTTCGAGCGGTGGATTAAACGTCACGTTTCCCGCGCTGTTAATAATGATGTTGCAATCCTGCATGATTGCGCGAGCTTGCGATTCGGACAAACCCAAAAATTCGTTGCCGACATCGCCGTTAATGGGCTCAACTTTCTCGCGAATGAAGTCTTCAAATCCTCTGCCGTGCTGCTCACGCAGCGGATCAAAGGTCGGACTCGTGACGACGCTGTTCCAAAAACGATTAGTGGATTCCTGGATGTTGCGCGCGCGAACCGTCGCGTAAACTTTGCCGATCTTAGGAAAATTATGCAGCAGCAGGGAAAGCGCCACTTTACCGACAAAGCCCGTGCCGCCGATAAAAAATATTTTCTTGCCGTTAAAAATTTCGGTTGGTGACAGTTTCATTTACAAATAACAACTAAAATTTAATGAATTGTTTCGTCTTCAAAAAACGCTTTGATTTCAGGATCATCTGCGGTCATATGATCTGTTATATGAAAAACTTCTTCTATCCAAGGATGCTTTAATGCTTCCTCTCTATCTAACATGCGACCTAAAACTCTAGAACTTTTCCATGGAGATTCACTCTGGTCTGTAATGGTTACGCTATAATTGTTTTGCTGCTCCCACAATCTTAGCGCAAACGCAACACGATCCGGTGGAACTTCATCGCAGCCCCAATCTCCAATACTAACAACTGCCGTCACAATTTTTTCAGGATGATTCTCTGCGAAAGTCGCATAATAGATTGCAAAGGCATCCCCATCTTGGTAAACAAATCGTGTGAGGCTTTTAGTCGTTCCTCCGCAACACTCACATTTTAATATCTTCGGTTCAGTCAATTCGATCTTTATCATAGATTTAAATTAATTAAGCTGTTGAAGACGGTGGTAAAAACTGTTCTTTAATTTATTCGTTTACCTGTTCGTACTACTTACTTTTTTCTTTTGGGGTAAAACCTATTTGTCGCTTGTTTTGAGCCGTAGGCGTGAGCAATTGCTTAAGTGCGGCGAAGACGGTATCTAGTTTTCTGTCATGTTCACCAAATTTTTGTTCAAGCTGTTCGATTTTTTGAGCTAAATCTTTGTGTTCCAAAAGAATTGTTCGCAAACGCACAAATGCCCGCACAACTTGAAGACTAGCTCCAATAGCAGTCGGACTATTCAAAATAGTAGCTAACATTACCGCCCCATGTTCAGTAAAAACATATGGGCGAAAACGAACGTTGCGTTTTGATGCGGTCGCAATTTGCGACCGCATCGCCTCAATTTCTATTCCTGTTAGTTGAAACATGAAATCTGGCGGAAAACGATCAAAGTTGCGCCTGACTTGTTCATTTAAACGTTTGGTCGTTACTCCATAAATTTTTGCTAAGTCAGAATCGAGCATTACTTTTTGCCCGTGAATATCATAAATTCTGTTTTCGATTTGCTCAAAAACAAACAAAATGGTTTCAGTTTCGTCTTTGACACTCATGTTTTACTTATTCAACGGCGCACAAACCGATGATTGGTTGGTGAAGCATGGTAATTTCCGCATTCTTGCCCATAAATGAGCGTCCCATCGCAATGGCTTCCGTTAAATTATCGGCGCGTTCCCAACCGAGCATTTCCGGAACGTGCGCGTTTTCCGCGCCGGCGACGATGACTTTGCCAACGTGCTGGCGTCCGTTTTCGCCCCAGTACCACATAAAAAACGGGTGCGCTCCGTGGTAGGCGTTGCCGCGCCGGTACATTTCAATATAATTCGGGTTTTCCGCAAATTCGCGCTCGTATTTGTCGCGCAGCAGATTCGCGTCTCTCGATTCCGGCAGCAGGCGATGAAAAAACTCGATGTAGGGGGCGTGCTGAACGTGGTCAAATTCGTCCAGACATGGATGCGTCAAAATCATCACGCCGCCCTTTTTCACCAGAGGTTTGTTGCGATACATATTAAAGTGATAGCCCAGCGCCATTACCTGGACGAGCAGCGGATTAAGGTTTGTATAAACGTTGTAGGGCGAAATTTCAGGAATTCCGGTAATCAAAATATCGCATTGACCTTTAATCGGAATCTGATACTGCTGATAACCTTTTTCAAGAATTTTCTCGTGCACCGGATCGGTCGCGCCCGCATAACAGGCAATCATTTCATATTGCGATGGAATGTTGGCCAGCAGTTTGCGGCGCGCCGCGCGCGGCAAATTTGAAAACGTCCGCTTCATCGCTTCCCATTTTACTCGGTCGCCAAACGAGAACTCGTCTTCGTTGCGAGTCAAAATATCGTAGCCGCTGGCAAACATTCGATTGTTGAGCGCCGTTTCGATATGGAACACGTTGCAGTGCTCGTCAACCAGTTTGCCGAGCCGCACAATCTTGTGATTAAGCGCGGATTTCGGCGGATCCATGTAACTGTCCGAATCGAGAATCGTCTGCGGTTCATGATGCGCGCGCAAAGATTCGTAATCGCACAAACCCACCGCGACGGATTTATGTCCGCCGTTCATCGGAACGAAATTGATGTTAGCGTAGATTAACAAATCGCTTTCAATCGCTCGTTTGTTGACGCGGAGCGGTTCGTTGTGGCGAGTGTGACCGAGCGTCACCAGATTTTCGTCGTCCTCAGCGTCGTGATTATAAAAACGCTCCGGATAATATTCATTAAAAATCTTTGAGCCGACCATCCGCTTCATTTCCCATTCGGTCATCCGGCGGTGCAGGGAAATCGCGATAATTAAATGAATGTCGTCCACGCCGTTTGCGGCGCACATATCCAGAATGACTTCGAGCATTGTCTGCCGGACATCCGGCGTCTGCATCGGCGGGAGCGGCATCGAAATGTCGTCAATCGCGATGGTCACGCGCATTCCCGGCTCAAGCTGCGCGTACAGAGGTTTGGCGTCAAGCGGATGATTAACGGCGTAGCGGATCGCGGCTTCGCGGTTCGGCAGTCCTTTAATCGGCGGATTCGGATAAATCACGCGCGTTCCGACCGGCAAATCTTCGAGAATAAAATCCTCGCCGTAAGGCATAATTCGCGGCGCGCTGTCGCGGTCAATATAGATGATTGATTCGTGTGTTTTTCGGCGAAGTTGTAAAGCCATATTTAATTAAAACTATTCTTTGCTTGCATCAGTAGCGCAAAAATTTGAAGTTTCGTTTGAATCTTCAAGATAAATGCATAAATCTGTAAACTTTAAATCTCCTGTGGCATTGTCCATCCAAATAGCGACATCAAGTTTCTTCCCGTTTTTCTCAATAGTTCCACAGGCATAATTATCATCTCGGTAAACACCTTCGTCGCCACATCCACCGCTTTTAACTTCCTTCAAAGAAAAGGATTCATCAACTGCTTTCATTTTTTGAGCAATTGTTTGCAGCCTTTCAACAACTTCATCTTTTGAGTATTGATAGTTTTTGGCATAGCTGGAAGATTCTTCATAAATTTGCGCGTAGTTGCCCGATTTAATCTGGATATCTAATCTTTCGACAAGGTTTTTGTTCATCCCTTTGTAATTTGCTTTGTAATTTGTACAACTTGTTATTGTAGTTAGAAGTCCGACGATAAGTAGAGATTTAAAGCAATATTTTTGCTCATTATCCATTTTGTTTATTTCAAATTCAAAATTGCCCAATCATGTTGGAGCGCAGTTTGTTTGAGACGAAAATCCGGGTTGACTGCTGCCGGATGTCCGACGATTGAGAGCATCGGTAAATCCGAGATACTGTCGGAATAAGCGTAAGAGTCTGATAATGAAATTCCCTCTCGTTCGGCAAACTCGCGAATCCAGCGCGCCTTGGTCGCCGAAGCCATCACTGGTGGCAATAACCGGCCGGTCGCATATCCATTGACGAATTCCAGACGGTTGGCCACAAAATCTTCAATTCCCAAATAATCCAGCAAAGGCTTAACGCTGAAATCGAGCGCGCCGGTAATTGCAACCTGTCGCAAACCTAGTTTTTTAGATTTTTCGATCAAAGTAAAAGTGCCGGGAAAGACTGCCGGTTTTAAGACTTCTTCAAACAGTTCGCGGGAAAAATAGCGCAGACGGTCTTCCGATTCGCCCTCGTATGATTTAAAAAAGATTTCGTTAAAAACATTGCGGCTGTACAAATCGGTTGCGGCAAAAAGCGGAATTTTTGCCAGCGTTTTGGCGCTCTTAGTAATTGTTTTCAAAAGACCTTGCTGCCGCTGCGCGTAAAAACCGAGCGTGTGAACCAGATTCGTGTGAACGAGGGTTCCTTCCAGATCGTAAAAAGCCGCCGCTCGCGTTTCCTGTTTTTTCTGACGTTGCATTTAACTTTTCCAGCTTGAACTGTTGTATTCTATCTCGTGATTCAGGGAAAATTCAGTTTGAATGTAAACGAAAAAATATAACCTATTTTTGCGGTTTTGGGTAATTTGGCCATTGGTCAGGGGAAGTAAAAACAGTACAAATGGGTGTTTTTACAAAACTTTTACAGAATCATGATGAAAAACGCGAGGCTGTTTAAAATAATATCGCTATTGCTGGCCGTTTGGCTGATAGCCGGTTGCAGCGGCAACCATTCAGAAGATGCCGCTGTTGGAGAAACCGTTCCGGCAACCGAGCTCGTTGCGCAGGCCGACGCGCTGTACAAAGAGCGAGATGACTCGGCCAAGCTGCGCGATGGTTTACAGCTTTTGCGGCGGGCGCGCGTGGCAGACGGCAGTAATTACGAAGCCGCCTGGAAGCTCGGTAAATTTAATTACTTTATGGGCGACAACACTAAAGACGAAACGCTGCGCGATAAAGCTTTTAAAGACGGCGTTACCGCCAGCAAAAGCGCGATTAAAATGCAGCCTGAAAAACCGGACGGATATTTCTGGCTGGGCGCAAATCTCGGCGGACAGGCCGAAGCCAATATTCTCGACGGCGCGGCAAATCTCGGTGAAATTCGTCAGAACATGCAAAAGGTGATTGAAATCCAGCCGGATTACGAAGGCGCGATGGCGTATGTGGTGCTCGCTCAGACCGAACTTGAAACGCGCGGAATGATGGGCGGGAGCGCCGAAAAAGCCGCTAATCTTCTCGAACAGGCGTTAAAGCTCAATAAGCGAAACTCTTTTACCTATCTCTATCTGGCTGAAGCGTATCTGTATTTAAACCGGAAACCCGAAGCGAAAAAAATGCTTGCTGAAATGCGCTCCGTGCCGCCAAATCCGGATTATTTACCGGAACGGCGCGCTGCGGAGGAAGATGCCAAAAAATTGGAAGCGAAATTTTAACAGTCAACAGTCAACAGTTAACAGTTAACAGTTACCTCTTCTTGTTGGTTCGTTAGTAACATTCCTACTAATTGACTGCTAACTGAAAAGACTGTTTACTGTTGACTGATAACTGATTGCTGTTAATTATATGCGACGTGCAATTTACCCGGGCTCATTCGATCCAGTAACCAACGGCCACCTCGATATTATTGAGCGCGGCTCAAAACTTTTTGACGAAATTATCATTGCGGTTCTCAACAATCCTGAAAAAAATCCGATGTTTTCGATTGCCGAACGCCGGATGATGCTGACGGAAATTTTGCCGAGTATCAAATCAATCAACTGCAAACTGGTGGTTGAGGATTTTCAAGGCCTGCTCGTCGAATACGCCAAACGGCGCGAAGTGCAGACGATTGTTCGCGGGATTCGAGCCGTCGCCGATTACGAATACGAATTGCAGATGGCTTTGATGAATCGCCGACTCGAACCCGGAATTCAGACTGTTTTTTTGATGGCAGCCGATAAATACTCTTACGTTTCATCCCGTTTGATCAAACAGGTTTTTACGCTCGGAGGCGAGATTGATGGATTGGTTCCGCCTTCGGTCGAAGCCAAAATGCGAGAAAAAATAAACAAATAAACAAATTAAACTTTAAGCATAAGGATTATTCAGCTTTGTATTTGAGCTAAATTATTTGCAGCCAGAATTATTTTTTGATTAAGATTTTATTGTTATGTCATCTAATTTTACTGTTTCAGAAGCAATCAAAAGAATGCAGCCCTCGGCGACTTTGGCGGCGGCGGCGGTCGCGGCCGAGTTGAAATCGAGCGGCGCGGATGTTATTGATTTGAGCATCGGCGAGCCGGATTTTGACACGCCGCAGCACATCAAAAATTACGCCATTGACGCCTTGCGGCGCGGGATTACCAAATACACTCCGACTGCCGGTCTCAAATCTCTGCAAAAAGCGATTATCGGTTTTTACGAGCGTGAATTCGGCACAACGTTTGGCGCCAATCAGATCATCGCGACGGTCGGCGGCAAACAGGCGATTTTCAATGCGGTGCTTTCTTTGATCAATGCGGACGACGAAGTTTTGCTGCATCAGCCGTACTGGGTTTCGTTTCCCGAAATCGTTAATTTTACCGGCGCGAAAATCGTGGAAATCGAAACCGAAGCGACCCATTTTGTCTTAACCGCCGAAGCGGTCAAAAACGCAATTACAGATAAAACAAAGCTCATTATCGTTAATTCGCCGGGCAATCCATCGGGGCGGGTGATTCCATCTGACGAGTTTCGCCGCATCGTTGAGATTTGCGCCGAGCGAAATGTTTATGTTATTTCGGACGAATGTTATTTAAAATTTGTCTATCCGCCCGCCGAAGTTTTCAGCACGGCGAGTTTGCCCAAAGAATTACAGGATTTTGTCTGCATCGCCGGGACTTTTTCAAAAACTTTCGCAATGACCGGCTGGCGTGTCGGGTACACAGTCGCCAATCAGGAATGGACACGCGGGATGGCGAAACTGCAAAGTCATTCGACTTCGCACCCGACTTCGTTTGCGCAGGAAGCGTGCGCTCTGGCGTTGGATAATTGGGACGAAACAAATCTGGCGCTAAACCAAATGCTCGCCGAGTATTCGCGCCGCCGCGATTATTTGATTCCGGCTTTAAACGAACTCGGTTTGCCCTGCGAAATGCCGGAAGGCGCGTTTTACGCTTTTCCAAACGTGCGCGGCTGTTTTGACGGGCAAATCAAAACTTCGGCTGATTTTGCCGATCTACTGCTCAAAGAAGCGCATATCGTGACAACCGACGGCGCTGGGTTCGGAGTCGAAGGATTTGTCAGAGTTTCCTACGCCGCAAAATTTGAAAGGCTTCAGGAAGCTATTGAACGGATTCGCCGTATCATTTGAAAAATCAGATCGTTTGTGGTTGCAAGTGGTTTTTATAACAAAATAAAAGGCGTGAGAAATTTCTCACGCCTTTTATTATTTAGGTTTCAGCTTGTTTAATACAAGTTAAAATTGTATTCAATTGTTTTGCTCACCGAAACGGCTTGACCACCGTGTTTTTCCGGAGTGAATTTAATCTGTCTCGCTGCCGCAATTGCTTGCTCTGTCAAACCATAAGGCAAACCGCCGATTGCTGTTACTCCGGTTACTTGCCCTGATGCGCTGAAGGTCACCCGCACCCGAACTGTTCCGGAAATCTGATTTTTCCGGGCTTCCTCAGTGTAATTTGCGCGCGGTTTGGAAATAATATTTAGCCTTTCGGTAATCGCAGCGACTTTAGGTGTTGGAGGAGCATCACTAGCGTCACCATCGCCTCTGCCTCTGCCATTCCCGTTCCCGTTTCCACCACCGCTCCCAGAACCATTGCCTCCATCTTTGCCAGAACCATTGCCATATTCTCCTTGACCTCCACCAATACCTTTTCCTTGACCGCCACCGCGCCCAGGTCCATCTGAGGGATCAATAGAATTTGAGCTTTTAATCCCGTAAGGTCCGTCTTCCTTCTTCGGTTTATCGCCAACGGTTGTTGGCGTTTGTTTGAGTTCGAAATCAGCTGAATGATTAGTAACACTTGGCCTGATTACAGGCTCCGCACGCATTTGAGCTGCGTCAACGCCTTTTGAAGGAGGTTTTGGATCTTCGTTACCACCGCTACCACCTCCGCCTGCATCCTTTTTCTTAGGTTTTGGCGGGTCTTTAATTTCTGCAACTGGAGCACCGTCATCTGGAAGATATAAAACAACTGCCTCATCTGCAGAACCAATATCTAAATTGTAGCTGTAAATGCCGACAATAAACATTGCAATACCCGAAGTCAGTAATAGAAAAAGTCCAAACATCGCGCCGTAGCCGAGATAGCGGCGATAGGCCGGAGGCGTCTGCAGCATCGTCAGATGATACATGCCATCGTTGGCCGTTGCCGCGCTCCCGGCAAAACTCGATGCTTCTTCAAATTCCGGCTCGTCAATAAACGGTTGTTTATCTATCGAACGGGCGAAGACAGGCTGCTCAAAAGCAGGTTCCGCAATAAAAGGTTGTGCAGCTATCGTCTGTGCGGCTGCAGTTTGTTTAATCTCAGGCTCTTCTTCAACCCGGGATTCTTCGACTACAGGCTGCTTAAAGATTGGCTGTTCGGTGACCGGCGGCTTGAATTTCCTGACTATTTCAATCGGCTGCTGAAAGTTTTTTACTTCCTCAATCGGTGGCTGGAAACTTTTTTCTTCGACGAAAGGCTGGTTAATCTCTGCGGGCGGATTAACGATTTTTTCTTCTTCAGGCAGGACTTTCTGATTGTCCTGAAATTTGCTCGCGCCGTTGGTGCTGGCAACGGTCGGCTGCCGGACAAATTGAGGAGCGCTTTCGATAATCGGCGCAGCGGTTGAGGCTGCAATCTGTTCGCTCTGAAGCTGTGCGTTATCGCGTGTCGGGGCAGCAGCAAAAGCTTCGTTTTGTCCGACTTCAACCGCTTTGAGAGGTTCGCCGCAAACCGGGCAAAAACTAAATCTGTCACCGAAATTTTCCTGACAGAGTTCGCAGTGTTTGACTGTCTTATTCACGTCTTTCATACCTTTTATCTTCCTCGTCTTTTCGCCCTAACTAACTTTAGTGCTGAATCCGGCATCAAACTTTCGATGTTGGCAAAGCCATCTTTGTTTGAGATTATAAATGCTGATCGCCGTAATGTTAAATTTAAAAAATGAATTTAGATTACAAAAATCCAAATTTTAGGATTCTCGAACGGTTTGACCCGTTGCTTAAGCCGCATCTAAAATGTTTCAATCTTTTCCGCTAAACAGTTTGTAAACGATGAAATACGATTATAATCTTTTAAAAAAAGCTATTGTGTCAATACTAGCCTTATTTTTGTTGGTTGCGTGTGGTGGGGCAGCGGTTGCTTTTGCCCAAAATACTGTGGAACCGACGCGCCGCGAGCAGTTACTAAACGGGTTAAAGCTGTTAATTTTGGCTGATCCAAAAAGCTCAGATGTTACGATTAAGCTGCGTATTCACAGCGGAGCCGCGTTTGATCCGAAGGACAGAGAAGGTGTCGCCGCACTGCTCGCCGATATTATGTTTCCCGATGCTCAAACCAGACAATATTTTGCGGAAGAACTGGGCGGCAGTTTAAAAGTTGAGAGCAATCAGGATTACATCGAAATTGCGGCGCAGGGACGCGCGGAAAATTTCGAACGAATGCTTGATACCGTTCGATTGGGAGTTATTAATCCCGCGATTACGGCGGAAAACTTAAAGAAAGTGCAGGCGGCGCGAGTGAGCCTGGTCGCTGCGCAAAATCAGGATTTATCAAAGATCGCTGACGATGCGGTTCGCAGACGATTGTTTGGAGATTTTTTCCCGTACGGCCGACCGGCTGAAGGAACGCCGGAAAGTCTGGTGAAAATTGACCGACCCGACTTGCTGCTGGCTCGCGACCGCTTTTTAACCGCTGATAACGCAACGCTTGTAATTGCGGGCAATGTTGACCCGAAATTTGCGGTCAAAGCCGTCAAACAGTTTTTTGGAAGCTGGAGCAAAGCCGACAAACTGGTTCCGGCAACTTTCAGACAGCCGGAAGCGCCGGAAAAAACTGTTCTGGTCGTTAAAAAACCGAGCGTCAGCAAAGCCGAAATTCGTTTTGCCGTGCGCGGAACGTCGAGAAATTCCGCAGATTTCGCCGCCGCTCAAATTGCCGCCGCAGTTTTGCAGGAACGCTGGCAAAAAAATCTGCCTGCTGAATTGCGTTCCTCGGCTTTTGTGCGTCACGAAACGCACGTTTTGCCCGGCATCGTTATCTTCGGCGCGTCCGTTGAAGGCGGTTTTGCCGAGAGCTTTTTAAACGCGGCGCAAACCGCTTTGAGCAAAACGTTGAGCGAGACGGCTGTTTCAAACGACGAATTTGAGCGGGCTAAAACCGCAGTTTTAAAAAATCTCAACCAACCGAAAGCGGTCGGAGTTGATGAAAACTGGCTGGACGCGGATACTTTCAAACTGACTGCGAATTACAGTCAGAACAATGCCGTTTCAGCTGCGACGGCAGCAGCTGTTCAGACTGTGATTACGGGCTGGCAGAAACAAACACCGGCCATCGTTGCCGTCACGCAGGGCGAAGGCAATCAAATGTCTCCCGCGAGTCAGGAATAAAATGAACAAGGGGAAATTAAATCAAAATGGCAGTTGAGCGCACCGTTCAGGAGCAGGAGCATTCGCGCTGGGTGCGCGAGATGTTTGGCAATATCGCGGGCAAATATGATTTTGTCAACCGCATTATCGCCGTAAATTTTGACCGCAGCTGGCGGCGTTTGGTCGTCAAAAAACTGGCTCCGATTCTCGCCCGTCCCAACGCGCTCGTGTTGGACATCGCCTGCGGAACCGGCGATTTATCGCTCGAACTCCAGAAAAACGCTCGCGCCAAAATCATCGGTACGGATTTTTGCCGCCCGATGCTGGACTTAGCCGTTGAAAAAACCGCCAAAGCGAATTTCAGCATTCCGTACATCGAAGGCGACGGGTTGGCTTTGCCGTTTGCCGACAACGGTTTTGACGCAGTAACGGCGGCGTTCGGATTGCGAAATTTCGCCAATTGGCAGGACGGCCTGACGCAAATGCTGCGCGTTTTAAAACCGGGCGGTCGAGTCGCGATTTTAGAATTCGCCTCGCCCACACTGCCGGGTTTTCGGCAGATTTACGATTTGTATTTTGACCGCGTTCTGCCCCGCATCGGCGGCGCTCTGAGCGGCAATTTTGCCGGTTATAAACATCTCAATCGCTCGGTGCGAAAGTTTCCAGACCAAAAAGGATTTAGCCAGCTCATGCGCGCAAGCGGATTTGAGAAAGTTGAGTATCAAAATTTGATGACCGGAATCTGCGCGCTCTATCTCGGAACCAAGAAGTGAATAAACATAAAATTTTCAATTTGCTGCGCCGACTCGGGTTGTTTCTGCTGGTCGTCTGGACAGTGATTACGCTCGTCACGCTGCTGATTGAACTCGTGCCGGGCGATCCGGCGGTTGCAATCCTGGGCGATCAGGCGACGCCCGAACAAATTGAAAATTTTCGGCAGAAACACGGGCTTGATCGTCCCGCTTTCTTCTTTTCAGTTTCGAACGATAAAGGCCTTGTCTGGCATGGCGCGGACAATCGTTATGTCGAATACTGGGGAAATCTCCTGCGAGGGGATTTGGGGACGTCTTTTCGAACTGACCGTCCGGTGCTAGACATGATTATGGAGCGCTATCCGGCGACCATCGCGCTCGCTTTGGCGGCGATGCTGGTGGCAATCGCGATTGCCGTTCCGCTCGGAGTTCTGGCGGGCAGAAATAAGGGCGCCCTGGTTGATAACTTTGCTTCTTTTTTCGCGCTTTTGGGCATCAGTCTGCCCGGCTTTGTGATCGGCCCGGGATTGGTTTTTCTTTTTGCCGTCCGGCTCGGCTGGTTTGCTCCGACGGGCAGCGAGAATCCGGAAGATATTGTTTTGCCCGCTGTCACGCTCGGCGCGGCGTTGTCAGCAATTTTAACCCGCATGATTCGCTCGAGCGTGATTGAAGAACTCGGCGAGGATTATGTCAGAACCGCCAGAGCCAAAGGTTTGAGCGAGAGAATCGTGGTCTATAAACACGTTTTAAAAAACGGCTTGATTCCGGTCGTCACGGTTCTGGGACTGCAGCTCGGCGTTCTGCTGGCAGGCGCGATTATCACCGAAAAAATTTTCGGGTGGCAGGGAATCGGGCTCCTGCTGCTCGATGACGGAATTGGCAAACGTGATTACCGTCTGGTGCAAGGCTGCGTTTTGGTGATCAGCGTGACTTATATTTTAGCTAATAATCTGACAGACTTGGTTTACGGCTGGCTTGATCCGAGAATCAGGGTTTCTTAAATGAAGATGGAAAAAGATGAAAAATCCGAGCTTCTGGCTCAATTAGTAAAACTGCTTGCGCCGGAAGAACAACCGAACGCGCCGCATGATAAACTATCGGCAATTTGCCAACAGCTTGAGACGATGAACAATCGTCTCGCCACAATCGAAAACGAATTTGTCTCAAAATCAACTCAGATTTCTCAACTGCGGCTCGCTCCGCATCCCAGTCAGGAACGATTTCAGATTGCCGAAGCCAACGAGCTTTTGCTGCCGAATACCAAAGAAAAGGCTTGCCGGTTTGAACCCGACAAGCCCTGTGATTACTGCTCAATGTGCAGCTCACGCGGATTCTAAGGGTTTATCTGGCCGGAGCCGGTTGTTGATTCGGAGCGTTATTGCGACGAATTGAATCTGGGCTTCCGACATCCGGTGCGTTCTGCGAGCCGGGAGCAGCTTGGAAGTAAGGTTCCTCTTTAAATCCCATTACGCTTGCGGTCAACACTCCAGGAAATTGTTTGGTTGCGGTGTTATAGTCGGTAACTACCTTGTTATAATCTTCCCGTCGTGTCGCAATGCGATTTTCCGTTCCCGCTAACTCAGTTTGAACGTTTAAGAAAAGCTGATTGGATTTTAAATCTGGATACGATTCCTGTAAACTCAGCAATCTACCTACCGTTCCGCCAAAACTATTGGCTGCGTCAATAACGGCTTGACGTTGCTCAGGTGTCTTTTGTTCAGGTGGAGCAGCTTGTTGTGCATTTATTAACCGTGAACGAGCCTCCGCAATCTGACCAAAAACTTCCTGTTCCTGCACCGCTGAAGTTTTAGCCGTGTTGACCAAATTAGGAATCAAATCGGCTCGGCGTTGTAATTGAGTTTCAATATCTGCCCAAGATTTTTTGACGTTTTGCTGCTTAGCTGTTAAATCATTGTAATTACAGCCACTCAAACCGGCAGCAACAAATAATATCAAACTCAAAAGTAAAGCTTTTCTCATTTTATTTTCCCCTCCAAAAAATTGTCCGTTAGCGTTTTAGTTTATCAACAAATTCGATAACCCGTTCAATTTGCACTAAATAATCTCCGAAAACCTGATGCGCCGCCGCTTCGCTTAGTTTTGGCGCATCCTTTTCGCGCAAAGCGAAAATTGTTTCAAAAGGCGTTTGATCAATCCCGAGTTTAGCCGCTGTTTTTTTGACGATTTCGCGTTTTGTGACTGGCGGCTCATCTTCGTTGAGGAGTAAAACGGCGCGAAAGAGAGCAGTAAAGCTCGCTAAGCTTTCCGTCATTAAATCTTTTAATTTACTTATCGAAACCGAAGCGGGAATGTATAAGCGCCGCAATTGCAGCAATTTGCTTCTTAATTCGTATTCGGTTTGATGGCGGAGATTTTCGTCGGAAAATTCAATATTGCTGAGCGGGTCAACGCCAAATAAAACGACGCGAGCGCGGGCCATTTGATTAAACTCAATCGGAAAAACATCGGCCGCGTCGTGTAGTTCGGAGAGCGTAAAATATGTCGGCAGCGGATGCCCGAGACGCCGCCATTCGCGAGTCGGAGCCTGAGCCGCGCGCAAATCCGCCGGGGTGATTTGATTGAGCGCAATCAGCAAATTGTAATTTGACTGACGCGGAGTAAATTCTGCAGTCGCCCCCGAACCGTAAAGCACGACCGACGCCAGATTGTCGCCGTGTGTAGTTTTCAAATCGTCAATGAAACTTGCAAAAGCTTCTTTTGTCACTGCCATAATTTACTCAACCAAAAACATTTAGATTTCGCGCTCACACCGAATTACCAACTGCCGCCCGAACCGCCGCCGCCGGCATCACCGCCGCCGCCAAACCCCCCAAAGCCGCCGCCGCTGTCGCCCCACCCGCCGCTATCGCCGCCGGAGCCGCCAAATCCGCCGCCACTCCATCCGCCGCGACCACCGCCGGAAAGCAGAGAGCCTAAAAGTAACGAGGTTAGAAAACCGCCGCCGCCGCCGCCGCCGCCGCGACCCGACATCATAAACAAAAGAACGGCTAGAACAACCAGAATAATACAAAATGTTCCCATAGTCGCTTGCGATTGCGGTTGACGTGTGCGCGGAATATCGGAGCGCGGCGGCGGGAGACTGGGCGCCGTCTGCCCGACAACTGCGGAAGCGTCAAAATTTCGAGTTTGAGCAATATTAGTGATGTAGGCATCAACCGTGTCTTCGATGCCTTTGCTGTAATTTCCCTGACGAAAAGCCGGGACTAAAACGTTGCGCTGAATCTGCCCGCTCTCGCCGTCCGTTAAATCGCCTTCGAGATCGCGGCTGATCTGCGTAAAATATTTGTGATCGTCAACCGCTACAAACAATAGCAATCCAGGATTATCGCCTTCTTTCGCGCCGATGCCCCAACCGCGATAAACGCTCAGCGAATAATCAAAAATGTCCGCGCCGTTAATTGTTTTGACTACGGCAACGGCAAATTCTATCGGCGGATTCGTAGATTCTTTTAACTTTTTGAGTTTTGCTTCCAGCCGTTCTTTTGTTTGGGCGTCAATCACGCCGGCGTAATCGTTGACGTAACCGGTCGGCGCAGGGAGCGGCGACTGAGTTTTCGGCTGCGCGAAGACGCTCCTATAATTGCTGAAAGTGAACAGCAAAGTCATCGCGCAGCAAGCTGCGAACAAAGTGATTTTGCTGTGAATCTGGCCGTTTATTAAGTTCATTCGTATCCAAATGATAACAGTTTGGCACGGGAGCGCAAAGTAGAAAATTTAATAGTTGCTAAATTGAGCTATTTGTTGTATTTTGACAAAACTTTTTTTCCTCATATTGAAGCAAGTCAAAAGGCTATAACATGGATGCAACCAGAAGAAACTCCGCACCGGGAATGAAACCCTATCGTCGTTCAAATGATAATAATTCCCGACCACCGCATCCAGGTACTAATATTAACCGTCGGCCGCCCGTGCAAGACCGCAACCGAACGCCAAAAGCGTTTTTGCCGCTTTATCCCGAGTTAAAAGTTACCAATGACCTGCAAATCACGGATGGCAAACATCGCGGTGTGCAGCTGCAAAACACGCTTTCGCCCAAAGTGCGTCTGACTCCCCGGCTGATTCGCGAAGCTTTCTTTAATATTCTCGGCAAACGAGTTCGTTTTGCCAGATTTTTAGATTTGTGCGCCGGTTCCGGAATCGTCGGCATTGAAGCCGTTTCGCGCGGTTCATCTCTCTGCACTTTTGTTGAACGCTCGGCCAAAATGTGTCATTTTATCGAGGAAAATCTAAAGACCTGCGAAATTTCAGCGAACGGTCATGGCGAAGTTGTGGAAATGGAAGTCATGCCTTATTTGAAACGGATGGCGATTCGCGGGCGGCGCTGGGATATAGTTTATTTTGACCCGCCTTATCAAGCGGATTACAACGAGGTTTTAAAGTTTTTTTCGCGCGGCGCCTGTCTGCGCAAAGAAGGCGGGATTTTAGTGATTGAACATCACGCCGAAATGTTTTTTCCGGAAGCCATCGGCAAACTGGAGCGTCGCCGCGTGATTCGCGAAGGCGAAATGGCTCTGACATTGTACGAACGAGCCTCGTAAAACATTATCTGTAAAATTTATTCGGTCGTTTCCGGCTCTCCGGTTTTGCTTTGAGCGCGGCGCAGGCGCAGCAGATTGATTTTGCGTTCGTCCGATTTAAGAATTTCTACATCGAGCTGGCGAAAGTTTAATTTCTCGCCGTTTTTGGGAACATACCCGATTTCGCTGATGACAAGCCCGGCAATCGTCGTGAAATCGTCGGTTTCAATTTCCATATCCAGCAGGCGCTCAATCTTGCCGATTTCGACCGACCCCAAAACATCAAAATAATTTTTATCCGGGCTTTCGATAATCTCAATAATTTCTTCCTGTTCGGTATCTTCATCCTCAATTTCGCCGACGAGCTCTTCTAAAATATCTTCGATTGTCACCAGGCCCGCAACGCCGCCATATTCATCAACAATCATCGCCATCTGAACGCGCGCCGTTTGCATTTCTTTGAGCAGCTCGGCAATCGGTTTGGTTTCCGGCACAAAATAAACCGGGCGCAACAGATTCGGAAGCGATTCGATAGTCTCGTTTTCCTTGTCGTCGCGCCAAAACTGCAACAGGTCGCGGACATAAATCATCCCTTCGACGTTATCAATATGGTCGCGATAAACGGGCAGCCGCGAATATTTTTCTTCAATAATCGAATCAAGCGTTTTGCCCAAAGTGGATGTTATCGCGACCGCTTCGATTTCAGTGCGCGGCGTCATGACTTCGTTGGCCAGCGTATCGCCAAAACCGACGATGGTTTCAATCAGCGCACGTTCGCGTTCTTCAATTATCCCTTCGGCTTCGCCTGCGGCAATCAGCGTTTGAATGTTTTCGGCAGCATCAGTTTCGCCCGTTTCATCGTCAATAGTTTCGCCGCTTAAACTGTCATTCTGGTTCGGTACGATTGATGTTTCTAACGATGTTTTATCGCGGTTAGCAAGGCCGAACGGGTCGGCAATAAAAGTCAAAACTCCATATATCGGTCGAATCAAGGGCAAAAACAGCAGTAAGATTTTTTCAGGGTTGCGAAATGTGAGCAGGCGCGGAATAAATTGCCGAAAAACGCCGGATAAAACGAGCCCGATGGCGAGCGAAACAAAGAGCAGCAGCACGCGCTCAACGGGGAAAAACCGGAGCGCGATGAGAGTTACCAGAACCGAAAAAATGATCAGCAAAATCTGAATCGCCGCCGATAACGCAAAGCGAAAACGCGGGCGATTTTCCAGAATTTGACGCAAAAAAACCGAATTAACGCGGCTGTCATTGTCAGTATCGCTGGCTAAACGGCGCAAACTCAAATCGCTTAGCTGAACAAAAGCCATGTCAACCGTCGCCAGAAAAGTCATCATGACGAGCAGCAGGACGGCAACAGTTATTTCAATCTCCATAGTGAATCGCGAATCGTGAATCGTGAAAATATTGAAAGCTCAATTCACGATTCATTGTTTATGATTTACGAGATACCGAGTTTATCACGAAGCTTGAGTTCGAGATTATTCATTTTTCCGTTGTCAGTTTCGTGGTCGTATCCGCAGAGATGCAAAATACCGTGCAAAATTAATTGAGAAATTTCCGTCTCGAGCGAGAGATTATTTTCCGAAGCCTGCCGGTCGGCTTGTTCCGCCGAGATAACGATGTCGCCAAGATTAAGAGCGTTTTCCGCGCCGGAAAATTCGTCCGGTTCAAACGGGAAAGAAAGCACATCGGTAGTCACATTTTTGCCGCGAAAGTCCCGATTCAAACGACGCATTTTTAAATCCGAAACAAATGCAATTGTGATGGTTTTCCCGCGCGCTGCCGGAATTAAGCCAATCGCTTTTCCAGCAATTTCTTTGAATTCCAGGTGTTTAAACTTGTATCTGCGCTGTTGATTGACAATTTCAACCATCGAAAATTATTGAATTCTCATTTGTGCCGAGACAGTTCTAATATCATGTTTATCGAGCAGATGGCGCAGGCTGCGAACGGTCATTTTGAGCAGGTCAGCAGCTTTCGTTTGATTGCCTCCGGTACGTTTGAGCGCGTCGAGCACATAAACCTTTTCCAGCTGTTCGAGATGAGCGGTTAAATCAATACCTTTTTCCGGGAAAAGAAACTCGGCATTGATGCGGGCCGGATTGTAATTGGTCAAATGCTCCGGCAACCGTTCGGGTTGAATTTCGCCGGTGCGCTCAAGCGCGACCGCGCGCTCGATGGTGTGTTCGAGCTCGCGAACATTACCGTTCCACGCATAATTTTCCAAAAGTTGGGCGGCTTTTTCGCCTAAGACTACTTCGCGCCCGGCCGCTTCGGCAAATTTAGTGACAAAATGCGTGGCGAGTTCGCGAATATCTTCGCGCCGCTCGCGCAGCGCCGGAAGATGAATCGGAATGACGGAAACGCGGTAAAACAAATCTTCGCGAAATGTCCCTTCCTTGGTCATCGCTGTTAAATCGCGATTGGTCGCAGCAATCACACGCGTGTCAAACGGAATTTCGTCGTGCGCCCCGACCGGTCTGACCTTTCTTTCCTGGAGCACGCGCAACAGCTTGACCTGCATCGGAGGCGACATCTCGCCGATTTCATCGAGAAAGATTGTTCCTTTGTTGGCGGCTTCAAATAATCCTTTGCGATTGGCGTTCGCGCCGGTAAAAGCTCCTTTAACATAGCCGAAAAGTTCAGATTCGAGCAGGGTTTCAGTAAAAGCGCCGCAGTTAATCGAGATAAAAGGTTTTTCCGCCCGGTTGCTGCAATCGTGAATCGCGCGGGCGACCAATTCTTTGCCCGTTCCGCTCTCGCCGGTAATTAAGACGGTTGACTGGACTTCGGCGACCGTTTCGATCATCTGAAAAACCGCCTGCATTCTTTCCGAGTGACCAATAATATTATTTAAATTGCCGCGTTCGCGCTGAGCGCGTTTAAACGCCCGGTTTTCAGTCAGCAAAACTTGTTTGTCAAGAGTTTTTCTGACAATTAACTTAAGTTCCTCAACATCAAAAGGCTTTTGAATAAAATCATCCGCGCCAAGTTTAAAAGCGTCCCGCGCCGTTTCGACGGTGGCAAACGCGGTCATCAGCACAAAGCCGATATCGGGAGCGGTTTCGCGAGCGGCGCTGAGCAGGGAAATCCCGTCCATGTCGGGCATTCGCACATCTGAAATGATTAAATCGGCGGGTTCATCATGAAGCAGGCGAACGGCATCACGACCGTTTTCAGCCGTCCGAACACGATGCCCTTCGCCGCTAAAAATCAGAGAAAGCAGTTGGCGGTAACTCTGCTCGTCATCTACGATCATTAAATTTGACATAGCTTCAAAAGAAGTTGAGTTTTGCTTAAAGCGCCGGAATGAGGTTGTTTAGTAAGAATTTCAGATTAGTCCGGGAATCTCACGATTTTGAGTTTAGTACGGTTAATGAGTTTTACTCAAGTGTTTTGTTACACTTTTTGTCACATCTCGATTTAAGCCGTCTTTCCGGTGATGAGATCAATTGTAATAGTCGTTCCGGCTCCCTCGCGGCTGCGGACATTAATTGTCCCGTTGTGATCGCGAATTATCTGATAAACAATTGATAGCCCAAGACCGGTTCCACCGGTGGTTGACTGCGAAAATGGCTCAAAAAGACGTTCGACTTGATTGGGCGGCATCCCGACTCCATTATCAGTAAAAGTAATTTGAGCTTTTTGCGGTGAGGTTTGAGTTAGTTTAACGGTCAGCTTGCCGCCGTTCGGCATTGACTGCATTGCGTTGCGCGCCAAATTCCAGAATACTTGTTTGAGTCCGGCGGCATCGGCCGCCGCGAGAACCGGCTGGTTTGGTAAATCTTCGATGATTTTATGAACGGAGCGCACTTCAGGGCTGTGACGCATCAATGTCACGTTTTCTTTGATGATGTCGCGTAAATCAACTTCTTCGAACTCACCGGTACTCGGACGGGCATACTGCAAAAAATTAGTAATAATCGAATTCAAGCGGTCTGATTCGCGTAAAACTATACTCATCAATTGCGCTTCAGCCGAATCCTTTTGCATTGACGGCTGAAGCACCTGAATCGCGCCGCGCATCGCCCCCAAAGGGTTGCGAATTTCGTGAGCCAGTCCGGCTGCGACGCGACCAACGGCGGCGAGCCGGTCTTTGCGCCGGAAACTTTCTTCCATCAGGCGTATCTCAGTCAAATCTTGAAAAGTGATAATCAGACCGCTGGTCGCTCCCGCTTCGTCAAAAAGCGGGGAAACACTGAATCCGAGCCTCAAATTGAAGTTATCCGGCGTAACAAAATCTATTTCAAGGCGCGGCGGCTGGTCACCCTTTTTGAGTGCTTCGAGGGTGGTAGCAATTGAGTGCCGCATATCGCCGAGTAAATCATAAATCGTCCAGCCTTTGACATCAGCGGCTTTGTAGCCGGTGATTTCTTCTGCGGCGGCATTAAAAATATAAATTTTGCCTTCGAGATCGGTCGTGACTAATCCCGAACGAATTGATTCGACAATGCGCTGATGGAGGCGCTGCAAATCACTCAAATTTTGAACCGTCTCTTCGAGCTGAACGGTCGAACGTCGCTGCCGCGCAGCAAGCTGGGCGGCCAGCAGTCCAACTACGAGAAATGCGACATCATGAAATCCGACAATCTGAAGAGCCTGATAAAAGTGAACTTCCTCGCCGAGCGTGGAAAGCCTCGGAACAATCCCGAAAACTATCAGGATTGAATAAAGTGTGAAAACAATGGTTACTGCAATTGCCGCCCAAAGCGTCAGTTGAGCGGTGAAAAACAACCCGGCCAAACAAATCAAGACCGTATAAAAGGTGATATACGGCGAGCGAACATCACCCGTCGCCCAGACCAGCCACGAAACCATTACCGCATCAATAATCAATTGGACGGCTATTTGAGTTAATAACTGATTGAGGAAACGCAGTGCCAGCAAATATAAAACAGCCAGAAAAAGCCAAACAACAAAAATAATCAGCGGAATATGCCGAAGAGCTTCCAACGAGGAAGGCATATTTCTATCATTCCAATACAAACTTGCGAGCATGAGCAGCAGCAGAGCCAAAATCCGCCCCACCGTTAACTGCCAGCCGCGGTCAACTAACGGCGTTGTTATCTGCGTTTCAAAAATGTTTCTCATTGGAACTGATTAAGGGAACGGCTCAGGAATTTTGAAGATTATCTAATATTTTGCGGATTTTTTTCTTCCAGTCTGCGGGCATTGCGGCAACTTTTAGGGCGCGTTTCGCCAGCTCAATATCTTTTTTCTCATCGTGCAGCCGCACTAAATCTTCAATCGTGACGCTCTGTTCGGCGCGCTCTAAAACAACAATTTCATCATCTGTTTGGAGTTCGCCGATTTTGGCAACAGCAAAATAAATTCCGCTCCGCCGCGATTTCTGGAAACGACGAACTATATCTTTGCGTCCGAATTTCAGGCCGAGCTTGTAACATGGAAAACGCGGTTCGGTCGCAATCAACTCGGCCGTTCCAAAGCGAATTTTGTCGCTGACACAAACTTCGGTTTCGAGCAACCCGGCGGTTGTCAGATTTTCCCCGAACATCCCAAACGGCAAATCCATGTCCGGAAATTCGCTTTTCCAAAACTCATAGTGCTCGCTTGGATAGACATACACGGCTTTGTTTGCTCCGCCGTGAAACCGCCTATCAACCTGCGCGTCTCCGCTCAGGGTTAGTTCGTTGACTTTGACGCGACCCGCAACCGGCTCTTTAAAGATTGCGGTTGTCACGGGTTCGCCGTTATATTCTACGACGCGAGGCTGCCCGACGTTGACCGAAAGTATTCTCTTCATTTAAAAAGTGTAGCTGGTTAAAATAGGATTGATAAATAAAATTAGCGTCTATCGCAGATTATTCCAAATTATGCAGAATTACCAAAATCACCGGCGTATTAACGTTTTTCATCATCTTATTTTGGCGCCGCTGTTGATTCTTCACCTGATTTATACAATCGTCAGGTTCTTTCAGGAACCGGGGCTGGATCGCGCGGAAAGCGTTTTAGTTGCTCTGGTTTTAATTGGGATTTTGGTTGTGGCGCGGTTGTATGCTCTTAAACTTCAAGATCGTCTGATTCGTCTCGAAGAACAAGTGCGCTACGCCCGTGTTTTGCCCGAAGATTTGGCATTTCAAGCTGAAAATATGCCGCTCAACCAAATTTTGGCACTGCGGTTCGCTTCCGATGCGGAATTGCCCGCGCTCGTTACCGGGGTGTTGAGCGGCAAAACGCAAAAGCCAGATGAAATCAAACGCTCCGTCAATAATTGGCGAGCCGACGAACTGCGAGTTTGAGATTTAGGACTTTAGTGAAAGTTTTTTGATGACTTCGGCGCGAGCAGCTTTTTGGTTGATCATTTCTTTGGTACGTTCTTCGGCCTGGCGAATTAAATTCGGCAGCAATTCGGCCTCGGGCAGATTTTTCCAGAAATGAACCGGCATTTCTGCCTTCATCGCCCTAACTTTAAGGCGCGCCGGGTTAAAGATCGAAGCGTAATAAGTTTGCCAGAATTGTTCCATCTCATCGGCTTGCGGCGCTTCTTTGACGGGCAAGCCGGACGTGAAGCTCAAACTTTCCAAATCCCAATGAGCGCAGCCTTTTGGAGTTAAAATCGAGAAACACATGGCTCCAAAACGTCTGGCAAAAAAAGGGACGGCTTTTTTAACGATAAAATGCTGCGGTTCATGCCAGGCGATAAACCATTCCTGATTATCCTTTTCAATTTTACGAAACCGGACAAAAGCGTGCATTTTATGAACATCGCGGCGAATCGCTTTGACGTGCAGGAGCGCGCGACGGACATCATCATCCGATTCGATTTCGAGCAAATTGCGGTTTTCGTGCGTTAAGCGAAACAAAAGGCGATAAAGCAGCGACCATTTGTTCGCATCGTCAACGCACGAAACGAGTTCGGCTAATTCAAGAAATTCAGCGGAAACTTTGAAGGTTTTTTGCTCGCCGCTCTTTTCACAAAAACACTCAAACAAGCCGTTTTGTTCAGTTGTCGTCCACAAAATGTCGTGAGGCGGAATTTCATTCCGCAACAGATTTCTGGCTGCCGCGCGCCAACTTAGAAAATCATTTTCAAGCGAAACTTGAATCATAATTCGCCGGTCACAACCGAATTTAAAACATTGTCAAAAAGTGATAGTTGAACGGCTTTCGGCTTCAATCGTTCAGCCAGATTTTCCGCGTCCAATTTGTAAACGTTTGGATTGTGATCGGCGGTTGTGACAAACCATTTCGCGCGATTGATGACGACCCGCAGTTTTGCCAAATCTTCGAGTTTGACACTGTGATATTTGCGAATCTTGAGAATTCGAGAAACGTTTCTCGCACCCAAACCCGGAACGCGCAGCAAATCACGCGCCGACGCCAGGTTAACATCAACCGGAAAAGATTCACGGTGACGCAGCGCCCAGGCGAGTTTAGGATCTTTCTCTAAATCAAGATTCTGGTTTTTATCTAAAATTTCGCTGGCCGCGAAACCGTAGTTGCGAATCAGCCAATCGCTTTGATAAAGCCTGTGTTCGCGCATCAATGGCGCTGGAATCAGCGGCAGGCGCACGTCTGGAGCCGGAATCGGACTAAAGGCTGAATAATAGACACGGCGCAGTTTGTGTTCATTGTAAAGCGTTTCAGCCTTTTGCAAAATTGTCGCGTCCGGCGTTTCCGTTGCGCCGATGACAAGCTGAGTAGATTGTCCGGCAGGCGCGAAAACCGGACTTTTGCCGGCGCGATTGGTCAAATCTTTCGCCGTTTCGATGCCGTCTTTGATTTGACTCATCGTCGCTTCGATTTCGCCAATCGTCTTTTCGGGAGCAAATTTATCCAAATCTTCCTGAATCGGCATCTCCAAATTGGCGCTCAGACGGTCGGCATATTTTCCGGCTTCGAGCAGCAATTCGGGCGACGCACCCGGCACGGCTTTGAGATGAATATAGCCGCCGAAATGCTCTTCTTCGCGAAGCTTTTTGGCGACTTCAATCAATTGCTCCATCGTGTAATCGGCAGTTTGAATAATGCCCGAACTTAAAAATAATCCTTCGATATAGTTGCGTTTGTAGAAATCAATCGTCAGGCGCACCACTTCGTCCGGTTTGAAACGCGCCCGCTGCACGTTCGATGATTTGCGGTTGATGCAATAAGCGCAATCCCAAACGCAAACGTTTGTCAGCAGCAATTTGAGCAGGGAAACGCAGCGTCCGTCGGGCGTATAGCTGTGACAAATGCCCATTCCTTCAGCGTTCCCGATGCCGTTTTTCGGGCGTTTGCGGTGCGCGCCGGAACTGGCGCACGAGGCGTCATATTTTGCCGCGTCCGCTAAAATCTCTAATTTACGCTTTAATTCCATAAATGCTGTTTTGTTTCTTGGATGAAACGATTTTAACACAACTCTTCAATCTGTGAACCCGAAAAATAGTTTTGAACAACGGCGAACCCGATTAAGCGCATCTTGAATGTGTTTTGCATTGACAGTTGACAGATGAAAAGTCTTGGAAATTTGGAGCGGTTTAATAATCGAAATAGATTTTGGAGTATAAATAGTTTGCAGAAAATAAATATTTTAGTTGCAACCGTGCTGGCGTTTTGTTCACTAGGTTTAACGGCTTCGGCGCAGAATTATGTGGCAAACATAACCAAGCAGCAATCAGCTCGTTCCGACAAATTAACCGGCGGCAGAATTGAAAAAACCGTTCTTATTACGGGCGCACCTGATATTAAAATTACAGTAAACGTTCCGGCGTTTCAGCTAACGCTCTGGCAAAACGGCAAAGAGGTTAAAACCTATTTTGTCGGTGTCGGGATGAGGGATTACCCGATTTATATTGGGAACCGCGAAGCTTCGGACATTATTTGGAATCCGAATTGGATTCCGCCTGACAGCGATTGGGTCGAAGGTCACAAAGGAGTAACGGCGGGCGAAATCATCAAACCGACCGATCCGCGCAATCCTCTGGGGAAGTTAAAAATTCCGCTTGGTGACGGTTATTTAATTCATCAGGCAAAAGGCGTAGAAGATTTGGGCAGCCTGGTTTCTCACGGCTGCGTGCGAATGTTAAAACCGGACTTGTACGATTTGGCGGAGAAAATCGTGGCGGCGCGGTCGCTGCCGCTGACCAGGAAGGAAATTGAAACGGCAAAGCTGACGACCGATACGCTCGCGGCACCGCTTGACCCGACCGTGCCGGTGGAAATTACCTATGATACACACGTCGTCGAAGCGGGACGCCTGCATATTTACCCGGACGTTTACGATTTTAAAACGAACACGGCGGAAAATCTGCGTCGAGAGCTCGAATCAAACAACGTTGATGATTCGCGGATAACCGATTCTGACCTTGAACGAATTTTGTCACGCGCCGTCAATAAAAAACAGTTTGTCGTCAGCGTCGCAAACATCGAAGCCGGACGCGAAACCAGCGGCGGACAAATTCTGCCGGTTGTGACAACATCTTTGATTAAGCAAAATAAAACGAGCGCAGTTAAAAAACCGCGAGCTTAATAAATAATCAGTGAATTTGAGCAGGTTTTATATTTTCAGGCACATGTTCCCAGTGCCAGGGTTCGTAATAATAAGGATAAAAGCCAAAGCGGTCGGCATTTTTAACCAGCCATTTGTAAATGGGCGTGTTGACTTGAACGGCGCGATTGGCGTCTTTAGTCGTGACCGGCTCGCCGCCGACATAAATATCGAGCGCGCGCCCGGTAAAATGAGCGCTAAAAAGCGCGAGCGCGGTACGGCTGGAGTTTGGCGAAGCTTTGTGTAATTTCTCCTGATATTCGGGCGAACGGAACGCTGAAATGATTTTCAAACGCTTTTCATCCGCAGATAATTCGCCCATGCCGGTTGTTTTTAAATTAAGCGTCGGATCTTTGATTGCCTCGGCGACCATTCGTTTGTAGGCCAGATAGGTTTCGCGTTCGACCTTGAGCAAGGCGGCTTCGCGGGTCGGATCATAAAAATCAGCGATTGGAGCGGAAAATAATTTTTCAGGCGCGGCAACCTCTTTGTTTGCGATGCGCTGCTTTTGCCACGATTCGATAATGTGATTGAGCGTTTCTTCGTCGAGCATGCCGGAAGGAGCAAACCCTTTTTGCTGCTGCCAAAAAGCAAGCGAAAGCGCAAACTCGCTCGAATCAACCTCATGCTCTGTCCCAAGCAAACGTTGAATCAAAGGCGCGTAGAGATACCAACCGCGTTGTTCCCTGCCGCCGAGCGTCCAAACCAGATTGTTTTCAAGACGCGCATTTTCAATCGCAACTGTTTTCAGCGCAATCGGCAAAGGCGTCAGATTTTCGCCCACTGTCGGGCTTCCTTTTTCGGCTGCTTTAAAAGCTAACTGCGAAGTTTGACCACTGGCAAATTGTTCAAGCAGAATCGCGCCGGCAAAAAGAAATAAGCCAAGCGCAACAAACCAAAATTTTCTATTATTCAGCATTTACTTCAAGTGCCAGTTCGGATGCTGTTTATTTCACGATTGTTCGTCTTGAGTGAAAAGAATACTTCATTCTAAAATAAAATTGTAAATAATTATCCAACTAAATCTAACTGCCTTACCCTCGAAAAATTGGGGAGTATAGCTCGATAAACAGGCGGCTTGACGCGCGACTCGTGAGAAAAAAGGATTTGCTTTTTGAGGATGCGCAAAAATTACTTTGCCGTTTTCATCAACAATTGTTTCAATTATGATCTGCCCAAAAATGCGCTGACGTTTTGCTTCCTGCGGAAAAAACGGTTTGACGAGGCGAATCGGGCAACCACTCCAACAATGCCCGGAAATTTTGGGCTTGACTCTGCCGAATTGAGCGATTTGAGATTCTCTTTTCTTTCGTTCCTCATCGGCAATTTGTTTTTGCTGTTCTTTAAAATTAGTAAAATAATCGCTCACAGCAATTTCGTTAGCTTTTGAGCATGAATAACTTTTTACTAATTTTTCTACTGCGGATTGAGCAGATGCTAGACTACCCAAAACCGAAAACAGCAGAACAAGTCCGATTATCTTAGAAGCCAATTCTCTCACAGATGGTTAGATACAATTTAAGTTAAATTGTTCCTGATAAATAAAAAAGAGCGATGAACATTTTTGTTCATCGCTCTTAATTTATCATCTACAATTCAACGTTTTCGATCACGCTGATCCAGTGATCAGCGCTCAGATTGCCTTCTGCAAAAAGAGCGATGTTTTCAAACACCTGGTCTGAAAAACCGCCGATATTGAGAATGTCGGCGCGAGTCTGCGCTTGAGTCGTCGCAACTGGTTGAATATCAATGCAAACGAGTTTCGCGTCTTTGTTACGAGATTTGAATTCGTTCCATTGTTTCATTGTTTCCGTGCCGCTGTTCCACGAGCGATTGGTGTCAATCCACGATTCGTTATCGGAAACGTAGATAATCATTTCGCCGGTGAGTTTGCGTTGGTTGATTGAGCGCAGCGGGAGGGAACAGTTTGTTCCGCCCGAAGGCAGCGACGCCAGCTTTTGTGCGTTGGTCATCACGCTGTCGCGCGAATTTAATTTCACAGTTGGCAGGCTGTCGCTGAACGGAATGATTGCCGCCGACGGATTTTTACGCAAAATTGCTGCCGACACCAGGGCCGCAATGTCAATGCAGCGTACCGTCGTGCTTGAGCCTTTGCGGTAGCCGGTGGCGGGTGAATGCATCGAACCGGAAACGTCGGGCAAAACGTAAATTTTGCCTTCAATTTTCGGTACGTTGTCAACCGCCGCTTCCATAGCGTCCTGCAACGCTTCGGTAATTTCACGCGGAATTTCTTGGTTGGCTTCGGTCATGCGGTACGCCGCCAGCAGTTGATACGGAAAAGCTTTGGCTTTTTTAATTGCCTCCGGGTCGCGCAAACGATTGGCAATTAATTTGACCATTTCCGAATCGGCAAAAACGCCGTGACGCATGAAAGTGTTGAGATTCATTCTGGTCATCGCCCAACCGGCGTTGCGAGCAATTTCCAGCCAATCTTTAGTTGCCAGCGGCAACGCCGTCAACATTTGAAACGGCACATCTGGCACTGCCAAAGATTCACCGCTTTTGAAATTTTCGAAAGAGCGAACAATTTCCGTCAGATTTTCCGGCTTGATTTCACGTCCGATTAAATAACCGTAGAGTGCTTCATACTCCGCGCCTTTCGGTTTCGGGTGAACCATTTTCAAAATGTCGCTGAAAGACGGCGACTGACCGACTGATTGTTTGAAAATTTGCGCCGGTTTGCGAGTTTCAAACCATTCGCGCACCAGTCGTTTTGGGGCTGAACCTAAGGATTTGCGGCCAACCGCGCCGGAACGCATGATTTGGACAAAGTTGCGGAGCATCTTGCCATTGTCAATCACGCGCGGAAAAACTTTTTCAAGTAATTCTCTGTCTTTGACTGACAAAACGGCGCAGAGCAGTGCGGGCATGTCTTTCATAAATCCTTTCTCACGGGCAAAGACGGCGGTTTTAGCGATAAATTCAGATTCGACGTTTTCGCAAAAACTCAAAACTTTTTCGAGCTGCTTATCGGCTTCGGCATAGAAAGTCGTATTAAGTGTTCCCGTCGCAGCATATTGCGCGAGCGCATGTTTCGGTGTTAGAGCGTACGCCGTGCCGCCTGCTTCGTTAATCGCGTCGGTTTTCGGCGTAAACATCCCTTTAACGGTTTGAAATAAATTTTTATTTGCCATTGTTAATTTTCCTTTCAGACAAGTTTGTCATTCTGATTGAAGTAAATTTGCGTTTACGGCGAACGAGCAATTTCGCGCAAAGACGCAAGGTTCGCAAAGAAAATCAATGCGAAATTGTTGAGGCCGACAAGATCGAAAAAATCGTGCAACCGAACAGCAGAAACAGTTATTTGTTAACTGAAAAAATCGCGGCGGAAAGAATTGAACTTTCAATCTAACGATTATCGGTCGTTCGCTTTTCCGTTAAGCTACGCCGCGAGGTGTTAAGGATGAAGGCGGAAGGATAATGGATGAAGTTTAAGAAAACATCTTCTACTCATCCTCCATCCCTCCTCCTTCATCCTTCGAAAGAGTGGGCCGGGCGGGACTCGAACCCGCGATCCCCGAATTAAAAGTTCGGTGCCTTAAACGCAGCTTGGCTACCGACCCAGGATGATTTTGGATTTTGGATTTGAAGAATCTAAGCAAATCTTGCCTTTGCTTTCAATCGGCAATCCAAAATCTAAAATCCAAAATCGAAGTGGCTGACAGGCAGAGAATCGAACTCTGATCTGCGCGATTAACAGTCGTGGGCTTTACCGTTAAGCTACCTGCCAATGTTGATTACGACGACAAAGTTGTTGAAACGTTTTTCGTTGCTCTATCCAGACTGAGCTACGTTTTGAATCTTTCGAGACAAAACGGTCGGAATCGAACCGACGACCTACGGCGTTTGAGGCATCTAGCTCCAACGGCATTCGTCGCAAATTTTCGTTGATAAATTTAGAAGGGAGGTTTGAGATCGAATCTGACAGCTAAAACATGAAGCAGGAATGTTACCGCAATACAAACAATCAGACCCACCGGACGCACTGTTCCGAGATTGTACATCGCGATATAAACCCAAGCTCCGACAAAAGCGCAGGTGGCATATAGCGGCTGTGTCGGCTGAAAAAGCTGTGGAACTTGGTTGCACAAAATGTCGCGTAAAACGCCGCCAAATGTTGCGGTAATAACGCCAAAGAGGGCAGCGGCAAAAATAGGAATTTTCATTGACAGCGCCAGCCCGACTCCGGTCGAGCAAAATAAACCCAGTCCGAGCGCATCAATAATCAGCAGAGTCAGGCGACTGAAAAAATCTTTGTTAAAGCGAAAAAGTACCAGCGAAATCGCGGCCAGAATAAATACACAGATCAGAAACTCCCAGTTTTGAATCCAGTAGAGCGGTCGCCGATCAAGCAAAATATCGCGCAGCGTTCCGCCGCCAAAAGCTGTCACCAGCGCGACGGTTAAAACACCGACAAAATCCAGATTGTTGCGTTTGGCCTCAACGACGCCTGAATACGCGCTCGTCAGGATAGCCAGAATTTCAATAGTATTTAAGACGTATTCCATTTTAAGTTTGAGAATATAATTTACCGCAAAGAGGCGGGCGTTCAAAAGATTTGAACTTTTGTCCATGTGCCGTTGACATGCGCTTTTCCGCAAAAGCTGAACCGCACCGCGCTTATTGCCGTCGTTGTCATCATAAGATAAAAGATGGAAGCCGATGCCGGACTTGAACCGGCGACCTCTTGATTCGTATTCAAGCGCTCTGATTTCCACTGAGCTAATCGGCCGTAAATGACGAATGTAAACAGTATTCGGCGCGCGAAACGCCTGAGCATTTTCATAAAAAGGTTGTTGTCGAAATAATTTTTGGTGGCTGGAGTTGGAATCGAACCAACCTTTTCGGTTCTTCAAACCGACGCTGATCCATCTCAGCTATCACAGCCATTTTAACTACAGATTTGGGAGTGCGGAATGCGGAATTTTTTTTGATTGCTTCATTTGGGAATAAAGCAAATCTTTTCCGCATCCCGTTTAGGCAAGAAGACGTTGCTGGTCAAGCGGTTCGTCTTCGATGAAGAGGTATTTCTTCCATTCAGGCTTGCTTTCGGCGTAACGGCAGAGCAGCACGCGGTCAAGCCCGACTTTTAAAAGCGTTTGTGAAGTTAGAAGCGGCATTCTCGCCTGTTCCGGCGTTCGGTTGCCTTTACGACCATTGCATTTTTCACAAGCAGTAACTAGATTTTCAGGAGCCGAACTGCCGCCCTGAGCTCGCGGCAAAATGTGGTCAAGCGTCAAGACTGAAGCGGTTTTATGTTCGCCGCAGTATTGACAGCGATAACCATCGCGCATGTAAATCTGCGCCCGGCGCACAGTTGCGCGAGCCTGTTTCGCACGCCGCAGATGAACATAACGGCGGAGCCTAATTACGCTCGGCACGCGAAACGTTTGCCGCACGGAACGCAGCACATGATCGCCGTCATTTTCTTCAACCGTTACAACTCCGCGCACAATCATGCACATTGCCCGCGCCACGCCAACCGTGCCGAGCGGTTCGTAAGAGAAATTAAGTAGTAAAATTCGTCCTGTTAACACGTTTTTCGTGCCTCCTTTCTGTCATCGTAGTTTAGTTTGTGGAAATTGCATTAAATTTTGGAGCGAATTGTTTGCATCAAATTCGCTCCCTTCCAGCGGGACGGCACGGCTGACGAGAGTAGCCAAGAACCGGGACAGTCGTGTATTTGATTCCGTCCGCAAGAATTTAACTGTTTAAATTTGAAGCATCGTGACGGATTTGAACCATCGTTTTCTGTTTACAAGACAGAAGTCCTAAATCCAATTAGACGAACGATGCATGTGAAAAAATCGGGGCGGCAGGAGTTGAACCTGCATCAGCCGATTATCTATCGTTACGAGGTATAAACTCGCTGCTCTACCGTTAAGCTACGCCCCGTTGTCAAAAGGAGTCGGGAAAGAAAGAATCGAACTTTCTCCACGAGTGCCCAAAACTCGGATGCAATGCCATTACACCATTTCCCGAAATTGATTTTTAGCCGCGAAACAACACGAACAAAATACGAAAACAAATTAAAGTTTTTGTGCGTTTTCGTGTTATTTCGCGGCTAATGTTTTTAGCCTTTAACGCAAACTACTTGTTTGATTTCAGCAACGATTTCGACCAAATCACTCTGGTTGCGCATCACTTCGTCAATGTCTTTATAAGCGCCGGGGATTTCGTCCACAACGCCCGAATCTTTGCGACATTCGACGCCAGCGGTTTGCCGGATTAAATCCTCGCGCGAGAATCTTTTTTTCGCCGCCGTGCGCGACATCTTGCGACCCGCGCCGTGTGAACATGAATTAAACGATTGTGCATTTCCCAAACCTTTGATGATAAACGATTTTGCGCCCATTGAGCCGGGGATAATGCCGTACATTCCAACGTCTGCGCGAATCGCGCCTTTGCGGGTGACAAAAACCTCTTCGCCAAAGTGAACTTCGGGTGAAACATAGTTGTGATGACAGTTCACAGAAATTTCCGGGCGAAACAGGGTGCCGTCATTGAACATTTTGTAGAAAACTTTGACCAGGCGATTCATCATCACTTCGCGGCTTTTGAAAGCGTATTTTTGCGCCCATTCGAGGTCGTGCCAGTACGCCGCAAACTCCGGTGTGCCTTGAATAAAATAAGCCAAATTCGGGTCCGGCAATTCATTCAAACGATTCAAAGTTTTCGCCGTCGCGATATGACGTTCGGCCAATTCTTTGCCGATGTTGCGCGAACCTGAATGCAGCATCAGCCAAACTCTGTCTTCGGTGTCGAGACACACCTCGATAAAATGGTTGCCGCCGCCGAGCGTTCCAAGCTGTGTTAGAGCTTTCTTTTCGCGGTCTTGAACGCCGCTGTGCAATTCGTCAAATTCCGACCAGCCTTGCCAGTGCGAAGCTTCGACGGGCGATTCTTTGTAGGCGTTAAAACCAACCGGAATCGCTTCTTCAATTGCCAGCCGCAAATCTTTTAATTTGTTTTGAAGAACCGAACTTTTAAACGGGGTTTTGAGCGCGGCCATTCCGCAGCCGATATCAACCCCGACAGTTGCCGGAATCACTGCGTCTTTGGTCGCGATAACCGAACCGACCATTGAGCCAACTCCCAAGTGAGCATCCGGCATGATTGAAACGTGTTTGAATAAGCAGGGTAGACGCGAAACATTGCGCAGCATGTCTTGCTCTTCGCGCGAAAGTTCATGGTTGACCCACGATAAAACATCTGCTTTTGCACCGGAAATATTGAGTTTTTGATATGACATATATAGTTAGTGAATAGTAAATAGTAATTAGTGAATAGTAAAAACCGAATTTTCGATTCACGATTTACTATTCACGATTTACTGATCTTGAGCGACGACAAGTTTTTTGAGAAACAGCATTCCGCTTGCGCGGATTTCAGTGCGTTTACCGTTTCCGCCACGCCTCGAAGATTCAGAGACGACAGGATTTGAACCTGCAAGAGTTTTCACTCGCTGAAGTAACGATGTAGTTCCTCCGGCATTCGTCACTAGAAAATGACCAAAAAGTAACAGTAAAAAATCAAGTGTCTAAATCCCGACATCAAATCTAAAACTTTAAGTAAAATTAGTTGGCGACAAAATCGGTGAGAGTTTTTCGACTGCGACATCGCTACAAATAACTTTGCCGCAGACTCTTCGCCTATAATTTTTTAAGGGGCGAAAATTGGAGTCGAACCAATTATAACCATGTACTCCCAGCTAGCATTCGCCATCTCGATTTCAGATTTGGGATTTCGGAGTTGGGATTTTACCCTTTTAAATCCGCAATCCGAATTCTAAAATCCGCAATTGTTTTGGCGGGATAGACGGGACTCGAACCCGCACCTGCTTGATCGACAATCAAGTGCACAGCCTTTGTGCTTCTATCCCATTCGGATTTTCTCTTTCAATTCAGTTCTGTGAACACAGGTTTTAGTGCTTTGGTTTTGGTCGAACAAATCCAAAATCTAAAATCCAAAATTGCAAATTAAAGTGGGTGGATTGACGAGATTTGAACTCGCATTCTTTGCATTCACAATGCAACGCTTTGCCGTTAAGCTACAATCCACATAAGTTTTTAGGACGACAAAACTGAAATTTGACAAAAATCGGACTCGAACCGACACCTCCGACATGTGTTTAATATCGTTGCTCTACCAATTAAGCTATATCCCCATAAGTTAGTAGTGGAGATGTAGTCGTTTTTCGCATTCGCCCGGAACTTTATTAATGCAGTAATATGAAACGACAAGATAATGGCGATGACATTTACTCATTTTTAGTGAATGTAGTCGTTGCCGGCATTCGCTTCAGAAAACAAGGCGACAAAAGTTAAAGCGACACGTTTTGCAACTTAACAGGTTGATGTAGTCGCTTTTGGCATTCGCCTCGCGTTTGGGGTTAACAGCCTGGATTTGTCGAAAATTCTACGACGCAGAATAATCGCAAACCCCGAATAAAAATTGGCGGAGACGACAGGATTTGAACCTGCACGAGAATATTGCGCTCGATTGTTTAGCAAACAATTGCGGCTACCGTTTCGCCACGTCTCCAAAATAACTGGCAAGGACGGCGGGACTCGAACCCGCTATTTTGCTGTGAAAGAGCAACCGCGCGACCCTTTGCATTCGTCCTCATAAAAATCATGCGCATGGTGAGATTTGAACTCACACTGGATTAGTTTTAAGCCAATCGCCTCTGCCAAATTGGGCTACACGCGCTCATGAAATATTGATACTCGCGGCGGGAATCGAACCCGCAACAAAAAAGTTTTTGAAACTGCTGCCTTTACCAATTTGGCAACGCGAGCTTGGTGGATCGGAAGGGATTCAAACCCTTACAAAAAGTGTGCAAGACTTTTATGCTGTCAGTTACATCACCAACCCGGAAAAATAATACCGACGGCGAGAGTCGAACTCGCAAAAACTGGTTTCTAAGACCAGCGCCTTTGCCGTTTGGCTACATCGGCGTAAAACTGAAATTTGGAGCGGGCAGTCGGAATTGAACCAGCAATAAACGGATTTGCAGTCACGTCGCCTTTCCATTTGGCTTTGCCCGCTAATAAATTTGAAGCGCGCGACGGGAATCGAACCCGCAATCTCTTGAGTGGAAGTCAAGTGTTCAGCCCGTTGAACTTCACGCGCAAAAATCGAAGATGATGAGCGGCGCAGGATTCGAACCTGCATTCTGTCGCGTTAGAAGCGCGGTGGTTTCTCCATTTAACCAAGCCGCCCCAGATTAATGGTGAATTATGAATGATGAATTAAAAACGATTCTGTGTTTTGTATTCACCATTCATAATTCACCATTATTAGTGAAGCACCGTGCCGGAATCGAACCGGCATTTCAGCACAGGCAGTACCGTGTCATCAGCCCTTAGACCAACGGTGCAGAAAAAAAGCAAGGCGACAAAAATTGAAGTGACAGTTTTGGCAAAATGTAGTCAGCTTCGGCATTCGCCTCGAAAATTTAACTTCGGGGAAAGGATTCGAACCCTTGTTTCCTGATTCAAAGTCAAGCGTCCTGCCAGTTAGACGACCCCGAAATGAAATGGCTTTGGCGTGAAATGTAAATGGCTTTGGCGTGAATTGAACACGCAACCTCACGTTTATGGGACGTGCGCTCTCAAACCGTTTGAGCTACAAAGCCGCAATAAAAATTGGCGGAAGGCACAGGATTCGAACCTGTATGGGTTTTGCTGCCCGGTAGTTTTCAGGACTGCTGTCAAACCGTTTAGACTTACCTTCCAAAAGAAATGCATCGGGAAGGACTTGAACCTTCATGCTCTGTACAAGCGGCGGTTTTACAGACCGTTGCCACACCAATTTGGCTTCCGATGCGTGAAAATCTAAATGGCTTCGGCGTGATTCGAACACGCGACCACATGTACGTTAGACATGCGCTCTTCCAAAACTGAGCTACGAAGCCAAAAAGTTGGCAGGAACGCCCCGACTCGAACAGGGAATCTCGGATTTGGAGTCACGAGGTTTACCGGTTAGCTTACGTTCCCGCGTTTATAAAAATATGCGAATTAAATTGTCAAACAGCCAACGAAAAAGAGCGGACGCGCTCAGTTCCGGGTTTTCCGGGAATCTGGCGTATGCCGCTCCTAAAATCGCTTCTTTTTTGACTTGTTTGTCTTTGCGTTTTGGGAGCGGAAACTGCAACGCCGCTCCCGCTAAATCAAATCTTTAATTGTTGATGGTCTGTTGTTTTCGGCAAACCTGATGAATCACTTTCTAACGTTAAATTTTTAGGCGAATTTTCACTGAGATATCCAAAACGATCACCGATTCCGAAACAATCACCTGTGGCAGACATCTCAAAAGCGCGCAGATTGCGGCGCAATCTGATTTGCGCGGTTGTCGCTTTTGAGATGATTTCGAATTGTAACCAAAGTTGTGGCATTGAAAGTTCTCCAAAAAAATTGCTTCAAGTTTGAAAGCAAGATTGTTTATAAATTAGTTTTGTGAACGTGTCAAGCACTTTTTTCTGAAAAGTGCTTTCGATGTTTGAAAAAATTAAAAATGACGAAAGCCTTCGGGCCGCAATGGGGTTATCTCAGAGTCGTTCAAAAGGTTGATTTTCATAGAGTTTTTCGTGATTTTGCCGATACGGGAAAAGGCAGAATTATGCTTTCCTAATTTCTTTTCATTTTTCGGGCTAACTGTAAAAAGCAACTCAAAATCTTCGCCGCTGTTGAGCGCGAGAGACAAAGCTTCCGATTTTAAATCAGGAAACAAGAGCATATTTCGATCTAGCGGTATTTTGTCGGCTTCAATCTGCGCGCCGACTTTACTGGCTCTACAAAGATGAAACAGATCGGAAGATAGACCGTCGCTGATGTCAATCATGGCAGTTGCCAGGTTGTTTTTACTTAAGAATTCAGCAATCTCAATTTGAGGCATTGGACAAAGCTGACGGCGTAACAATTCTCTCTCGGAATCGCTGCTGGCAGCTTCAAAACTTGAACCGATTTCGAGTAGTTTGAGGCCGCCGGCCGCTCCGCCTAAAGTCCCCGTCACAAAAATCAGATCGCCGGGTTTAGCTCCTGACCGCAAAATTGCCTGACCTTTTTTCACCTCGCCTGCTGCAATCGAATCAACCACCAATTTGTCTGGTGTTTTGGAGATGTCGCCGCCTGCCAGTTCGACGTTAAATTGTTTAGCTAAACCAAACCAGCCTTGATAAAATCTTTCAACGAAATCCGTTTGCCAGAGATTAGCCGGAACACCGATTGAAACAAGAGCCCAGAGCGGTTTGCCGCCCATCGCCGCAACGTCTGATAGTGAAACTGCGAGAGCTTTATTTCCCAAAAATTCGGGAGTTGTCCATTTGAGTCTAAAATCAATATCTTCAACGAGCAAATCAGTTGTGATCAGCAGATCGGTCTTACTATTTTGCCGCAACACGGCGCAATCATCGCCAATGCCAATTTTTATTTTGGACTTAATTGTCGGCGTTCTATTTTTCTTTTGAAGCAGGTTAATAAACTCAAATTCAGTCTTCATTGGAAAAATTAAAGCAAAACTTTAACGAATCGCCAAACTTTTTATTGACTAGGTTTGCAGGCGTGAGTTAAATTTACGCATGAAGCATTCGCCGCTTAACCACAGGATGCAAAAAGGAAAACAAAAATATGAGCCTTGTCGCGTATGTAATCCCTGAAAAGATTTTTTTCAAAATCGGCGAAGTCTGTGATTTAGTTGGCGTCCAGCCGCATGTGCTGCGTTATTGGGAGACGGAGTTTCCCATGCTGTCACCGCAAAAGAACCGTGCCGGCCAACGCACATATCGCCGTCGCGATGTCGAAATTGCCTTACGAATTAAAGAATTATTATACGAAGAGCTGTACACAATTGCGGGAGCTAAGAAGAAACTTTCAAGCGAACTCCGCGAACAAACCAAACTTAAGGTTGTTCCCAGTTTGGAACTGCCGCGAGCTGAAAAAGCCGAGCCGCAAATTGAATTAAGCCAAGCCGAGCCGGAGCGTTCAGCTCCAATAGCGGCTTTGCCCAAGCCGTTGTATGTGCCTCCCATTCGCAGTTTCACGCCGCCAGTAATAATTGAGCCGGAAGAAGAACTGGAAGATTTTGCTGAAAATGAATTTGAAGCAGATCCGGTAACAAGCGAAAAAAAGGCTGCATTAATCAATCTGCGCAAAAATCTGGGCGAACTAATGCAGCTGCTCGAACACCATGAGGAGACACCGCGCCGCGCCTGGTAACAGCATCATCAGCTAAATACTGTACCTAAGTTATCTGATTCCAGTCTTCGATAAATTTTGATTTGGAAAATGTTGTGTTTGACAAACTGTAACGGCTGTTTCTATTATAAATAGGTTTTCGGGATGTAGCGCAGTCTGGTAGCGCGTTCGCTTGGGGTGCGAGAGGTCGTGAGTTCAAATCTCGCCATCCCGATTCAAAGGTTCAAAAAAAAGGAGTGGCAATCGCCGCTCCTTTTTCATGTGGAATTGAGATTTATTTTCGCGGCTCGATTGTTAAAAATGTAGTTTGTCCTTTGCGGGCTATGAAGAGTAAAACAGGCGTGCCTCCGGATTTTTCTAACTCAGCCTGAAAATCTTCAAAGCTGCCGATGGGTTGGCGATTTATTTCGAGAATCGCATCACCGACTTGAATTCCAGCATCGGCGGCTGGACCGGCAGGATCAACCTCCGTGACAACAAGCCCGCTTTCCGCCTGAATCTGCATACGCCGCGCAACTTCCGGCGTCAGCGGCTGCAAGCCGAGTCCGAGCTTTCCGCTCTGTTCTTCCTGTGTTGGAGAATTCGGATCTTGATTTTCTTCGCGCTGCTTGACTGCTGCTTGAGGCGAAAGTTCTCCCAAAACGGCCTTAACCTGAATTTCTTTGCCGTCACGGTTGATTGTCAGATTGACTTCAGAACCCGGCGGGGTCGAAGCGACATGATTTCGCAGCGTATTCCCATCATCTACCGGTTGACCGTTTAATGCCGTAATAATGTCATATCGCTTGATGCCTGCCTTTTCCGCCGCGCTGTTTGGCTGAACATTGGCGACTACTGCCCCGCGCGTCTCTTTGGCTTTGAGAGCGGCAGCATTGCCGGCAGTCACGTCCTGAATACTAACTCCGAGCTGCCCGCGCGCGACTCTGCCGGTTTTAATAAGCTGATCAATAACGCTGCGAGCCATATTTGACGGGATGGCAAAACCGATTCCGATGCTGCCGCCGCCGCTGCCGGAGGAGAGTATCTGTGAATTGATGCCAATCAACTCGCCGGTTAGATTAACGAGCGCGCCGCCGGAATTACCGCGATTGATTGGAGCGTCGGTTTGCAGAAAATCTTCAAAGCTGTTGCCGTCGCCGATTCCGGTGCGTCGGCCTTTGGCAGAAATGATTCCGAGAGTGACGGTTTGTCCGATTCCGAGTGGATTGCCGAGTGCCAAAACTACATCTCCGACGCGCGTTTTGTCAGAATCACCGAGGTTTAAAAAAGGCAAATTGTCGGCTTCAACTTTGAGTAAAGCCAAATCAGATGGAGCGTCCGAACCAACCAGCTTCGCTTTAAAAGTGCGTTTATCGTTTAATTGAATCTCGATATCGTTGGCATCTTCTATAACGTGATGATTGGTTAGAATTGTCCCGTTTGAGTTGACAATGACGCCTGAACCGGCCCCTCGAATTACCTGAGAGTGCCCGCCCGGCGGTAACTGTTTTTGAAAGTCTCGAAAACGCGGATCGTTGAGGAGCGGGTTGGCCGTCGCGTCGTCAGCCGCTTCGCGTTTCTGCACCACAATATTAACTACTGCAGGAGCGACGCGCTCGACAATATCGGCGTACGATGCCCGAATGCCGTCGCCCAGTATGATTGGCGCCTGCGATGACGGCGGCGGGAGCGAGGCGGTCGTCGCCGGCTGGATTTCACCGTTTAAATTGCGGCATCCGCTAAACGTAAATGCCGCTAAGATTAAAAATAGTAAAGCCTTGATTTTGGAAAATTGAGAAAAGTTTTTCATCTGTAAACCCACGGAGCTAATTATGACATTCACCAAATAAATTTTACTCTAAGAAGCGGCAAGATGAAATATCAGCGCATCAGAAACCAAAAAATAAATTGTGCGTGAAAAATATGAGTTACAGAAAAACTTAGCTGGATTTTCGGCGGACTCGCGGCGTTTCGTTTCTGAAGATATAACCGATAGATTTATAAATTAACTTGGCACACAAAAAAGCAGGAGCATCTTGACCTTCAACCCGGGCAAACTCAACCAAATCCATCCCAATAATTCTCCGCTTTTCGGCTAGTTTGCGAATCAGAGTCAGCGTTTCGTACCAACCTAAACCACCCGGTTCAGGCGTACCGGTTGTCGGAACCAGACTTGGGTCAAGACCATCAATATCAATGGTCAAATAAACGTTGTCGGTCAGATGTGAGATCGCATTATCAATCCAGTCAACCCGCCCAACGATGTCTTTAGCCCAATAAATATGGGTGTGAGGCAGATCATCCAAACTTCTCGCTTCTTCGGCTGAAATCGAGCGGATGCCAATCTGAACCGCCGGAATCTTGAGGTCTTTGACCGTCCGCGCCATCACTGAGGCGTGCGAATGAGGTGTTCCGTCATACTCGTCGCGCAAATCAGCATGAGCATCAATTTGGAGAATCGAAATATTGTGAAACTTCTCTGCGTGGGCGCGGATAATCGGGGCTGAAATCGAATGTTCACCGCCAATTGAAACCAAAAACTTTTCAGCGCCTATGACTTCTTTCACCCGCTCATAAATCTTGTCCATCATCTCAGCGGGCGAAGATTCGGGTTCAATTTGGGCGAGAGTATGAATTCCGATTTTATAAGTCTCGGCATCAGTTTCATCGTCGTACATTTCCATGTTGCGCGAGGCATCAATGATTGCCGCAGCACCCTGTCCGGTCCCTTTGCCGTATGAAACCGTGCCTTCATAAGCAATCGGCAGGACAAGCGTTTGCGCTCGTTCGAAGCTGGAAAACTCAGTCTCCTCAATTCCGCCGAAATTCATTGGAAGGTTGGCCGATTCGCTCACAACAGTCAACAGTTAACAGTCAACAGTTATCAGTTATCGCTTGACACTCTAATGATAGATATTGAGTGGACCAAGAGTTTTAGCTTTGAATGGAGCAAAAACTGATAACTGTTGACTGATAACTGTTAAGAGACTTCAATTTGAAAATCTTTGCCGGCAAAAATAAAGTTAGGACGTTTCCGGCCTTTCATATATTTGGCGGCAGTTTGCGAAAGCGCAGTGATAATAAGCGGCAGAGCGATTGTGGCATCGCATTGAACAAAAGTAGTGGCCGCATTTCTCGCGGTTCTGCCAAAAACTTTCGCCATGTCGCCGTTTGCGCCGCCCGAACGAGCGCAAGTGCCGGGTGTCTTTGGCGATATGGTGACCGCGTATTTGTGGCCGCGCGGCTGCATTTTCAAAATGTTAACGGCAACATCGCTGAGCTGGATTTGACTGTTACCGGCTGTTTCTCCGAACGTCAGCAGACAAGTCGAGCGGCTCCGGTTAGCAATCTGCATCATTTCCAGTGTGTCCTGCGCCAAATCAAAAGCAAAGGCGTTTTTCTTGTCAAAACGCGCTTGCGCAATCCCGACGCACATTTCGCTATTGGCAATATCAGGGCAGAAAATCGGAATCCGTGCTTTGTAAGCCGATGTTATCACACCGTCCTCGGTCGCGATTTCAGCTAATTCGCGTCCCATCAGATGCATAAATTCGCGAATCGAATAAGGGCGCGTCGGATCAAGCTGGTTGGCAAAACCGCCAATCCATTCGTCAGCTTCACGGTATTCATCAGCGTTTCCAAGAACATCATCAAGTCTGGTAATTGCTGACGCTTCAAGTTCCTCGTCAAGCATTGAAGGATGCGCCTGGTAATGGCTGCGCCCCAAGGTCTCGTGCAAATCGTGAAAAAGCATTTCACCTGAAATTACCAGAACGTCAACAAAACGATTTTTGATCACGTATGAGAGCAGTCGCCGCATTCCTGCCGGGATCAGATTACCCGAAGCCGCAATATAAATCGTGGTGTTATCGCCAAGCGCGTCAAGCCAAATCCGGTGAGCTTCGGCTAAGGCCCGAGCTCCCATTCCGGCGCCTTCCATTTTTTCGAGCAGTCCGGTAATTGAGCGATCGCGGTCTATCGGAACGGGGCGGGTCGGAGCGGTTAAAAACTTCGAGGCTTTAGGTTTACGTTGTGTAGTCATAGGGTGAATGGCGAATGACGAATGGTAAATGATGAATAAAGCAAGAAACTATTTCTATGCACCATTTACCATTCGCCACTCACGGTTATTTTTCGTCGCCGTTGGGCGAGAGATATGTGTATGAATCAATTTTTGATTCGTAGTATTCGATTAGATTAGTCGCCTCTTCTTCGGACAACTCGCCGTGCTTGGTCTGCAGCTGCATTAACCGGCGGAAACCGTCATGAAGCTGCGATTTTTCGTAGCGTGCCCGTTGCAGGGATTCACCCAAAGTTGATCCGGTGATCACTTTTTTGATTAAATATCCGTCTTCATCAATAAAGACCTGCGCTTCATGCGGAACACCAAAGAGATTGTGGTTGTTTCCCATACACTCCTGGTATGCCCCAACGAGCATAATTGCTATGTAATATTGTTCACCTTTAACTAACGGATGAAGCGCGAGAACCCTCTTGACATCGTGCAAATCCACAAATTTCTCGACAACTCCGTCCGAATCACAGGTTATATCGCAAAGCGTCGTATATTCTGTCGGAATTTTATTTAATTTGTGAATCGGGACAATCGGAAATAATTGTTCGAGCGCCCAATTATCGGGAATTGAACGGAAAACCGAGAAATTGGCCAAGTATTTTGCGCACAGCAAAAGTCTTAAATCATCAAATTCTTCGGAGACATATTTTTTCTGCTGGGCAAATTTATCGGCTCTTTCGCAGACATCCCAAAATAAAACCTCGCCCTTGCCTCGATCTTCGAGCGAAATCAAACCTAAATTAAAAAGCGTAAATAATTGCTCGCGTTGTTCGAGGGCGTCATGGTAATACTCTCGATGGTTTTTGACATTAATAGTCTCGCGCAAATCAAATAATTCTTTAACGACCTGCGGATCGTCCCCGTCAACTTCAAGAGGTGTCAAATCTTCGACAATTGTTTCAATTTCGTCCTGAATATTTGTCACTAAAATGGCATGGTAAGCTGACATAAAGCGCCCGCATTCCTGGACAATCGTCGGATGCGGAACGTTTTCATCATCGCAAACCTGTTTGATGACATAAACCACGTCGTTGGCAAATTCCTGAGCGTTATAGTTTGCCGAAGAATCAAAAGCCGTTTTTGAACCGTCATAGTCAACCGCCATTCCGCCGCCGACATCGAGAAATTCAATCGGAATTTTCATCTCGTAAATTTTGGCGTAAACGCGAGCAGCTTCCTTCATCGCGTTCTTGATGCGTTTAATATCCGTTAACTGCGAGCCAATGTGAAAATGCAGCAGGCGCAACATTTCAATCCGACCGGCCTCTTGAAGACGACGAATGACTTCCAAAATCTCCGTTGTGGTTAAGCCGAATTTCGCCGCCTCGCCGCCCGAGGTTTCCCACCGTCCGGAGCCCTTTGAGTAGAGTTTGACGCGGACTCCGATCATCGGCAAAATTTTGTCTCTGCCTTCAGCTTTCAGTTCCTCGGCAATTTTCAAAATACTGTCCAGCTCGCTCAGCTTTTCGATGACGATGACAACTTTTTTTCCTGATTTAGCTCCGATGAATGCCAGGCGGATAAACTCCTCATCTTTGAATCCGTTTAGCACCAGCAAGCTATCTTCAGATTGCTCCATTGCCAGAGCGCCGTAGAGTTCCGCCTTTGATCCTGCTTCCAGACCGAAATCGTAGCGCGAGCCTTCGCGCAGATATTCTTCAACAACGGCACGATTTTGATTAACCTTCATCGGATAAACGCAGAGATGACCGCCGTTGTAATCATATTCTTTGATTGAATTACGAAAAGCCTTTTGCAGCTTGCGGATTTGGCCGACGATGAGTTGAGGAAAGCGTAGTAGAATCGGCGTATTGATGCCGCGTGCGCGAAGATCGTCAATGATTTCCTTGACATCAGCAGTTCTGGTGTCATTTTCGGACGGGCGAACAACCAGATTGCCTTTGCGGTTAACGCCGAAGTAGCCTGCCCCCCAGTTTTCGATGCCGTAAGTTTCTAAAGTATGCTCGATGGCTGTAGTCAACTTGCGGTCTCCTCTTTATTGTTCAATGCTTTTGTGCCTTTCAAACTGCTAATCCATTCAAAACAAACTGATTTTATTTTGTTAGAATTCCAAAAGAGCAAATTTAACAAATAAACAAGGCTCAAACAATACCCTTTTCAAAATAAGATGAATAAAAGGCTAAATTAAAAATTTGGCATACGCATTGCTCACTCTTCCTATTGGAAATAATAGGATTAGTTTCCTTAAATGTTTTTAAATGTTAATTATAGGCTTATTTTCTGGTACTAAATAATAAATTTATAAAGTTCTAAAGGATGGTTTAGTTAAAATATCTGACAGAACTTGTCATTTAAAGTGACTTTTATTGTCAATATCTTTTCTCAAGCTTCTGGAAATAACTTATGAAGAGAAAATCTCAGGACGGTTTTACCTTAATAGAATTATTAATTGTCGTTGTCATTATCGGAATATTAGCGGCAATCGCAATCCCGTCTCTTATTCAGGCGCGAATTGCTGCCGAAAACAGATCGGCGGTTGCGCTCTTAACTACCATCAGAAGCTCGCAAATGAGTTTTTACGCACAAAACGGCCGCTATGCGCGGCTTGATGAATTACAAAGAAGTCAGAACGGCAGTCTCGGAACTGACTGGGTCTCACCCACCGCAAATCAGCGCGGCAGATTTACTTATACTTTAGCCGTTCCTCTCACACCAACTGACGCCAATTTAAAATCCGGCTACAAAATTGTCGCAACTCGCGCCAACGACACACCGGTTCCATATGTTTATACTTTAGACGCTCAAAATGACACTGGATCAATTGATGTTATCGAATGATTTAACGCTTGACATCTGATTATCAAATAAAAATGGTTTTTTGATTTAACAAATACTTCAATATCTTCTAAAGCGACATGGCCCTCCCCCAAGATCTACCCGCACTTTCGCCGGAATTGAAAATGAAAAATAAACAGACCTCTGCAAGCTTTTTTGCAGAGGTCACAGAACTGCAAGCAATCGAAAACGTCTTCGCCGGCGTCGAACAATCGCAGATGATTTTGGCGGCCACAAATTACCCGACGGCAAATTTAACCAGAAAAATTGCAGACATGCGAGAAAGGTTGGGAAAATCCTTTGCCGATAAAGCAGATGCTGAAGAAGTTGAGATAAGCCTGCTCGATGATTTGGAGTCGTGGCGAACTTCTCTACTTGAAAGAGACCAAGCCTTTACGGCTTTTGATTTGCGCTCTTACTGTACAAACGTCTATCCGCCGTTTGATAATTCTGTTTATGCCGATCTGGCAGGTTTTTACCGCTTGCTGCCTCCGTCCGCTGCGATTTTGAGCAAGTTTGATTTTGTCATCACTCAGTTTTTTAGCCGCCAGCTTGATAATAACCGTCGCGCAGTAAAATTTGAATCAAAAAAAATTGTTGACGAGTTAAGCCATCTCAATGTGAAGTGGACAGGTTCAGAATTAGATACCAAGTCATTCAAAAGTCAAATTCACAAATCACTACTGACGCTTTCAAAACTTTCGGCTCGAGCTAAATCTCATAAGACCCTCAAAAGCTGGATGGAAAGTGAGTTTTTCGATTATTCCAGAGAGATTAAACGCGGTTTAAGCGAAACGTTTTTTGTCCCCGAGGTAACGACAGGAATTATTATTTGTAATTTAGTCGTTGGTAACCACTTCGTCTCGCTTTGTGAAACTGACAGTGCGGTCAGGAGCGAGATTTCAGTCGCTTCAGGCGGCGTGGATGCAACTAAAAATTCAACTCCGTCCAAGCCGACTTCGCAGACTTTTATTTACTCGAGTCTTGACGACGACTTTGCCGAAGCCATGGAGCAAGAAAGATTATCAAACTTTCACGGCTCAACGGGCGCAACGCCATCTAATGAGATTTTTTTAACCCGACCCGAATCCAGCAACGAAAAATCATCAAACAATGATGATGTGGTGTTAACAAGTTCCGCTGAATTCAGCTCAACAGCTGGGAATACTGACCGCTCCGCGGTTTTCGGGGATTCTCCGGCGTTGCAAAAGCACGAAATTCTGGATTCGGAAAAATATTCGGCAGTTTTGTCGAATAATTCAAACAAAGCCACTTTAGTTTGTGAGTTGGCGCTCAACGTCGAAAACGCTGACCAGACTACGAAAAAAGCTGGGATTACAGACCAAACTACTAATAAAACAGATAATACAAATTTACGGATTGGGAATGTTTTAGCTCAACTATCGAACGTCCGCCCAAATCGAGAGTTGATCAAAGAATATGTTCAACAATCAGTTACTGCTCAAATCAGGAATTTAAATATTGATGAGTTTTTGGACGCAGAATTAAGTTCGGAGAACAGAAATATAACCGAGGCTCTAAGACTTATTCTGCGTGCCGAAGAAGCGACGCGAGTTGTCACGAGCGCAGAACGTGGTTTGTCACGAAAGTTTCAGGATGAGGTAGCACGATTAGTTGAAGAAATTCAAGCCGCCGGCAATATTTTGCGCCGTTCGATGAGCGAAACGGTCAGTGCGAGAGAGGAAGATGCGCCACCTCAAAAATATTTTGAAGCTTCACTTTACGCCACCAAAACGCTGGTTGAATCGCAATTACGATTAAATTCGGCGATAATCCACTTGCAAAGTAAAGAGGAAATTCGGCTTTCCTTAAAAAATAAAACAAATAAACCAAACAATCCTTCTCCTGAAGAATCCATCGTTGATGATTCGGTGCGTGAGACAACTCTGCAAACAAAATCACAGGTTGAGTTCAAATTTAAAAGTGCACCGAACAAATGGCTGTTGATTGCAGGATTGGCTGTGCTCTTGTTAGGAGCATCTTGGTTTGCCCTGTATCCGAAAAATTCCGCAACATCTGCAGCTTCAGCTAATGTCCAATCTCTTGATCCAAAATTGATGATTGGGGGAGCCAACTTAATCAAGGTCAGAGTTAGTAAAAATACTTTGTATGGTTTCGTCAATAACGAATGGAGCGGGCAAACACAACAGCAAAAGAAAGATAATTTGAGGTCATTGCTCGAAGAAGGAACTAAATACGGATACAAAAATGTTTTGCTGATAGGCCAAAATGGAGAATTGGTCGGCAATGCAACCGAAACAGAGATTAACCTTCGATAAAACCTGATATTAAATTTTGAACCCATAATTGCACTCTCAAAATGTAATTACGGGTTTTCATTTAAAGTTAAATAATTAATACATAATTGTCGGTTTACCGGATGTGATACACCAATTTTGTCGCATTATTGACTGTAAATCCATATGGTTTAAAATCTTAATTATTGATTATGTAAATAATTAATTACGATTCATGACAATTATTTAATACAAAAATTTACAGGAGATTTGATGAATAACGCGAAGAGAGTATTGGAATTTGCCGCTGAACAGGGAGCAAAATTTGTTTCGGTAAGATTTACGGATTTGCCAGGTGCGTGGCATCACCTGACCTTTCCAATTGAGATGTTGTCGGAAGATTCGTTTGAAGAAGGTTTTGGATTTGATGCGTCTTCATTGCGCGGATGGGCGGCAATTAATGAATCGGATATGCTGCTCGTGCCTGACGCCTCTCGTTACTGGGTAGATCCGTTTGCCGGCGAAACGACGCTGTGTTTGATTGCCAACGTGGTTGATCCGATAACAAAGGAAGGTTATTGGCTTGACCCGCGCGCGGTGGCTGCTCGCGCAGAGAGTTATTTAAAGTTTACGGGCATTGCAGACACCTGTTTTTTCGGTACCGAAGCCGAATTTTTTGTGTTTGACGAAGTTCGGTTTCATAACAGCCAGAATTCTTCCGGGTACTCGGTTAATTCCGAAGAAGGGCACTGGAACACGGGGCGGAGAGACGAATTTACGCCGAATCTTGGTTATCACATTCGCGCCAAAGAAGGATATGTTCCGACTGCTCCGGCTGATTCACTGATTGATTTACGCTCGGAAATTTCGCTGATTCTGCAAAGCGTCGGGATTCAAGTCGAATGTCATCATCATGAAGTCGCGACGGCTGGCCAGTGCGAAATTGATTTTCGTTTCTCAAACTTGCTGCATACTGCGGACAATTTGCAATTATTCAAATATGTCGTTCGCAACACGGCTCACGCCCACGGAAAGTCGGCGACGTTTATGCCAAAACCGTTGTTCGGCGACAACGGCTCGGGAATGCACTGTCACCAATCTCTCTGGAAAGACGAGCAGCCGCTTTTTGGCGGAGATCAGTATGCCGGTCTTTCTGAAATGGCGAAATTTTACATTGGCGGTTTGCTCAAACACGCGGCGGCGATTGTCGCTTTTGCCGCTCCGACGACCAATAGTTACAAGCGCCTCGTACCGGGTTTTGAAGCGCCGGTAAATCTCGCTTATTCAGCCAGAAATCGTTCGGCCGCCGTGAGAATTCCAATGTTCTCGCAGTCGCCGAAAGCTAAACGCGTAGAATTTCGTCCGCCGGATCCGTCCTGTAATCCCTACATTGCTTTTGCCGCAATGATGATGGCCGGACTTGATGGAATTCAAAACCGAATTGATCCCGGTGAACCGCTTGATAAAGACATTTATGACTTATCGCCCGAAGAATTGTCAGACGTTCCAAGCCTGCCGGGTTCGCTTGACGATTCGCTGAATGCACTGGAAAACGATCACGAATTTTTGCTTAAGGGCGACGTTTTCAACGGTGAATTTGTCAAACGCTGGATTAATTACAAACGCGAAAAGGAAATTCAGCCTCTCAGGATGAGACCACACCCGCTTGAATTTTCAATGTATTACGATATCTAAGACAGCTGATTGATAAGAGAGTTAAGAAAGCAGCCGGCAGAAATTTCTGCCGGCTGCTTTCTCGTTTGGTGAATTGACGCTCAGCCTTAGTTTAAGTTTCAATAATACAATCAGGTCGTCAGTAATCTTCAGATGTGCCGCAGTTGATTTTGCGGCTGGCTGCAAAGTATTTAGCCGATTGATAAAATGACTTTAGAACCCTTAGCTTTGACAGGCAATTTGGTTCGGTTGGAGCCTTTATCGCTCGCCGAACATTTTAGAGATTTGTGCGAAGTCGGGTTAGACACGGATTTATGGCAGTGGTCGCCAACAAAGATTGCTACGTCCGAAGATATGCGACAATATTTAGAAACGGCTTTGGATGAGCAACGGCGAGGTTTCTCATTGCCCTTTGCCACGGTTGAAAAGCATTCAGGCAAAGCGATTGGCTCAACCAGATTTGCCAACATTAGCAGCGAAAATCGCCGGGTTGAAATTGGCTGGACATGGATTGGAAAAAATTGGCAGAGAACATTTGTTAATACGGAAGCCAAGCTTTTAATGCTGCGGCAAGCTTTTGAAATTTGGAATTATCAGCGAGTAGAGTTAAAAACAGATTTGCTTAATACGCGGTCGCGAGCAGCAATCGCCAGACTCGGCGCAATCGAAGAAGGCATTTTTCGGAAACATCTGATTACACAGTCAGGACGCACCCGCGACACTGTGTATTTTAGTATCTTGGATGACGAATGGCCGCAAGTTAAAGCAAATCTCGAAAATAAATTAAAGGAACGAAATAATAATCAATGAAACGGAATTCAATTCTTTTTTTAGGAATGTCGGTTTTTGCATCGGCGGCGGTGGGTTGCAATAGCGCCCCGAGTGAAAATTCCAGCGCCGTCTCAAATTCAAATGCGAACACCGCAGTTGTCATTTCAACAAATAATACCAATCCAACCATCAACAGTAATCCGGCAAGTAATATTCAAAGCAGCGTAGCTGTCGGAAATTCAAACATTCCGGGCATTCCAAATGTTCCCGGAACTGACAAACCGATATCGAAAGAAGATCCGACGCGGAATCCCAAGGTTCAAGCCGTATCACGTCCGGCTCCGGACAGTTCGGAAATCACAACTTCGCTGGGACAAGACCTGGTTGAAACACGAACGTTTAAAAATAATGCTCAAATCGCGAAAATTGAGGTTATTGGCACCGGCAAAAAAATCATCAAGGTTTATTTGCGAAACGGTCAGGTTCGCGAACTGCCGGAAGGCAAAGTCGGAGACCCGTTGAGCGAATCTGCCAATAATATTTTAAAAGCCCTCGCGGCGGGCGGCGCTGACACCAGCAAACCGGAAAGCAAACCTTCCGCTCCTCCGGCGGCAACAGATACTCAAAAGAAACCAAAGCTCTAGAATCGGCTCAGAAAATGCTTTTACAATAGTTATGGAAAACCAGGATTTTACGATTATTTGCCCGTGCTGCGAGGCTAATTTGACAATTGACGCGCAGACGGGCGCGATTTTGTCGCACGAGGAAAAGAAAAAACAAACAGGCTCTTTTGACGACATGTTAAAAGGGCTTGATAAACAAAAGGAAACTAGAGATAAACTCTTCGCGCAAGAACTTAACGCTCAAAAAGATCGAGAGCGACTGCTCGAAGAAAAGTTTCAAGCCGCCTTTAAGCGCGTGGACGAAACAGAAGGACAGCCATTTCCTAATCCGCTCGATTTGGATTAAAACTCGGGTGTCTGCAGATAGATTACAGCCGGAAAGCTACTCGAAACTTCAAAACAAATTCCTCCGTATTAACAGGGAATTTAAATGGAGAAGAATGAATGTTAGGAAAAATGTTGTTCATTGCCTCAGCGATTGCCTTGTTTACGGCCAGCGTTTTGGCTCAAACCGTCACGCCGCTTAATTTCAAAGAACGGACGCTGGCAAACGGTTTGAAAGTCGTTATTTTGCAGGATAATTCCAGCCCAACTGTTTCCGTTCAAGTCTGGTACAACGTTGGCTCAAAAGACGACCCGCAGCAGAAAAGCGGTTTTGCGCATTTGTTTGAGCATTTAATGTTCAAATCAACCAGGAACATGAAAAGCGAGATGTTCGACCGCCTGACCGAGGATGTCGGCGGCGAAAACAACGCTTCGACCAGTGACGACCGAACGGAATATCATGAAGTCATTCCATCAAATTATCTCGAAACTCTGCTCTGGGCTGAAGCCGAGCGGATGACAAATTTAAACGTTGACGAACAAAATTTTAAATCCGAACGCGATGTCGTCAAAGAAGAATACCGCCAGAGCGTTTTAGCAAATCCTTACGGCAGATTTTACGACGCAATTCAAAAACGCTCGTACGCCGTTCATCCCTACAAACGTCCGACAATCGGGAATATTGACGAGCTGAACGCGGCCTCGCTCGAGGATGTGCGCTTGTTTTACAAAACTTTTTATCGTCCCGACGGCGCGACTTTGGTTATTGTCGGAGATTTTGAACCTGCGCAGCTGAACGCTTGGATAGACAAATATTTTGGACGCATTGCCAAACCTGAAGGAACAATTCCGCGCGTCACTCTGCAGGAACCGCCGCGCACCGCCGAACAGCGTTTTGTCGAATCTGCGCCAAATGTTCCGCTGCCGGGTGTAGCTCTGACCTATCTTGCTCCGCCATCAAAAAACGCGGACAATGCGGCGCTGAAAGTCGCTCAGGCAATTTTGTCCGGCGGCGAATCTTCCAGACTTTATCAGGAATTAATCTACAAACAGCAAATCGCTCAGGAAGCCGCTTTTTTAATTGATGACCGAACGGATAAGGGTCTGCTGATTTTTTACGCGATTGCAGCCGGCGGCAAAACGCCCGCCGAGCTCGAAAAATCAATTCTGGTCGAGCTCAAAAAGATGCAGAGTGCGCCGCCGAGCGCCGCCGAAATGGAGAAAGCCAAGAACGGTTTGATTACGGAAGCTTTGAGCGAACGCGAAACCAATCTCGGCAAAGGTGAAGCAATCGGAAACGCGGTTATTTACCAGGGTGATCCGGCAGAAGTTAATAATTCGATTGAAGAACTGCGCAAAGTAACCGCGCAAGACGTGCAAAACGTCATGAAAAAATATTTTACCGACACTAACCGCGTTGTTATTTATTACCAAAACGAAACCGCGACGGAGACGACAAAATGAAAACTTCAAAATTTAAAATTATCTTCGTTGCCCTGGCATTTTTAGTTTCCAGTTTTGCATCGGTAGCACATGGACAAACCGAAACGCCGCCAAAACCGTCCGAGCCGCATGTCGCAACAATTCCAACCCCGGTTGAAAAAACTTTGTCAAACGGGTTGCGAGTAATTGTCGTGGAGCGCAAAAATGTTCCGCTCGTCACTGCGCGCTTAATGATCAAAAGCGGCGGCGAAGTTGACCCAAACAATCTGGCGGGCGCGGCTGACATGACTGCGGAGCTTTTGACGAAGGGCACGAAAACACGAACTGCCACACAAATTGCCGAAGAGATGGAGTTTCTGGGCGGAGCGATAGATTCCGGCGCCGCCTGGGATTTTTCAAACGTCACGTTTCGCGTGATGAGCGATAAACTCGATAAAGCGATGGCGATAGCCGCCGATTCGGTTTTAAATCCGACTTTTTCGCAGGAGGAAATTGACCGATACAAAACGCAGACTCTCGATGAATTAACCGTCAATTTAAAAGAACCGAGTGTCCTCGCCAGCTATGTGGCTAACCGGGTTGTTTTTAGTGATGAGGGTTACGGACATCCGCTCAGCGGCACACCGGAAAGCTTGGGTCAAATTAAACAGCAAGATTTGATCAAAATTCACTCAAGCTATTACAAACCCAATAACTCGATTCTGATTATTGCCGGAGACATCACGCCGTCAAACGCTTTCGCGCTGGCGGAGAAGCATTTTGGAAAGTGGGTCAAAGCCGCTCCGGCAGAGGCAAAGATGACAACCAGAGTCGGCGGCCACATCAGCGATAAACTCAATCTTGATAAAATCACGGTGGTTGATTTGCCGGGTTCCGGGCAGGCAGCGGTTTTTGTCGCCAAATTCGGGATTGACCGCAGCAGTCCTCTGTATTATCAGCTAACGGTCGCAAATTCTATTTTAAATGGTTACTCGGCCAGATTAAATCAGGAAATTCGCATCAAACGCGGTTTGAGTTACGGAGCCGGAAGCAGCTTGGCGTCGCGTCGTGATGGCGGAATTTTTACCACCCGCGCGCAAACAAAAAACGAATCGGCTGCCGAAGTTGCCGAAATTATGGTTCATGAGCTTAATCGTTTGGCGAGCGAGTCAGTTGGAGATGTTGAATTGACGCCGCGTAAAGCCGCTCTGACCGGAAATTTTTCACGCGAACTTGAAACGACTGGCGGTTTGGTCAATCAAATCAGCCAGCTTGCCCTCTACAATCTACCGCTGAGCCAAATCAACTCATATATTCAAAGCGTCCAATCAGTTAATAACAATGGAATTCAAAGCGGTATCAAGGAATTTTACGGCGAAACAACCGCGCAGATTGTTATTGTTGGCGACGCAAAGCAGTTTTTGCCTGATTTAAAGACGCGTTTTCCGAGCAGTCAAATCAACCTTATTCCGGCAGCAGAGCTTGATTTAGGCAGCGCAATGTTGCGAAAATCAAAATAATTATTACAAAGTAAAGGCGGCTACCTTAGCCGCCTTTTTAAATTTCTTTTGCGACTGGGTTTGAATTAGCTCAAACAACCCTGAAAGCTTTAAGATGTGTCTCAAGTAACGCTGAATACCAACTATTTCTGTGCGAAATATTAGAGTGTCAAATATGAAATTTTTTTCGACTTTGTCAATGCTTTTTTTGTTAGCCTTGTCTTCTAATAACGCTCAAAATCAAGAAGGCGCAACTTGGCAGGTGAGCAAATATGATCTTGCAGTAACGCTTCCAACTAATGCCACAGATCGCAACCTGACCGCTAAAGCAACTATCAGCCTAAAAAATGTCGGGCGCGGCGCCGGTTCAACCGCAACCTTTAGAATTAACTCCAAAGCTGAAATGACTGCCGCCCAAGTTGGTGAAGCGAGCACAAGTTTTCGGAAAACTGTGGTTGATAAATTGGGTGATTTGCAGCGTTTTACCGTTACTCTGCCGGCATCAATACAGCCAAACGCAACAACTAATGTCACGATTTCTTACCATTTACCGGTTCTGGAAAATAACGGTTTAACCACTATTTCACCTCTCGGATCGCATTTCCTGCCGTTGTCAATGTGGTATCCGACGCCGAATAATCCTTATAGTCCGCGCGGAGCCGATTACGCCCCATTTCATCTACAGGTAACGGCTGCTAACGGTGAAACTGTCGTTTCATCCGGTAAATCAAGCGGAAACGGTTTTGAGCAAACCTTAAATGCGCAGCCGTTTTTTGTTTCCGGAACTTGGGATTTGGTTGACGGCGCAAATGGTATTTCAGTTTATTTGCCGAAAGATGCGGGCGCCTCGGCGCGCAAACGCGCTGAGGAATTGATTTCTCTCACAAATGACGCAAAAGGTTTTACAGCCAATCTACTGGGTAACATCTCCGACGCGCCCGTGCGGTTGGTTGCTGTCCAGAGAGGTTCCGGGTTCGCCGATGGCGGCACTGTTTTACTTGATTATGCGGCTTTTAACCGACAGAAAATTGATGAAGCAACCGCTCTGGCAGTTGCCGAAGCGGTTGCTAAAACCTGGCTCGGCAACGCAACCGCTCTGCGGGGTGATGCGTCCGGGATAATCAGAGAAGGATTGACCAGATTTATTGCCACGCAATTTATTGAAAAAGAGTTTGGCAAAGATGCTGCGGACGTTCAGCGTTTAAGACAGAGAACTTCTTATGTTGCCGTTGCCAAAAGAGATGATGAACCGCCGCTGGCAATTAACTCTCCATCTTTTCCAACATATTTCGCCTCGGTTCCAAATAAAGGTGCCATGATCTGGCGGCTGGTTTGGCGCGAAATGGGCGATGATAAATTTTTTGGTGTCATCAAGTCACAGCTCCAGGCGGGAAAAAACGAAGGGTTAAACTTGCCTCAATTACGCGAAGCGTTTATTGCACAAGGGGGGGACAAAGTAAAAACAATTTTGACTTACGGTTTTGATCAGGTGACCGATACCGATTTGCTGGTTGGACTTCCGGTTCTGCGCGGGACAGAGGCGGTGACGGCTCTGCGCAACACTGGAAGTCTTCCGGTCAATGTTAAGGTTGTCGCGACCACCGACAAAGGCGAAAAGATAAGTTCAACTGCCAGTGTTGCGGAGAAGAATTTTGGAGAAGCTGTTTTCAAGACGACCGCCAAAATCGCCAGTGTTGAGATAGATCCGGAAAAATTTTATCCGCAAACTGATTACTCAAACGATTTTGCTCCACGTGAAATAACGGAAAACGATTGGTCTGCGGCAATCGCGGCTTCCTTCAATCGGCAGGAATTTACAAAAGCGGAGGCAACGGCGCGAAAAATTTTAGTTATCCAGCCGCATTTTGATGATGCGAGAGTCTGGCTTGGACGTGCTTTGCTTGAACAGAATCGCTTGGACGACGCTGAAAAAGAGTTTCAAGCATGTTTTAGCGAGAAACTCCCGGCAGCCAAAACGCTGGCTTGGGCAAACATCGGTTTGGGTGAAATAGCCGTCAAGCGTAACCAAAACGCCGCGGCTCTTAAGTTTTTCGATTATGCAGTTGAAGCTGACGCCGAATACGCATCGAATTTGGCCGCGCGATTGGAGCGTTCGAAAATCGAGTCTGCTCCTGCTAATGACGACGCTGCAAAATCCTTTTTCGCTTTATTTGATAAGGCCGTTTTGACTGCACGCAAAGCTGAAGTTGAAAGCTATATCATGCCGGGCGAACTAACTTCTTTCGTTAATAGGCTGACTGCGAATCAGCCGGAACAATGGCAGACAAAAGTTTTGCGAACGGAATTAATGGACGCTAATCGGATGACCGTTGAAGTAAATTTGACTGCTAAGCTTTTAAATAAGGATACTTCGAGCGGAACAGCATTGTTTATTCTAGGCAAGACTGCGAGCGGATGGAAGCTTGCCGGTGTTGATCTATTCGAGGTGCGATGATTGATCAAGAATTAATGGAACGCGCTGCCAAAATAAAACTTCTGCTAATGGATTGCGACGGGGTTTTGACGGACGGTCGAATTACGCTTCTTCCTAATGGAGATGAGCAAAAGACTTTTCATGTGCGAGACGGTCAGGGAATTGTTTTACTGCATCGGGCAGGCTTGCGTTCAGGAATAATTTCCGGAAGAAATTCGAGTCTCGTCGAACGTCGCGCAAAAGAGCTGGGGGTTGAATTTGTTCGGCAGGGAGCTTGGAATAAACTTGATGATTTTGAAGAGATTATTAGCGAGATTGGCTTGACGCCTGCAGAAACAGCTTTTATCGGTGATGACGTGGCCGATATTCCAGTAATGTTGAGGGTTGGTTTAGCCGCTGCCGTTGCTGATGCGGCAAATGAAACTAAGAGGGTTGCGCACCTGATAACCAACAGCAATGGAGGATTCGGTGCAGTCCGCGAAGCAACGGATTTTATTCTTAAAAGCCAACAAAAATGGGACACAATCATAAAGCAATATTTTGATTAAAAAGTTGCGATGGGTGGTTGACAAAGAAAAATCAATTTTGTACTCTGACAATTCGCAATTTGCTGGAAACGAATATTAGAGCAAATTTCTTTGTCAAAACGAGTAGAATTAATGCGGTTTCCGAAGGCTTTGCGGGCGTAACTCAATGGTAGAGTGTCAGCTTCCCAAGCTGGAAGTTGCGAGTTCGAGCCTCGTCGCCCGCTTTTCTTTTGAAGAGTTAAAAGTTTTGAAAATTTGCATCACTCGTAAAAGATAACAAATTAGTAAATTATCTAATTTATTATAAAGATGAGTGGCTAAGACTCGGATAAACCAGTTTTGATGTAAATTAAAGGGGGACGCTTGACAAACCTCTTTTGAAAAGTTAGCCTTACAGTTTCGCTACTGAGAAGTTGAGTTTAAAGCAATCGCATGTGAAATTGCGTTGTCCTCGGCAAAAACAGTACAGAAAGTTTTGATAATTAAAAGCGCTACCGGCCTCATAAAAAAAGTGAGTTGGTCGCTTGACAGCCATTCATGAAGATTGGTAATCTCAAAAATTGCCGCTTACGAACAAGTGAAGCGGAATCGATGTTTGAAAACTAGGCAAGAGATACTTTATTACGTCGGAAAAGATACTATATAACTTCGTAATTCCGAATTACGAAAGCTAGAGATTATAACGAGAGTTTGATCCTGGCTCAGAATCAACGCTGGCGGCGTGCCTCAGACATGCAAGTCGAACGATTAAGACTTCCTTCGGGAAGTGTATAGAGTGGCGCACGGGTGAGTAACACGTAGGTTATCTACCTCTGAGTGGGGAATAACAGTCGGAAACGACTGCTAATACCGCATAATACCGAAAGGTCAAAGCTTTAGTGCTTGGAGAGGAGCCTGCGGCAGATTAGCTAGTTGGTAAGGTAATGGCTTACCAAGGCTACGATCTGTATCCGGTCTAAGAGGACGGTCGGACACACTGACACTGAATAACGGGTCAGACTCCTACGGGAGGCAGCAGTCGGGAATTTTGGGCAATGGGCGAAAGCCTGACCCAGCAACGCCGCGT
>JBBQUS010000030.1:0-62592 GCA_038212235.1 Pyrinomonadales bacterium
TCAACATCTGGTGATTTGACAATAAAAAACAGGTATTTTGAAATTATCACGGCTGATAACCATTATTACGTTTCAACTTAGCATTTACAAAGAGCATTAGACGAAGATAGTAATAAATTGTTCCAGTGCTATCGCAACCCCTATTCGCGGAAACCGCAGATTTTCGCCCCGTCAACTGACAAAACTATAATGTTGCGCCCGTGAAAGTCGGTTGCGCCGAATTTGCCAGCGCTTTCAAACTCGAAAATCACGGTTTGCCGGTCAATGCCGACGGTGCGCGGTTCGCTGATCGTCAAACGCATTTTGCTGTCGGCGCGGCATTTGGCAATCATTTTGTCGTGTCCGTCGCGTCCGGTGAAAACGCCGCGATTGTCGCCCATCGGAAAGGCGAACTCGAAATCTTCAGCAATCATCGCCAGATAATCGGTAAAATCGCCGTTCGCCCACCCGCTTTGAAACTTTTGAAAAGCGGCGTGCGCCGTTGATAAAACTTGATTCTCGTTTTGGTCAGTCATTATTTTCTCCGAAAAATTTAAGTAGCCCTTCCGTTAGTTCTTCTGGTTTTTCTTCGGCGATTAAATGCCCGCAGTTTTTGATAATTGCGCCGCACACGTTTTCGGCGACCACCTTCATTTGTTCGGCTACGTTCGGATGACCGTATTGACCGTTGATGCCGATAACCGGAATTTTGAGTTTTGTTTTGGCGAGTTCCTGAATCTGTTTTGAGGTTTCAAACACGGCGCGATACCAGCCGAACGAACCGCGCACGCCGCCCGGACTCGCAAACGTCCGCAGATATTCGTTTTTGTCAAATTCGGTCATCGAACGCTGGTCAACCATCATATTGACGGCGAAGTAATTCCAGTATTCGCGTTCCTTTCCGGCAACGAGCATTTCCGCCAGATTATGCTGACTGTGAAAATTAAACCACCAATACGGAAAGGGATTTTCCGGCGCGAAAGCTGTAAATTTATCGAGATTAAAACCCGGCAAAGGTTCGTCTAAGTAAGCTTAACCGCGCACGTTTTCCCGGTGTTCGGCGGCATAAACGTAGGCGACAGGCGCCCCCATATCGTGACCCGCGATAAAAATATTTTTCGCACCCAATTGTTCGACCAGTTGATGCACGTCTTCCGCCATCGTGCGGGCGTCGTAGCCGGTTTCGGGTTTGTCCGAATCGCCGAGTCCGCGCAGATCAGGCACGATCACCGTGTATTTTTTGGCGAGCGGCAACATTATTTTGCGCCACGAATACCAAGTGCCGAGCCAGCCGTGCAGCAGCACAATTGCTGTCTCGCCGCTTCCGCCCATCACAAAATGCAAATTGATGTTGTTGACTTTGGTTTTGCGGTGGCTGAAAACGCGGTTGAATTCCGCCGTTTGCGTAACTTGCCCCGAATTCACAGGATAGCCGTATTCCAAATCGCTCATAATTCCTCTCAATTGTTCAGTATTTTTATTCTCCGAAAAAGTCGAGCAGAGTTCGGGCGAGAAACTGCGGTTGTTCGTCAGCGATCCAATGTCCCGCGCCTTTGACAATACCGCCCGTCACGTTTTCCGCGAGTTGCTGCATTCCTTTCAAGACGTAATCCGCCGCCCCGCTTTCGCCGCCCAAAGCGAGAACCGACATTTTGAGCTTCTTTTTGGCAAACTCTTTGACTTGTTCGGTGTCTTCAAAAACGCTGGCAAAATACGAAAAACCGGCTCTCAAAGCGCCCGGCTTCTGCAATTGTCGTACGTAGAGTTCAATTTCTTCCTGACTAATAGCTTCCGGGTTGTAGCTCCAGTGCCAGAAATACCAAGCGAGCAGTTCGCGCTCTCGCCCCGAGATAAACTGCACGGCAACATCTGGGACGGTGAAAAACGCCAGTTGCCATGATTGCCAATTGCGCGTTGGTTGAAAACCAGATTCATAGCCAAAGCCGGGCGCGGCATATTCCATTATTTGACACTCTTTTGTTTAGACCTTTCGGATTGGGTGCAAACTTGATTTATACCCCCTCAACAATCTGCCGACGCTCTAATCAGGCTCTCGATTCGATTATCAGGCTTGTCACAGGGCTCGAAGACCGGATCGAAGATTTAATGCCACTCCACATTTCCGATCCGCAGCGCACCATTCGCACTCAATCGCTGGAGATCAAGCGCTATGCACAGACTATTGCCAACAAAGATGCGGAAATGGTTGCAGCCCACCAACTAAACCGTCAGCTACAGACGCGAATCCGCGAGCTCGAAAAGTCACTCGAAGCCGAGTCACTGACCACTGAGCCGCCGCACTAATGGTGGACGACCGCGCTGGCGAAGCTGCTGAGACAATAACGGTTCCGAACGCCACTTGCGAAGGCTCAAGCTCCAGCAAAAGATTTCGGGCTGTTTCCGAACAACTAAAGGAATAGCGACTTTCTGCCGGGTGCGCTCATATTTATCTTCCGCGAGAAAACAAGGCAAAAGTCTGCTCGCCGCCCTCGAACACGCGCTGAAAGGCAAACCGACCGCTTTAGCGAGCTAAACTGTCTGCCAGATGAAATAGATTGGTCAAAGATACTGCCGCCGCCTGGCTTTCAGGTGTTGCTGCGTCTATTGGTGGTTGGGCAAAAGTTTTCATGATGTGGGCAAAGGCGCCGAATGAGCAAGGATAATGAGCTCTTAACGGAGACGAGCGAAGCGATGATTTATGCAACAATGACACTGCTGATAACGGGTCGGCTGGCTCGCCTGTGACCTTTTCAGACAGTTTCTTACATTTTTACTTTCATCTAATCCAGATAATTGCCGCCCAATTTTTCATTCCAGTTGTTGATAATGAATTGCAGGGCATCCGATTGCGTGATTCTTCTGCCGTTGCCGCGAGCTTTTTTGACAACTCTATCCAAAATTTCAACGTGGCTTTCACGCATTTCGAAAGTTCTTTTGACAATTTTGTTGATGTACGGCCGGTTCCCGACTAAAATTGCTTCTAAATCCTGCGCCGCGTCACTTTCCTGGCTGATATTCCCACTTTCGTTCGATAATATCTTTCTCGTCGTCTCTTTTTCCGTCGCGCTGCTGTTTCCCAAACCCGCTTTTAATAATTCGCTTGCTTTGCTCATAGATTTATTTCCCTTCTATTAGATTTAGAATTTCCCTGTATAAATTGGTTATTTCAAAATGCGCCGGGCGAATTTTCTTTTTGCCGCTGGTCACTTCCCTTTCGTATCTTTCGATGACGCCCAATCCGTCGGCGCTCTGCGCATAAATCTCGCGTTTGGTGAGGCTAGTTTTAAAGATCGGGATTTGATGCTGATGAATCTCTTCTTTGGCGACGGTTTGGGTTGTCCGGCTTGAGGTGGTTTGGCTCACCTGATTGAGACAGATTCTTGCAACAATCGGGGTTTCCGCTTCTTCATTCAAACTTAATACTTTTTGAACCGTATCGCTGGCTCCCCAAAAATCATAGTAACCCGTAGCCATCGGTATAATTACCAGATCCGCGACTTTCATCAAACTATTGATAAAGGTTGCCGTTTCGCCGGGCGTATCCACGATGACCCAATCGTAAACTTCTTGAAACTTTGCGATATCACGCCAGATTGCTTTGACTTCCATCCCTTTAAAACTTTTTTCGACCAACGTGATTTTGTTTTTTTCGCCGAGCTGATTTTCTCTTAATCCATACCATTTCGTCGCCGACTGCTGCGGATCGCAGTCAATCAGCAAAACCTTTTTGCCCCGGTCGGCTGCTGCGACCGCTAGATTGGTGGTGATTGTGGATTTTCCGGTGCCTCCCTTTTGACTGGCTGTAACAATTAGTTTTCCTTCTTTAGTCATATTAAACTGTTTATTTAATTTAGATTTATAGTTTAGAAGTTCTGAATATATCATTACAAATAAATAAAATAAACTTTTGATTTGATTTATACAATACATTAAGATTAAACAGTTCAGACAAAACTTGTACTTGCATAAATCCAAATAAACAAAACAAACTTTTAAAGTAAACAACTACAAATAAACAGATTAAACTAAATAAACTATTTTCATAAACTACATAGATCAAAATAACCTAAACGAGAAATTTTTGGGAAGAAAAGCTAAAGAAGGGAGTGAGAAAAAAAAGCCGCCAGGAATGATGGCGGCAGGGAAGGGAACAATTTAAATCAAATCAGTCGAGGACAAAGCTTTTGGGGGCAAATTCAAGAGCGATAAGTTCACCATTAAATTTAGTATCAGAGCCGGGAAGATACGTAAAAATAACTGGAACAGCAACTTCTTTGAGATTACAGCCGAATTGCAGTTGTTCAACTTCTGGAGTAAAAGCGCGAATTTGCATTGATTGGGGTGAGGCGACAAAGAGCTTGAAGGTTTGCGCTGGTGTTTTCAGATAAAAAAACATTTTCTTACCGCTGCATTCGGATTTTTCAATCAGCCCAAGCTGACGTTTTTCGCCGGGTTGGGGCTGCCGCAATGCCTTATTAATAGCCAGGAGCATTGCTTCGCGGCGCGTCGCCTCGAGATTTTGATTTGGGGCGGCTGAATCAACTTCGTCATCACTCGCAGCGATTTCTTGCGAATCGTTTTGAAGCTCACTCGAATCAATAAAACGAAAGTTTTTCGGAACAAAATCCAGAGCCACCAACTCGCCGCGATTCTCGGTTTTTGAAGCAGTTTGAGGCTGATAAGTGAGAACAGCGTTAATATCCGCAATGTTAGCGCCGCAACCGACTTGAGTGGCGGCGGAATCAGGGACAAACGTCATCAATGTCAGATGTTCAAAATCCTTGCTGCCGAGAATAAAGGTTTCGGTTTCAGTTTTAATGGTATATACAATTGTTTTTCCTCTGCATTCAATTTTTTGAATCCGACCGATAACCTGTTTTTCGCCATCGGCGGGTTTCCTGATTGATTGGTTGAGAGAGCGCATTGTCGCAATTTCCGAAGCTTTGGCTATTTCTTCGGGAGACAATGTTTTGCCGGGCAGCCGACGGCGAGTCAAAACCGGTTGGGCTCCATTTTTTGCAGCTTCGGCTACGGCGGCATCGTATTCTTTGCGCGAGGCAGCGTTGCGGGCCAGTATTTCCTGCTGTTGTTGAAGCTGTTGAGTCAAATTTTCGGCTCGCGCTTTGACTTGAGCGTCGTCCGTCGTTTTAGCGATTCTGTCGGCAATCGCCGCCGCTTCGGCAAATTTGTTTTGCCGCCCGTAAATTTCGGCAACGCGCAATGCGTAACGCTGATTGCCGGGTTGATATTGAAGAGCTTTGCGCAAGTAGGCGATTGATTCGTCCAGTTGTTCGCCGTTAACCAGATTGATAAACGCAAGCAATTCGTAACTTTCGGTATAGCTCGGTTTAATCGCAATCGCCTGTTTGAGCAGTTGGCGCATTTTGGCCGTCTTTTCTGGCGGAAACGCGGAAACATAACCAAATTCATCGCGGTCTTCGCGGCTCAATAGAAAAGCGTAGTTGTAAAAAGCGAGATGATTTTTCTGATCCACGGAAATGGCTTTTTCAAAATAATGTTTGGCGTCTTCATACTTTTTCTGACGCATTTTGATCATTCCGAAAGTTGTGTTGCCCATGCTCAAATCGGGATTGAGCGCAACAGTTTTCTGCAAATACATTTCGGCATCGTCAGCGCGATTTGTATGATATAGCAAATCGCCAAGATAAGCGTCGGTATCAGCTTCGGAAAGCGGAGTCGTCTGCATTTCGCCGTCAAAGACGAGTTTATTTTTAAAAGTTACATTGACATACTGATAAGTATTTTTTTGAACATACTTTTCTAAATCTTTCTGCATCTCTGCATAACTAATCTGGAAAGCGTCCTGAAAAGCCTTTTCCGCCGGAACATCCTTCATCGAAAATTCTAGAAACTTGCCCAAACCAGCCGTTTTTCCTCCTTGGATTAAATAGTGAATTAACGCCCAAGATTCGGCGTAAAAGATGCTGCGCGAATGTTCTCCATTCTGGTGCAAGGCGTAATTGCTAATTTTAAAGAGCGTTTCGAGCGGAATCAATCTATTTTGCTGAAGCAGGGTGAGGTGATTGCTCTGCGGCAGGCCAAGCTTGGCATTTTGATCGTTTTCAATTGCAAAAGTCGAATAATATTCGGCCAGACCTTCGTTAAACCAAGCTGGAACTTCGGATTTTCCGAAATTGGAGTTGACGATGAAATGAACATACTCATGGAAGATCGTGCTGTAAGTATCGGCGCTTTCGCCCTCGGTCGAGAGCGTGATGTAATTGACGTCCTCGCCCGGTTGGAAATAACCGGCGACAAGATTATCGGTTTTACCATCGGCGCGTTTGGGTTTAAACGGTTTGTAGGCTCCTTCGCTTTTAAAAACGACGACATTGGTCGAAATCGCGGAATCCAAATTAACCTTAAATAATTGGCGAAATGTTTCGCGAAATTGTTCGAGCTTAGTGGCGACTTTGCGGATATCCCGCTCGCTTGCATTACCGACCAGATTAAAATTTTTAGAGCGAACCTGAATCCATTCGTCCTTGGCCGACACCAAATTCGGCGAAAAAACCAGAATGACCAGAAACAAGACAATTGAGCGAGACGTTTGAAGGATTTTCATAAATCTGTCCAAGATGTTGAGCGATTTAAAGCGAAGAATCAGGGCGATGACAAGTGTAAAATGCAAGTATTGTTTTTAGCAAGGAAATTGCGGCCGTTTGCTTAATTCAAGCCGAATACGTGGTCAGAGCGATGTGTTTCCGAGCAAAAGCTCATTAATTTTTGAAAAGCTGTTGTGTAAGGGGGGAAACATCGCATTTTCAATTTTAACGAAGACCTAGCGGGATTATCTTTGACTATTTTGTCAGCGGATTTTGTTCGCTTTATCCGCGCCAGCACATCAACCGGATAAGCTGGTGGAAGCCACTGATTTCCCGGCAAATAAAAGCGCCTCAAATTATTTATCAAATCTTTGAAGAATTTGGTTAAGAAGTTTTGCGATAAAGCATTTATGTCTTTGATGATTTCTTTTTTGCCCGAACGCTGGTTTGAGGACGCCAGAGCCAGGCCCCGCCCTTTAATCCGTCTTCGTTAGGAATGATTTTAATGTCTCGTTCGAGCTTAAAGTTAATCTTTTCAGCATTGCCGCCGCCAATATAAAGTTTGTCAAAATTGGTAAGAACCCGCAGCGAATCAATCGCGAGGCGCACGCGCCGGTTCCATTTCTTTTTGCCGATTTTTTTGAGAGTCTCGTTGCCAAGCTGTTCGTTATAAGTTTGATTTTTGCGAAAGTCGTGCTGCGCCAGCTCGAGATGCGGCCCGAGCTGACCGTCCGAAAAGAGAGCCGAGCCGAGCCCCGTGCCGAGCGTAATGACCATTTCGATGCCGTTTCCGGCAACCGCAGCGAGTCCCTGCATATCGGCATCGTTGAGAACTCGCGCGGGTTTGCCGAGCCTTTTGGCCAACTCTCCGGCGAGATCAAAGTTTTTCCAGACATCTCTCCCAAGCGTCGGCGCGGTAAGGATTCGTCCGTGTCTGACCACGCCCGGAAATCCGGCCGAAATACATTCATAATCAACTGTTAACTGCGCAACCAGATTAACTAGGGCGTCAACCAGAACGTCAGGAGGCGACGGATGCGGCGTGCCAACCCGCACACGCGTCGTCAGCAAATTTCCTTGTCCGTCAACAACCGCTGATTTTAACCCGGTGCCGCCAATATCAATCGAAAGTACGTTCATTGAGCAAGACCTCTCTAAATATTGTCATTTCGTCTCAATACTTATCGCAAATAGTTTGTCGGGTTACAAGTGCCAGTTCAATAATTTGTCATTTCAAGTTCAGAAACCGCAAAGTAAAAAATAAAAACGGCGCAAAGCAAAGCGTCCTGTCTGACTATCCGAAATAGTCAATGACAGAACGCTTTGTCTCTTCTCGCTATTATGTTGCAGCTATTTGCGTTTCACGTTAGCGGGCGAAATTCGCCTGTGCTGTGACATTGGCAGTAACCGTCACATTGCAGGTCGGGGCAGTGCCCGTACAGGCTCCAGTCCAATTAATAAAGCGCATCCCCGCGACGGGTGCGGCGCTCAGCGCCACTACTGTTCCTGGCGCAACTCTGGCTGAACAGTTTCTGCCGCAGTCAATTCCAACCGCCGCTCCGGTCACCGTTCCCGAATTGCTTCTGGCAACCGTCAGAGTAAATTGCGGAGTTTGGTTGCCGCCACCACCACCACCGCCGCCGCCCGGCGCCGCTGCAAATGCAGCATTAACGTTGATTGAATCATTAACGGTTACGGTGCAGGTCAACTGAGCGCCGGCGCAGGCTCCGGTCCAGCCGGTAAATGTGTTGTTGCTGGCCGGCTGGGCGGTCAGCGTGACGCTTGTTCCGAGGATGTAATTGCTGGAACATTTGCTGCCGCAGCTAATGGCTCGGTCTGCGGATGAGACGGTTCCGCTGCCGGTCTTGGTCACGGTGAGCGAAGGAACAGCGACGTTGGCTGCCGCATTTTGCGCGCCGACCGCATCGCCCAATTCGCCGTCGAGCGGGGCATTACAAGTACCGTCGCCGCCGCACAGCGCTTCGTGCGTAAGGGGGTCGTAATTTCCGGAGTATTTATAGTATTCGTAACGTCGCACTACGGCGCGCGAACCATTTCCGAGGTTTCCTTGGTTGACTTGACGCCCTTTCTGTCTTTGTCTTCCTTGCTGCGGGTCGTGTTGAATCAAGTTCCAGCTGGTTTCGATTTGAGCCGCATCTTGCGGGACAACAGCCGGATTGCCGCCGACAAGTTCTTCGAGCTGCAGTTCGCGGGCGTTTTCAGTTTTATAAACTTTGACCCATTGCGCGTCGCCGTATTGAAAAACGGGTTCCGGAGCTGGTGCTGCGGCGATTTCAGCGACGACAACCGGCGGATTGCCGACTTGGGCTGGAGCGACGACAGTCCAACTCGGCGCGGGCAAGGAAATTACTCCGGCAGAAATGAGCGCACCTGGATTTTGCGGGTCAGCGATCAGCCAGCGGTAGGTCACATTTGTCGGATTGCGATAGGCGCTGATGCCAAAATGTTCGCATCCGGCGGTGTAATATGCGTTGCCCATCCCAAGCGTCCAGCACGATTCACCTGGGACGGCGGTTAAACTCGGCGGAACCGGCGTTCCGGGAGCAAAAGTCTGCGTATTTGGGTCGTAGGCGCTCGCCCAGCGGACATAAACCCCGCCCGGGTAATCAGTCGCGGTGCCCGCGCCGTAGCGAATCACATCTGTTCCGCCCCAGTTACCGAAAATTCGGTAAATGTCATTGTGATTGATTCCTTCGAGCTGGATTTCGAAGCCGTGAGTTTCTTGTCTGGTGTCGTTTAAAACGTCAAAATTGGCCAGCGAGCCGACTACCGAGGTTTGCGCCAGTGAGACAAACGATGCAAACAGCATCGTTAAAGTCAGGAGAGTCAAAGAGAAGATATTCTTTAAGACCGTGTTGTGATTGATAGAGAAATTTTTGGGTTGGTAATTCAGGTACATGTAATTTTCCTCTGGAAATTTGAAAAGCTTCAGGAAATTTTTGAGCTTTCTTACCCAAACAGTGCTGCTCAATTAGTGAATGAGACACCAGAAAAAAATCTTTATGATTTATTTTGAGAGTTTGGCAAACACATAGCGCCGACAAATCAACATTTATCGGCGCTATGTCTTAAATCGGAGTTGACCGGAATTTAATTGGGCGGGTTTTCAGTCGTCTTAGTAGTCGTCGTCGTCGTAGTCATCTTATGATGACTGTGTCGGTGATGTTTGACGGGTTTGCGATGATGACGATGATGATGATGGGTCATCGTGCCGGCATTCTGGTTTGTTGACTGCGTTTCAGTGGTTGTCTGTTTGCTCGTGGTTGTCTGTTTGGTCATATCATCCTGGACATTGGCCGAAACACTAACTGCGCCGCTTAACGTCAGCGGTAATCCCAGCATCAATGCCCCAATTGTTTTAGTAAATTTCATTGGTGTGACTCCTTGCGTTTCAATTTAAAAGTTTTTGCTCATTGCGAGCACTAGCCAATATGCTCGCAATAATTCGATTAATCAAGCCTTTTAATTGAATTTTTTATCTTTTTTAATTATTTTTTTCCGGTTTCTGCCGCTTGATAAAGCTGTTTGTCCGCATCGCTCAAATGAATTGACGGAGCTGTTATGACCGGCTGGCGAAAATCCGGCTTGAGAGTAAATATATTAAACATCGGCACGGCCAGCGCATCGTTTAAATTTAATGGGGATAGCCCGAGAGATATCTCAATTGTCCGGAGCAGACTCAGCTGATCGTAGCGGTCGCTGATGATGGCGTTTCTTTTGACATACGGGCCGACGGCGAGCGCGATTGTACGGGTCGCGTCAACATGGTCGGGGCCGTTTTGCGCGTCGTCTTCAGTAACTAAAATCAAACTGTCTTTCCAGATTGCGCTTTGAGCAACCGTTTTGATGATTAAACCGAGCGCGGCATCGTTTTGCGCGACCAGCTGATCGGGCGGCAAATATCTTTTGTCCGAGCCGCCCGTGTGATCATTTGGCAGCCAGAGATAATTGAGTTGCGCGACTTCTCCACCGGCGAGCTGATTGTCAAAATCAGTTTTCCAGGCGGCGGCGCGCTCCAGGTCGGAAACGTTTAAATCCCACGAGCGATAATTTGCCGGATAGCGAGAGAGGTATTCGGCAAATCGCCGTCGCAGCTTTTGATCATCGCGCAGAGGGCGGAGCAGGGAATCATCACCGCATAAAAAAATTGAAAACTGTCGGGCAAAATCGGGATTTTCAAGCAGCTTGAGGGCCTTTTCAGAAGTTCCGGCCTGTCCGTAAAAAGATTTGGCAAACTGGTAAAAGCTGTTTCCGCGGTCAACTCTCGCCGCGTTAATCATCATTTGCCGGTAAAATTTTAGTGTGATTTCCGCGTCAGCCCCATACGTTTCGCGCAAAATTCGATAGCCGCGCGTGTACAGAAAATAGTTTTCCCCGTAAATCCGGTAATTAATCTTTTTATCGTCAAGCGCGTCCCACAAATAAGCGGGCGAGGTCGCCGCCGGAACCGTTCCGAAAGGATAACCTGAATAGCGTCCTGCGTAGGCGTTGTTGCCAAGCCATTCAAGAAACGGGCTGGCGTAGCCGCTGGTCGTAAAACTGTGACCCAAGACGCTGGTTTCGCCGTCGGCGTAAAAATTGTCGAGAGTGACGAAGTCTTCGGCCAAGCGGTGCGCGTTGGGCGTAACTTCGCGCCCGAAAAGCGTTAAAAAGCGGTCACCGTTGCCCTTTGGCAAATCACCCAAAACCTGATCGTAGGTGCGGTTTTCGCGAACAATATAAAAAATATGTTTAATCGGCACTTTAAAACCCTGACGCGGATCAAAAAGCGGCGTTCCGGTCTGCACCTGTCTGGTCCAGTCTGGCAGATTCATTTTAAGTTGAGCTTTCGGAACAAATCCGAGCGAGCCTTTGAGCAATGTTAAAATATACTGCGAGCCGCCTTTTTCCGCGATTGTTTGCGGGCCGTCCACATTCGGGCGACGCGGGCGAACACCTTTAGCGCTCAAGACCAGCATTTGGTCGTTATCAAAGAAGACTTTGGTCGGATAAAAGCCGGTCGGAACAAAGCCGAGCAGACGATTGGTTTTTAAATCAATAACGGCGACATCGTTGGTGTTGGCCTGCGTCACGTAAAGCAGATTATTTTCCGCCGCGCACGAAGTTGGCGCGCTGCCGAAACGCCCGCCTTGAAAATTAACCGAAACGGTTGAAACAATTTTGTCGGTTGCGGTTTCTACAATTGAAATGTTATCCGAATTCGAGTTCACCACATAAAGTCTGTTGCCGCTCGCACAGCTGTTTTGCGGTTTTTCGCCCACCGGGAGAGTTTCGAGCGGTTTTAACTGCCGGTCAAAAACTTGCAGTTTATTTTCCCCCGTGACGGTGACGTAAAACTTATTGTTTATAAATTGCACGGTCTGCGGAAAATAGCCGACTTCAGATTCGCGTTCAATCGCGCCGGTCGCAGTGTTTAAGAGTGCGATTTTGCCTTTTTGATAATGGCCCCTTTGGTAATTTTCACCGGTTGTCGCCGTCACAAGGTAGAGAAGGGCGACATGGTCGGCGTCAACGGCCGTCAAACCGGCCGCGTAACCATTGACCGTGTATTCCCGAACCGCTTCAAAATCCCGGTTAAACCGATAAATCTTTTGGCTCACTCCGCCGCTGATGTATAAATCATTGTCGGGTCCAACCGCCGCGCTCGGAAAAAGCGCTGGAACGCGAAGAATTTTCTGGAGTTCTCTGGTTTGCGGGTTGACGATTGAAACTTCCTGTGGTTCTTTGCTGTAATAACCGGCGTTAAGCACGACAATGCTCCCGGCAAAAGCGACTATTTCCATCGGCAGCCGCCCGACTTCGGTCTGAAAGCCCGCCGGAGCGATTTGCCAGCCGTTTGGTAGCGTCAAGCGATTGTTCGCCGTCTGAGGGCGCTGCGCTCTTTTTGCTTGAGCGACGCGGCGGAGCGCGGTTTGATACGGCGTTTTTTTGACTGTTTCCCACAATTCGCGGTTGAGCGTTTCTTCGGAACCGGCTTCATCAAAATCCATCTCCCGCTCTGGCGGCGGCGCGGGTTTTTGAGCGTGAATTAAACTTGCTGTTCCGCAGCAGAGAAAAAGGTGTAGAAAAAATATCAAAAATTTCTTTTCCATAAAGTTCGTCACGGTCGTTAAAAATTATCTGTTTAATAAAGGATTGTCACCACAGCAATTTGCAGCATTGATAAACCTGACAATACCATCAGCAGTCAGTCATTAACAAAACTTAACCAAACTTTTTCCGGTTTTCTGGTGTCTTAAATTCAAATTCAAATTGCGGTGTCAGAGTTAGCTCGTTTAGGCGAGACGACAGCTAAAATTTTAGATCAGTGAATTTTGAGGAAAGATCAACCAATGAAAAACCAGCTTCTCTTTTTAATCGTTTGCTGCGGCTTAATGCTGCCCGGAAACGGCTTGTTCAATCAAGTAAATGCCCAAACTAGAAACTCCAAAACAGCCGCCAAACCCTCGCCAAAATCCGGGAAAACTCCGGCGGCTGGAAAAAAGGAAAGCGTTCAGAACATAATTCGTGAGCAGCGGGCCGCCCGTAAATCGGGCCGCGCGGCAAGCGGCGACCCCTGCATGATGGATATCCCGATCACGGTCGGGCAAACGCTCAACGGCTCATTGTCAAATGGAGACTGCCAACTGCAGGACGGCACTCTGATTGATTTTTACAGTTTCAGCGGAACGGCGGGGCAGCCAATTTCGGTTTCGCTGACTTCAGGAGATTTCGACACTTATTTGTATCTGCTCGATTCAAACGGCAACACGATAGACGAAAACGACGATAGCGGGAACGGAACGGATTCGCGGATTCCGATTGACGGCGGTGTTTTGACGCTGCCGTACACGGGCGAATATTTTATCGGCGCTAATTCGTATGATCCGACAACCGGAAGTTATTCCGTGAACCTTAATACAGACGCCGCGTGCGCTGCCGCCCCGATCAGCTTCAACCAAACCGTTAACGGCACCCTGTCAACCTCGGATTGCCCCGTAAATATTAACGACACGCCTTTTTACACGGATCTTTACACTTTTAACGGAACGGCCGGTCAGCAAATTTCGCTCGCGATGAATTCGGCGACGGTTGATTCATTTCTCACCCTGCACACGCCGAGCGGAACCGGCAGCATCGAAGACGATGACGGCGGCGGCTCGCCGAATGCGCGAATCCCCGCCGGCAGCGGCACTTACACGCTGCCTGAGACTGGACTCTACACAATCGAAGCCAGTTCGCTTAATTCTGCCGAAGTGGGAGATTACACGTTGATTTTGACCGGGCCAAACACCGTCAGTTCGAACAAAAAATTTGATTTTGACGGTGATGCGAAAGCGGATATTTCAGTTTTCCGACCGTCAACTGGTTTTTGGTATCGAATTAACAGCGCTGACAATTCCAATTTTCAAATTCAATTCGGCGCCGCCGGGGATGTTGTCGCACCGGCGGATTTTGACGGCGACGGCAAAACCGATTTGAGCGTCTTTCGCCCTTTGACGGGAACGTGGTATTTGTCCGAATCAACCTCAGGTTTTGTCGCCGTTCCTTTTGGACAAGCCGGCGACGTACCGGTTCCGGCCGATTATGACGGCGACGGCAAGGCTGATATTGCCGTTTTCCGCCCCTCAAACGGAACCTGGTATGTTCAGGGCACAACGCGGGGATTTTTTGCAGTCTCATTCGGTCAGACCGGAGACATTCCCCAGTTCAATGATTTTGACGGCGACGGACGCGCTGATTTGGCGGTTTATCGCCCGTCAAACGGCGTTTGGTACGAATCTCTGAGTTCAAACAACCAGTTTGTCGCTCAACAGTTTGGCGTGAGCGACGATATTCCGGACGCGGCGGATTTCGACGGCGATGGTAAAACGGATCTGGCAGTCTTTCGCCCGTCAACCGGCGTTTGGTATTTGCAGCAGTCAACCTCAGGTTTTACGGCCGTTCAATTTGGGCAAGCCGGAGACCGCCCCGCCGCTGCTGATTTTGACGGCGACGGCAAAGCAGACATCGCGCTGTTCCGTCCCAATTCGGGAACGTGGTACATCAACGGTTCCACCAGCGGATTTAGAACCGTCCCGTTTGGTCAATCAGATGACGTTCCGGTTGAATCGGCGTTCGTGCCGTAAAACGCGCCAATAAGCTGCAAAACTCGCTGCTTAAATCAGCACCTCGGCAAACCGGCAATAGCTTCAAAGTTATTGCCGGTTTTTTTTCTTTGGACAACCGGCTCAAAGTGATATAAAAAAGCTCTTGCTGACTTTTATCCAGATGATTTATGACATTTTCCCGCTTGGTGATTCGGCCTTAACAATTGATTTCGGCAACGTCATTTCGCCGACAATTAATGACCGCGTGCGAAAATTGGCGGATGTTTTCAGTCGAAATCCGTTTGCAGGTCTGGTTGAAGTCGTTCCGGCGTACAGTTCTTTGACTATTTTTTACGATCCGGTCACGGTGCGCCAAACTTGCGCCGAATTTGAAACGGCTTTTGCGGCGGTTAGGAATAAAGCGGAAAAAGCGCTCGCGCAAGCAATCAATTCTGTTTTGTCTAAAGCAGAAAGGCAGTTGACAAAGATTCCGGTTTGCTACGATGCGGAGTTTGCGATCGATCTTGAATTTGTTGCCGAAAAGAAAATGCTGACTGTCGAACAAGTAATCAGAATTCACACGGAGCCGGTTTATCGGGTTTTTATGATCGGATTTTTGCCCGGCTTTCCCTATCTTGGCGAAGTGGATGAAAGGTTAAGCGTCGGACGCAAATCCGTCCCGCGCGCCGCTGTGCCGCAGGGCAGCGTCGGTCTGGCCGGAAGACAGACAGGAATCTATTCGCTCGAATCGCCGGGCGGCTGGCAAATCGTGGGGAAAACGCCGCTTTTGCTTTTTGACCCGAAAAATGAATCACCGACGTTGCTCCACGCCGGAGACAGCGTGCGGTTTTACGAAATTGACCGGAAAACTTTTGATGAAGTCACAATCAACATTCATTAACCGATGAGCCTGCTTTTTATCCAGACCGGCCTTTTAACCACGCTGCAGGATTTGGGCAGAACCGGCTATCGGCAGCTCGGAATAAATCCAAACGGCGCGATGGACGGGCGCGCCGCGCGGCTGTTGAACGTCCTGCTTGGCAATAACGAGAACGAAGGCATCCTGGAAATGCATTTCCCGCCGCCCAAAATTCTGTTTGAAACAGACGCTCAAATTGCGCTCGGCGGCGCGGATTTTAGTGCCGGAATAAACTCTGAACCAATCGAAAACTGGCGTCCTATCGGAGTTTCCAAAAACAGTCTGCTGACTTTTGGAGCAAAAAAAGAAGGCGCTCGCTTGTCTCTAGCGGTTCGCGGCGGTTTCAAGATCGCCAAATGGCTTGGAAGTTTGAGCACCAATCTCAAAGCCAAGACCGGAGGTTTTGAGGGACGCGCTTTACAAAAAGGAGACCGACTTTACTTAAATCGAGAGATTCCCGAGTCACGATTTGCAATGCGGCAGAGACCTTTAAACTACAAAATTTCCTCTCACCTGATTCCTAATTATTCACGTTCTCCAAAAATCCGTGTGATGGCCGGCAGAGAATGGCAAAATCTGACAACCGAGAGTCAAAACCGATTTTTACGGCAATCTTTTTTTATCCGCCCGGATTCAGACCGAATGGGTTTTCGGCTGAAAGGCAGTCCGCTGCAACTAGGTGAGAATGTTGAGCTGGTTTCTTCAGCCGTAGGTTTTGGAACAATTCAGCTGTTACCGGACGGAGAGCTGATAATTTTGCTGGCCGATCATCAAACAACCGGCGGTTATCCGCGCATCGCGCACGTCGTCGCAGCGGATTTATCCGTTTTAGCTCAGCTTGGCGCGGGCGATCAAATAAATTTTGATTTAATTTCACTGGCCGAAGCTGAAAGGCTGATCTTGCAGTTTGAAAAACAATTGAACAGGCTCAAAATTGGCTGCCGTTTTAAAACTTATGCTGAAAATTGATTTGAATTGCGACATGGGCGAGAGCTTTGGGCGGTGGACAATGGGCAACGACACAGCCTTGATGGGCGTTGTCAGCTCGGTCAATATTGCCTGCGGGTTTCATGCGGGCGACCCGACAGTTGTGCGGCAAACGGTCGAACTTGCGCTTGAAAACAAGCTGGCGGTGGGAGCGCATCCGAGTTTTCCAGATTTGCAGGGTTTCGGGCGACGCACAATGAACTTATCGCCCCAGGAAGTTTTTGATTTCGTGCTCTATCAAACCGGTGCGCTGGCGGCAATCACCAGAGCGCTCGGCGGACGGCTTCATCACGTCAAACCTCACGGCGCGCTTTATAATTCAGCCGCTCAGGATTCAAAGTTATCCGCTGCGATTGCCCTCGCTGTCAAAGCGATAGATCAGGATTTAATTCTTTATGGGCTGTCGGGCAGCCGCTTGATTAGCGAAGCCGATAATATTGACTTAAGAACTGCCAGCGAAGTTTTCGCCGACCGAACATATCAACCTGACGGAAGTTTGACTCCGCGTTCGGAACCAAACGCGCTGGTGCAAAATGTCGAATCAAGCGTCGCGCAGGTTTTGGAAATGGTCATCGAACAGCGAGTCACAGCCGTTAACGGCGAGAAAGTCGCAATTAGCGCCGAAACCGTCTGTATTCACGGCGACGGCGCGGACGCTCTCGGATTTGCCCGCACAATCCGGCAAAAGCTCTCCGAAAAAGGCATTTTAATTCAAGCTCTGGCGTAGTAGGGGTGTGGGCTTGTCCCCACCCAATGAGTGCGTGAGCGCGAAAGCTGAGTTTAATGAACAAGCAGTTTCTCCCTAAACCGTTGTTCGCCTTTGGCTCATTGGGTTAGGGACAAGCCCGTAGCCCTACATTTGTTTTTCAATCGTCTGAAATTGGCTTTACCTTTTCGCTTTCTGTCGCCAAGTTTTGAGCGGCTTGCCGCCGCCAAAGAAAATAAACCGGAGTGCCGGTTGCGGCAATCAAATAGCCGATGCCGGAAGTTGCGGGCGCTAAGAGCGCGAGACTGACAATTAAAAAAATTGAGAGCGTCAGAAAAATAATCGGAATTATCGGATAGCCCCATGTTCGATACGGCCTCGGAGCGTCGGGTTGACGATAGCGAAGAACGATGACGGCAAGAACCGAGAGAGCCCCAAAGACGAGTTCGACCGAAACAATGTATTCGAGCAGCTGCGTGTAAACGTTGCCGAAAACCGGCGACTGCGCAGCATCGGCGCTGTATGTCACAGTGCGCGGCAGCACCAGCAGCGATGCCCACACGCCTTGCCAGAGCAGAGCGGCGGCCGGAACGTCGCGACTGTTGGTGGTTGCCAGCCGCGCAAAAAATAATTTATCGCGAGCCATCGCGTAATAAACTCGCGCTCCTGCCAGAATCAAACCGTTATTGCAGCCGAAAGTCGAGATCATAATCGCCGCCGACATCAGCAAAACGCCGGGCGCGCCGAAGATGCGTTCCATCAGGACGGTGGCCACGCGGTTTTGCGGAGCACTTTGAATTGCGGGGAAGGGAAGCGTGACGACATAAGCGACGTTGGCCAGCACATAGAGCGTGACGACAATCAAGCATCCGATGAGCAAGGCGCGCGGAAGATTGCGACCCGGATTTTCGACTTCACCGGCGGTAAAAGTAACGTTATTCCACGCCGATTGCGAAAAAAGCGGGCCGGTCATGGCGCGCCCTAAAACCAGCAGAAAGGCAAAAGAACCGGCTGCGGCTGCCGCCGGCTGAGCGTTTTGCAGACTCCAGCCGTTCGCTTCCGGATTCCACCACGTTGCGTTAAAGGCCGCGCCAGTTCCCGCCGCAGCTTGCCAGCCGACAGTTAATCCGAGAACGATCAGGGCGAGCAACGCAAGAGTTTTGGTCGAAGTCAGAATATTTTGAATCAACTTGCCCGTCTCGAGCCCGCGCATATTGACGAGCGTTAAAACTGCGATGACAAGGAGCGCGACAAATTGTTGAGTTGACAGACTGACGGCGTAGTAACCAAACACGATGGGCGCGATTAAGTAATTGGTGCTTGCAATCGGTGGGTAAAACACCCCTGAAAAATTGGCGAAAGCAACGGCGACAGCCGCGATTGTGCCGGTTTGGACAACGAGAAACTGCGCCCAGCCAAAAAGAAATCCCGCCGCCGGACTGTAAGCTTCGCGTAAAAACACATAAGGGCCGCCCGCTCGCGGCATCATCGCCGCTACTTCGGCCAAACAGAGCGCGCCGGTAATCGTCATCACGCCCGCCAAAATCCACGCCACCAGCAGCCACCCGGGCGCGCCCAAAAGACGCGCCGATTCAGCGGAAGTCAGAAAAATACCGCTTCCGATCATTGACCCGACGACAATCATCGTCGCGTCGAGCAAATTTAACCTGCGGGCAAGCTGTTTCATATTTGCATGATGTTTGGTGGGCATTTTAAACTCCCTCCGGCAGTTTTCCGCAAAAAGCGCAGCTTCATTTAAAAACTACAGAATCTAATTATCACATCAGCTTTGGTAACGCTACTCGCTCCGATGCGAGCGTCCGTCGAAAAAAGTACGCAACAGTACAGTAAAGTACGCAATTTTTAAATAAATTTATAAATAACATCTCAACCAATTAGTTTGTAACTTCCTAAATCAGTTGAGTGTCTCTTGAATTATTAGGAGAAGTAAAATTATGAAAAATATTTGGAAAATATTCAGCGGAATTGCTTTCTTAGCGATTATCGCTCTCGTCTCAATGACGCCCGCGCTGGCGCAAAATTCTGATAACACAAACAGCAAAGACATTAAAGAAGCCGAAAAAATTTCGCGTCAGGCCGCCGATGTTTTTAGCGACATTATGGGCAATGCCGACAAAGCGATTCCCAAGGAATTAATTGACCGCGCCGAAGCAGTGGCGATTTTTCCGGGCGTTGTTAAAGCCGCTTTTGTCTTCGGCGGACGCGGCGGACTCGGTTTAATTTCGCGCCGGACGCAAACAGGTTGGGGCGCGCCGGCTTTTTTCAAAATGGCGGGCGGCAGTTTTGGAGCGCAGATTGGCGTTAATAAAACCGATTATATTTTGCTGATCATGAATGACGGCGGGCTTAACGGACTGCTCAAAGATAAATTTGAAATTGGCGGCGATGTTGGAGTTGCCGCCGGACCTTACGGACGCACGGCGAGTGCCTCGACCAATGCGACGCTCGATGCCGGAATTCTTTCGTATTCGCAAAGCAAAGGATTGTTTGCCGGAGTCGCGCTCAAAGGCGGCACCATCACCCCCGACAACGACCGCAACAAAGCTATTTATCAAATGAACGCTCACGATATTTTGAGCGAGACTTCAAAAGAAATTACTCAGCCCGCCTACACAAAAGTCGTACCGGATACGCTTAATCGCTTTTCCACCCGTAAAGGAACTTCTGTCACGCCAAACACGCCATCCGGCAACCGGTAAAAGCTAATTTCAGGATTGGCGGAAGCTGATAGATAAGAATTTTAAAATTTGAATTTCGAAGGCAGCGGGAGTTTGAGGAAAACCGTCGCTGCCTTTTTTTCTGTTCGAAAACTTTGGCAGAATTGACGCTTTCGTCTGATGCACGCTAGGCGCCTGAAGGACGCGAAATTTTTCGCGGCTTTGACGACTTTCGCGTAGTTTTCCGCGCTCAATTAATTTCAAAGCCCTGTAAAATAGGTGTTTTCGCGCTGGCATGTTTCTTGAGGTCTATTAAAGATGTGACGCAAAAAATCGTCACATCTTTAATAGACCTCTTTCATAAGTGCTGTTTGACAAATAAAACTCTGTTAGTTCATCAATTGATTGATGAGCTACGAGAAAATTAAATTGCTGCCGCCGACACAATTCAAACGATATTGCGGTCTCAAACCCGCAACTTTCCATCGAATTTGTGATTTTATCCGTGCCGAACTTCGGCGCACACAGAAAAAAGTGGGGCGACCACCGAAACTTGCAATCGAAGATCAAGTCTTGCTCATGCTTGAATACTGGCGCGAATATCGAACGCAGTTTCATATTGCCAAATCCTGGCAGTTGAGCGAACCGACTGTCTGCCGCATCATCACTAAAATTGAAAATATTCTCAAGAACTCACCGGATTTTGCACTACTGGGCAAAAGAGCCTTACGTGAGAGCAACCATATTTTTGAGGTAATTGTCGTGGACGCGACCGAAACCCCGGTTGAACGTCCGAAAAAAAACAACGTCGCTATTACAGCGGTAAGAAGCAGCGGCACACGATAAAAACGCAATTGATCATCGACAAGAGCACCCGCCAAGTCATCTGCACTCGGACGACACGCGGTGCGGTGCACGATTTTGCAGTGTTTAGGCACAGCAAATGCGAGATTGCTATCGGCATCAGGCTGTTGGCGGATGCTGGTTATCAAGGAATGCAAAACGAGCATGCAAACTCGCAAACACCGGTTAAGAAGCCGAAAGGAGCGCAGTTGAGCGAGCAGCAAAAGCAAGCAAATCGGCTTTTGTCGCGTGAGCGCATCGGAGTTGAAAACGTGATTCGACATTTAAAAATCTTTCGGATAATTTCGGAGCGATATCGCAACCGCCGTCGCCGATTCGGGTTGCGATTCAATTTGATAGCCGGATTATACAACTATGAGCTGGCTCATTAACACTTATGAAAGAGGTCTAATAACAAAACAGGAGAAAAATATGTTGGTAAAAATCTATTTTCTAATTTGGGCGCTGGGACTTTTCGCAGCCGGAGCACTATACCTAACCGGTAATTTTAATCAAATAACCAGCATCGTTTTCGGATTTCTGACATTATCCGCTGTTTTCTTGGGAATGGTCGGAGTGCTGCCATCAACGGTCGGACATCATTCGCCGAGCAAACATTAAAATTTCGTAGTCCCAATTCTATCGAGACGCGCGGTAAAACAATCTCAGTTTGAACCAGTGGTTATTAAACTGGAAAATCGCCTGACAAAATTTAGCCTGCGTTCGACGTAAAAAAACACAGAGCCCGATTCGGACATGATGAACATTCCTCATGCCGCGCGGGCTTTGTTTTCCTAAGTTTCCATTTTTTTTAACTCTCGGGCATCTTCAATCAATAATCTGCCGGCTCCCGCATATTTACTCGCTCCATAAAAAAGCTTGAATTAACCAGCAAAATCAGTCAGAATCTCAAAGCGAAGTCAGCTCAGTCCAGCAAACGATTTGACAGACTGAATTTTCTTGAATTTTAGGATTCAACCTTCGACGATCATTTGTTTTTGACGAGCTGATTGACAAAAATATAATCATTTTTGTTTGACACTTACTCCTGATCGCGGCGCGATAACAAACCCTCTACCCTGATCTTGTGTTATCACCACAGGTTTGCCTTTAATCAAAATCTGAAGTTTGCAGAACTGTAAGAAAGCAGTATTTTGCATTCTTGCCTTTACATACCAGGCAGTTTATTCAATCAAAAGCTCGACCGGAGGCATTATGGAGAGATCTGGAAAAACTATAAAGTTAGTCTTCTTAGGTTTATTCACTGTCGTATTGGTTATCTGGATTGGTTCGGGAACACTTTCAACCGTTTTTGGAACAACGCTCTCCAGTGAATTTGATTCTTCGCTCGCTTTTCCTCCTGCGCCAACTCCGGCTAATCCGGCCGAATACGCCGGGAGCCAGTCATGTCGTGCCTGCCATCAAAGCGAGTTTGAGAGCGTCGCGGAGACCAAACACGGCAAACTCGAAAAGATTGCTGCCTGGAAAGACAAAGTGACGAACTGCGAATCATGTCACGGGCCGGGCAAAGCCCATGTCGAAAGCGACGGCGACATCACCAAAATCATTTCCTTCGCGCATAAAAACTCCAAAGAAATCTCTGAAACCTGTCTCGCCTGTCACGCCGGCAGGGAAGAACACAGCAATTTTCGGCGCGGCGAGCATTGGCGCAACAACGTCGGCTGCACTGATTGCCACACGGCGCATGGCCCCGAACACAAAAACTCCAAAACCGATTCGATTACGCTGATCGGTGAAGTTTCCAAACAAAATCCCGACGCCGCGACCCTTGAGATGCTCAATTCGAGCGAGCCGCAGCTGTGCCTTAAATGCCACAGCGAAGTCAGGGCGCAGTTTAGCAAGCCTTTCCGTCACAAGGTGATGGAAGGCGCGATGAAATGCAGCGATTGTCACAACCCGCACGGCGGTTTTGAATCCAAACAAACCAGGCTCTCGGTCGGCGCTGATTTGTCGTGCGTCAAATGTCACGCCAATAAACAAGGGCCATTTGTCTTCGAGCACGCGCCGCTCAAGATTGAAGGCTGCGCGACGTGTCATTCGCCGCACGGAGCGTCAAACCCCAAAATGCTCAAACGCACGCAGGTTCGCCAGTTGTGCCTAGAATGTCACAGCAGCATCACCGAATCTTTTGCCTCCAAGTCGGCTTCGTTTCATAACCAGGCGAGCGTCAGATATCAGGACTGCACGGTTTGTCATGCGGCCATTCATGGCTCAAATACGAGTGCGACTTTTTTTAGATAAAAATAAGACTGTTGGAGAGAACAAAATTTTGTTTGTCTAACTCTTCGCGCTATGAAAAACAAAACCTTTTTAATCCTATTTTTCGCGCTCGGAAATTTGCTTTTTTATTCCGGTTTAATACGCGCGCAAACGCCGACTCCGACCGCGACTCCGACCGAATCCGCGTCGCCTGCGCCCCAGACTGAGGATGTTTTGATTGGCGGCTACAAAGTAACTTCGAGCGTTGAATTTGGAGCGCGCGGGAGCGATGTTAGCGGCAGCGAAAATAAGTTTCGCAGCGATTTTAATTATCAAAACGGTTTGCGCATTTTCGACTCGAGCCTCTTGATGGAAAACAAAGCTGGAACCGGCAGATTTTTCGATACGCTTTTGCTTAACTCTTCGGGGTGGGGAGCCGATCCGACCGGAATCATCCGTTTTAATGTTGAGAAGCTCGGAATTTATCGGTTTGATTCAAATACGCGCGAAGTGACCTACTTTAACAAACTGAGTAATCACGCGCTCGGTGAACACACATCCGACACCAAGCACCGTTTTGGCGATTACGATTTGACGATTGGGCCGCAAAACGAGAAGCTCCGCTTTCGGCTCGGCGCGTCGTTTAATAAAACAACCGGCGATGGCGGTTTTACCACCAATCCTTACAACGATGAATTTCCGGTTTTGTCCAGAGTTAAGACGAGTTCACACGACTTTCGCGGCGGAATTGACGCGAAATTGTTAGGCTTTAATCTTTCTTTGACCAAAGGCTATCGAAAGTTTGACGAGAACACCAATTACTTGATCAACGGTTTGGATTTAGGAAACAATGCGGACAACAATTCGCGTCTGGAAACGTTTGAGCGCTCTTATCCGATTAACGGAAAAACGAATTATTCGCTTTTGACTGCGCATCGCACTTTCGCCAAAAAGCTGGATTTGACTGGGCGCTTTATTTATTCCGCCACAAAAACTGATTTCAGCCTCGATGAAAGACAGACCGGACGAGATTTTGCGAACAACATTGTTGACCTCGATCAATTTAACGCGAGCGGCGCCTCGAAACGAATTCAGGACAGAGGCGATATCGGAATTACTTATCTGGTGACGAACAGTTTGCGAATCTCCGAAACATTAACCTTTGATCAGTTCAACCTGAGCGGCGGCAATGAGTTTTTTGAATCGCTGGCGCGGCGCAACGCGACCGGAACCAGAACGTTTCCGACAATCCTGATTAGAACCGCATCATTCCGCGCGACGGGCTATCGGCGCACGACGAATTTAATCGAGGGTGATTATCAGATTAATAAAGCTTTTGGTTTTAACTTCGGCTATCGCTACACAAACCGGCGCGTCAGGCTGCAGCTGCTCGATAGAAATGTGCAGATAAGCACGCCTCTTACAGATGACCAGGAATTTGACAGTAATGCTAACTCTTTTATCGCCGGATTCAAATTAAAGCCGATAAAAAATTGGACTATTTACGCTGATTTTGAAAACGGGCAGGCGGACAATGTTTTTACGCGGCTGGCAAATTTTAATTACACAAATCTCCGCGTTCAAAACCGCGTCAGTTTTAATAAATTCGCGCTCAACGCATCGCTGATTACCAAAGACAACGACAATCCCACCGGTTCAATCGAAACCGCTCCGGCCGATTTCACGGCCAACACCAAAGTCAGAATTTTTTCGGCGTCATTTGATTATGACCCGATTACCAGATTTTCAATCAGCACCGGCTACACTTATCAATTTCAGGACAGTCGTGCCGATATTTTTGTGCCGATCAACAATGAGAACGTTGCCGGACTGAGCCGCTACTTTATGCGCGACGGATATTTTTTTCTCGACGTTTCCGCCCGTCCCGTCAAACGCATTTCAGTTTTCGCCAGCTTCCGCGCCGACAAAGATAAAGGTCAGGGCGAGAGAACGTCCGCAGCCATCGAAGATATTATCGGTTCATATCCTTACAGGCTGTTGTCGCCGGAATTTCGCGTGGCCGTTCGTCTGAGGAAAAATCTCGATTTCAACGCCGGTTATCAGTATTACGATTTCCGCGACCGATACACGCCGACGCAGAGTTACAGCGCGCGGCTGCCGTATCTCTCGCTCCGCTACTACTTCGGCGGCGGCATGTCAGACCACTAAATTACAGAATATTGGCTTGGATGCCTTTCAAATCGTTTATCTCTTTCCTCACTCAATTTCATCTAAAGCCTGCTTGAGATCGGCAATTATATCTGCAGCATTTTCGCACCCGACACTGAGACGAATAAAACCCGCTTCAATCTTGTCTCCGCCCCACCGCGCCCGCCGCTCCGCCGTTGTTTGAACGCCGCCGAAACTAGTCGCTTCAATAATTAATCGGCATGACCTCAGAAATTTGTCTGCTTTCTCTTTACTGTCCAGGACAAAACTAATCACCGACCCGAAATATTGCATTTGTCGAATGGCAATTGCAAAAGCGGGATCACTCGGCAAACCTGGATAGCGGAGCCGGGTGACTTGCCGATTGGTTAATAAATATTCCGCCGCCTGCAGACAGTTTTGCTGTTGTCTTTCGAGCCTCATTTCAAGCGTTGCCAATGAGCGATGGGCCAGCCAAACTTCCATTGGTCCCGGAACAGCTCCCATCTGCGTTCGCCAATTATTTAATTTTTGATGTAGCTCTGCGTCTTTAACCGCCGCGTGACCGAGCACTAAATCAGAGTGTCCGGTGAGCCCCTTAGTATCTGAGGCAACGGAAAAATCCGCTCCGAGTTCCAGCGGACTCTGCCCGAGAATAGTTGCCGTCGTATTATCAACAGCAACCAGGACGCCTTTTTCATGGGCGAGCCGTGACAGCTCGCGAAGATCGCAAACATCAAGACCGGGATTGACCGGTGATTCAAGCCAGAGCAATCTGGCTCCATCGAGCAACTCGGGGAACCCGTTTCCGGCGGTGGACGTTTGTCTAACCTCTATGCCCATTTCGGTCAGGAATCCGTCTGCCAGGAGCCGTGCCGTGTAATAGCTGTCGGACGGCATCACTAAAATATCTGCGGGGCGCAGAGTAGTTCCGAGAACCGCCGCAATCGCCGCCATGCCGGACGCAAAACACAAAGCATACCCGCCTTCAAGGTCAGCTAGTGCCTGTTCATAGCGAGTCCAGGTCGGATTGTGGTAGCGACCATAAGTGTATGGGCTGTCCAGCACTTCGCCCGCGGCATAGAATGGAGCGGCAAAGGTTACGGCTCCGGAAAAGGGCTCGCCTGGCTGACCTTCAGTATTTCCCGCATGAATAACCCGTGTCCCGCTTTTCATAAGTTCGACTTTTACTCCGCCGGCAGCAAAACTCTAGTCCCTCATCAGACTTTCTCAAAAGTCGGATTCAAATTAAACTCTAAGCTTGAAAACAATACATTTAGCTTTATTGTCTCGCTGTTCCTGTTTTATTCACGCCAAGCCGCTTATTTCCAATTATTTCCAAATCCCCAATAATCGTCGCACCGCAATAATCTCACCGAGGTGATAAGCGGTGTGATCGGCCAGAAGCAGAGCTTCGCGCAAAAGGGTTTGTCCCTCGCCGTGCGGAATCCCGGCAAATAAATTTAGACTGGAATCGGTCAACAAATCTTGCATCTCACGCCGTTCGGCAAGATACGAATCAACGCTCTTCTGCCATGAGTCCGAATTAGACGGCGCGGCGCTCTGCGGCCAATATTCATCAGGCCATGTAACTATTCAGGTAGTTGGAATCACTGCCGGCAGCGCCGATTTCCCGTCCCCTTCAGCGACCGCCATCAGTAGTGGTCGGACGCAGTTTTCATAAACTGGCTAAGAGTATGCGTTTATGCAATGGTGGTGAATCTGCTCATCCACCACATCCGGTGTTTGACGGGCTACACAGCGCTGATTGAGAGATTATCACGGCTGATAACAGTTTTTCTGTTTAGAATTAGCTGATTAAGACAGCGCGGTTGAGGAGAGTGGGCTTGCCCAACAGAGCACCTTTGAGTGCCGCAGACACACCTCTGCCTTGCTTTCTGACCGAAGACAGATATGAGCGAATCCGACAGAAGGCGACGGCTCCTGCCATTGTGCGAAAACAGCCCGCTATTTTTTGCTGCAATTTGAGCATCCGCAGATCACGCTCCGAGCCGTTATTGTCGAAGGGAACGGCAAAGTCAAACAAAAAGCAAAGAATTTCCCGTTTATTTCGCGTCAATCGGCGAACCAGCTGCTGCGGTGTGAGGGAATTGATTTTCGGCGGTGAAGCGCGCGCTATTGCTCTCTCTGCATCGCTGAGGATGCCATCGTAGCGTTCAAGAAACACATTCTGTAATGCCGCATCCAATTTGGTTTGGGCGGCCTGTCGAGCAGCCTCAACCGCATCCTTCATCTCAATGAGTAAACGGCAGAGCGCATTCGTCCACGATTGCTGCGGTGGATAGGCTTCGGCGATAAAAGTCAGATCGCGCAGCAGATGGGCATTGCATAAACTATGGCGACACTGACTGTACCATTTGTATGAGGACCATCCGTCGCGGATCAGAATGCCTTTGAATTGATTAATGATGCCGATGTGATCGAAGGCGGCTTTTCCTCTTTTGGCGTGCGGCTCAAGATGCGTCAAGGTCTCAGTGCGCGCCACATGCACCCAGAAAACCTCGCCGCCCACGCGAATGCCGGTTTCATCCACGCCGGCAATTGCTGATTGGCGAATTGCCGCTTTGGTTCGCTGTTCACTGCGCACGAGCTTGCCGGCACACAGTCGGGCGGCGCGCTGAATGGTTGCCGATGACATCGGACAGGCAAAAAGATCGCGCATCGCTTCCGCCGTGCGAGCGACGGGAATGAGCTGATAAAGATGCAGGTAGAGTGATTTGGCGCGAGCGTCCGCGCCGTATTGCACCGGAGCTTTAACAAAAGCCGGGAAGAATGAACGAGTCTCAGTTTCGCACGCCCGGCAGCGCATCATTGCCGCCTGATGCTCAATGACGGTCTGTCGTCCATTCTCAATGTCGAAAACTTGTCGACGAAAATGACGAACAACATCGGTTGGTGCGAAGGGCGATTGACAACGCGGACATCGGTCCAGCCAATGAGCTATGATCCGGTCGGGAGCACTCACTTGAAGCAAAGTCGCGCCCGAGTGACCGAGTTGGCCGCCCGGTTTGCGGTGTGACTTTTTCCGCAAGCTTCTGGTTCGCTGTGGCTTCTGCCACGGCGGATCGAGCGAGGGCGGAAGGTTTGAATTGTGCGAATCTCGATTGATGACGGTCGTTTCGGCAGCGTCTGACTCAATGAATTGTTCGAGTTCGCGGATGCGAAGCAGCAGCGCGTGATTGAGTTGATGAACAGCGATGACCTGTTGCGACTTTTGCTCAAGAGTTTGCTGCAGAAGTTTGATTTGTTCAGAAAGCTGTTCAACCGTTTGCGCTCGGTCGGAAAGCTGCAGATCTTCGAGATGTATGATGCGGTCTTCGAGTTTGGAAACAAGGCGCACGATTGATTCCAGCCCTTGTTCATAGAGCCGGCGAATCGTGGAGTGTTCGAGCTCAGAGTAAAATTGCATCAGCTTGCGCGACCTCGGATCTGGAGTGTAAAAGATGATAATGCGAGATGCTGCTAAAGACAAGAGAAAAAAGTGATGGTCGGAAGGTGTCTCTAAAGTATCAAAAAGCAATGCTTTAAAGACATACCTGAATATTTACCAGGCCATTTGGGAGCCTGATAATTCGGATTACGGCAAAAGTTTAAGATATCGCTTTGAGTCAAGCGAATGTGTTCAAGTAATTGCCAAAGTGAATAAGGCAATCCGTTCGGGCAAACGCCTTGAAACTCAGCCGAAATGCTGCTCACGACTGCATTAAAATCAACGTGGGCATCGCCCCATTCGAGCGTTTTGACCAACTGCTCGCGCAGCAAACTCGCTTCATTTAAAGATTGATCATTCATAGTTAAATGATAATACGCGCCAGATCTGATAAGCAATATCAGTGTCTGCCGTTGAAAATTTTCTATTGCTCTCTGTCTCTTTCCGATTTTTCTCTGAACTGTAAGGTATTGGAAGCTGTTTAGGGAAATTAACCCTGAAAACTAAATTTTGACTGTATTTTGTCCGGTTGATGGAATTGATTTCTCCCGGCTTTCTCTTCCCGTAAAAACACATCCTGCTCCCTAAGAACAATTGTGGGTTTTTAGCGAGCGTTCGGTTTTTAGCCACAGTAAAGGCAGCCGGAAAATATTTCTTTAATTTCTGGAATCCAAAAAGGAGAAAAAATGAAACGTTTATTTTTACTGGTTTTGAGCGTCGTGTTCATCTCCAGCATCGGTTTCGCCACTTATTACGTCTCGGCCGGAAACAATCAACCCAACACAGTCAAATCCGCTTCAAGTGATGACAACAATCTGCCAAATAACGCGACCGTCAGCTTTGGCGGTTGGATGACAACCCCGCCTTTGAGCCGCTTTCCAAATCTTAATCCGATTACGGCCAACCATCACGCTCTGACGCCGAAGATGGCGCAAATCAGGGTGGGCGGAACGGTTAATTTTATTATCGGAGGATTTCATCACGTCCTGGTTTACGATGACGGCACTCAGCCCGAAGACATTGACAAAACTGTCACCGTTCCGCCCACAAACGGCGGCCCGCCGCTAATCAACGATCCGCGCCGTCGTATCTACAGAGGTCTCGACCCGAGCCTGCAGCCGCAAGACCGCGTTGAGGTCGTCCAATTCGACAGACCGGGAACTTATTTTGTGATGTGCGGAGTGCTGCCGCACTTTAACGACGGAATGTATGGTTTTATCCAGGTTGTGCCAAATCATGAACATGGTAATGAAAGTGATCATGAACACGGCAACCATGAATAAAGCAGCACTTTAATTGAAATCGTTAGAGTGCTCGAACTACCAAGGCGAAGAATGTTCCGGTTCTGATGCGACCGGAACATTCTTTGAGTCATCCCTGCTTGACTTCATAAATCATCCTATACCGCAAAATTCTTTATCTGATTTGGTAATCGTTGGCGGCGGTAATGCCTTTGCCTTTGGTGATAGTCAGAATTTTGCCAGCTGTTACGCCCGAGACGGATTCAATGTCGCCGTTGCTCCAGCGAATTTCTACCGATTGAATTTTTTCGTCGCGGCCAAGTCCGAAGTGAAGCCGTAAATCGTTTTGCGATAAATAGCTGGAACCGGCTTGAACTTCCTGTATTTGCGAACGTTTGTCGGTTTTGACGGTCGCCCGCGCGCCGATTGCATCGCGGTTTGCATTTGGTTGGACGAGCTTAAACGTCACGCTCTGATTTTGATTTTTGCTGGTGTTGAGAATTACACTGGGCGCTTCGCCGAGACTCGTCACAACGACATCAATCAAGCCGTCATTATTTAAATCGCCAAACGCCGCGCCGCGCCGCGAGCGCACAGGCAAATCGCGCAAACCGGCTTCTTTCGAAATTTCCTCAAACGTTCCGTCACCAAGATTGCGATGAAGTAAAAAATCCTGTCGAAAACCCATCTGAGTCTTGCTTTGGGCAAAATCAACCTGCGGATAGACGTGGCCGTTAACAACCATTAAATCGAGCCAGCCGTCATTATCAAAATCTTCAAAAGACGTTCCCCAACCGACATACGGCACACTCACGGGACCGGTTTTTGACAGCCCGGAAACATCGAGAAAGCCTTTTGAACTGAGATTTTTGTAGAGAGTATTTTGTTCGTTCTCAAAGTTAGTAACAAACAGATCGAGCTTTCCGTCGTTATCGTAATCACCCCAGGTTGAACCCATTGTTCCCTGCTCATCACCGTTTCCGCTGTAACTGACAGCCATTTCGAAACCGACCTCGGAAAAAGTCCCGTTTTTATTGTTGTGATAAAGATAATTTGGAGAGCTATCATCAGCTACGAAAAAATCCGGCCAGCCGTCGTTATCATAATCACCCCAGACGGCGCTCAGGCCGAAATATTTTTTTTCATCGCCCACCCCGATTTTATTTGCTACTTCCTCGAAAGTGCCGTCGCCTTTGTTGCGAAAAAACAAGTCGCCTTCGCCGGGCAAGCCGCGGGGGCCGCACTGAACGCGAATCCCGCGAAACGAACAGGTTGTGGTGCTGCCAAAAACGGGTAAATTGTTTAAATCAATCGAAACATAACGGGCGACAAAAACGTCCAAATCTCCGTCACGGTCGTAATCAGCCCAGGCCGCGCCGGTCATAAAACCGCTCCCGCGCAAACCTGATTTGTCGGTCACATCCTGAAATTTGCATTGTCCGAGACCGCGATAAACTGCGTTGCCGCCATAACCCGTGACGAATAAATCCAGGATTCCGTCATTATCGTCATCAACGGCGGTCACCGCCATGCCCCAGCCCTTGCGCGTCAGTCCGGCAGCGGCGGTGATATTTTCAAATTGCGGTGTTTTGCTCGCTGCGCCGTCTGTTTGGCGGTAGAGCGTAATAAACGGATCGCCTCCGTTTTTGAATCGTTCCACCGACGAGCCGTTAACCGTCGCGATGTCCAAATAGCCGTCATTATCACAATCGAAAACAGCCGCACCGCCGCTCATTGATTCGACAATATAACGTTTTTCCGGAGTCGAAACGTTTGGCACGGTAACGCCGCTCGCAACGGTGATATCCGCAAAAGAAATTGCCGGATTTTGCGCTAGGGCTGGCCCCAAGTTATTTGTTATCACCAATAAAACAAACGCTAAAATAAATGAATTAGAAAAACAGTTTCTGATCATTTTTTGGCAACGGGGGCGGCTGGTCGGATGCGTTCAAAAGGCACAATGCCTTCGCCTTCAAGGACGGCGTAGAATTTATCAGCGGCGACATCTTTGAGCGTCTCGACTTTGCCGGAATTCCAGCGAATTTCAACCGAATCGGCTTTGGCCGCTTTGCCAAGCCCGAAGTGAAGGCGTAAATCGCTTTGCGATAAATAGCTGCCGCCGCTGCGCACTTCTTCCGTCTGCGTAACGCTGCCGGTGACAACTTTGATTCGGGCGCCGATTGCCGGCGGATTGCCTTTTTTGGCTCCGAGCTCGAGCGTCATCCAGTGATTTCCGTCGCCGCCCGTGTTCTGCAAAATCATCGGAGAGTTGTCTAGATCTCCGATGACGACATCAATATGCCCGTCATTGTTCAAATCGCCGAACGCCGCCCCGCGCGCCACCCTCAAATCAGTCAATGCTGTGCCGGCCTGACCTCCAGCGTCGCAAAATGTTCCGTCGCCTTGATTGATATGTAAAAGTTTGGGCTGACGATAACTGGCGCCGGACAAAAACTCGCCGACTTGCGGATAGACGTGACCGTTGACGACGAGCAAATCCAGCCACGTATCGTTATCAAGATCAAAAAACCCGGTTCCCCAACCGACGTACGGGCGCGAAGTTTGAGCTACCTTAGACGCGAACGATACATCCGTAAAATTGTAGTCGCCTTCGTTGCGATAGAGCGTATTGTACTCGTCAGCAAAATTGGTCACAAAAATCGAGAATCGCCCGGTGTGCATGTAATCGCCGACCGCTACGCCCATGCTGCCCTGTTCGGAGCCGTCGCCGCTGACGGCCGTGCCGGATTCGAGACCGATTTCGGTAAATTTGTTTCCATCGTTCCGATAAAAATAGTTCGGAGTTGAATCATCGGCGATGTAGGCATCAAGCTTGCCGCGATTGTTAAAATCCGACCAAACCGCCTGCATTCCGTAATAACCGTTTGCGTCGTCAATTCCGAGTCGTTTTGAAACGTCAGTAAAAGTGCCGTCACCGTTATTGTGAAAGACGCTGTCGCCCGCTCCCTTTAATCCGCGCGGGCCGCACTGAACGTCAATCCCGCGAAACTTGCAGGTCGGGCTGGAGCCAAATCCCGGCAGATCATTGATTTTGAAATCAACGTAATTGGCGACAATCAAATCGAGCAAGCCGTCGCCGTCGTAATCGCCGAAAGCTGCGCCGGTTGACCAGCGCCCATCGGCAACTCCGGCCGTTTTGGTGATGTCGGTAAAAGTGCCGTCGCCGTTATTGCGATACAAGACGTTACCGCCGAGACAAGTGACGTAAATATCCGGCCAGCCGTCGTTGTTGTAATCGCCGACGGCTCCGCCCATCGCAAAGCCCGGAAAACCGATTCCGGCTTTGTCGGTCACATCGGTAAACGTTCCGTCGTGATTGTTGTGGTAAAGCGCGCTCCGGGATTTTTGATTTTTGAGTGTCATCTCGACGGTCGGCGCATTGGTCAGATAAATATCAATCCAACCGTCGCGGTCGTAGTCAATCAGCACAACTCCGCCGCTCATTGATTCGACAATATATTTCTTTTCCGGCGCGGACGTGTGAACAAATTTAATACCGGTTTTGGCAACGACGTCAACGAGCTGCGGAATTTTACGATTAACGCAAACGGTGTTTTGCGCCGTAACAGGCAGGCTAAAATTGCAGAGGGCGGAGAGAAAAATAATTACCGATAAAAATTTACGCATCGTTTATTGTATCGCTTTGACGCTCGGATTTTTGAGTTTTTGAAAAGTCTCAAAATGCTGCTTGGCCAACGCCGCTTCACCGATTAAATTGTAGAGCCGGCTCAGTTGAAAATGCGTGTCGGCATCTTGAGAATTAATCGCGACGGCGCGTTCGAGCACACCGCGAGCCTGTTTTTCCGCGCCGGTTTGCAGATAGAGCGCGCCCAAATCTCGCAGAGCAGTGGCATAATCGGGCGAAAGTTTAACCACTTCTTCGAGCAGCTCGACCGCCTTTGTTGTTTCGCCCTGAGCTTTGAAAGACAAAGCCAGTTGATATTTGGCTTCAAAATCGTTTGGATCAATCTCCAAACAATGAGCGAACTGGCTGCGCGCCGCTTCGAGTCGGTCACTTTGCGTCGCTAAGGTCAGACCGAGCGCCAGGCAGCCGCGCGAATCGCGCGGACGTTCTTCGGCAAAGCGCTGCAAAACTTCGAGCGCAGAATTTAGGTTGCCGTTTTGCAGCGAAGCCGCGCCGAGCAAATAATTAAATTCCGGTTCGTTCGGTTTTAACTCGAGTAGTTTCTTCGCGGCATCAACCGCGTTTTGCGATTGATTAGCGCGGATTGCGGTCAAGACGTAATCGTGAATTACGTCGGTTGAATTTGGCTCGAGCCGGCGAGCTTTACTCAACAATTCGAGCGCTGCCGTCGCTCGCCCCTGCGCGTTTTCGAGCAGGGCCTGCGCGGACAGAACTTCCGCCGAATTTGGCTCGAGCGTCGCAGCGTGATTCAAATGCCGTCGAGCCGGTTCAATTTTCCCGCCAAAAACTTCGGCGCGGCCAAGCAAAACCAAGAGTATGACGCTGTTTGGAGCGGTCGCGAGCGACGAACTCAGCAAATCAACCGCATCCTGTTTTAGCCCGGCGTTTTGCAAAATTTCCGCTAGTTGCGCGGCTAAAACCTGATTGCCAGCGGCCGCTTTTTTTATCAGCGGAGTCAGCTCGTTAAATTTTTGGCGGTTCCCGAGCTCCAGATTGCTGGCGGCAATAACCGGCAAAGCTTCATTATTTTTCAGTTTGAGCGGAAGATTTTCAGCAACGTCGAGAGCTTTTTGAAATTCGCCGATGAGAAAAAATGCTCGGGCTAAATTCAGCTGATCAGCACTGGCGATGACAGACTTTAGCTCAATTCCGCTGAGCAGCTGAACCGCTTGATCTCGCTGACCCATTTCAAAAAAAATCCGTCCGAGGTTGATTTTAGCCGAAACAGAGTTTGGATCGAGCGTCAAAACACGTTGATATAACCCTTTCGCTTCCTGAAAACGGAGCTGACGGGCGCGGCCATCGGCTAAGAGAGATAAAGCTTTGGTATCCTGCGGATGCGCGATGGCGTAATCGAGCAGAGGCCTCTCGATTTCTTCAAACTTCCCCTGCTCAATAACTTTTTCAAACCGAGTTAAAGCATTGTTCTGAGAGGTTTGCGCCAAAACTGGTGAACAAATAAAGGCTAGAATCAAGCCGGCCAGCCAATTTTTTTTTGAGCAAATCAATTTAAGGGGCATTTTCTTTGGCTCCCATCGCTGCCGGAGTTTCCTGTGCGCGATTTGACGATTTTAACTCGCGGTAAAGTTTCAGCTCGCGGTCGGAATCAGCCGGACGTGAGGCGCGCCGGTAAGCGATGCTCAATTGATAGTGAATGTAATCTTTTTTCGGCTCAAAGCGAGCGGCGGTTTCCAATTGGTCAACGGCTTCATCCAAATTACCCTTTTCAATTAAAGCTTTTCCTAATTGGTAACGGGCGTCGGCGTAATCATAGCGCAAATCAACGGCTTCTTTGAGCAGAGTCATCGCTTCGTCTGTTTGGATTTTGCGCTCAAGCAGCGTGTAAGCCAAATAATATTTGGAAGAAGCATCGGCTGCATTTAGCTGCAATTCCTGTCTAAATTCTTTCTCGGCCTCGTCCAGCCGATTGAGTCTAATTAAACTCTGCCCGGCGTTGTAATGTGCCAGCGCAAAACTTGAATCTAGTTGAGCGACGGTGCGAAATTCTTTAACAGCGCGCTCAAAATCGCCGATCAGTGCAAACCCTTGAGCGGCATAAAAACGCGCCTGCGCTGATTTAGCGTTTTGATCGGCGAGACGGGCGAAAAGTACAGCGGCCTGCGGTTGTTTATCGAGTCTGACAAGAGAAATTCCGTAGAAATACGTCAGTTCAGGGTCGGTAGCAAGCGTTGTTTCAAACGTTCTGAGAGTTTCGACTGTCTGTTTGTAGTTTTGCGTCAGGTAATAACTGACGCCCAGCATTCGGCGCGTCAGAGCCTCTTCCGGGTGAGCTTTAACATAACGCGCAAGGGGCGGAACAGCTTTATCAAACTGGTTGGCGCGAAAACCGGTGATGCCCCAATTACGATCAAGACCGGGAAAGTCCGGTTTCCATTCGCCGGCGGCGGCGAATCTGGCGACAGCTTCTTCGAGAAGCCCTTGCTGCGCGGCAATCACACCGAGATTGTTAAAAGCCTGCGCTAAAATCTCGCTCAATTGTGATTTAACTTTTCGGATTTCCGCCATTTCCAGCGGCGTCAGAGCGATTTTTTCGGAACGCAGTTGTTTATTCAGCTCACTTGTGGCTTTTTGATTTTGCGCAACCTCGGAAGGCGCATTCTGTTCCGTATTACTGACCACCTGACCGAGAATTTTGCCGATTTCATCGCGCGCTGAGGCCAGCATTTCACCTTGCATTTCCCGCGCTTTGATCAATTCCTTTTCACCTTCATCTTTGCGACCTGATTTAATCAGCAGACGCCCAAGCAAAAAATGGGCGCGGCGCAGCTGAAAGTCTTTTTTTCCGGTGCTCGCGCTCAGTTCGATTGCGCGGCGCAGATTTTTCTCGGCGTTGACAGTATCACCCGTTTCAACTTGGGATTGTCCGAGAAAAAGATAGGTTTCACCGCTTTTCGGATTGAGTTTGACGGCTTGCTGCAAATAGCTGATAGCCTTTGGATGCTCGCTTTCCGATGAAGCGACCACACCGAGAAAAAAGTTGGTATAAAAGTCCTGCGGCGAAAGCTTTAATTCTTCCTCAAATTCCTTGGCGGCTTCAGGAAGCCGCGAGCTTCCCCCATGCTGCAGAATTAGATAACCGGTAAAAAAGTGCGCCTTCGGGGTTTTCGGATCTATCGCCAGCGCTCGTTTGAATTCATTTTCGGCGTCCGTGTGATATTCAGCTTCTTCAAAAGCGCGACCGAACAAAATGTGCAGACCGCTGTTGTTATCTTTAATCGCTCCCTGCATCTCTTCAAATAAAAGCTTGGCGCGATCGATCTGTTTGAGCTGCAAATAAGTAACGCCGAGCGCGTAGGCGGTGTCGAAATCCGGCGTTTTTTCGACAATTTTTTCGAGTTCTGGAAGCGCCGCGGCGTAATCACCTTTGGTATAAAATAATCTGCCCAGGAGATAATGTGCGGAAGCATTACTATTATCAATTCGAACGGCGTTTTGAGTTTCGGCAATTGCCTTTTCAACTTCCGACGAACGCATGTAAGCGGCGGCTAAAGCCAATCGCGTTTCGGCATTATCGCCAAATGCGATTGAATCGCCGAGCAATTTAACTGCCCGTTCGGGTTGGTCTTCTTTCAAAGCAAGATTAGCCATCCGTTTGAGCGCAATGCTGATGATTGCCTGATTTTCAACTGCCGCGTTGGGCAAGTCGCCAGCCAATTGATATGTCTCAGCTCCGCTCAAGTGCCGCGAGAGTTCATCACCCTGCGGCTGGCTGCGTGTTTGCGTGACGCTGGCGGTTTTTGTCGTTTGAGCAAAAAGAGGCAACCAAAAAACGAAGATGAATATAATAAAAAGTAGGAATTTGGCTATGCTCATTGTACTTCGATAAAAGCAAAAGTTATCTGGTAAGAAATATATCGTAAAACAAAACAAGAAGGTAAAGCTAGTCAATAAGCCTTACCTTCTTGTTTTTGGTTAAGATGGATGTTGAAAGTTAGAAGTTTAACTTCAACGCATACTGGATTTCGCGACCGCCGCGTGTTTGGCCGGCAACCCCGAAGTTGGATTGTGGTTGACCTAACACGGCAGTGATTACGTTGTTTGTTGCGCTACAAGGAGCGTTTCCGCACTGAACCAATCCATTATAGAAATCAGTTCCGATACTATCGCCTCTGAATTGCGCAGTGTTGAATAGATTAAACATCTCTATCCTAAATTGGACACGCGCCGCCTCGCCGAAAAAGCTGCTAGTCAAAAATTTCGGCGTAAAGTTTTTGTAAAAAGACAGATCAACGTTTTTAATAGGTGATCCCAAGCAAGCTCCGCGCGGAGCGGTGCCCGGTTCGCCAATTCTATAACCAACCAGTGTAAACGCAGCCCGATTGACAAAGTTTGTTTCGTCTCCGCTAGCGGAGCACGAAGCGCCCGGTGCCAAATTGGGTCTCTGATTAGCTACGTTCGTGCCAGTACCGGAAATCCCAGCTTGAAAAGATTGAGCAGCACGAGAGTCCTGGATGCTTGTCGCCCCAATTGTCGGAGTTAATGACGTCCCGCTGGCATATTGAACAATCGTCGCAAATTCCCATCCACCTATCAGAGTTCTTACCGCAGAATTCTGCTGTTTGAAACTTGGTAGATTGACAACAGTGTTGGCGACAAAAAGGTGCGGACGATTAATATCTGACGGGCCGTAGTCCAATTTTTGATTGTTAACGTCTTGCAGGGCAAATGCGCTGTTAGTACCTGATGAGTCACCTAAACCAAAGTCCGCCAGTGATTTCGAGAAGGTGTAAGCCGCTTGGAATTGTGAATTCTTTAAGAACCTGGTCTTAAACAGCACTTGGAGAGAATCGTAATTAGCTCTACCTCTTCTAGAGAACTGGTAAATGGATCCGATATTCGGGTTTCTTAGGACGCGCAATCCATTGACGGTATTTGCATTCGGAGCGAAAGCCGCAGTTACTCGATTGCCTTGAGTAACTTCGTTGATGTCATAGTTGGTTAGCTGATTGCGAGCCCGGTTGCCGACATATCCAACTTCCAAAACTCCGCCTTTGAATAATTCCTGATCAACCGTGAAATTGAATTGGAAAGAATACGGCGTTGTGGCGCGCGGATCAAATGAAAATTTGGGTGATCCGACGCTTGGGTTTCCATCAAGTTGAAATACAACAGGAGCGTCCAGAGTTCGTGTTCCGCCGACGCTCCTAATAAACGGAGGGTTGTTAGTTAGAGCCGCAACGACGGGACTGACGCGCTCACGCAAGTAAAATTGACCAAAACCGCCTCTAACGGCAGTCTTACCGTTTTTAAAGACATCCCACGCCACACCAAGCCGAGGCGCCAGATTCTTGTAGTTATTTTTGCGGAGTGACCGATTCGAAAACTGATTCGGCGTGCCCGCCCCAGCCAAACCAGCGCATGGGTTAGTTCCTTTCGGCACTACTAATCCGTTACACGGATCGGAAGTTGCTGAAGCTTTATAAAAGTCAGGATTGAAAGAACTGATCGTATTGTTCTTGTCATACGGCTCATAAAGAATTGAGTAGCGTGCGCCAAGTTCGAGCGTCACATTCGGCCGCACCTTCCAGGTATCGCCCAAATAAAACTCAAGATTGTTATATTTCGTATGTGCTACTGCTTCCTTATCGGATTCACCGTATCCGAAAAAGCTTCCCCGAGTCAAAATATCAGCTAGGGCATTACCTGAATTATTGCCACCATTAGGGCCCCAAAACGCTGGAGCTTCGTTGTTTGGACCTGAAGCTTCGGTTTTCGCAGCTTTGTCAAACAAGAAACCTGTTTTGAAAGTGTGATTACCCGCGACTTTCGAGAAATCATCCCGAATCGAGTAAATATCAAGAGAGTTTTGAAAAGGCGCTTCAGTCCACAAAGTGTTGCCGCGATCACTGGTAAAGGGTTGAACTCCGCCCCAGAAAACAGGGTGAGGACGGTTAAGTCCATTGACCTTGACACTGTCTGGGAAATAACCCGGAATAGCAGTGTTTATTTGCTGCACCAAATCACCTCCAGAACCAGCAGTAATATTGATGCGATTAGCTGAGTAAGAAAACTGCACTTCGTTAACGGAAGTGTTTGAAAGCGTCGAGGTTAACTTGACCGCTAGCTGTCTGGATGGTTGAGCCCAACTTGTCTCAACTGCGGGAAATGCGTCATCGCCCCATAGACCAGCACCCAGACTAATTGGAAAAGTGTTTGTCCAATGATCTTGTGTGTATCGTCCAAAAATCGTGTTTGATTTATTGAAGTTGTAGTCAATGCGTCCATTTTCCTCCCTAAACTTAATAGGAGAGTTCAGCGATTGTGACCAGTTAAAACATCTGCTATCAGATGGACGATTTGGGAGGGGGTATAATTGTACAAGCAAAAGTCCGGCCGGGCTTAGGTTAGCCTGCGGGATTATTTGCGTATCAGAACCTGGACGTCCGTTACCGATTACAGGGCCATCACAATTATCAGATCGGCGGTTTCTAAAATCACCGCTTCTTTCCGCTAAAGTTGGGACGTTGCCGGAGCGGGTTCCGCCGCGGATTTCTCTGTTAAATTCCTGCGAATAAAAGAAGAAAAGTTTGTCTTTAATAATCGGACCGCCGATTGAACCGCCGAAGTCATGGCGACGCAATTTGTCTTTTCCGGCGCCATTTGCATTTGCAAAAAACTCGGTGGAGTTGAGCACATCATTGCGGCCAAAGTAGAAGAGGCTGCCGTGAACCTTGTTTTCGCCGCCGCGCGTTGCAATCGAGATAACAGAGCCTGCGGCTTGCCCATATTCGGGGCCGTAGCTGTTACGGAGCATTTTAAATTCTGCAATCGCTTCGATTGAAGGATAGAGCAGAATTGTGCGGTTTGAACCGGTGTCGTTATTGTTGGCGCCGTCAGTCAAAAATAGATTACTTTGGGCCGAATTTCCATTAACGGAAAAGTCAACGCCGGAGAATAACCCTTTATTTTTACTGTCGAAATTGTTTTGCGGCGCAACGCCCGGCTGCAATTGAGTAAGTTGAACAAAACTGCGACCGTTCAACGGCAATTCGCGAACCTGTTGACCGTTGACGACTTCGCCGATAGCGCCAGTTTGTGTCTCAACTTGAATCTGGTCAGCCTCGATGGTAACAATTTCGCTGGCTTGCCCGATTTCAAGCTTAAAATCTTGTCTGGTGTTGGTAGAAACATTTACTGTTACGTTTTGGGCAACAGAGGCTTTAAAACCGGTTGCCGATATGGAAACACGATAAATACCGATTGTTAAATCGGTCACAGTATAACCACCGTCTCCGCTGGTCGTTGCTGTTCGTTCTGCATTAGTGCCAACGTCAGTAACAGTGACCGTAGCATTGCTGACGGCCGCTCCGTTTGGATCGCTAACGGATCCGCTGATTTGTCCTGATTGCTTTTGAGCAGAGACAGAAAGGGTTAAGAGCATCAACAAACAAGGCATGATTGCCAAGAATGTTCCGATTTTAAAAATTATATTTTTTCGAGTCTGGCTAACTGCGACTCCAAGCGCAGAATTTAGACAGGGGTGTATTTCAATCATAGGAAACATCCTCCGAACTTTTTACACATAGGAAATTCTCCGAACTTTTTTGAGATCAAAAACTGTTTTAACGAAGCTAAAACTATCCAAATTATCAATTTATGTAGGTAGAGATTGGTCATCGCTTCCGTTTTGCAATAAAACCCTCAACCTCATTGAAACTGCAAAACGTGTGAGCCAAAAACCTTTCAGCGAAAGATTTTGGTTTAGAACATATTGGAAATTTAGAAAAACTTTGTTGTAAGACCCAACAAAAGCTAATACAGATTGCTTTGATTGTCAAGAGATTTTTACCAGAATGTTAAATATTTGCAAGTAATTATTTACTTTAAATAGACGATTTTAATTAATCTACCAACTGCAATTGCCCTTCTTGCTAACTAAATCGGTTTAGTAGGGTTGATTGTCAAATCATCAAGTTATTTCTTGAAGTATGTTCAAGAATAAAATAGAATGTGCAACCAGTCGCGATCTCGGCTTTCAAACATATAAATTATTTTAATAGAAATAAATTGAGACATTTTATCGGGCGTAATATTTTGCTCTTTTGCCTGTCACAACAACAAAGTTCGTGAAAAATGCATTTTGGCAAGTGGTGTCACAAAGCTTTCTAAAAGCAGCAGTTGCCGCCCAAAAATTCATGTCGCTTATCGGCAAAGCATGTGTGGTTCTAAACTACTCTGCAAAATGAGTTTGTATTTTGATTGACTGGCGGTTCGAGAATTTAACAGAAAGTAATTCAGGTTTTTTTAAATGATGATTAACTTCCGCTTGATATTTCTGCTGATCGTTTGTGGTGCTTTGGTCGTTAGAGCGCAGGACGATTCGGCCCGGCCAGCCATCTCGCAGCACAACCTCATGCCTGTCCCGGCCAACGCGCGTTTTAATCAGGGCAGTTTGCCGTTGACAAAAACATTTACCGTTATGCTCAAGGGCCAAGTTGACGAACGGTTGCGGGCATACGTAAATCGCGTCTTGCGGCGGATTGAAGGGCGTACCGGGATGGAGCTTTCTCTGGATTCGGCAACTGATGCGGTTGCGGCTGGGCTTGTAATTGAATGCCAATCAACGGGCAGTGTTATTCCAGCCGTCGGCGATGACGAATCATATAATCTCGAAATAAGCAATAAGCAAGCCCGGCTTACCGCCCCGACCACAGTTGGAGCGATGCGCGGTCTGGAAACATTTTTGCAGCTGCTTGGCGGTAATCAAAACGGTTACTATCTGCCGGCCGTCTCGATTCAGGATAAACCGCGTTTTCCGTGGCGCGGATTAATGATTGACGTTGGCAGGCATTATGAGCCGATGGAAGTTTTAAAGCGCAACTTGGACGGAATGGCGGCCGTTAAGCTCAATGTTTTGCACTGGCATTTGACCGAAGATCAGGGTTTCCGTATCGAGAGCAAAAAGTTTCCAAAACTCCATGAAATGGGTTCGGACGGGCTTTTCTATACGCAGGAACAGGCTCGCGAAATTATCGCTTACGCTCGCGACCGGGGAATCAGGGTGGTACCGGAATTTGACATGCCGGGGCACGCAACCGCCTGGCTGGTCGGACACCCGGAACTCGGCAGCGCGCCCGGCCCGTACAAAATCGAGCGCGGCGCGGGTATTTTCGATCCGTCTTTAGACCCGACGCGCGAAGAAGTTTACAAATTTCTCGATGGTTTTTTGGGCGAAATGGCGGCTCTGTTCCCGGACGCTTACCTGCATATCGGCGGCGACGAAAACGAGGGCAAACAGTGGGATAAAAACCCGAATATTCAAGCTTTTATGAAAGAGAAAGGCTTGAAAGACCATCACGCGCTGCAAACTTATTTTAATCAAAGACTGCTCAGAATTCTGCAAAAACACGGCAAAACGATGATGGGCTGGGACGAGATTTTCCAGCCGGATTTACCCAAAGATATTGTCATTCAATCGTGGCGCGGGCCAAAAGCGCTGTTCGACATCGCCCGTCAAGGTTATCAAGGGATTCTCTCAAACGGGTATTACATTGATCTAATCTATCCGACGTCGCAGCATTACGCGGTTGATCCGCTCCCCGCCGACAGCAGCTTAACTGCCGAAGAGCAAAAAAGAGTGCTCGGCGGAGAGGCGACAATGTGGAGCGAATGGGTCAGCCCGGAAACAATTGATTCGCGTATTTGGCCGCGCACCGCAGCGATTGCCGAAAGATTTTGGTCGCCCCGTGAGGTCAAAGACACTGATGATATGTATCGCCGTCTGGCAGTAATTGAATTGCAGTTGGAAGAATTAGGATTAACCCATCGCAAAAATCAAGCGATGATGCTCCGTCGGCTGGTTGGCGGCGAAGATATTGATTCGCTGCAAACGTTGGCGTCTTTGGTTGAGCCGGTTAAGGAATATAAACGCTATCAAGTGCGTCCGCAAACAATGCTTAGCCCGTTGACCGGACTGGTTGACGCGGCGCGTCCCGACAGCGAGGCTGGCAGAAAATTTGCCGCCGCAGTTAACGTAACGCTTTCCGACGCTCCCGGATTTAAAAAAGGCTCGTCGGAACTTCAAAACATTCTGACCGAATGGCAAACGTCGGGAGTTGAACTGGCACCGATGATTGACCGATTGCCGGCTTTGCAGGAGGCAAAACCGCTCGCCAATGATATGTCCGAACTCGGAAAAATAGGCTCGGAAGCGCTGTCGTTTTTAACCAAGGGAGATGCCCCGACCGCCGACTGGCGCGACAAACAGCTTGCCTCTTTGCAGCAAATTGCCAAACCGAAAGCCGCTCTGGAATTTCCGGTTGTTCCAAAAGTTAGAGAACTGGTGATTGCCGCTTACGAATTACCAAATTTAAAAAATAGTTCGCCAACAGAATGGCGCGAACGAGTGAGAAAAGCGGTGGCGGCCGGGACGCCGAACGAGAACCGGTAGCTGACAAATTGCGCAGTGTTAAAGCTTGAATTAAAACTGACACCAAACAAAATATGCGCCAAACCTAAAATGAACAAAGTTTTTGCAGGAATTGACATCGGCGGAACAAAAATCGCGATCTCGCTCGAAACTATCGAAGGCGAAAAACTAGCCGGCAGTCGGATTTCAACGCAAATCGAAATTGGCCCGCGCCGAATTGTCGAAAACATTTGGCGCGCAATGAACGAGATGCTTGAAAAAAATCGAGCCGAGCTGGTTTCCATCGGCATCGGTTGTCCCGGTCCGCTCGACATGGAAAGAGGTTTGGTTTTATCGCCGACCAATCTGCCGAATTGGGACAATTTTCCGCTCGTGGCTCTGCTCAAAGACCACTTTAGGGTTCCGGTAGCGCTCGATAACGATGCTAATGCAGCAACCCTGGGCGAATACATGTATGGTGCGGGGCGGGGCTTCAAAAATTTAATTTACATCACTGTCTCAACCGGGATTGGCGGCGGGATTGTCATTAACGGCGAAATTATTCACGGTGTCGGCGCCGGTGCGGGCGAATTGGGTCACGCCATCGTTTTGCCCGACGGAATTCCCTGCAAATGCGGTTCGGTCGGCTGTCTCGAAACGATTTGTTCGGGAATCAACATCGCTCGCCGCGCGCAGGAAAGATTGGCAACAGGCGAACCGAGCTTGTTAAGAGAAATGGCAGGCAGTACAAATGCTGTGACAACAGAAATGGTCGTCGAAGCCGTTCGCCGCGGCGACAACCTTGCTTCTGAAATTTGGGCCGAAACGTGCCGCTACCTCGCCATCGGAATCGGGAACATGATCACGCTGCTCGCGCCGGAAGCCGTTATTATCGGCGGCGGTGTGGCGACGGCCGGAGAGTTGCTGCTCAAACCACTGCGCACGCTGCTCAAACGATATGTGACGATGGTTCCGATGGACAAAGTTGCCGTCTTGCCGGCATCTTTAGGCAGCGAAAGCGGCGTTTGCGGGGCGCTGGTCATTGCCAGGCAGGCTTATTCAAATCAACTTCAGGTTCAGGCAAAATAAAATTTATGCGCCTTAGCAGCATAGACATTGGCATTCTGGTTGTTTATTTCGTTGCGATGCTGACCGTCGGGATTTACGTCGCCCGCCGCGCTTCAAAAAATCTGGATTCTTATTTTTTGGGCGGTAAAACAATGCCGTGGTGGCTGCTCGGCGTTTCAAACGCTTCGGCCATGTGGGACGTAACGGGAACGATGTGGTTCGTTTACCTGCTGTTTACCTACGGCCTGAAAGCCGTTTTTCTGCCGTGGCTGTGGCCGACTTTTAATCAGATTTTCGAAGCGGTTTATCTCTCGCGCTGGGTTCGCAGCTCAAACGCCAGAACGGGCGCCGAGTGGATTACAACTCGTTTTGGTTCGGGCAGAGGCGGCGAGCTTTCCAAAGCGGTCATTGTGGTTTTCGCGCTCATTAACGTCGTCGGCTTTATCAGCTATAACTTTCAAGGGATGGGGAAATTCTGCAAAGTTTTTCTTCCCTGGAATTTATCGGCTAATGACTACGCCATCATCATCATGAGCGTGACTGCCATTTATGTTGTTCTCGGCGGGATGCTGAGCGTTGTGCTGACGGATTTTACGCAGTTTATTTTGATGGTGATTGCCAGTTTCGTCATCGGTTATATCGCGATGACAACGGTTGCGCCGGACGCTTTTCTTGCAACAACTCCCACTGATTGGGGAAACATCTTTTTCGGGTTGAACATTAATCTCGATTGGAGCGCGACACTGCCAGCTCTCAACGACAAAATCGCCAGCGACGGAATGGCTTCGCTCTTCGGTCTCTTTTTCATGATGATGTTTACCAAAGGCGTTTTGGTCAGCATGGCCGGTGTCGCTCCGAATTACGACATGCAGCGCGTTCTGGCCGCTAAAACCTCGCGCGAAGCGAGTTTGATGAGCGCCATCGTTTCGATTTGTCTCGTGCCGCGCTGGATTATGATTGGCGGAATCACTCTGCTCGGTGTCGTTTACGTCACGCCCGAACTCAACAAAATGGGCGACAAAATTGATTTTGAACTTGTTTTGCCTTACGTGATTAATAATTTCCTGCCGGCAGGACTAATCGGAATTTTGCTCGCCGGCCTGCTTTCGTCTTTTATGGCGAGCTTTAGCGCGACCGTTAACGCCGGAGCCGCTTATCTCGTCAACGATTTATACAAAGCGTATCTCAATCCGCAGGCCAGTAATCGCACATTAATTTACGCCAGTTACGTCGGCTCGGCCTTGATTTTGGTAGTCGGCATGATTATCGGCGCTTATGTTTCTTCGATCAATGACATTACGCAGTGGATTGTTTCCGGGCTGTACGGCGGTTACACGGCGGCCAACGTCTTAAAATGGTATTGGTGGCGGCTTAACGGATTCGGATATTTCTGGGGAATGCTGATCGGCATCATTTCGGCAATGCTCGTTCCGGTCGTTTCTCCGCTCGTCGCGCCCGGCGTCAACGTCATTTACACCTTTCCGTTTATTGTATTTTTTTCGGCCATCGGGTGCGTTGTCGGCAGTTTGATGACCGAACCGGTTGACGATGAAACTCTTAAAACCTTTTATCGCAACGTTCGCCCGTGGGGGTTTTGGAATCCGGTTTTAAAAATGGTTGCCGCTGAAGACCCTTCGATTCAACCGAACAAAGATGCCGCGCGCGATTTGACCAACTGCGCGGTCGGCATTGTTTGGCAGCTAATGCTGGTGACGACTCCGCTTTATACAATTTTCCGCAATTACATCGCTGCTCTGATTTGCGTCGGAATATTTATCTTGACGACAATTTATCTTAAAATTTACTGGTACGATCATCTCGGAAACGATGAAGCCATCGCCGACGCGGCTGAATCGAGCGCCACTGCAGCGGCGGCCGCGTTTGGTCAATAATAATTATTTTTAAGGATTAAAAAGCAATGCAATCGGAAACAACAATTGATAACTCGCCAAAATACGACGAGCGGCCGTGGGGCAGTTTTACGGTTTTGGACGAAGGCGACGGTTTCAAGGTCAAACGAATTGAAGTTTTGCCGAGCAAACGGCTGAGCTATCAAAAACACGCTCATCGCGCCGAACATTGGTTTGTCATCAAAGGCACGGCGCAGGTCACGCTTAATGACGAAATAATTATTGTTGAAAGCGGCGAAGCCATTGACATCCCGCTCGGAGCGGCGCATCGCGTCGAAAATCAGGGAACTGAAAAAATGGTTTTTATCGAAGTCCAGCGCGGCAGTTATTTAGGCGAAGACGACATCGTTCGTCTGCAAGATGATTTTGGCCGCGATTCATAAAAGATTAGCCGCGCAATAACACGAAACAGCACGAAAACACTACGAAAACACTACGAAATAGCTTTGTTAAAATCAACAGTTAATTTCAGCCGAATGGTGATGCCGGTGTTGACCGAGCTTGCCGTCTTTCGTGTCATTTCGTATTATTTCGCGGTAAAAAACAAGTGATTTATCGCGTTCTGCACGTTACGGTAAAAACCGTTTCCTCAAAATGGCTTACAAAATCGAGGCGCAAATCGGCGGCGAAATCGAATCCGGCAAATGAATTTAACTAAGGTGGAAATCAGTCGGCTTCGCGGGCAAATCGAAAGCGAATGGCTAAACAACATTGCTCCGTTTTGGCTTAAGTTTGCGCCCGATGTGAAATATGGCGGCTTTCGCGGGTTGATTACCAACGATTTGCAAATTGACGAGTTTGCCGAAAAAGGCGTCATTTTAAACTCTCGAATTTTGTGGACATTTTCCCAGGCTGAAAAGATTTATCAAGAAAAGTCTTATCTGGAAATTGCCGAACGTGCCTTTAATTATTTGGTCAAACATTTTTTCGACCGGGAAAACGGCGGAGTTTTCTGGACGCTTGATTACCAGGGAGAGCCGCTCGACACCCGGAAACGCTCTTACGCGCAAGCCTTCGCCCTATACGCTTTGAGCGAGTTTTATTCGTCATTTAACAGTAAGTTAGCCGGGGACAAAGTATTTGAGATTTTTCATTTGCTTGAAAAAAATTGCAAGGATAAAGAAAACAAAGGTTACTTTGAAACGTTCGAATGCAATTGGACTTTGGCTGAAGACCAGCGTTTGAGCGAAGTTGACGCGAACGAAAAAAAGTCCATGAACACGCATCTGCACATTATGGAAGCGTATGCAAACCTTTTTCGCGCAACCGGCAATCCATCTGTCAAAGACCGGCTTCGCGCTCTAATTAATATCTTTCTTGATAAAATTATCCACCGCGAAAAAGATTATCTCCAAATGTTTTTTGACGAACAGTGGAATTCCAAATCCGCGGTTGATTCGCTCGGTCACGACATCGAAGCCAGTTGGTTATTGTGCGAAGCAGCTGAAATCCTGGGCGATGGAGATTTGTTGAAGCAAGTTCAAACGGTTGCAATCAGAATGGCCAACGCGGTTTACGAAAAAGGTTTAGACCCGGCGGACGGCAGCTTGCTCTACGAAGCGGAAAACACGGTGATCATCAACCGCAATCGTGATTGGTGGGTGCAGGCCGAAGCGGTCGTCGGTTTCCTCAACGCATTTCAGTTAAGTCGTGATGAAAAGTTTTTAACGGCGGCATCTCGCGTTTGGCAGTACATTCAAACTAAAATTATTGACCGTGAAAACGGTGAATGGTTTTGGCAAATTAACGACGAGGGCGCGCCTTCAAACGAAAAGCCGAAGCTTAGTCAGTGGAAATGCCCTTATCACAACGGACGAATGTGTTTTGAAGCCGTTCGCCGTCTGCGCGAAATTGAAGAACATGATGAATCGGACAGAATTTAACCAATCGCTGCAGGAATTGATGCAGTCGCACGAAAAATTAACTACGCTTCCAAACGCCAAAGCCCCGGACGGCAACGGCATTTACGACCGTTATCAGAATCCGATTTTGACCGCCGCGCACGCGCCCGTTTTCTGGCGATATGATTTAAACCCGGAAAGTAATCCGTTTTTAATGGAGCGAATCGGCGTTAACGCCGCCTTTAATTCCGGCGCGATTGAATTTGACGGAAAAATTCTGCTCTCTGTGCGAGTCGAAGGAAACGATAGAAAATCGTTTTTTGCCATCGCCGAAAGCCCGAACGGCGTGGATAACTTTCGCTTTTGGGATTATCCGGTCGTTCTGCCGGAAACTGACAATCCGGATATAAATGTTTACGACATGCGGCTCGTCAAACACGCGGACGGCTGGATTTACGGGCTTTTTTGTACCGAACGCAAAGACCCTGACGCGGCTCCGGGAGATTTATCGGCGGCAGTGGCGCAATGCGGCATCGCTCGGACAACGGATTTGAAAAAGTGGGAACGTCTGCCTGATTTAAAAACCACTTCGCCGCAGCAACGCAATGTCGTCCTGCATCCGGAATTTGTTGACGGCAAATACGCTTTTTACACTCGCCCGCAGGATGGCTTTGTCGAAGCCGGAACGGGGGGCGGAATCGGCTGGGGTTTAGCCGAGACAATGGAAAACGCGGTTATCGAGAAAGAAATTACAGTTGATTCGAGGGCTTATCACACGATTAAGGAGGCCAAAAACGGGCTTGGACCCGCGCCGCTTAAAACCGAACAGGGCTGGCTCAATCTCGCCCACGGAGTTCGCAACACGGCAGCAGGTTTGCGCTATGTGCTGTATTTATTTTTGTGCGATTTGGATGAGCCGTGGCGCGTGACTCACTTCCCCGGCGGCCATTTTCTGGCTCCCGAAGGAATGGAACGCGTCGGCGATGTCTCAAACGTCGCGTTTAGCAACGGCTGGGTGGCGCGCGAATCGGGTGAGATATTTATTTATTACGCTTCGTCCGACACGCGAATGCATGTGGCGACCAGTACGCTCGAAAAGCTGATTGATTACGTCATAAAGACGCCAGCCGATCCGCTCCGCTCGGCAGCTTGCGTTCAACAAAGATGCGACTTAATTAAAAAGAATCTTGAGATTTTGAATAATTTGTAGGGGCAGCGGCTTGTCCCTGCCCAATGAGCCGACAGGCGAACAACGCGTATATCCACAAACCGTTCGCCAATTGAAGACATTATCGCGTTTGCTTTGCCAACGTTCATTAAGTGGGGACAAGCCCAAACCCCTACAAAGATATTCCAAACAATTATTGATTTTTCGGCCTTTGGTCGGCTGGAACGTTGGCGTAAATGTCCTCAAATTTGTGATAGCCGTCTTTGACGATATCCATCAAATTTGATTTATCAATCGTTTTCGGTTCAATAAAGATTGCCGGAATTTCTTTGTCAACCGCTTTGATTTTATCAGTTGTGTTAAGCGGCTCGCCTTTAGCAAGTTTGATGGCGGCCTCAACTGCGGCGTAGGCGAGCGGCTGAATCGGTTTATAGACGGTCATCGTTTGCTCGCCCTGGGCAATCCGCTGCAATGCGTCAAGCTGCGCGTCCATCCCGGTTACAACGGTTTTGCCGGTTAAACTTTGAGCTTTGAGAGCCTGAATCGCGCCGCCTGCCGTTCCGTCGTTTGAGGTAATTACCGCGACCACTTCGTTTTTATTCTGCGTCAACGCATTTTCGACTATTTTGAGAGCATTTTCAGCCGACCATTCGGCGGCAAACTGTTCGGCGACGATTTTGATATCGCCGCGGTCAATTGCCGGTTTGAGAACAGCCAGTTGAGCGGCTTTCATAATCTGAGCGTTGTTATCGGTCGAAGCCCCGTAAACCATCACGTAATTGCCTTTCGGCTGGTGCTGCAGAGCGTATTCAGCCTGCATTTGTCCGGCTTTCGAATGCTGGTGCGAAAGATATAAATCCAGACTGTCGCTTTTAACCAGACGGTCGTAGCTGATTACCGGAACGCCCTGCGCTTTGGCTTTGGCAACGGCAGAAGCAGCAACCTGGTCGTTGTGCGGCGCGATAATGAGCACATCAATACCTTTGGTCAGAAAATCGTCAATTTGTTTAACCTGCCGTTCGTCGTTACCGTCGGCAACGCTGGTATAAATTTCCGCGCCGAGTTCGGCGGCCCGTTTTTCAATCAAATCTTTGTCGCGCTGCCAATGCTCTTCCTTGAGCGTGTCCATCGAAAACCCGATTCGAATCTTTCCGTCCGCTCTCTTTGTACCTGTAACTGTGTTGTTTTGCCCGACCGGAGCGTTAACGCAGGCTGCGGCAAAAACAGCAGTTAAAGTAAGAAGCAGGAAAAGTGTTTTTTTCATTCGATTTACTCTTTTAATTTTTTTGAGTTTAAATTTTATTTTCTCAAAGCTGCCGTGATAGCGCTTTCAGCCAGCGGCTGTATTATTTTGTAACCGTTTTCATTGGGATGCAGGCCGTCAAAAGTCAGCGCCTCTTTCAAATTGCCCTGCGCGTCAACCATCGCATTATAATAATCCAGATAAACCAGGTTGTGTTCATTGGCATATTTTCTAAGCCAGGCGTTGAGAGCTTGGATTTTCTTGGGCGGGCGATTAATGGTTTGAATAATCGGCGCGCCTTCCTTATTTTTTAACTGGTCGCTGACCGGCATCACCGAAGATAAAACCACGCGGATATTGTTGGCGCGGGCGAGTTCAACCATCGAAGCCAGGTTGCCTTCGATAGTGTCGAGGGTGGTCGGGCCGGTGTTGCCGGCAATATCGTTGGTTCCAGCTAAAATTACCACGACTTTTGGTTTCAGCGCGATTACATCCGGTCGAAAACGAATCAGCATTTGCGAAGTAGTTTGCCCGCTGATGCCGCGATTAAGATAGGGTTTAGCGGGAAAATAATCCGCCAGATTCCAGCTGTCGGTAATCGAATCACCAATAAAAATTACCCGATTTTCCGAAGGCTGCGGCGGAACGACTTGCAAATCCGCCGCGCCGTAGCGCCCAAGCTGCGCCCAATCCTTAAGCTGCGTTTCGTACCGGGCGACTTTAGCCTTTTCTTCCTGACAATCTTGAGCCGATTGCGCTCGCAGAACGTTGGTACAGACAAACATCATCAGAAAAACGACGATTATTTTTGACATAGCGATTTTAAATTAACCGAAATGCGGTAAAGATGAATAAAATTAAGTGTTTTATTATGCCATTGTATTCCCAAGCTAGTAAATATAAACTTTATCGAAATCCGCATTAATAGTTGTAAACCCAAAGACATCTAGGCTGTTTTTAAGCAGAGATGAAAAAATATTTTATGACGAGAACCATTTTCTTTGCGTTGGTTATTGGTTTCCTGTCGCTGACAACTGCTTCGGCGCAGGAGCAGCAGTTTGCCGAACTAGGTGAATTTAAACTCGGAAGCGGCGAAGTTATCCGCGATTGCCGGGTTGGTTATCGCACGCTTGGCAAACTCGACGACAGTAAATCAAATGCGATTCTTTTTCCGACATGGGCCGGTGGAACTACCGAGCAGCTGATTTCCAATTTCGGTCAGGGCAAACTTATTGATTCAACCCGGTATTACGTTATTGCGATTGATGCCTTTAGCAACGGTGTTTCGTCGTCGCCGTCAAACAGCAAATTGCAGCCGCGAATGACGTTCCCAAAATTTACTCTCAGTGACGTGGTTAACGCGCAGCACCTCGTTTTGACAAGGATTTTACATCTTAATCACGTCAAAGCCGTCGTTGGCATTTCGATGGGCGGAATGCAGACATTTCAGTGGATGGTTTCCTATCCCGATTTTATGGATAAAGCGATTCCGATTGTCGGTTCGCCGCAACTCGCGCCTTATGATTTGCTGCATTGGCAGACGCAGATTGACGCCATCACCAATGATCCGGCCTGGAATAAAGGCGATTATCAGGCCAATCCGGCACGCGTCGCCGAAGCGGAATTTGGGTCGCTGCTCTTAACGACGCCGGAAAATTACAATCAGCACACGACCCGCAAACAGGTGTTAGAGGAGTTGGGAAAGGCTAAAACTGCGACCGGCGGTTTTGATGCCAACAACAAAATCAGACAGGCTCAGGCGATGATGGCTCTGGACGTTGCCGAACCTTTTGGCGGCTCGCTCGAACGCGCCGCTGCATCGGTCAAAGCCAAAGTTTTGGTCATCGCCGCCAAATTCGATCACACCGTAACGCCCGCGCCTGCTCTCGAATTTGCCAGGCTGCTCGGTTCAAAAGTGCTGCTGCTCGAAAGCAATTGCGGGCATATGGCTCCGTCGTGCGAAGCAAACACAGTTAACCAGGCCGTCGCCGAATTTCTCAGTGACACCGCCCGTTAGTTAATTTTGATGACTGCCGGTTGATTTAACAATTTGAATCTGGTGATCGGTAAACTTAAAGTGCATTTCCGGCACGTCCGTTTTGGGCATGTGACAGGTGACGCATTTTTCACTACTGACCGGACAGGCCGGAGCCATTCGAACGCTGGTTTTGGCTTCTTTCGGAGAAGTCAGATGACAGGCCGCGCATTTAGCGTCAAAGTAAGCCGGTTCGCGGTCGGTTTTCTCGTGCGGATTATGACACGCCGTGCAGCTCAACCTCGCGTCATTCGGATTGTGACCTTTGCTGTTAAAAAGTCTGTAGGGCTGAAAGCGAATGGTGTCAGTGCCTTCCGGCATATTCAGCACTTTGTCAAAGCTGACGTGACACGAACCGCAAAAATCCTGCGTCATTTCCAGTGGGCTCAAATCGCCGGGATTAAAAATTTGCAGATTTTTAAAGTCTTTGGCAGCAACGGCGGCGAGGTGTTTTTCGCCCGGACCGTGACAGGCTTCGCAATTTACTCCCGGCGTTAAATGCTCCAGTTGAAGCTGACCTTTACTAACGGCGGCGGTCGAATGACAGCTAAAACAATTTTGCTGCTCTTTCTGGCTGATTTCGCGACCCAGAGCGTCTTCGAGCGAGGTCGGAACTTCGTGCGTCTGGGCGACGGTAAAATCCAGGCTCCTAATCGTCCGGTAAAAGCTCACGCGAGATTCATACAACAAACCTTTGTGGCGAAAAACATAAGTCTGACCGACGCGGCCTTCTCCAAAACTAAAAAGAATCGGCTCGGAAATCGTGCTTTTGCCGTCAGTCACCGAATAAACATCCGCATCCCCCTGGCGTTTGACTTGATAAGAATAATCACCGAGACGAAACGGCGCCAGTGTTTGTCCGCTTAAAACATCGCTCTGACCTGATTTAAGCAGAGCGTGCGCCATCGGGGACGAGATTTGAGCCGCGTTTTCGTGGCATTTAACACATTTGTCGCTGCCTACGTAATTAACGCCGGGAACCTCTTGAAACGGCCGCCAATCGGCCAACAGATTTTTCTTTGGCTGACGCTCCTGCCCGTGAAGCAAATCGGGCTTGAAGCAGAAAGTCGTCCCGACCGCAAGGGTTAAAAGAGTCAGAATGATCTTGATAATTTTCATCAAACCGCGACGAAATTGTTTCTTGATTACTTCAGTTGAACAAATATTGAAACTCTAAATTTATCATACCGCCGCCGATAACAAAACGCTTCGGCAAACCGGGTAGTGCCCCAATCTTGAGGAGCTTAAAATAGTTGATTTTATTTTTAGAAAAGGCGATTGATAGATGGCTCTAAAATCAGCAAAAAGAATTGGTTTTGAGATTTTGATTATTAAACAGCTTTCGAGACATTTGAGCCAAGTTAAAAATTGAGTAAATTAAATGAGAAAATCATTGTTTCAAAAAGGAGCGGATACTGTTGTCCTATTCAATTTGCTAATCTTGAAAACCGGGAAACTCTTGTTTTTGCTGGTATTTCCTGATTCAGAAAGTTCACTGCCCGCACTATATTGATCGCTGTTGCCGTCGCTACTTCCTGTAAATGAGTTTTCTTTAACCCCCGGTATCTTGACCGCCGCAAGGTTCCGCGCCTGACTCCCTGTGAAATGGTACCTTCGATTCCGGCTCGTTTTTTATACTCGTTTCGTCCCTCGGAACTGTCCAGCTTTTTTCGCGTCTGCTCAAGGGCTTCATACATCTCCCGGCTTGGAATTTGTAAGGATCTGCCTGCCTTTTTGTTTCTCACACATTTTGTCCGGCTGAGACAATTCAGACAATCCTGCGGCTTGAATCTGATCTTGACGACCGGGCGCGCATATTCCTTTGTTTGATATTCATGCCAGTAAGCACTTTGTTTGCCCGTTGGACATTGTGCTTTTTGGTTGTCCCAATCGATTTGAAACTGCCCGGCATCAATGCCGCCTGTCCGGGCTTGCCAACTTGGATTCATCCGCATCGGACCGAACAATTCAATGCCGTATGTTCTCGAGCTTTCGATGACCAGCTGGGCATCGATATAACCGGTATCAACCAGGTGGCGGGCGGGCGGGCAGTCATTCGCCTGCATCTGCTTTTGAATATCGGCGGTACAGCTAACATCCTGGGTTGTCGCAACTGTCGTGTGCACATTAGTAATAATACGAGGCAATTCCTCATCACAGGTTTCACTCAAATGAACTTTGTATCCGGTCCAGGCGAGATCACGTTTGGTCGAGAAACGGGCTTCCGTTTCATAAGGCGATTCAATCGCGGTCGCCGCTTTTGTCAGTTCGGAGTTTGATACCCAGTTAACTTCGCCGTCTTCGCGGCGCGTGTAATGCCGCTGCCAGACTTTTTCCAGCGTTTCAACTTGCTCGAGCTTGAGTAATTCCGGCTGCTGATCACCAAGCAGTTTGAGCAGATAAAAACCATCTTCCCCAACCTGACGGGCATAAGCTTCACGAGCCGGATCAGTGCGCGGCATCCTTGATTGTTCGGCTCTCGCCTGATAGCGCGTCAACCATTCGGGCAGAGCCGCTTTGGCAAGCCATTCGGGGGCAAAAACGGCGACTTGATTGAGCGCCGCCCGCATCGTTTCGGTCACCAGTTCGAGGCGGTTCATCACGCGAATGGCTGCCAGGACATGGGTTGAGTCGGTACGCTGATGTCCTCTGACTTTGAGCAGCTTCTTTTCCCGAAAGCGATCCAGCAAGCGTTCCAGTAGTAGTGTCTGTTTCTCGCCGGCAACCAGCCGCGCGCGAAATCCACTCAACACCGAATGATCAAAACCGGAATCGGTCAACTCCAAGCCCAGCAGATACTTCCAATCAATCCGTGAACGAACCGCGTCGCTTGTCTGGCGGTCGGAGAGGTTCTCCAGAAACTGCATGATAGTGATCAAAGCCAATCGCCAGGGAGTCACTGCCGGATAACCGAGACGCGAGAAAAGTTCAACAAAATCCTGATCTTCAAATAAAGTTCCCAATTCATCGCGCATCGAGAGATACAGATTGCCTTTGGGAAAAGCGGCACGTGCAATCAGGGCAGTTTGTTCGGGGACAGGTTCGATGATCGAAGGCGTTAAAGACATAATAAAACTCCTCCAAAAGAGATTGAAACAGTTGTCAAGCCCCCAAACTATGAGCCATTTCGATAGCAAGTTTCTTCATTGGTTTTTCCTCTAACAGAGCTTGCTCTGTTTCCCACGCTCGCCGATACTCTTCCGGCGTTCGATATTTCAAACTAGAATGCGGTCTTTCCATGTTGTAGTATTTCCGCCAGCTTTCGGCGATGACGGCTGCCTCGCGGCGGTTTCCGAACGCTTCCATCCGCAAACATTCGTCTCTGAATTTGCCGTTGAAACTTTCGCCTTTACCATTTTGCCACGGGCTTCCCGGCTCGATAAACGCTGCCTCAATCTTGTTCTGTGCCAAATACTCTTTAATAATTTCAGCAATAAATTCCGACCCGTTATCCGAACGCAAAAACTTTGGAAATCCTCGCTTTGCACCAATCTCTGCTAATAATTGCTTAACTTGCCCGGACTTGAACGAGCGACCTACTCGAATAGCCAAACCTTCACGGGTGAATTCATCCATCAAAGTCAAGATTTTGAGTTTTCTCCCCGCCGCATCTCGGTCAAACACAAAAAAATCATATGTCCAGACTTCATTCGGTCGCGTCGCACTGGGCGCAGGCATTTGACCAGGCGCTTCCGCCCGCTTCTTTTTCCGCGTCCTCTGCGGAACTTGCAAGCCAAACTTCTCCCAAATCCGCCGCACCCGTTTGCGGTTGACAATCAAACCCTCACGTTTAAGCAAGGCGTGAATGCGCCGATAGCCAAAGCGCGGATGAGCGACGGCTAATTCTTTGACCTGCTTTTCAAATTCTGGATCGGATTGCCGCTTCAATTGATAGCGACAGGTTGAACGCGACAAAAACAGTAGCTCGCACGAGCGTCGCTCAGAAATCACGCGGGTTTTCAATAACAATACTGCTTCGCGTTTGCGTTCAACCGTCACCACTTTTTTGCCAGCAGCTCCTGCATTGCATCTATTTCAATCAGCCGGTCTGCTAACAATCGCTTCAGTCGGGCGTTTTCCGATTCGAGTTCCCGAAGGCGTTTAACTTCTGCAATTTGCATTTGCCCGAAACGCTTTTTCCATTTATAGAAGGTTGTTTCGTTAATGCCCTTGCTGCGACAAAACTCGGCAATTGTTAATTCGCCCTTTTCCGCTTCGCGAATAAATCCAACAATTTGCTCATCACTATAACTGTTCTTTTTCATTGCTCGTTTCTCCTTTTGAAAACTGATTATTTCAATATTGGAGAAACTTGCCTACATTTTGGCTCAATTCTATGGGGTCAGGTCACAGTGTTATTATACTGAAAATACAGTGTCTTACGAATAGGACAACAGTATCGGGTCATTTTTGATACTTTTAAAATTATAGCACTACACAATTAGGACACTACCGCAAACAACAGATGTGCGATTCAAATTTAGCCATCGCAAAATGCGCAGAATTCGGGCAAAATGTTCTACACTGTTGAAAAATCGAAGAGGTAAAAATGAGCCTAACCCAACGAATTTTCTTTGTTATTGTTGTCGCACTGATATTTTCCGCCCAGACGCTGGCGCAGTCTTCATCGTTTGTTACCGTTAAGAGCCACCAGTTTTATTTTAACAACCAGCCTTATTACTACATCGGGACAAATTACTGGTACGGAACGCTTCTGGGACTTGAAAAAGACCCGAAAAAAGGCGTCGAGCGGCTGCGTCACGAACTTGATTTTTTAAAAGCAAACGGCGTCACAAATTTAAGATTGATGGCCGGCGCAGAAGGTTCGGGGCTGATTAACGGCGTGACCAGAGTCGGGCCGCCGCTGCAACCGGAACAAGGCAAATTTAACGCGCAAATCTTGGACGGGCTTGATTTAGTGCTCTCGGAAATGGGCAAGCGGAATATGAAAGCCATCGTTTTCTTGAGCAATAACTGGGAATGGAGCGGCGGTTTTCAGCAATATCTGATTTGGAACAATCAGGTTGCGGAGTGGATGAAAACGAGGAAATTAACCTGGGACGAGCAGAGAGATATTGTCTCTAAATTTTATACATGCGCGCCGTGCAAAGACGCTTACAACAAACAGGTTAATTTTATTTTGAGCCGCACCAACAAATACAGCAAAAAAAGATACACCGAAGATTCCGCGATTATGGCCTGGGAACTGGCCAACGAACCGCGTCCGATGCGCCCTGCCGCCGCCGATGACTATAAAAAATGGATAGCGGACGTTGCTGCGATGATTAAGGCGAAAGATAAAAATCATCTGGTCACGCTCGGTCACGAAGGAATAATGGGAACCGAAGACCTCAAACTATACGAAGACATTCACGCCGATAAAAATGTTGATTATCTGACAATTCACATTTGGGCGAAAAACTGGGGCTGGTTTACCGGCGACAAAGTTGCCGAAGGATTTCCCAACGTCCTTAAAAAAGCCGTTGAATATCTTGACCAGCATTTGGCCGTGGCAAAAAGGTTGGACAAGCCGCTCGTGATCGAAGAATTCGGTTTGCCGAGAAACAATCAATCGTTTGACATCAGTGCTTCCACTTCTTTGCGGGATGAATATTACCGGAAAATATTTTCAATTCTCGACAAACAGCCGAGTAATAATGGGTATTTGGCGGGCGCTAATTTTTGGGCTTTCGGCGGAACCGCGCGACCGGTCAGAGGACAAATTTTCTGGAAAAACGGCGACGCTTACATGGGCGATCCGCCAATGGAAGAACAAGGTTTAAATACCGTCTTTGACAGCGACGAAAGCACCTGGAAAGTAATTAAATCTTCGAGCGATTTGTTAAAGAACAATCAAAAGCAGGTAGTTCATTAGGAAATTGAGGTCCTAATATTTATTAGCAATAACATTGAAGTTTTTTAAAGTTTAGGAAAAAATGGATGAAGATTACCGAGGTAATTGAGCTAATACGAGCAACTCCTGACTGCATCGTTTTCGCGCCTACAACTCAACCGGCCATCAATTCACAACATATTCTTCCCAATGACGTGGCAGAGTTTTATCAGCATTGCGGCGGGTTGGTGCTATTTCAAAGTATCTCTTTCCCACTTACCATCTTGCCACCACAGGACGTAGTTTTGGCAAATCCTAAAATTACTTGTTTGTCTAGAGCCGAATTACTGACTCTGGATAAAGACTATTGGTCTGACGATATCTCTTGGGCTTGGTACACAATTGCAGAAAATGGAAACGGCGACTATTTCACAATTGATCTTAACCCTCAACGGTTAGGTCTCTGTTATGATAGTTACTATGAAACGCACGCTTCAGTGGGAGATACGCCTATTGTCGCACGATCTTTTACAAGCTTTCTGATTAGAATGCGTCAACTGATTTTGGATTCTTCCACACGGCTTGATAAGGAAGTTGAAGATAGATGGCATTGGCCGGAATTGCTAAGCAAACTCACTTTAGGCGACGCATATGATTGAAGCCGTTTTCTGTGATGTGACCCGAAATAAATTTGTAGGGGCAGCGACTTGCCCCTGCCCTAATAGAGCGTTTGCTATTCAACGCGGTAATTGTCTTTCATTAGTGACCATTTTTGGATAAATACACGTTGTTCGCTTATCGGTTCATTGGGTGGAACAAGCCGCTCGCCCCTACAAAAATTCGTTCTACTTGTCCACAACTTCAAGTTGTTGGTTGGTTAAGGTCGCCGAATCGGTTCCAACCATGATTTGAAACATGCCGGGTTCGACGACGCGTTTCATCTCACGATTGTAAAACCACAGCTTGTCCGGCGTGATCCGAAAACTCACCTTTTTTGTCTCTCCAGGCGCGAGCGTGATTCTGGTGAAATCCTTTAACTCCTTAATCGGACGTGTTACCGAACTTGTTTCGTCGCGAATGTAGAGCTGGACAACTTCATCGCCCGCGCGGTGTCCCGAATTCGTCACATTGACGGTCACTGTCGCGGCGCCGTCCGGTTTAATTTGTTTGGGCGCAATCTGCAAATCCGAGTAGCTAAATTTGGTGTAACTCAAACCGAATCCGAAAGGGAAGAGCGGTGCCGTCGTTGAAAACTGGTAGCCGCGTTTGGCCGAAGGTTTTTGGTTATAGTAAATCGGCAGTTGGCCGACCGAACGCGGAAACGAAACCGGCAGTTTTCCGCCCGGATTATAATCGCCGAACAAAACATCAGCCGCCGCCGTGCCCTGTTCTTCACCGAGATAAAAGCCTTCCAGAATCGCCGGAACGTCTCTAACAATGTCGTTGATGGCGAGCGGGCCGGAATTAACCATCAAAACGACGACCGGTTTGCCCGTTGCGAGAACCGCTTTGACCAACTCGTTTTGTCTGCCGACCAGTTCGAGCGAATCGCGGTCGCCGAGATGATTATCCGCCCAGGCCTCTTTGTTAGTATCTTCGTTGCCGCCCAGAACCAGAATAACCGCATCTGACTTCTTGGCCGCAACTGTGGCTTCGTAGGTCAAACGGCGGTCGTCGGCTTCGTCGTTCAAGGTCGCCGTATCGGTAAACCAGTTGCCGCCCTCTTTGGTGATTTTGCAGCCTTCGGCGTAATTGACCTGAATGTTACTGCCCAGTTTCTGCCGGATGCCATCGAGAATGCTGACGGTCGGCGGCGGATTCGGGTCGGTGTAGCCGCCAAGATGCGCTCTCGCTGCGTTTGGCCCGATGACAGCAATTGATTTTAGTTTGGTGCGGTCAAGCGGCAAAATATTATTTTCGTTTTTTAATAAAACAATCGAACGGCGGGCGGCTTCGGCGGCCAGCGAGCGATTTTCCGTGCTGTTGACAATCTGGGCGGCGCGATTGGCGTCAACATACGGATTTTCAAAAAGCCCAAGCTCGAATTTAGCGCGCAGGATACGGGCGACCGATTTATCAATCAGGCTTTCCGCGACTTGGCCGGATTTAACCGCTTCAATCAAGGTTTGATAAGCGTCTGTGTCGGGCAGTTCGATGTCAACGCCGGCGGCGAGCGCCTGCCGCGCGGCGTCCGGTTTATCAATTGCCACGTGATGCCTGGCTTGCAGTTCGCCGATAGCGTAGTAATCCGAAACAACCAAACCCTGAAAATTCCATTCGCCGCGCAAAATCGTTTCGAGCATCCATTTATTGGCGTGAACCGGAACGCCGTCAATTTCGTGGTAAGCGGGCATAATGCTCTGCAACCCGCCTTCTTTGATGGCGGCTTCAAAACTCTGAAAATGCGTTTCGCGCAAAAGTCTTTCGGAAAGATTGACCGGCCCGATGTTGGTGCCGCCTTCCGGTTGACCGTGTCCGGCAAAATGTTTTCCGGTCGCCATGACGTGGCTGCCGTCAATTGTCGGATGTTCTTTCGAAGCGCCGCCTTGGAGAGCGCGGACGACCGCGACTCCCATTCGGCTGGTCAAATACGGGTCTTCACCGTAAGTTTCTTCGGTGCGTCCCCAACGCGGCTCGCGCGCCAGATCGAGATTCGGGCCTAACACATGTTGCGAGCCGCGAACACGGGTTTCAAGCGCGGCGGCGGTAAAAACTTTTGTCACCAAATCAGGATCCCAGCTTGAAGCCAACGAAAGCGGAACCGGAAAAACGGTCGAGCCTTTGGCCATATTGCCGTGCAAAACTTCGTCGTGAAAAATTGCGGGAATGCCCAAACGGGTGTTTTCGAGCAGCCATTTCTGCGTCGCGTTGGCGTATTCGGCGGAACCGCGCGCGTCTTTATTCTCGCGTTGGCGAGCGATTTCGCCAATCCCGTTGGGCATCACGAGCTTGGCTTTTTCGGGCGAAAAGTCGCCGCGATCAGTCGCAAAACTGGGGTCTTCGCGCACTTGCGGCTTTTTCCCCCACAAACACGACATCTGCGCGATTTTTTCTTCGAGCGTCATCCGACCGAGCAAATCTTTAACTCGTTCATCAATCGAAAGCTGCGAATTGCGATAAGGCAACTGTTTTTGCGTTTGCATGGTTGCGGAGGTGAGCGTCAGAACCGGCAATATAATCACCAAACTGACTAGCAAACCAAAGCGCAAAACTCGTTTGCGCCAAAACTGGCGATTAATTTGAGCAGACTGATTCATAATTTAAAGTTTGAACAATTGCTGAAGTAAAAAGGTAAATAGCGAAACTATTTCAAAATACAGTTTTATGAAAAGTTTATTAATGCAGCCTTCGTAAATAAACCAAAGAAGAAAAACATCGTTTTGGTCAAGCCGATACCACAATTTGTAATACTCACGATTCATTTCAGAGACAGCTAACGATTAGATTGAGCGAGATGGTAAATAGTACAATTAGCAATAAGTCTCGCAAGATGAAAGTTCGTAATTCCGCCTTCGCTCCAATGATTTGTGTGCGACACGAAGTCGCATAGATAGCTGTAATGCTGATTGATAATCTGTCATTACCTCTTGTTCTTCCAAGAGTCTCCTACCAAAGCGTGCGTCGTTGGTA
>JBBQUS010000031.1:0-62413 GCA_038212235.1 Pyrinomonadales bacterium
AATAGACCTCTTTCATAAGTGTTAATGAGTCAACTCGTAGTTGTACAATCCGGCAATCAAATTGAACCGCAAACCAAAACGGCGGCGACGATTTCTGTAGCGTTCCGACACTATCCGAAAGATTTTGACGTGCCGAACACATTCTCAACGCAGATTCTTTGGCGCGACAACCGGCGATTCTCCTGCTTCTGTTCCAGTGTCAGTTCCGCGTTTTTCGGCTTTTTCATTGGTGTTTGCGAGTTCTGATGTTCGCCTGCCAATCCTTGATAACCCGAATCTGCGAGCAGCCGAGTTTGTTTTGCAATCGCACAGCCGGACTGCTTAAACAAATGGAAATCATGTGTTTTGCCGCGTGTCGTGCGAGTGCAGATAATTTCGCGCGTACTTGTGTTGATAATCAATTGTGTTTTTATGGTGTGCCGCTTTTTCTTGCCCGAATAATATCGCCGCTGTTTTTTTTCGGACGTTCTATTTCAGTTTCAGTCGCATCTACGACAATCACCTCAAAAATGTTATCGTTCTGGTACAGCGCTCGCTTGCCCAACAAAGCAAACTCCGGTGACTGCTTCAAAATGTTTTCAATCTTCGTGATCGTGCGGCAAACGGTCGGTTCACTCAAACCCCAACTCTTGGCAATGTGGAATTGCGTTCGATATTCACGCCAGTACTCGAGCATCAACAACACTTGGTCTTCGATGGAGAGTTTAGTTGGTCTGCCCGGCTTTTTCTGCGAACCGAGCAGTTTGGCGCGGATAAAATCACAGATGCGGTTGAAAGTTTCAGGCTTCAAACCGCAGTATCGTTTGAAATCTGTTGGTGATAGCAGTTTAATTTTCTCGTAGCTCATCAATAAATTGATTAACGATGGGGGCTTCAGTTGTCAAATAGCACTTATGAAAGAGGTCTATTGTTTGAGTTAACTTGCCTTTGCAAGTCGTTCATCTTTATTTGTGATGCAAAATCAGCATCAGCTCTCTTCTGTTGTTGATCAATTTGCTGATCTCTAGTTAAATTTGAACCTGTTGCTGGTAATTGTCCGGCGTCTCCCATTACTTTATTCTCCTTGCTTTCTTTTTTGTTTTTCGGTTTATTCTTCCTATGCTTGTGGCGGTTGGCTCCGGGATCTTTTTCGTCCGGGTCGAGGTCAATCGCTTTCCTTAAGTCTGCGACTGCCTCTTTCCCAAAACTTTTGCCTGCAAACGGCAAACAGAAGAAGGAGAATACTTAAAATGCCAGATTTTCAATGAACAACGCTGTTAAGCTTTCAACTATCGCTCGACAATTTGTCTCATTTTACTTTCGTTAATAAATCTAATTGTGCTCGATTACTTTTCGCTCAAACTCCTCTCGAGTAATTGCATGATAAACCATTTCCTTTTTGTAGGAAGGAAAGAACCGCTGTCCTTCAAGCCGCATCCCAAGCTTTTCGGTAATTCGATGTGATGCCAAATTGTTTGGAGTTCGTAGAGCATAAACATTCTCGGCTCCGCGTACATTAAAGGTATATTCGAGCGCAACTTGTAACGCCTCTGTGGCTAAATTTCTGCCGGAATATTTTTTGGCAATCGCAGCTCCTATTTCCATCTTTCCAATTTCAAACTCAAGCAGTGACCAAGTACCGCACCAACCTACTGTCTCGCCCGTTTCTTTTAAGACAACTGCCCAAAATCCAGCATTGTATTTCCAGAATCGCGAAAAGTATTCGATCCAAAAACCAGATTCTTCCCGCGATTCGACCCGTGTTAAGTATTGCATAAACTCAGGATTGGAGCGCAATCTGTAAATCGCATCGCGATCCTCATCTCCAAAACGACGAAGAATTAAACGCTCGGTTTCGTACATATCATTCGCAATCATTTAGATTTGATTCATAAAGATTTAATCTTCATTATATTTCTTGCTTCGTGATCGGATTAATTTTAAAGCTTCATGTAAAGTCAATCCGGCAAATTCGCTTTGCAGCCAATTTTCTTCGTTCGGATTAAAAATGTGTATTACTTGCTTTGAATCATCTTCCATCACGGCCACAATTATGGATTCTTCAGTTTCCGGGTGTGCGACGATTTTCGCGTAGAGCAATCTATCCACAGAATTTGTGTGTGATGCTTTTAACTCAAGTCTGAACAGTGATTCTAATGTTCTTTCAGTTGTGAGCGGCGGTTCGATTCCATACGCCCGCCTAAGTGCGTGGCACTTGTCACTACCAGCTTCAAATTCGCGGCAAACCTGTGGACGCTCTTCATAAATGTTGCATCCAACCCCTTCTCCGATTTTCCCATCAAGCGCTACGCAGGCAGCAGTTTCAGAATCGCGGCGCATAAATTGATCAACGACAATTTCGCCATCTTTATTTTTATTTATAATCTTCCAGAAATGAACATCGGAAGTTTTATCTGTTGGCTTGACAGCTACGCATAAAAGAAAAGCGCAACAAGCTCCGCAGACCATGCAATCAGGAACCGGAGCGGCAGAGGGAGTGATAATATTATCGGAGACTTCGACAGACAGGTTTTCTATCGGAACTTGAGGAGTCAATAAATTTTGTAACTTAAAGCTATTTAACTGAGGAAATAATGCATGAAAATCATCTTCAGCAAATTTATCACGCAGCGATATTTGAACAAGTTGGTTCTCGACTGGCATAAATCATCTTTATATTAGAACAATACTGAAGCTGAATCAAAACTTGTGCTTACATAGCTTCCTTGAGTCGCTCAGAGGCAATTCGTTCGGCCATCTTTTCTCTCTCGAGACGTTGTTGCAGCTGCAATTGCTGTAGTTTACGTGCATTCTGCTCGCGCAAGTCTTGTTTAGTTTCCTTTAAATGATCGTTTTGCGAAATGCTACTTTGCTGCACGTTGCGATTAACTTCTGATTCCCAAGAATAATTCTGGCTAGCAGAGTCCATAACCTTTCCGATTGAAGTCAGCCTTTCTGTCAAATCATTGTTAGGATCAAGACAGTTAAATAAAGAACGATCGTTCATATATTCATAAAGATATGACATTGTTCCATAATATTTGATTTTTGATGGATCAATTTCATCATACTTAAGCCAAAAATCCTCTGGCTCAACATTTATTGACTCAACCGTTTCGATTTTATTTGTGCTAGAAGTTTCGCCTGCTTCGGCAGTTTTTTGTTGAATTTTTTCAGTTAAAACATCTGTGACAACTTCAGTTGTTTTTGCTCCGATAATAGCTGGCAGTTCAATTTTTGACTCCTTGATATCTTCAACGGTTTTGGCAGCTAATGCGCTGACTGTTGCTTGAACAACTTGCGCAGCTTCATCTGCACTGCTTACCGTTTTTGCTTGATCAATTGTTTGCGATAGGACTGTTTGCTGTTCGGCAACTGATGGAGCCGTTTCAGTAGCAACCTGTTTAATTACTTCAGCAACCTGTGCCAGCTTTTCATCGGACGCATGGGCTAACAATTGGGATAAGTTGGCTGCAACTGTTTCAACAGTTTTTGCTTCAGCCTCGATTGATATAGGAGCAGTTGTGGCAATAACTTCAGCTTGCAAAGCTAAATTCTTTGTTTTATCTGCTAAAACAAGTGAAGCTATCTCATTTGTGGTAACTACGCTAGAACTGATTAGTTTTTCGCTCGAATCTTGAAGCGGAACTTTTGGCTCCAAAAGTTCCATAATAGCCGATGCAAATCGGTAAAAGTTAATAGCTGCCACTTCGTTTCGCTCCTTTATTGAATTTAAATAATAATATTTATACTTATTAAATCCACCCTTTGTTAACAAATTTTTGGAAATTCCTGTCAAAATTGATCTATCAGAACCTCCGTTTTAAAACTTATGTTTCCTTCTTTCTATTTAAAGAAATTTAAAAGTGGATCTGCAAGGTGTGCCGCATTTTTTTCTGCCTCCAGTTTTTCGGCTTTAGATGTAGCGTTACGAGCTTTAATGTGATATTCATATGCGCCAATTGCCACTGTAGCTGCCATGTCATAGATGGCTTGTTTTTCAGTATCCGGTTTCCCTTGATAATACAGATTTGACATAATATCTTTAAGTGAGTCCCGTCTGATCATTTTTAATTTATCAATGCTTGGCTGACTGTCATATTTAGCTTCATAAGCTATTGCATATACCATCACGTCAAGATCGACAACGTCATACGGTGTAAAACCTTCTTTAGTCATCATTTGGTTAAATAATTTAACATGTGTCTGGACATATTTAATTTGTCCTTGTAAGTCTTGTGGAGCCCCAAACTGTGGATCGAAATAGATTTTTTTGAGAGCCGCTTGAGTTCCAGCAAATGATGAGGTGAAGCGTGTTGTGGCTTTGCCAGCTTTGATGATTTGTGCACCGCGCTCTTCAATTGACTTTTGTTTTGCGGCTTCCGCCCGTGCCGCCGCGCTTGCTCGCGAATTGTTCATCAAAATCCGGGTTCGTGCTGAGTTAATCGAATTATTGATAGTCGCGTTGATCGAAGGCATCATATCAATCATCCCAGGTTGCAATTGCGCTTTCGCTGATGAATTTGTACCGATAATACAACTCATTAAAATAAATAGATAAACATTTTTTTTAATCATCTTGCTCCTATATTTTAATCATCTTGCTCCTGTATACGATTAAATATACAAACATATATAAGTTATGCGAATCAAGAGTAGAGAAGCAGATTAGTAAGGAGAACGATAAAATGGTTTTGTGGAAATCAAACTTATCGAACTCTTCGTGCTAATCTGCCGTCTCTACGATACTCATTCGGTTTTGAAAGAGCAACGAATCAGTAATTTTCAACCAAAGTTCAGCGACCAAGAATTATTGACAATGTACATTTTCGGACATCTTCAAGGACTTACCGAGCAACGCCAGATCTTTGATTATTTCTCTGCTCACTGGCGTGCCTGGTTTCCCGCTCTGCCCAGCTATCAAGCGTTCAATCGACGACTTAACCAATTGCTGCCAGCCTTCGAATTGATCATTGAAGAACAACTCACCGGTGCGGGTTGGCAAATTCAAGCCACCGACGACCGACTGATTGATTCGCTTCCCATCATGCTGGCGCGCGGCAAGCACTCAAATCACGCTCGTGTTGCTCCCGAGATTGCCGATACAGGCTTTTGCGCCACCAAATCAAAATATTATCGCGGCGTGAAACTGCATTTAATTGCCGCTCGTCGGCTATCCCAATTGCCGCTGCCGGAGAAAATTCATTTATCAAAGGCTTCTCAACACGATTTACAGGCATTGCGCGAGATTGACCCGCATTTACCGCTTTGTTGCCCGCTCTTTGCCGATAAAGCTTATTGCGATAAAGAAACAAAAAAAACTTTTTTGGAACGAGGCTCATTTCTCTTAGCTTGCGTCAAACGCCACAGAAATGAAGCGGAAAAAGACGTGCCGACACTGCTCAATCGCTTTATTTCAAGCGTTCGGCAACCAATCGAAAGTTTGTTCGGATGGCTGATTCAAAAAACAGATTTGCAAAATGCTTCCAGAGTACGTTCGAGCAATGGTTTGTTAGCGCATTGTTACGGCAAAATAGCAGTTGCCTGTTTATTGCTTACTTTCTACTCTTGATTCGCATAAGTTATATTTTTTATCAAAACACAAAACGCCCGTGCTTTTGTGAAAAGGCATAGGCGTTTTGGTCAGAATATAACTAAAGTTGAGGTTGCAACTCTCAATAACTATTTCAAGTTATTAGCAATCGCTCTTAACACGTCGTCTTTACCTTTTTCCATTGTTGTCAAAGCTGTAAACATTGTGTTTTGTGCATTGGTTCTACGCTGTAAATCTAGTAACTGAAGTTGCGTCTGTTTATCTTGCTCCAAAGCTTTGCTTTGATCACCTATCGTTTGATTGTTTGTTTGGTTGTTAGTTTCCAAAGATTTCCCGTTCGTTGGTGCTTCACCTACTGACATTGTTTTATTCTCCTTCTTTCTTTTGTTTTTTTAGTTTATTTTTGCCCAATATGAATTGGGGTTTGTCCAATCTGTCTCTTCTGTCTGTGCCGTCTTACATAATGCCTTCGGCTTCTTTGGCTGCTGTCGCCTGCTCGAAGGCTTCGTTTAATCCCAAAACCATCGCTCGTGCGCGGTTAGCTCCGGGATCTTTTTCGTCCGGGTCAAGGTCAATTGCTTTCTTTAAGTCTGCGACTGCCTCTTCCAGAAGAATCTTTCGGATATAAATCTCCGCTCGGTTAACGTACGGAGCAATTTGGCTTGAGTCAAGTTCGACTGCTTTATTCAGGTGCTGCAGGGCTTCGTCATCGTTTGCTCTTAATTGAGTTAAAACGCCGCCTAAAGCTGATTGCGCATCTGCGCTCTGGGGATCAAGTTCAACCAAACCTTCAAAGATCGTCCGGGCTTTTTCGTAATTGCCCTGTTGATAATAGACTCCGCCGATTTTGCCCATTTCGAGAAACTCTTCGCGGGACATCCCGATTTTTTCTCGAATTGAATCTTTGCTTTCCGCCACGATTATTATTTTGTCCTTGCTAAAAACCTAGATTACTCGAACCTGTAATTGGATTGCAACCTTTTTTATTCGGCAGCTTGAAAAATGTTGCCTAAGTTTAACTGGCGATTGGCATCGGCCGAACGAGCATTAAATAAATTCTGGTCGTTGATAAATCCTTGAGCAGTTTTAAATGCATCGAGAATTTTGCTGCCGCCGCCGAGGATATCGCCGCCCTTTAAAGCATCAAAACCAGAGGTCAGATTCTTAAAGCCGCCGGCTAGTTCGCCGAGTTTGCCGCCGCTAAAGAGGCTGCCAATCCCGCCCGCCGCGTCGCCGCCGCCCATGAAAGCTGAAGCAATCGGAGCCGCTTTGCTGACAAGTTTGGCAAAGCCGCTGTTGGGCGCGATGCGGGAAGCTAAACCGGCCACATCCATTGCCACACCAACCCAGTTGCCGGTAAAGGCGTTTACCGCGAGCGAAACGAAAGGTGCAATCTTGCCTAAGCCAACTGCGTTTAATGCGCCGCCGATGAGTTTTCCAATTCCAAACATTTTATTATCCTCCCGAAGTTTCCCGTTGCAAAAATTTATTTTTCAAACTTTATGTGATGATTATCGGCAGTCACTTTCAAATGTTTCCTATTTTTCCCCAAAAAAGTGTTTTTTTTTGAAATAACTTTCTAAAACGCTCGAAGATGTTCATACTCAACCGCATAGGTCTAATATTATCAATAGTTTAATATTTCTTAAAAAAATAATTCTAAATTTAGATTATTTTTCTTTTTTTGCCTAATTATGTTTTAAAATGCTTATCCGATTTGAGTCAGGCAAGCCGGACAGACTCGCGTTTCTTCGCGCATTAACAGACCGATAAAAAAAAGCGGAAAACAAAAGAAAATCATCAGTATTAAAACAGCCCATCCACCGCCGGAAATCTTGCTTTTAATAATTGGTAAAGCATTCGTGCCGCAGCGAGGGCAATGATAACCGGTGTAATTTTGGTTAATGATCGGCAAATTCGATTGCTGCCCAAATTGCGGTGAGGGTGGTTGATAAACCGGTGCGGCGGTGAATGGTTGGACAGATTGCGGTTCTTGGGATTTTGGGCCGTTTGCGACATTATGAAGCGGCGAACTCGGGCTTGCCCAGCTGTAGGGTTTTGGCGGCTGAGTTGAATTCGGTTGTTTTTGTGGCTGCACGATGGGTGCGCCGCAGTGACGACAGTAATTTTGGCCGTCTTCATTACCCTGACGGCAATTTGAACAATAATTCATTGTTGACCCTAAAATCGCCTCCTCGTAAAAATTGACATTTTTTGAACGTCGGGATGAATTTTGGCGCTTAAAAAGTAATTTTTTCGCCCGTTTTGACTGCTTGATAACAGGCTTCTACCAATTCGACGGACTTAAAGCCGTCAAAAGCAGTCACCGGCGGTTCGGTTCCGTTAATAATAGAATCTAGAAAAGCCGCGTCTTCCTGAACATATCCCCATCGTTCTTCTTTTTGCGACATGTAAAAAGAAAATTGCTGCGAATTCGGCGCGGTTCCGCGATTATCGGTAATATTTTCCATTTCCTGAGTCAAAATCGTTCGGTGTTCGCAAAAAACTTCGACGCGCTCAAACGGGAAATTCCAGCTGGCGTCCGCCGACGAACAAAAAGTTGCGTGCAGTCCGCTCGTAAATTTGAGCAAAACGCTAAAATTATCAATTTCCTGATAGGTTCGCTGTGATCCGAGGGCAATCATTTCGGCTATTTCGCCAAACTGGAAACGCATCATATCAAAGAGGTGAATCGTCGTTTCGTACAAAAAACCGCCGGTAATGGAAACATCGCTCGTCCATTCCGGGTTTTGCAGCTCGCCCCGGTTCATCTTGATGTGAGCCGAATGCGGCTGGTCGGCGGCGAGCAGCTCTTTCAATTTTTGGTAAACCGGCGCATAACGGCGATTATGTCCGACTTGAAAAACGCCTTTCGATTCTTTAGCCGCTTGCAGAACTTTTTTGGCATCGCTCAAAGTCGTCGCCATCGGCTTTTCCGAGAAAACGTGTTTGCCGGCTTTGGCCGCCGCAATTGATAGCTCAACGTGTCTGGTATTGGGCGTTGTGACAATAATGGCATCGCTTGATTCGATCACCTGTTCGGCGTTTTCCATCGTTCGCGCTCCGGTCAAACGAGCGACGCGCTGCATTCGTTCGGGACGAATGTCGTACAAAGATGCAACTTCGGCGCGCTCATCGCGGGCGAAAATCTGGGCGTGCGTGCCGCCCATGTACCCTGTCCCGATAATTCCGATTTTAATTTTGCTCATGACAAAAAGGTTTTGCGCAAAGGCGCAAAGCACGCAAAGAATAATAAGAATATTGAATTTGGTTTTCTGCTTTCGTTAAAATTGTTTTTTCTCAAACTTTGCGACCATTGCGCCTTTGCGCGAAACTTCAATTTAAACCTAAAACCTCAATCGTCGCGGCTCTCGCTTCGACGGCAACCTCAAAAGGATCGCGTTCCCAGTATTCAGGGCGGAAAATTTCGATGCTGACGGTGCGGTCATAGCCGATTTTGTCTAGTTCGCGTTTGATTTCCCTGAGCGGCAAAATCCCTTCGCCTGGATACAAGCGGTGCGCGTCGGTCAATTCTCCCTTTGGAAAATCCTCTGAATCGTTGATGTGAAAAATGCAAATGCTGTCCGGGTTTACTTTAGAAATTGATTCAATTGAGGAATTCCCGGCGTAAAAGTGAAAGCTGTCAATCACCAGTCCGACATTCGAGCGATTGGTTTGCTCGACAATCTCGTTGCACAGTTCGAGAGTCTGAACGCTGCAATCAGCTTGCCCGAGAAACTCAAAAGCGAGCGCGACATGATGTTTGGCGGCGATGTCCGCAAGCTTATTTAAAACACGAACCGACTCGGTAATAATCTCTTCGCGGCTGGCGTTTTCCGGCAGTTTTCCCGGCACAACGACCACAAACGGGCAATCAATTTGCTCGGCAATTGTGCATAGTTCTTCACATTCGGCTTTGATCGCGGTGTAATCCGCCGCGCTGCGAAAAGTAATGTGCTCGATTGAATTAATGCTCCACGGTTCAAGATTTGCGTCTTCGAGCAATCTTTTGAGATGTCCGACCGTGCTTTTTTTTAAAAATTCGCGCAGTTTTGCCGCCCAAATTTCGATGCAGTCATATTCGGCATCGCGCGCGGCCAAAATATCAGTGATTAGGTCGGCGTGCATTGTGGTCGCGCCGTTTAAGGCAATTTTCATTGAATATATAACTCCGTGAATAAGAATGGATTAAGATAAAAGCTTATCATCAAGAATGTCAGCCAGGAAAATCATGATTTTTAACAACCTTTGAAGGCCGCTTTTCAATTGTCATCACTTGTTTGTGCGACGATTTTAATGAGATTTTGAGCCTGGTCGTTTGTTTTAAAAACCAGATCGGTTTTCGTTTGGCCAAAGCGCGTGGTGACTAAATTAACTTCGTCATCAAATTGATCGTTCAAAATGCTGTTTTCAAGCATTGCGCCCTCAAAACCTTCGGGCATTGAAGTTTCAATATATATCAAGGTCATATCGTTTTCCGACTGCAATCCGACCCAGCGCATTTTTTTTGTTTCGCCGGCTTTGTTTTTGATAACCAATCTGTCGCTTAGGTAATTGAAAACCAGCTCATCAACTTTTGGCGTTTTATCGAGATGAACCGGTGTTTTAACCACGTTTTTTTTAGTCAAGGCATCTTCCAAATCATTGGTAAAAACCTGAATCGTAATTTCCGCTAATTTTTCATCAGCGTCGTAATCAATTCTGGTCAAACTGGTGTGATAACGGTGCGCCGATGACACTAATAAGAGCGGAAACAATAAAAGAAAAATCAAACTTTTCATTTATCTGAGAGATAAAAGGTGAAGAATAAAAATAAAGCAACAAACTCGCCTTGTGATTTAACTTATCCTTCATCCCTTTGTACTTTATCCTTAAATACTTAATTTGCCCGCGTACCCGAAAACGGCACTGTGCCCTGCGGCGCGGTGACAGTTCCTGAAAGATTGCTCCCGATTTGTTTGCCGTCAACCGAAATATCTATATTTTGACCACCAAAATTAATCGGAGCTTTGATTGTAAAACCGTCGGCGGTGACGCTTCCGCTCGAAATCTGAGAAGTTCCGCCGGGGCCTTCGAGCGTTCCGGTGATCGTGTTTCCGTTCTGCGTCAAAACCAAGGTTAAAGGAATTGACTGTCCAGGTGCCTCGATTGATAAAATCCAGCGTCCGGTCAGGCTTGTGGCGGCGGTTGCGGCTCCGCCGGTGTTTCCGGTGACGCTGCTGCCGAGAACGCCCGTTGCAGGCGAACCCGAATCGGTGGCAGTCTTTTGCTGCGGCTGCATTTGCCGCATCGGATTTGGCTGCGGCTGATTTGGCAGCTGCTGCGCGGCTTTGAAAACCTGAAAGCGCGTTGGAACTGGTCTGCGCGGGAAAAAGTTGTTTGATAAATCGGCGTCTGCCGTCTCCAAATTCGGATCAAGCGTAATTGATTTAACTTCTTTTTTCGAGGGTATCAATTTTGAAACATTAAAATTATTGTAACGCCAGATTTCAACCGGGACGCGAATTTCTTCGCTTGTTCCGTCCGCATATTCCATCTTTAAAATTATCGGCATCACCAGCCCGCCGATGTTTTTCAGATCAATCACATAGAAATAGTAATTGCCGTTGAGTAATTGCTTGTCTTTGTCAGAAAGAGTTGACAAAAATTGTTGGTAAGCGGCGCGGTCAGCGTCGGTTACCGCCAGCGGGTCAAATGTGTTGTAAAAATCTTTTAAACTCGGGATTTGGTCAACTCGCTTCGGCAGAGATTCGTTGCGCTGCTGCGAGAGTGTTTTCGGAGCGGCATCGCGTTGCTGGCGCTGAACTCCTTTTTCAATCTCAGGATTTTTCGTGTCAATCTGATAGAGACGGACGTTTTCAATCGAGATGTCAACATGGTCGGTCGTATAAAACCAGCCGCGCCAGAACCAGTCGAGGTCAACCCCGGAAGCATCTTCCATCGTTCGAAAAAAGTCCGCCGGCTGCGGGCGCTTAAATTTCCAGCGCTGCGCGTATGTTTTAAAAGAATAATCAAACAATTCGCGTCCCATCACGGTCTCGCGCAAAATGTTGAGCGCTGTGGCCGGCTTGCCGTAGGCGTTATTGCCAAACTGCAAAACCGAATCCGACTGCGTCATAATCGGAACCTGATTATCGGTCGCCATATAATCGGCGATGTTCTGCGGTTCGCCCCTTCGCGAAGGATAATTTTTCTCCCATTCCTGTTCGCTCAAATACTGCAGAAATGAATTTAAGCCTTCGTCCATCCAAGTCCATTGTCGCTCATCCGAGTTAACCGTCATCGGAAAATAGTTGTGCCCGACTTCGTGAATGACGACCGAAATTAAACCGTATTTTGTGCCCGCAGAATAAGTGCCGTCAGCGTCCGGGCGCGGCCCGTTAAAGCAAATCATCGGATATTCCATGCCGCCGATTGGCCCGTTGATGCTTTGCGCGACCGGATACGGATAATCAAAAGTGTAGCGCGAGTAAACATTCAGAGTGTGAATAATGGCTTGTGTCGAGTATTTTTCCCAGAGCGGATTGCCCTCTTTCGGATAAAACGACATCGCCATCACAGGATTTGTCCCGACATTGTGCCCCTGCGCGTCCCAAATGAATTTGCGCGACGAGGCGAATGAGAAATCACGGACGTTTTGTGCTTTGAACTCCCAGGTCTTTTTGCCGGTCGGTTTGCTCTTTTCATTTGCCGTGGCTTCTTCCTGAGTAATAATTTTGACCGGTTCGGCGGCAGTTTTCGCCTGCGCCAACCGTTGCCGCTGCGCGGCGGTTAAAACCGCATTCGGGTTTTGCAAGATTCCGGTGGCAGCGACAACGTGATCATTCGGAGCGGTTATTTTAACCGTGTAATCGCCGAATTCAAGCGTGAATTCACCCGAACCCAGATATTGTTTGTGCTGCCAGCCGTAGGTATCGTGATACGCCGCCATCCGGGGAAACCACTGTGCAATCTCGTAAATGTTATTCCCATCGCCCGGAAAATTTTCGTAACCGGTGCGCCCGCCAAAAATTCTGGCGTTATTGATGTTGTAATTCCACGCTATTTGAAACGTAAACGTGCCGCTGTTATTACCCGACGTAACGGGAGCGAGCGGCGCGGGCAAATCAATTCGCATCATCGTTTCGACAATCGTATATTTGAGCGGATTCCCTTTGGCGTCGGTGACGGCAGTAATGTTTTCCCGTCCATCGTAATCGCGGGCGACCAGGTTGCCGATGTTGTTAAGATTGACGCTCTTTAATTCAGGCGCGGTTTGCGTCCGCTGCGTTAACGAATCTTTGGCAAAAATATTTTGATCGAGCTGCAGCCAAATGTATGAAAGTGTGTCGGGCGAATAATTTTTATAAACAACGGTTTCTTTGCCGCTGATGCGTTGATTAACATCGTCAAGCTCGACATCAATATTATAATCGGCGCGGTTTTGCCAGTATTTATTGCCGGGAGCGCCCGATGCCGTGCGCTGCTCGTTGGCAGTCGGCAACAGATCTTCTTCCATCTGGCGAAACTTGTCGCTTGGCTTGGATTTTGATTGCGGGAAAACGGCTAAAGCGGAAAGCGCTGCAATAATTGCAACGCAACAAATACGACGCACAAGCATCTTAAACTTCTCCTTGAAGACGGGAACGAGATAGAATCTTCCAGCCTGTTACGGGCTGCGATAAAATAATGTTTCGATTCTATCGGAAAACGTTCCAAACGAAAACGGAGTAAGATTGATTCCTCTCATTATTATCTTTTATGAGCGATTATTTTTGGTAAGTTCAGTCGTTAAATAATTTAGTTTTAATATTATAAAGCTATGCCCAAGCAAAAATACCGTTTAGAAACTGTTTTGGAAATCCGCGACAAAGCCAAGAAAGAGGCGGCGCAGCTGGTTGGCGTGCGGCGCGCGCAACTGGCCGCGGCTGAAGATGAGCTGGAGCGTTGTCACCAGGCCGTCCGGGATAATTTGCAAAAACAGCGTGAACAGCAAGATTTGATGTTTGCGGAAATCAATCAGGGCGCGGAAGTCCGTCGGGCGATGGATTTTCGTATTCATCTGACGGATTTGCGCGAGATCGAGCTTGATTTGCGGGCGAACGTCGTCAAACAGGAAAAAGTTGTCGAGCAAGCCGCACTTGAACTGGAAAAAGCTCTCGAATTTTTAGCTGAAGCAACCAAAGAAGTAAAGGTCATCGAAAAGCACAAAGAAACCTGGCGTTCAAATATCAAACTCGAAACCGAACGCAAAGAACAAAAACTAAACGACGAAATCGGCGCGATTCTCTACTCGCCAAAATCAAAGCAGTAATTTTCTATTATCGCTAAAATCAAATTTCCGATTCGCACTATCTTTCGGCAGCATCTCGTTCCGCTTGACGGAGGAGCGTGCGTTCGAGAATTTTAAGCTGCGTTTCAAGCCGCGCGTCAACCGTTCCGACTTCGCTTTCGATAATGCAGCCGCCGGAGGGAATTTTCGGGTCAGGCTCAAAATCCAGGAATTTGCAGCGCCCTGAATGACTTAGTTGGGCTTTATATTCCTCAACATTCGGGAAATCTTTTGGGTTCACTCGAATAATCAATCTTTCCTGCTGCCGAACATTTCGCATCGCCGTCGCAACCGTGACGGCGATAGTTTGTTTGTCGCTTTTAATTTCACGTCCGATTATTTTCTCAGCCAGCTTAACGGACAATTTTAATACGTCTTTTTCTACCTCGTATAAAGCCGTTTCGCGCATTTCGTAGGCGGCAGCGATGACCTCAGTAAATTCAGCTACGGCTTCAGCTTTGCCCAGAGAATAAGCTTCCTGCTGAATAGAATCGGCTTGGCGAGCGGCATCTCCGATCATAACCGAGGCTTTTTCACGAGCCTCGGCGAGAATTTTTTGAGCTGTCGCCTGGGCTTCAAAAACGCGATTTTTAATCAGGTTCGACCGGACGCCGTTTTCTGGGGCTGAATGTTTGACAATGTTTCGAGGCATCATAAAGTGAGCAAAGATTGTTCCGGAAACTTTCGTTTTAAAACCGATTTACCGAGCTTCAATCATTCGCTGATTTTCATCTTTTCCAAGAGAATTCGAGCGGCCAGAGTTTCAGCTTCGTTGCCGTACATCTCGACATCCTCCAGACTCCGCTCGGTCGTTTGGATGTTATCGTTGATTTTGGCAGCGAGATTTGCCGGCAGCTTCTGAATGATGTATCGCGCCGTCATCGTATCAAATCCCGAAAGCGCTGCGGCTAATTTTTCCAAACCGATCAATTGAACAATCAAAGCCGGGTCTTTCTCGTTAGCCCACGCGTTTTTCGCCAGAGTTTCGGCCTTTTCCAAGCGCTTCTTTTCGACTGTCCGCAAGGTTGCCATCTGTTCAAGAATCGCCTGTGAATCGGCCGGGTCGAACCGCCGCAGAAACGGGGCGAGATTCTCGACATCCTTAACGCCGCGACAGACAATCGCGATTTCGTCTTGTCCGAGCCGCTGAATATATTCTAAAAAATCGCCGCCGGCAATTAGCGATAAAGGTTTAACCTCAAACAGATTTTCGCGCGAAACAAAATTTGAAATGAAGCGTCGCCGGACGAGATTTTCCACACCAGGATCAACATTTTTTGCTTGACCGTTCGTCCCAAGTTTTCTTTCCAGGATCAGCGCCACGTTTTCGGAAATCTCGGGCGACAATCTTTGCAAAATAAAATCACCGATATAATCAGGCTCCGAGCGCAGAAATTCGGCAATTTGGGTGTAATGAACATCCTTGTCAAGAGTCAAGCTGCGGTTTTTAACTCGGCTGATGATGCGCGCCTGCCAGAGCCTTTTTTCTTCGTCGGTGAGAGCGTCATAATACTCTAATTTTTCGCGAACCGCGCTTAAATCGTTGTCGCCGAGAGCGGATAAAGTTGCGATTATTTGTTCAGAAAAAGGCTTGTCTGCAATTTCTTCAGAATTTTTTGAATGATTAAAAGCAATCGCCATCGCCAGCAAAACTTCGAGACGATTCTGATTGACAATTTGGGCGGCTGGCAAAGACATTAACTTTCGAGCATGGAAAATTCAGCAAACTCATTATCCATTTGAGCAAAGTCATTGTTATTTAAAGCTGGTCGCATCGTTACCCTCCCGACAGGCTGAACGTTAAGTTCGGGTGTTAATTCCTGAAACGAAACAACCGCCAGTTGCGGGAATTCCAGCTCAACCATTTTACGAACAAAGCGTCTTAGTTCCATGTCGGTCACAATCACCGGCTGCTGTGCGGTCGGCGGCAAACTGGCGACTTCGCGGCGAATCGCGTCCAAAATGTCATGCGTTATTGACGGGTCGAGCGAGAGAAAAGCTCCGGTGGATGTGCGCCTGATGGCTCCGCGAATCACATCTTCGATTTCGGGATCAAGCAGATAAACAAAGAGAGTGTCTTTGCCGCCCGTGTAGCGAAATGAAATGTAGCGGCGCAGACTCGATCTAATATATTCGGTCAGCATCACAGGATCTTTTTCAACTCTGCCCCATTCGGCCAGCGCGTCCAAAATTGATTTGATATCGCGAATTGAAATACTTTCCTGCACCAGTCGTTGCAAGACATCAGTCAGTTGATGAATTGAAACGACTTTCGGGATGACTTCTTCGACCAGTTTGGGCACGCCGCGCGACGCAAAATCGAGATATCCCTGGGTTTCCTGAATGCCGACAAACTCGTGCGCGTACTTTTTCATGATTCGCGACAAATGCAGCGTGATCACATCGGATGGCTCCCAAATTTTGAGACCGGCGGTTTCGGCAATGTTTCGTTGACTGGCCGGAATCCAAGCACCCGGTTTCAAATCCGCCGGATTAACCACATTTTCGCCTTCGAGCCCGAAAACACGAATGTTTTCAGCTGAATCGTTGACGTAAACACAGTCCGGTCGCAAAAATCCATATCCGACCGGCACTTCTTTGAGCGCGATAAAATACTGGTAAGGCTTAATCGGCGCATCGCCGGTAACATGGCAGTATGGGAGCATGACGCCCAAATCATAGTAGAGAGCGGCGCGAAGTTTCGGCAGTTCATCCCGAAAATGAGAACCTGCGGGAGTGCTCTTATCAATCAAATGAGTTATCTCACTGCTGACAACGATTGCCAGTGGAACGGTAAACGTCGGCTGCAGTTCGTCTGTGGCTCCGCCTCCAACCAAAGTATTTTGCGGGGCTTCATCGCTTTTTTCGATTGCCGCTTTTTTCTGTTGACGATACAGATAATACCCGGCTCCGGTAAAAGCCAGACCAACACCGCCGAACAAAAAAGTCAGAGGCGTCAGCAAAATAAATAATCCGCCGACCACAAAAAGCGGTTGCGGATTTAATAAAAATTGATTGCTGATATCAACGCCAATGTTAGATTTTGCTTCGCTGGCAGCGACGCGCGTGACGACGAGACCAGCGGAGATAGTAATCAAAGCGGATGAAATCATTGCCGCGAGAGCATCACCGATGGTCATCACCGTATATTTTTCGGCAGCCTGACCCGCATCTAATCCTTTTTGGAAAATACCGACCAGCATCCCGGCTGAAAAATTAACGATAGCTAGAACAATTGTGGCGATTGAATCGCCTTTGACGAATTTCATCGCCCCGTCCATCGCTCCGTGCAGCTGAGATTCTTTTTGTAGTTCAGAGCGATTAGCGCGAGCCTGATCTTGCGTTATCAAACCCGAGCGCAAATCTGCGTCAATTGCCATCTGTTTACCCGGCATCGCGTCGAGCGTAAAACGCGCGGCGACTTCGGAGACGCGTTCGGACCCCTTGGCGACGACCAGAAACATGATTACCAAAATCATGATAAACATCACCGCGCCGATGACGATATTGCCTCCGGTCGTGAAATGTCCGATGACTTCGATGACTGAGCCGGCTTCTCCAATTGATAAAATGCTCCGTGTCGCTGAAAGACTGATCGCGAAACGCACAACGGCCGCTAATAATAAAACAGTTGGAAAAGAAGTCAGTTCAGTTGGCGTATCAATGTTAAATGAACGCCAGTAAACAATAATTGAAAAAGCGAGGCTGACCAATACCAAAACTGAGATGGCAGTGGTGGGAATCGGGACAATGATTGTCCCCAAAATTGCCAGTCCAGCCAGAGGCAAAAGAATTGGGCGGAGCGTTTCCATTAAATCTTTGGCTCCGCCAACCGTCAAACTGCTCCGAATTGAATTTACAAAATTTCCCCGTTTGGCCATAAAAATGATTAAAAGTCTCTCATTTTGGGTCTAAAGTCAATAAGTTCACGAAAAGTCCAATAAGATGTAAGTCAAAACTGCCGTAAAAATTGTGGCGACAATCATTATTATGATTTCAATCAGCGTAAAATAACGAAAATAATAGGGACTTTTTTCTTTATCGAGAGGCAGTGAGGCTGCCGGAATTTTTGAATGAGCTTCTGTTTTTAACTCTTCTTCCGATTCAATTTCAGCAGTGATTGCGCCGCTTTGGTTGGTTTCCAGAGCATTACTCAATAATTGTCGCGGCAGAATAGCATTTAATTCTACCAAAGCGGCTGGTTCACAGAAAACGAGCGTTACTGTATGTGTTCCCACTTCTTTTTGCCGCGAGAAAATCATTTTGTCACCATTTTTCAATCGAGAACCCGCCTCCAGCAAATTCCCGTTGAGCAAAATGGCTTCATTGCCTTTTGGATAAACGGTAACGCCGTTCCAATCTTTACGAACAACTGCTTGCGGCAATTCTAAATCAGTTTCTTTGCTCGTCAAAAAAATGTCGTTAATGACATCCCAGCCTAAAACGATTTCGTCTGACTGAATCAGAAGACGGCGCTTTGAGTTATCGGCTTCGGTTAATTGAAAATAAAATTGATCTTCTTCTTTGCGCAGACTACTTAGAATATCGGCAAAAGTTTCAACTCCCAGCTGATTAGTTTCAACCGACAAAGAATTTTGAGGCGGATCACCTTCCTCGTTTTCATTCTCAAAATTGTTGAGAGCAGGTATTAAACTTTCGATAACAGGTGTTGGAATTTCTTCGACCGGCTGCTTGTTTTCAATCTCTGAAAAATGGTTTCCAAGTTCGATGACTAAAAGATAGGAACCGATCTGAATACGATCCCCGGTTTTTAATTCATGCGGAAACCCTTTGTCCAACTCTGCACCATTCAAAATAGTACCTTTGACTTGATTGACAAAGAGTGATTGCCCGTTTTCATTGACAATAACGGCTTGCTCAGGAGCAACTCCGCCGCCCGAAAGTTTGACATTCGCTGTCACTGAGCTTCCGATTGTAATGAGCACATCCTCTATGATTAAGGTTTCGCTAGAGCGACCCGTGCTTTGATTTTCGTGAGTGACGACAATTTTGATTGTCATAAATGCTCTTATTGCTTCATACTAACACAGCAACTCAATTGATTTTACCGCCCCAAACTAAATTAGTCCGTTAATTAGAGGTTAATTTTATAATGAATTTTAATTCACATTTGAATCAAATGTCCGAACAGAGCGGACAGCAATCAACTTTAACGCCCGAAGACATTGCTGCCCTGACGCATTATCCCTCTCTCGATAAGCTGTTTCAAGACAAGGACTTGTCAGCACTTAAAAACATGCAGAACAGTCTTCAAACGACATTTCAGAATCTTGAAAGAGTGATTTTAAGAGGTTCGGAAGACGATTCTAGACGCGCCAAAGCGGGTGCCGCCGCCGTCAAAAACGCGCTTGATTTTTTGAAAGTATTAGAAAAGGCGCGAAACACTTAGGCCAAAGACTTGATGTTATTATCGGTTGCTTTTTTTGAATGTTTCCTGTTTTTTAAATAAAATTTTCTGATATGCACAGTATTATTTTTAAGCAATTCTTACTCCAGAAAGTTGGTAAATAATGTTGTTGATTGTGTTATTATCGCAGCATCAGGAAATTATAGAGATTAGGAGAAAATGAAATATGAAGATAGATGACCCAATTTTGAAAACTGGTACAGACGTTTCAACTATTCCAAATCTTCCGGTAGATACTACTTCGCAAATCAAACAGCCAAGCAGATTTGGTTCTATTCTTAAAGGCATTGGCAGTGTCGCAGCTAGTTTTGTTCCCGGCCTGGGAGGAATTCTTGGCAGTGCAATTAGCGGCGGCGGCCCTGACTTCGGCTCAATGCAGGCGATGATTGCGCAACAGCAAAAACAATCTATGCAAATGCTGAGCGTGCAAAATCAAGTCAGCACACAATCTCAGAATTTTACGACCGTTTCTAATTTGCTGAAATCCCGACATGACGCTGAAATGTCAGCAGTAAACAATTTCAAATCTTAGATTTTGTTAACTTTTTATTTAAATCTCCGTTAAACTTTGCCGTAAGTTTGACGGAGATTTGGTTTTTGCATAATTTTTAAGACATGAAATTTACAGATGTAAAAGTTTCCGACGATGAGTTAAGAGTTGCTTTAGAAATAGGATTTTTGCTGCGTGAAATGAGCAAATTTGACGAGGCAGCAGAAATATTTCGCGGCACTGCCGAGCTTATTCCGGATTCAGATGTGCCGTTCGTCGGCCTTGGAACTGTCGAATTCCAGCGGCGAAATTTCGCCGCCGCTCATCAAGCATATACTCGCGCTTTGGAAATCAAACCCGAAAGTTTGTACGCACGTGTTCACCAAGCCGAAGCGTGGTTATTTGAAGGTCAGCGTGACCGCGCCGAAGAACAGTTTAATGAAATTATTGCTGCCGATTCGCAATCGCCGCACAGTCGCACGGCTCAGGCGCTGCTTGATGCTGCCGATATTATCAGTCCAGCTTAAAGACTAAGATGCCAGAGGACTAAGCATTCGGATTGTCATTTCAAAGGCGTTGAATGCCTGTTGAAAATAAAAGATAAACTGTTCTGCTAAAAATGGAAGTGCCAACGCCACCACGACCAATCCGAGAACCATTTTGACCGGCATACTGAGGAAAAAGACGTTGATTTGCGGCGCGACTCGGTTGACAATCCCGAAAAATAAATCCGTCAGAAGCAAGGCCAAAACCGGCGCAATCGCCAGTTGCACTCCAAAGCTAAACATCATTGCCGACAACTGCGTGATCAGCGCTGTTGCCGATGACCAGCCGGCTTCGATGTGCGGAAAAGTCGTGGCCGGAATATAAATAAAACTTTCAAGCAAGGCGCGCAGAAACAGATGATGCGCTCCGATTGCTAAAAAAATAACAATCGCCAACTGCAGTTTGAATTGCCCCAGTTCCGAAACACGCGCCTGAACCTGCGGCGCGAACATTTCCGCCATCGTTGAACCGCGCTGCATATCAATTATTCTTCCGGCAGATTGGATCGCTTCGAAAACCGACGCGGCGATATAACCGAGAGTGAAACCGACGAAGGATTCTTTCGCCAGCAGTGCGATAAATCCAAGAGGGCCAAACGGCAAAGGGCTGCCGTCTGTCGGCAAACCCGCTGCCAGACTTGGGTAAATGATTATCACCAGGGCAACGGCGGTAGCGACCTTGACTCGGCCTGGAACGGCCTGACCACCAAAAAAAGGAACTATTGTTAAGAATGCAATGATTCGCGCGAAAGCCAAACCAACCAGGACGAGGAAAGTTTGCGGACTGTTACCAACTTCAAATGTTTTCAAGACGAATTCTAAAAGTTTCAAAAACTCGTTCATAACAATTGAAAACCGAAGGCTGGCACTCTAGCCGAATTAAGGCTTGTAAATTCAAATTTTGGTAATTTTCAGCGCCCGCTTCCAACCTGGAGCATCATGTCAAACACCTCTTTGGCGAAGACCATCAAAGTGTTAAGCATAAATGGGGCGGAAAAAACTATAACAAGTATCGTTGCCGCAACTTTTGGAACAAACGTTAGTGTTTGCTCTTGTACTTGAGTTAAGGCTTGAATCAAACTGACAATTAAACCAACGGTCAAACTCGCTAGCAAAGGAAGCATTGAGAGATACAAAATCAAGATTAGAGCATGAACGGCGACGTTTAAATATATGTCCATATTTCTCCTGTTTTAGACATAACCCAAAACTAAGTTTTTGAGGATCAAAGCCCAACCGTCCACCATTACAAACAACAGCAATTTAAAAGGCAGCGAAATAGTGGTAGGCGAAAGCATAAACATGCCCATCGCCTGCAGAATGTTGGAAACGACCATATCAATTACGAGAAATGGTATAAACAGGAAAAATCCGATTCGAAACGCCTCGGTTAGCTGGCTGGTCACAAAAGACGGGACCAACACCCGAAAATCGCCGTACTGAATTTCGTTCGGATCGGTTTTGTTGCGAATCGCCATTCTCCGCGCTAAATCTAAAAATAAAACTCGGTCAGTTTCGTGCGCGTATCGCTCTAAAAACTGTCTGAGAGGTTCGCGACCTTTTTGAGCAACATCCATTATCTTACTAACGCTGACATCGGTAAAGAACAGCTCTGAGCCGGCGTCCTGATACATCTTTTCCACGACCGGAGCCATAATAAAAATAGTTAAAATCAGTGAAATGCCGGTAATGACCTGATTTGGAGGAACTTGCTGAGTACCAATTGCAGTGCGTAAAATTGAGAGAACTACAGAGATTTTGACAAAAGAGGTCAACATTATCAGAGCAAACGGAGCGAGCGCCAGAGCGCCGACGACCACAATCAAAACGAGTGGGTTTGCAGTTCCGCCGGTAATTGCATCCGGAGCGGCCGGAGAGGCCGCTTTCGGAGCGACTGACGGCGACGGGACGGCTTTTGCGGCTTGAGCCAAAACTGTTCCGCTAAAGCACGCGAAGGTAATCAGCAAAATGCTGAAACGAGACCAAAATTGTTTACTTTTTAAGAGTCCAATCAAATTGCTTTTTTTGATCCGGCTGTTTCTCAACATTATTTTTTACTTCCTTTCTGCCGATTACTTTTCCTAATTTAGCTGCGAAGCCGGAGCGCAAATCATCTAATCTTTGAAACTGAGCTTCTCGGTTAAGAATGATTTGAGATTCGGCGTCAACCGCATCCTTTTCGTTAAGCTCGCTGACGAGTTGAACACCGCTTTCCGAAACGCCAACAAGCAGCCATTTGCCGGCGACTTCGACGACCAGTAAGCTTCGTTTAGCGTCAACCCCGACGCGTTCAACCACCCTAATCATGCCGCCGGAATTTTGACCCAATTGCAATCGCGGGAGAATAACCCGAAAGATAACGTAAGCCAAACCGCAAACTGCGGCTAACGCGACCAGTGTCTGAACTAAAAGACCAATATAGTTTAGGCTGTTTTCCAAATTATTTTAGACTTCCGTTTCCAAACTTCCCACTCATTCGAGCAAATTCGGAAATAGAAACTTAGAATCTAAAGCAACACTCTCGTCAGGCGCACTCCCAAATTACCTTCGATATCAATCAGTTCGCCAATCGCAACGGTTCGGCCATCAGCGACAAGTTCGACCGGATCTGTCGGACGGCTGCCCAATTCGATAACTTGCCCGATATGAATGTTAGCCAGTTCGTTTAAATTGATTCGACGAGACGCCAGTTCTACTGAAATTTTGACAGTTACTTTTTCCAGAGCCAAAGCTCCATTATTAAATTCTTCGGAACCTGCTTCGTTAAAAGACGAATCGGCAGGTTGATTTCCCTGCGGATCTAATGTTTGATTATCAGTTTGATTTTCTGGCATCATTGACCTCACCGGTTCATTTGCATTTCTTTGATTGACTTCGCGAAGTTTGAACTGGAGTCCATTGTCAGTTGACAAATCACCGTAAAGGCTTTCATAAAATTCATCGCCAACCCGAATTTGGGTTGTTCCGGACAAGTTATAATTTGACTGACGAACCATTGGCCGCTCAATTAAAATGATATCGCCTGATTCCAAAACCGCTAATTCAGCGGCATCAATTGTTGTTTCACCCAACACAACATGAAAGAGCAAGCCGGAGACAACCTGCGAGAGTTGAACTAAATTTTCACTTTTATTTTGCCTTGCCAGTAATGGGTTACCGGTCTGGCTGAGACATTCTAAAAAATCAAAAGGAAGCAAAAGCTGAACTACCCCGATGATTTTGCCAAACTGAATTCTAATATTTGAGATCAATCCGCGATTGACAACAAAATCGGTTTCACTTTGTTTGATGGCTTGCCAGCGCAGCAAAGGCTCTGAAAAAAAAGCGTTGAGATCATTAAGACAGTTTAGCGACAGAAATTCAATTACTGAAAGCTCAGTTTTCGACAAGAGACGGCGTTCGCTGGTTACAACGCCGCTGCTCAAAGCCGTCTCGACAATTTTAACGGCAAAAGCGGCGTCTAAAATCAGTGCCGCCGGCTGCTGTTGAGGCTCGACAACAAAACTCAGACAAACTGCCTGCTCCTGCCTGATTTTAACTGATTCATCAAAATAATCAGATTCGACTGTAGAAATAACTTCACATCGCGCGCCAGTTGTGTTGTGTAAAATAGTTTGCGCTAAATTGGTCGTTAAAATTTTGCAGGCAGTATCAGATAAATCAGCTGGCAATTGTGCAAAAGACAAATTTCGATTGACTTCAGCGATTGTGATTTGCGGCAAATTCGCGCTCCACAATCGCCTTTCAACTAAGACCAAATCATCCTCGACGTTTTCAACCTCTTCTATTTCACCCGAATCACGGTCAATTTCATAATTTGTCTGAGCAAAAAAATCGGTCGCAAAAGGATCGCCGCCCTCATCTCTTAAATCAACTTCATTTAAGCCGCTTTTGACTGCTTTCTTGCTCGCCATTTGTTTCAATTAAACTCGATAACTGCTGCCCGTTTCGCTCTGTTCAGGTTCTTCCTGCACATCTTCCAGCTCAATCATTTTCGCAGAGCTTATCGCGGCAGAGGCGGATTCTAAATTATCGGATTGTTTCTGATTGCCGTTGTCTCCGGAAGTTCCCGAGCCGACGGTGGTTTGCAGACTCGTCAATTTTAACCCGCGCTGGCGCAGCAAATCAGCCAGTTCCCCGCTCCGCGCGTCAATCTGCGCTTTGACTTTCTCGTTGGCGGCGATTAGTTCGGCCTTCACGCGGTGATTTTCGTCCGTAGTCAATTTGATTTGCAAACCCGAACAGACGGAATTCTTAAGTGTAATCACGACCTGAGAATTTCCATCAGCAAAATTTTGAGCGCGAACGCTCGACACAATCCGCTCCAGATCGACAATGTGCAAAATGGCGCGAGCCGGCGGAACTGCTACTGCCGTCTCCAACTGCGAACTATCAGCATTGTTAAAACGGCCGGCCGCGGCCGCGCCGGCAGCGTCATCGCGCTTGTCGGCATGACTGATGCTTTTGTCTTTTGTCTGGTGCTCGGTTTTGTGTTGGGCGTCAAGTCTGGAGTGAGAGTCTTTTTCGGGTTCTTTGGTCTTGGTCAAATCATTTTTTTGATCGGAGGAATCCTTTTTGGAAGTTAGATTTTCCAAAACGCTGGCGAAATCGCTGCCGCCCTGAACCTCATCGCCGATGCTGTCGCTATTTTCGCTTTCCGAATTCGCCAGACTTGTTTTGCTTGACGCGCTTTTTGGAGCGGTAAAATTCTTTGCCGGTTCGATTCTAATCATAAAGCTCCTTTTTACTCGTTGCTTGCTCTTCTTTGAGCTTTTCCAATTAATCCCTGTATTTCCTTGCGGTTGACGGTTTTCCCCTCGGCATCAAGTTTTAAAGCCTGCTCCAGCGATTCTTTGGCCTTCGCGAATTCCTTTTGTTTAAGATATAAAACTCCGATGCGGTATTGCGCAACGGCCGAAGCCGGGTCTAGTTGAATGGCTTTGTTGAGAACTTCGATGGCGCTGACGAAACGTTTTTGTTCGATATAACAATCGCTCAAGGCCGTGAATACTCCCGAACTCGGTGACTGCGTTTGCAGTATTTCCAGTTCTTTGACCGCTGCCGAACAGTTTTTGTTTTTTATTTGAGTCTCAGCGATTTTTAAACGTAAATCCGGAGTGTTGTCACCTAATGTTTCCGCTTGCTGATAATAACTGGCGGCCTCCCGAGTTCGGTCCTGCGCCTGAAAAATTTTACCCAGTTCTTTGTAGGCAAGCGGGAATTTATTATCCAGTTGAATAGTTTTAGTAAAGGAATTCGTAGCATCTGTGACATTACCCGCCGAAAGCTGCGCGACCCCCAGACCGTAGTGAAGGATTGGTGAATTCGGCAAAAACAAAACCGCCGCGCTAAACAAGCTGACCGCTTTTTGACGATTGCCCAAAGATAATTCGATTTGTCCCTGAGCGAAAGAGCTGATGGCTTCAATCTTGTTGTCTGTGTTTCCGATTGCGGCCTGTTGACGGCATTGGTCATAAACAGACTGCCAATCCTTTAAAGTGATAGATTTTTGCGCTTCCGGATCGCGGTAATTTCTTAAAAGGGTATCCGAATCAACCGGCGGAGGTTCAACCGGTTTACTCTTTTCCTCGTCAATTTGAGCTTGCCGAATGCCATCGAGACCTTTGGCAACATCGGCAGAAAAGTCAAAACTGTTGACTTCTGACGAAACCGAAATTTTGGTCGAAGCGAATAAATCCTGATTGTATTTGCGGGCGGCAATTAAATGATCTCCGCTCTGGAGAGAAGTTGTAAATTTGCCGGCATTATCGCTAATTCCCAGTTGTTTGCCGTCGCTCCAAATCTCAACGGTTCCAGCGCCGGTTCTAAAAGTAACCTGCTGACGTTCTTCGGGTTTATTGCCAATTGGTTTTGCCGCGCCGCCTTTGGTAATGGCCACCGTCTTAGGCTTTAGTTTTGCCCTCACCGGTTCGACCTTCGGTTTTTCGGTCGGCCGGGTTTTGGTGCTTTTAGGGTGAATCGGCTTATTAAGTTGTTTTTCAATTTCAGTGGTCTGGGCGAAAGCAGAACCAGGAAAATTAAAGATTCCGCAGAAAACAAAAAAAGCTAATGACCAAAATACAACAAAATTTAATTTAATTAACGAATATTGATTTTTAACAGGGGCATTTTGAAATTTCATTCTAATCCTCCGAAACAAACTACACACTTCACTGATTGCTGTTATCGCTCTGCACCGCCTTATCCCGCAACACAACATATCGAAAGCCGATATCCGGCGATCTGAAATTTAAGGGCATGCTGATTCTGGTCTGGACATTATTACTTGCCTTGCCCTCAACGGCGGCGCCGCCTTTGACAACATATAAAACTTGATTTGCGAAAGCCGGATCACCGCCTTTATATTTAGTAATTTTACCCAATTCGTCGCGACCGGCATCGGCCGTCCATTCCCAAACATTACCAATCATGTCGTAAGCCCCAAACGATGATTTTCCACTCGGATAACTTTTGACAGGTTTAATTTTACCGTTATTTTCTTTGCAGCCGGCTTTTTCGTCCTGCCATTGATTTCCCCAAGGATATTTCAAATTTTCTTTGCCCCCTGCCGCGAGTTCCCATTGAGCTTCGGTCGGTAATTTGACCTCAAAGCCGATTTTTTTGGAAAGCCAGTCGCAATATTTTTTTGCTTCGTACCAGCTGATGTTTGTGACCGGTTCATCATCTTTTCCAACCGGAACATTTATTTTCGCTTTGGTGTCGTCAACGAATTCCCGAAATTGTTTGTTGGTAACTTCGGTTTCCGCAATAGCGAAAGGTTCGACGCTTTCGCGTCTGATTGGAAGTTTTGTCTCTCCGCCGCCAAGCGCGACCTCTCCGCCCTCAACCTGAAGTTCTCCGGCAGGCGCATTAGTAACGGGAGTTTCGGCTGTTGCCGGCGCTGGCGACGGCGCGGTTATCGGCGTTAAAGACTCAGAGGAAGCCGGAACCGGTTGACTATTGTCAGCTGTTTGAGGAGCCTGAGAGTTGTCTGTGACGGCAATATTTCCCAAAACTTCCGGCGAAGATACTGGTTTGGAATGAGCGGCAGTGATAATCAGCTCATGATTTCTATATGGCGATTTAGAGCCGAAGAAATACCAAAAAAGAGAGCCGCTTGAAACAGCGACGATAAAGCAAATTAAGGCCGCCACGCCGAGCGGTAGGATTCGCAAATCACTTTCGGATTTCTGTTTAGTATGCTTGTCAGGCAGCTGCTGCATAAAATCCGCCCCCAAGTTCGTGCAAAAATTTCTTCTCGAGAAATTATCCGTGAGCTTTTTTGAGTTTATTTAAAGTTTACTACTTTTATTATAGCTTTACCTTTTGATGCGAGTAAACTTTTTTTTCGTTAATAAAAAATTAAATTTTGATTTTAAACAAACTGTTTTTCAATCGAAGCCAGCAAAGCGCGCGCCCTGGTTAAGCTTTTCTCTTCAATAGCAGAATCAGCCCTTGATTTGCTAAGATTTATGGCCGATTTAAAATCACGACTGGCAGCCACTCTTTCACCCAACAGCAAAAATGCTTCGCCGCGATTAACCAGCGATGTGATATCGCGCGATTCGGAAATTAGAGCTTGATTAAGATAGGTCAGCGCCTTTTCCGGCGCTCCTTCGCGCAGCCACAATGCGCCGAGAGCCGCCTGAAAATAAACGGTTGCGGGCGCTAACGCAGCCAGTCCTTCAAACAAAGTTATGGCTTCGCCAAGGCGTCCCTGCTCGGCTAAGCCGTAGCCTAGTTCGGTTACCAGACGAATTTCTTCAGGCGTCCATTTTGTTGCCGCCCCGAGAGTAGCATGTCCTTTTAACCATTCACGTTCCGTTTCTTTCATTAAAGATGATTTTACCTAGACTGAAAGCGTGAATGCAACAACAGTTCAATTCTTTAATCGAATTGCCGTTACGCTCAACAAAACTTTGGTAAAATGGTGTTGCGTATGTCCGTAGAAAAGCGTTCCGCTGGCGACGACATTTTTAGCGAGGTATTTTTGATAACTTTTATAGTCTCGCGGCATTAAAACCAATTGCAAACGCTTAACATCTGCGGCCTTTTGGTTAATGCTGTCCGCTGCTCCGCCACTGTCAACGCAAATCGGCGCGACGAGTTTGAGCAACCAGATCATTTCCTTTCTACTCGATGCATTGACGAATGTTCCGCGGATGATCTCTCCCTCTAGAGCAACCGCCGCAGGTTCATATTGGAGGCACTGCGAAACAACAGTTGCTCCGACCAGACTCTTCGGTTGAGCGGCGGCATGGATTGAGAAGCTTACAGCTGAAAACAACAGTAAAGGTAATAAAATCGCTTTCTTTTTCAAACTCATCTGATAAATTCTCCGCATCATAAAACTAAACTCTACTCATTTTGACAAAAAAATGAGACGAAGAAAATGCCCCTGCTCCTTCGCCTCGTCCAGTTTGAGGAGAGTTCTTATAATCAACTTTATAACGAGCTGCTAATTGCCGTTGATGCGACTTCGGTAATTGCCAATCCAACCAGTGATCTCTTTGAGATACAATTCGCTATTATTTTCTGATGGCGGTGCGTACCGGAAAATAATGCTGTGATAATCTTTATTATCAAGCCAGCCGCGATATGGTTGTTTGTTCATTAATTTAAAGAATCCTTCGATGCCTTCGCCCATGGTATTCCACTTGGCAAACCCACGCGCGCCCGAAACCGCCGAGTCCTGATTGGCAAAGCGAATATTACCGGGATTATTATTGCGTTCAGCAAGCGTTCCGGGAGCGGCAAAACTTGCTTCCTTGCGAAACATGGCAATCGCAAATTCAGGCGGAACATTATATTTTTGAGCCAGCCGGGCAATGGTTTCACCCTGGTTTGCGAGCCCCGTGCCGCGCAAAATATTATTTATATTTGCGGTCTGCCTGGATAAATTTGCATTTGGCGGAGGCGTCGGAACTGTTGGATTTGCTAATTGCGCTCCACCGAGAGCCCTGGTTAACGCCGCTCGCGTTTGAGGGCCGTAAATACCATCGGCCACCAACCCGTGTGCGGTTTGAAAATCACGCACCGAGCGGTCGGTAATCGGTCCAAAAGTTCCGTGCCCACTGCCGATTCTGGCCGGGTCAAGGGATTTATAACCAAGTTTAAAAAGCGCATCCTGTAGTTGTTTAACTTGATTTCCCGAATTTCCTTTTTCCAGCCGAGCGGTCGGAATCGGTAATTTTTGACTGGGCGCGGTCGGCACAGTCGGAGCGGTTGGTGCGGTTGGAACAGTCGTATTTCCGCTGACAGTACCGCCGTCTCCGCCGCGTTTGCTCAAACCTTGCGCCATATCAAAATTATTAAATTTAAAAGCGGAGAGAGGTTGAGTTTTCCCGGTCGCCGGATCATTGACAAGCAATTCGCCTTTTTCGTTGACGCCGGTTGCGACCACTGTGTGACGCGACCAATGCGCTCCGTCTGGAGTTGTCACGTTCCCGGAAATTCCCAGAACAACCGGATGTCCGTTTTTGATCGAATCTTTTATTTTGCTCAGCAAATTTTCGCCAGACGCAGAATTTTTGCCGATTGGACTAAACGTATTACCAAACGGGATATTGCCGCCTGATCCTAAATTTTTATATTCAAATTTGCCGAGCGTAGCGCTCCAATTCACATTGGCATCGTGCGGCGTCACGACCTTCCCCGTCGCCCACTGCGCGGCGATGGCCGCAGCGGTGACGGTGCAACCGTTGTCAGCAAAATTTCCCAAATCTGTGTTTAAATTATAAGGTTCGCTGCCCCACGGCGCGGCTCCCTGCCGGTAATTCGGAACGTCATTTATCTTGACGCCGTTTCCTGAAGGAGATGGCACGGTTGGAGTTGTCGGCGCGGTGCCGCCGACGTTCGGGTACTGCTTGTTGATTTGCGTCCAAACTGCACTCAGTCCGCCCTTATTATAAGTTGAAAGCAAATCCGAAGCGTGTTTGGTGTTTCCAACCAGTTGAAAGTGCGGAGTATCAACTAATCCTTTCCAGCGTCCGCCCCATTCGAGCCCTTGTTTTTCACCGGCTCTGCCCATCGCTTCCCAAGTTTTGGCTGGCGCGTTCCAGGTCGGGCGACCATTCACCGTCGGCACTAAATCAACTGCCAGACCATAATTGTGATAACTTTCGCCCGCCCGCGCGTTGGTCACTATTTTTCCAGGCTGCGTGCGCCCTTGGGCGTAAAGAGCATTTTGTTCGGCAAATGTTCGCAATCCGCCCTTTGGTGCAACCACGACGTCAATTCCCTGTTTTTTCAGATCCGCCGCCGTGAGGCGAATTCGGTCGGCAAGTTCCGGATCTAATTTCGCCAGTTCTTTTTCGGAGGCCGCGTCCATCCGGGGAATTTCGACCTTGACGGCTTGATTCTGAATTTGAGTTTTGAGGAAATCTCCACGATTGAAAACGGATTTTTCTTGAAACGCAGTTTCGTTTGGTTTGAAAAACGCCGTTTCAATGGTGGCTGTCGGCGAACCGGCCGGCGGCGTTTCACCTATCTTATTTTCATTAAAACTAACCGTGCTTGCTCCGACTCCGCTGATGTTGTCCGCCATGTCGCTGATTCCTCAATTTATTGGCAAATATTAACTTCCATTTACCTAAGATTGTCGGCGGCAATCTTCAAAAGTTTCCTCTTTTTTGAAATTATTTTTGAGTTTCTAAATTTAGCCGGGAATTTTGAGCTTTAGAACTTAACTACTTTTTCGATTCTAGAAAAACGATTTTCGCAACTGCTCCCGCTGAAATTATTTTGTCGGGCGAAAGAATGACTAAAGCTTCAGCCGCTGCGAATGCAACAAAATCGGAGGAGCCGCCCCATTTGACCGGCTCAGCGATCAACTGCCCCTTTTTGTCGGTCGAGAGTTTAACCGGCAAATAGCTGGCCCGCTCCCTGATTCCCTTGAGCGATTTAGTCAGGACGGCGAAACCGTTTTGAAGTTCGGGTTTGCTCGCACCCTGCATTTGCAGCAAACATTGGCGAACAAAGAGGTGAAAAGTTACGGCAGCCGAAACCGGATTGCCCGGCAAGCCAAAAATTAAGGCGTTCTTTAAACGGGCGAAAACCGTTGGTTTGCCCGGCCGCAAAGCAATTTTTTCAAAATATATTTCAGCGCCAAGTTCTTTCAGCGCCAGCTTAGTCAAATCGTATTTGCCAACCGAAACGCCGCCGGTCAGAATTAAAACGTCCGAACGGGTTGCTGCCTGTTCAATATTTGATTTCAATGTTGTCAGATCATCAACCGTAATTGGGAAAGATTCGACCATCGCGCCGCATTGCTCGGCATAAACACGCAGCATCGGCGAATTTGAGTTGCGAATTTGAGCGGGCTGCGGAGTCTGGTTGATGTCAACGATTTCGCTTCCGGTTGAAAGCACGGCGACTCTGGGCTGTTCGCCGACCATAATTTCCGAATAACCGAATGCCGCTAAACTTGCAATCATGTTGGCGTTAACAATTTCTCCGGTCGAGAAAACACGCTTTCCCGCTTTGATTTCCGCGCCGCGCCTGACAATATTTTGACCCTTTTTAGTTGCTTCAAAAATCGCAACCTGCCCATCGTTTTCCCTGGCTAGTTCAAGTTTCTGCACCGCGTCCGCGCCATTTGGCACAACGGCCCCGGTCATTATGCGAACAGCCTCGCCGGATTTAAGCTGTCCGTTCCAACTTTTTCCCGCTGCCGATTCTCCGACAATTTTGAGGCGAACCGAAGCGGTTTTGGTATCGCTCGTCTTGACCGCGTAGCCATCCATCTGCGAGCGATTAAACGGCGGCATATCCATATCCGCAAAAATGTCTTCCGCTAAAACCCGTTTGAAAACGTTTGCGAGCGAAATCTGTTCATTCTTTAATCGCCAGGAATTTTGTTCCACCAATTTAATTGCGTGAGAAATATCAATCATTGTGTGCCCCTGCTGTGAATTTTGGGATTTCTCGAAAGTAAGTTAACAACAGCATTCCGTCGGCTGTAGTGAACGGCCTCCCGTGTTCGACTGTTTTAACTATTATCTAATGCTTTGCCACCAAAGTTGTAATTCGTTTCAGATGATTGTGAGTTTAGCGCGGGCAACCTGAAAAATGTTAATATAATCTTTGTTATCTGTTTATAAATTTCCTACCTACATCAAAAATTTGAAAGGATTCTAAAGTAAAGTGATTGGATTTGAATTGACCGAGGAGCATAGAGCATTGCAGGCGACCGTTCGCGAATTTACGCAGCGCGACGTTTTGCCTTTTATCAAGGAATGGGATGAAAAAGCGCATTTCGAGCGTTCGGTTTTGGACAAAATGGGCGAGCTCGGATTGCTCGGCGTTTGTATTCCTGAAAACTACGGCGGGGCGGGTTTTGACTATATCTCGCTCGGACTTGTTTGCGAAGAACTCGAAGCAGCCGATACTTTTCTGAGAGTTATCATGTCGGTTCACGTCGGGCTTAACTCACTGTCGCTTTACGCCTGGGGAACGGAAGAGCAAAAGCAGAAATACTTAGCGCCGCAGGCTCGGGGCGAAAAAATTGCGACTTATGGGTTGACCGAGCCGAATGCCGGTTCCGACGTCATCGGGATGCGCTCAATTGCCCGACGCGATGGAAATGATTGGATTCTCAACGGCGAAAAAATGTGGATTTCACTTGGCGATGTGGCGGATCAGTATTTGTTCTTTTGCTGGACTGACGAAGAAAAACGCAAAAATCGCGATCATACAGGGATGAGCTGCTTTATCGTCGAACGCGCGATGAAGGGCTTTTCTTCCGGCACTCTGCACGGCAAACTCGGCATCAAAGCGGGAAATACAGGTTATTTTACACTCCAGGATGTCAGAGTTCCGGCAGAAAATATGCTCGGACAAGAGGGCGAAGGCTTTAAAATTGCGATGTTTGCTCTGGAAAACGGTCGTTATACCGTCGCCGCCGGAGCCACCGGATTGATTCGCGCGGCTCGTGACGCGTCAGTCGCTTATGCCAATGTTCGGGAGACCGCAGGCGTGACCATCGCGCATCATCAGCTGGTCAAACAAAAAATTGCCGAAATGCAGGCTGATTACGAAATGACTAATTTGTTATGGCTCAAAACCGGCTGGCTCAAAAATGAGGGCAAGCCATCGGGCAAGGCGGCTTCGCTCGCCAAATGGCAGGCCACGACGCGCTCTGAAAAAGCCGCTTCGATGGCGATTGAAATTCACGGCGCTAACGGCTATATCAATGATTATCCGGTCGAGCGATATCTGCGAAATTCGAAAGCTGCCGTTATTTACGAGGGAACCCGCGATATCCACACGATTATGCAGGCCGATTGGGCTTTGGGGTTAAAACAGGAAAAACGTACGCGCGTTGTATTGCCAGCATATCAATCTGACGAGAACGAAAAGGAGCAGAAAACAGAAACTGCAGCTGCTGCCGATTAATCATTTAATATCCGGGTCACTAAAAGGGCGGTTTAAACTGCCCTTTTGTGTTTAAAACAATTGGCATAATGGCCAGGCTGATGTTTTTTTTCCTGACTTTAAGAGCCTCAATCTTTCGCAATACAAGTTCTTTTTTCTGCCTAATCACTATCAGATGCATGGCTTAAAGCCAGGTCAAATTAAGCTTTACAAACGTTTTTTGTTATTATTGAGGGAATGTCAACAGTATCTAATATTGGGCTTGGTCAAAGAAAGCTCAAGGTGTATTGGCGTTTCCTGCGTCCCGTTCGGCGGGCGATAAAATTGGCGGCTCTGCGTTTTTTTCTACGGCTCGTTCCGCGAGAGTCCCAAAGGGTTTTCGTTTTGACTTTGATTGTCGGCGCGGTGTGCGGTTTAGCCGCTGTCGGCTTTCACCTTGCTATTTTGCGGGCTGAAGATCTTTTAATCAACCGAGCCAGCGCAATCAACGGCACTACGATGATTTGGTTGGTGATTTTGCTGCCGACGCTTGGCGGACTGCTTAGCGGATTATTGCTTGAATATGTTTTTCCGGGCGCGCGCGGGAGCGGTATTCCGCAAGTCAAAATAGCCTATGAAATTAAAGGCGGCAGGCTGCCCTTGCGCGATTCAATCGGCAAATTTATTGTGGGAGTTTTGCAGATTGGCTCCGGAGCCTCGCTCGGACGCGAAGGACCAACAGTTCATATTTGCTCCGGAATCGCCAGCGCCTTGGGACGAACTTTTGCGCTTTCTCAGCAAAATCTCAGAAGGCTGCTGCCGGTCGGGGCAGCTGCGGGAATCGCCGCCGCTTTTAACGCTCCGATTGCCGCCGTTACTTTTACAATCGAAGAAGTCGTCGGCGATTTAGATCAAACCGTTTTATCCGGAGTTATCGTTGCGGCAGCAATCGCGGCGGCGATTGAACGCAGCATTTTGGGCGAACACCCCGTTTTTACAGTAACCGGCCAATATGGACTGAACCACTTTTCATCAATCTTTTTTTATGCTTTGCTGGGAATCACGGCGGCCTTTGTCTCACTGGCTTTTACCGAATCATTAATCAATTTACGAGGCTGGTTTCGCAGATTGGTTCTAGTTCCGGTTTGGGCGCGTCCTGGAATCGGCGGTCTCGTAACGGGTATTTTAGCGGCGGTTGGGCTTTATTTTCTTCAAACCGGAGGAGTGACCGGGAGCGGTTACGAAACTCTTTCAACCGCGCTTTCGGGGCAGTTAGCGCTCCGCGTAATGGTTGTTTTGTGCTTGCTGAAACTGGCTGCGACAGTTTTTTCATACAGTTCCGGCGGAGCGGGCGGTATTTTTGCCCCCGCGCTTTTTATCGGCGGAATGCTCGGCGGCACTGTCGGATTTCTTGATGTTCAGATTCTCGGCCACAGTAACAACGAGATTGGAGCTTTCGCCTTGGTGGGAATGGGCGCGGTTTTCGCCGGTATCATCCGCGCTCCGATGACATCGGTGTTAATCATTTTTGAGATGACAGGCAGTTATGGTCTGATTCTGCCTTTGATGATAGCCAACATGACGGCGTACGGAATTGCCCGGCGGTTTCGTCCGCTGCCGATTTACGAAGCTCTACTTGAACAGGACGGAATCCATTTGCCGCATCGGGATAAGCGCCCGCCGCACGCTCTCGAGCAGCTTAAAGTCAGCGACGCGATGACCACTACGGTCGTTACGCTTTCAGCGAATTTGACCGTAGCGCAGGCTTTGGAACGCACGTTGCCGCTCTCGTTCTCGATTTTTCCGGTGGTTGATCAGCAAGGCCATTGTCTCGGGTTAGTCACGGACGCACGCTTGCGGAGAAGTTTGGCTCAGGAATCAGGTCACGCGTTAGTCGAGGAATTGATTGACGAAGCGCAGCGAATTTACCCGGAAAATCGTTTAAGTCGCGCGATTGTGAAGATGAATCAAGCTAAAATATTGCTGTTGGCGGTGGTTGAGCGACATGCTCCGGACAAATTATTGGGTATTATCACCATGAGCGACATTGTTCGCGCTCAGGCTCTCGCCATCACTCGAATGAGCAATCCTGAAGATTCAATAATCCCTGATTTCAACAAAACAAAAAATTCTCTTTCGTAGTCAGCGATTGTCAAAAAGAAAAAATATTTATGATTTGCTTTAAAAAACACAGATGAGAGTTACGAAATTTTAAATTTATGGTATTTTCAATTTTCGAATAAAAATATGTCTCGGATTTTTATTGCGCTAACACTTATTTCCCTAATTTCTTTCGCTGCTTTCGCGCAAACTTCAAGGTCTAAAACCGCTCAGATTGATTTAAAACACCCCCAAACTTTGGACGAAAAAATTAAGTCGGAGTTGGCAAATTTTCGGGGCAGTGTTTATATTTACGCCAAAAATCTCGATACCGGCAAGGATTATAGCTATCGCGGAGATGAACAGGTACGCACCGCCAGCACCATTAAACTGCCGATTATGACCGAAGTTTTCGCACAAGTCGCGGACGGCAAGCGCAGCTGGAATGACGAGTTTATCTTAACCACAGATAAAAAGTTCAGCGGTTCCGGCATCTTGGGCGAATTCTCTGACGGTTCAAAAGTTGATCTTAAAACTTTGACGAATTTAATGATCACGGTTTCAGACAACACTGCAACCAATTTAATTCTCGATGCAGTCACGAGCGACGCCGTTAATGCCCGAATGGACAGTCTCGGTCTCAAACAAACTCGAAGTTTGGGGAAAATCGGCGGCGGGGCCAAAAGCAAAGTGTGGGAAAACACTCCGCTTTACAAAAACTACGGGATCGGCATCTCATCCCCGCATGACATGGTGAAACTGTTGGAAATGCTTGAAAACGGTCAAGTTTTGTCGCCACAAGCTTCTAAAGAGATGCTTGATATTTTGAAACGCCAGCAATATACAGATGGAATTATGCGCGGCGTTCTGGACACCGTTCCAACCGCTTCGAAAAGCGGCGCGCTTGACCGTTTGCGCAGCGATGTCGGTATAATCTATGGAAGGCGCGGGCGAATTGCGTTGGCGATTACAGTTGACGACATGCTCGAAGTTACTTATTCGGAAGATAATCCGGGCTTACTTTTACTGTCGCGTTTATCGCAGATACTGCAGGAAAGTCTGGCCAAATAAATTATCGTCTCGCTCCCAAAAGAACAACGGCAAACACCGTCTGTCGTTTTAACGTCTAACTACAGTATGAGTACAATGGCACAGCCAGCAATGAACAAAGCTGTCAAAACTGCTAAAAAACTAACTTTTCTAAACGCTCCGGTTGTAACCGCACCGGGCGTTTTTAATTACGAAAAACTTTCACCGCAGACGGCGCGCAAAATAGTGGCTGATTTTGACAAATCCGGCCGCGCTATTGACACGGCTGTCGGTCACGAAGCGACGGCGGAATTAATGACACGCCTGCTCAATTTTCCGGTTAAATTTAACCGCACCGAATTCGTCCAGGAAGCGGGTGACGTAGCCTTGATATTTCGGCTTCACAAACGCGCCCCCGAAGGCAAAATTCTTTGTTGCGAGGAGCTTGAATCAATTGGCTACGAATTCGGTTTGCTGACGCGCCTTGATTAAATTTTAGCGAAACATTGAAACGTCCATTTTGTAATGTTCGTTATAATCAACGACCGAAACGTTTCGTTTTAGTTCATCTAACCGGCGACGGGCGCGCTTGATATGAGTCTTGGTGCGCTCCGCCATTTGACCAAGTAAATTTCTGCCTGCCCGCATTTCGGTTTCGACTTTGATCAGCAGTTGATTATTTTCAGACTTTTCAAGTTCGCCGTTTTCTTTTCGTAACTTTTCGAGACGGCGTTTGACTTGATAAATCTGTCGAATCACGCGAACTAACTGCGCTCCGAAATCATCTCCTGTGATCAAATCAGGACTGTCCCGGTGCGTGTTTAATAAGCCGATTAAAACGTTTTCGTCACCGGCGGCAAAGGCATCATTAGCTTGGGCCATTAATAAATTTCGCTTTTCCCGCTCGTCCGCGCTGACGGCTAAATCCGGATGGATAAGTCTGGCCAGACGCCGGTAAGCATTTTTTAAGTGCGGTGAAGGATTAAATTTGTGACTGCAGGATTGCCAGTTTTCTTCGGCGGTGGCTGCAGCCGATTCAGCCGCGCGGTCTCTAGCTTCGGCGGCTTTGCGCTGAATTTCAAAATCATCAGGAGCTAATCTGGCTTCCTCAGCCGCGATTTCTGCTTCCAGTTCGTCTAACTGGGTGTAAAATCGGGCGACTTCGCGCGTGTACCTTGCCGCAAAAATTTTTAAATCTTCGCGAAAGCCAACCATTTCTTCCTCCATACGGGCGAGGCGTACTTCAAGCCGCTCCAAGACCCGCCGTTTTTTATTTAACTCAAATTCTTCAGGCAGTGTCACTTCCATAATTTACAAACAATATTTTTATTAGACACAACAATGCGAGAGGAAAGCAAATCGGCTTTCCGCTCGCAAATTTAATGATCAACCTTTGTTTATTTTGTTTGTGAAAATCTCGACACGCGAGATTTTATAGCATTACAGCTTTATCAGCCTTCTACTGCTGAAAACTTGCTGACTGCGGCGTCTTCGGCCTCTTTGATGGCTTTCAGATTTTCGCTTTCGATTGTCGTCAGCATCGAATCCGAGTAATTTGGATCAGGTTTGTACCAGGATTGCTCGGAAAAATAATCATTGAGAAGTTTGGTTTTAAAGATGCGACCGTGACGCGCGTAAATTTCGTTGCGCAGCAGTCGCAAGTCTTCGGTAAAAAGACCGGAGAAATCATCAGCCGTTTTCGGTTTTTTGGCAATTTCTTCGCGCAGACGGTTTTCAACTCGCAAAATTGTTTCGACGTTTTTCTTCTCAGTTTCATTTAAAACAACTTTGCTCTGGTCTTTGGCGGGACGATACCAATCTTGAAATTCAAAAAACGAGCGATAACCGGGCGTCAGAAATTTCTTCCCATGTCTGGCCTCAAACTCATTGCGCATTATTCTGAGTTCGCTGATAGTTGCGCCGTCGAGCATTTTTTCGGTGAGCAAAACGTTTTGAAATTTGTCCATGTCGCCGGGTGAAACCGCGACTTTACGTTCCGCCTCGCGTTTTTTCGTGATGGTTTCGATGTTTCCCCGTTCTATTTCGCTCAGAACGGCTTGTGAGTAATTAGGATTAGCTTTGTACCAGTAGCGTTCCTCAAAATAGGTTTGCAGCCAGGGCTCATCAGGAAAGGTTTTGCCGTGAATGGCTTCGACTTCGGCAATCATGACGCGCCATTCGGCGGCAGTATTGGCGTAGATTTTATCTTCAGGAATAGATTTCTTTTGCCAGAACCGCAAATCGCCGGGCTGCACCGAATCATGTTTTTCGGCTTCGACCTGACGAATTAAATCAAGATTAGTGCGCTCAAACGGATTGAGCATTGAATTGGCAAATTTGAGATTTGGTTTATACCACGGTCGTTTTTCCAGATAATCTTGAATTGATTTTTCCTTAAAAATGCGTCCATGACGCCCGAAAACAATCCCGCGGACATTTTGTAAATCATCAACTTCAAGCTTTTGTAAATCTTTGACAAAAACTTTTTGCTTGCCGTAATTAAATGCTTCCCACTTTTTGAGGTTTTGCGCTTTAACCGAACCGCTCATCAATAAACCGATAAACGTTAAAACAATAATCAAATTTGTAAGGTTTTTCATAGTCAGTCTCCTAAACTTACTGTGTGGAGGGTAAACGCACGATTGACGTTTGTCAACTGTTTTATTTGCTAAACTTAGAATTATATTTTGGTACTCTGCAATGAGATTTGGAGTGGCTTTTAGTTGTAATTACAACTCAGAAAACATTGTTTATTTATTAGCTGAAACATTGTCTTCAATGATTTCAAAACTCGTTACGATCTCTGCGCCCGGTCGGATGGTCGCCGCGACGCTGCAATATTTCTCATCTGACAATTTTACGGCTTGCGCAACGGCTTCCGCCGAAATGCTATGTCCTTTTACAATGTGATGTACATAAAGTTTGGTAAAAGAGCGGGGATATTCTTGGCGGCGGTCACCCTTGACTTCAACTCGATAATCAGTAACTTCCTGGCGTTTTTTGCGCAAGATTTCGATTACGTCAACCGCAGTACAGCCGCCGAGAGCAACCATCAGCATTTCGAGCGGTGTTGGCGCAGCGTTTCGCTCATGATTAGTATCCATAACCTGAGCGCGTCCGCCCGGGCTGATTCCGATCAGCATCTCATTGCCGGCGTAATGAATTGTTGCTTTGTCCTCTAAATCGCGCATCTAATTTTTCAACGGACCTCCATTTTGATTATTTTGAATCTTGAAGGAAGTATTGCATCATTTGTAAATTTAAATTTCAAATTGCGGGTTTCGCTTGGTACGAAAAATGCACTATCGGACTTTGCTTGACTAGCATAAAAATAAATGACAATTGAGGCCAGGGTAAAATTATGAGCGGAATAAATGCAAAAGTATGGATTTCATCGCTGATTCTGTTGGTTTTTGGAACTGTTTCGGGCGTTTCCGTCAATGCTCAAACGACTCGCACTCCGCGCACCGCGGACCGACAGATGCGCGACCTGATGCAACGCATTCGTGTAAACTCCAACAATTTTCGTGCAAGTTTCGAGACGGCGCTACAAAACGTTCGTTTGCGCGGAACCGAAGCCGATAATATCAATCGTAACATTGACGATTACGAGGCTGCTCTGAGCGCTTATGATGACCATTTGCAATCGCGTCAGGACAATGTTTCAGATGTCAGGCAAATCCTGGACGCGGCATCAAAAATTAACAGCTGGCTGCGGACGACCAGGCTCGGAGCCGGAGTTAACCGCGATTGGACAACTTTAAAATCCTCTTTGACGCAGCTTGCTCGTCAGTACAATCTAAATTGGAACGGAGATTCTTACGGTTCTCCTTCAAATTATCCAAATAATAATCCTTCCTCAAATTATCCCTCAAACAATTATCCCGGCGGAAATGCCGGATATAATAATTCTGGATTAACCGGAACTTTCCAACTTGACCAATCACGCAGCGATAACGCCGCGGATATTTCTGATCGCGCCGTTAACAGTTTGCCTGATAATCAGCGTGACAGCGCGCGAGCCACGCTTGAGCAAAGATTGGAAACGCCTGACCGACTGGCCATTGACCAGCGCGGCAGGCAGTTTACGCTCGCCTCGAGCCGCGCGCCGCGCTACACATTTGACGCTGACGGGCGCGACAAATACGAAAACGGCGATAACAACAGCAGCCTCCGCGTTCGAGCTACGCTGATCGGCGGCCGTCTTGAAGTTGCCACCAGCAGCGGTCTTAATAATGATTACAACGTGACTTTTGAACCGCTTGATAACGGTCGCAGTTTGCGGGTGACCAGAAGACTTTCAGCAGATTTTCTGCGCCAGCCCGTGGTCGTCACCAGCATCTATCAGCGAACGGCGCAGATTGCTCAACTTGATATTTACGAAAATCAAAACACCGGTCAGGTCAATTTGCCCGGTGATCAAAACGGCTCTCCGGTTAACAATCCGAATGCGAACCGAAACGGCTACATTATTAGTAATGATGTTAAATTGGTAGCAACTTTGAATGATGCGCTTTCAACCAAAACAGCGAATAACAATGATCGTTTTTCAATGACGGTCGAAACGCCGGACGAATATCGCGGCGCTGTCATCGAAGGCTCTCTTTCGGGCATCAATCGTTCGGGCAAAGTAACGGGACGCGCGGCAGTCAATTTCAACTTTGAGACAATTCGTCTGCGTGACGGCAGAACATATGATTTTAATGGTTTTGTCGAAAGCATTCGCAACAACGGTGGCGATGAAATTAAAGTTGACAACGAAGGGCGGGCGCAAGGCAGCAACCAAACCAAACAAACCGCCACACGCGGCGCGGTTGGCGCGGGCTTAGGCGCGCTGATCGGCGCTATTGCCGGAGGCGGCAAAGGCGCGGCAATCGGCGCGATTATCGGCGGCGGCGCGGGCGCGGGTTCGGTTTATATCGAAGGCCGCGACGATTTAGAGATTAGTGCCGGCAGCGAAATCTATATTCGCGCGACTGCTCCCAGAAATTCACCAAGATAAATAATCTCAGCCAAAAAATTTAAAAGCAGCGCAGTGTAAATTGCGCTGCTTTTTTTCTGACTCTCTATTGTTATTAACGGGCGGATTCGAGCATAATGCGGCTGGATGAATATTTGGCACAAAATTCTCGCAACGGCCATTCACTGCCCCTCGCCGCACAATGTCCAACCTTGGCGCGTTAAAATTCTTAATGAAACAGAGGCAGAGCTTTCAATTGATTCAACCCGGACGTTGCCGCAGGAAGACACGACGGGCAGTTTCATTATTTTGACGATGGGGATGTTTCTCGAATCGCTCGGTATTTTAAGTTTTCAAGATGGTTTCAAACTTAGCTACACTTTGTTTCATGAGCCTCAGTGGTACGCCCCCAAAATTCTCGAAACTTCTGAGCCTGATCTTTTGCCATTCGCAAAATTAACACTGACACCTGCGGAAAAACCTGCTGAAAGCGATTACCTGCCTGAGTTATTTTTTAAGCGGCGGACATCCCGGTTATCGCTCTTGGATGAAGTCATACCCGAAGACAACCTCAAAACACTTACACTCTTAGCCGCCGAATGGCAGCAAACATTTCAAACAACTATTGATCAGGCTCAAATCGAACGGATCTTGCGAATTAACACAGCAGCAATGTTTACAGACATGAATTCGCGTGACTACCACGATGAAATCGTCGAATGGTTTCGTTTTTCAGATAAGGAATCGGAAGAACACCTTGATGGCTTGGATTACCGCTGCATGAATACGCCTCGTTTGACGTTTTGGACAGCGGCGCGCCTGCCATGGCTGATGAAAACTCCGCTTGTATCGCAAATTTTCGCTAAATCATACCGCTCACAACTTGGAAATATCCCGACAATCGGAATCTTGTCAGGCGCTTTCTGGCAGGCGACTGATGCGATTAAAACCGGACATTTTTTGATGCGATTTTGGCTTGAGCTGGCGCGTAACAATCTTTATATGCATCCGTTCGGCAATCTCGTGACAAATTTGGAAGCTGCCGATGCGGTCAAAGCTGAAATCGGCATTCCCGACATTTGGCTAATTTTTAAAATCGGGTATTCGCTGGAACCACCCAAAAGCCATCGCTTGCCGGTTGATAAAATTTTATTCGACTGAGGAGAAGTAATGTTGCGGTACTTTTTTGCACGTATTTTTATTTATTCGTTGTGGATGATTCGCTGGATGCTCGGCGCCAGCGGCAAAACATATCTGCTCCTGTCAATACCACAGCTTCAACCGGTCTTAATCTGGCTGGGTCAGGTTCGAGCATATGCTGTTTTTGAAAAAGCCAAACGCGACTGCCCTGCTTACCGAGATTTCCTTAAAGCTGAAAATTACGTACCGGGTGATGGCTGGCGTCTTGAGAACGTACCGGTGATGACGAAGGAAAACTACGTCAAAAAGTATGGCATCGAGGAGCGATGCTATGGCGGCAAAATTCCGGCGCCGGGCACTGTCATTGATGAATCATCCGGTTCATCCGGCGTTCCAAACAACTGGGTGCGCAGCGCGGCGGAGCGTGACGATGTAAAGCGAGTTCTTCAGCTTAATTACGACATTATCTTTCAAGACAGCTGTTGTCTGCTGCTCAACTGTTTCGCTTTAGGACCGTGGGCGACCGGTATGAATGTTTCAATGTCGCTCGTTGACGTCGGAATTTTAAAATCAGTCGGGCCGGATAAGCAAAAACTTGAGAACACTTTGCAACTTTTCGGAGCAAATTATCGCTATCTGATTTTCGGATACCCGCCTTTTCTAAAATCATGGCTGGACGAAACAAAACTTGATTTGTCGCTTTACAGAATTGATGCTCTCGTCGGCGGCGAGGGAATGAGTGAAGGCTTGCGTTCATTCTTTTTGAAATATTTCAAAAGCGTCGTTTCGTCTTACGGCGCGTCGGATTTGGAAATCAACATCGGCGTTGAAACCGAACTAACCATTGCGTTGCGACGTCTTTGTTTTCAAAACAAAACGCTTTCGACAAAACTCTTCGGTCGCGAAACACCGCCGATGATTTTTCAATACAACGCGGCTGATTATATTGTCGAAACAAACGAGGATAATGAACTGCTGTTTACAATTGCGCGATTTGAAGGCGCGGCCCCTAAAATTCGTTACAACCTGCGCGATTTAGGGGGCTCTTTGACATATGAAGATTTGTCGGCAAAACTTAAAGTCGAGGGCGTTGAAATTAAAGATTTGGCGACACGTCAAAGCGCTTTTTCAATAATGTTTGTTCATGGACGTGGTGATCTAAGCGTTCCATTCTACGGCGCGAAAATTTTCCCGCACGATTTAGAGGAAATTATCAACACTCATCCGGAGCTGACGGGTAAAATAAATTCTTTCCAGTTACAGAGCGATGAACAACCGGAAACACTCAAACGCACTTTAAAAATCCACCTCGAAAAATCTCGGCATCCCACAGGTGAATTTCCCACTCCGGAAAATTTACACATCATCATTTTTGATGAATTATCTCGCATTAATCAGGATTTCCGCGAAGTGACGCGAATGTTTGAGCGCTCGCAAATCGAAGTTTATCTGCACGATTTTGAAACCGATATGTTTGCAGACAGAGATATTCGCATCAAAAACAAATATATCGGTTAGAATTTTCTGCGCTTGGAGCTGATTTGGCTCATCGTTAAAATCAGCAGCCTTGTCAAACGGTTATCTTTTTAATTTTGGGTTGCGTATTTTGCAAATAACAAACGGCTCAATATAATTTTGAACCGGAAAACTTTTGTTATGCGAGTAACGTTGTGGGAAATTGCGGGCGATATGTCATTATTTTTTGATGTGGTTTGAAGTTATTATTATTGGCGGCGGCGCGGCCGGGCTGTTTTGCGCGGCTGAGGCCGGAAAGCGCGGTCGCAGCGTCGCCGTTATCGAACACTCTGAAAAGGTCGGTAAGAAGATTTTGATTTCCGGCGGCGGACGCTGCAATTTCACCAACATTCAGACTAATTCCAACAATTTCATTTCGCAGAATCGGCATTTTTGTAAATCAGCGCTCGCCCGCTACACTCCGCAGGATTTCGTCAAACTGGTTGAAAAACACTCAATTGAATATTACGAAAAAAAGCTCGGACAGCTTTTTTGTCTGGACACTTCGCGCCGAATCGTGCAAATGCTCGAAGATGAGTGTTTGCAGGCAAACGTTAAAATCCGCACTAATTGCGAGGTAAAGAGCGTTCGAAAAATTGAAAACGGCTTTCAGCTTGAAACCACCGACGGAACATTTGAAGGCCAAAATTTAGTGATTGCAACCGGTGGTTTGTCGTTTCCCAAAGCGGGAGCGACAGGTTTTGGCTTAAACCTCGCGAGACAATTCGGTTTGAAAATCGTCGAGCCCCGTCCGTCACTGGTTCCTTTAATTTTTGCCGAATTAAAAGGATTCGACAGTCTCGCTGGAATCTCCCATGAAGTAAAAACGGATTTTGCCGGGGAGAGTTTTAGAGAAAATATTTTGTTTACTCATCGAGGTGTTTCAGGGCCGGCGATTCTCCAGATTTCAAATTATTGGCGACCGGACGAGGCGGTTGAGTTTAATCTGCTCCCGGATGAAAATGCGCGAGAATTACTGCTTGATAATCGCCGCAGTCGTCAGGAATTAGTCAACTTTCTAAGCCAGCGCTTGCCGGCGCGTTTTGCCGAAAAGTTTTGCGCGGAGTTTGCTCCGTCCAAACCGCTCAACCAGTTGTCAAATGCGGAAATCGAACGTCTTACGCTTTTACTCAATAATTGGCAGGTTAAATTTCATCAAACCGAAGGTTGGCACAAGGCTGAAGTAATGCTCGGCGGCGTTTCAACTGACGAACTGTCGTCAAAAACGATGGCAGCAAAGCGTGTCAAAGGCTTATATTTTATTGGCGAAGTTATGGATGTCACCGGCTGGCTTGGCGGTTACAATTTTCAGTGGGCCTGGGCTTCCGCTTTTGCCGCAGCCCAGGCGGTTTAGCAAAATGAAGCAGACCATATCATTCTTGGACATTTTTCGCCGCGATTTCCTGCTTGAAACAGTGGTTTTTGTGTCGGGCGCGCTCGTGATGATTTACGAAATCGTCGGCTCGCGAATCCTCGCGCCGTATATCGGAACTTCGACGTATGTTTGGACAAGTTTAATCGGCGTGATTTTAGCGAGTCTGAGCTTGGGTTATTGGGCTGGCGGTAAAATGGCTGACCGGCAGCCGGAATTAAAATATTTATCGGGCGTAATATTTCTCGCGGCGGCTTTTCTTTCGGTGACGATTTTGCTTCATGAGCTGATTCTAACGATGCTCGCCGTCAGTACGCTCGGTCTGGAAATCAAATCAATTTTAGCGGCTCTTCTATTGTTTGCTCCGGCCAGCGTGCTCTTTGGATTTGTCACGCCGTATGCCATCAGACTGAAAATGCTCTCAATCGAAAATGCTGGTAAAACTGTTGGCAGACTCTATGCGCTTTCGACAGTCGGGAGCATTTTAGGGACTTTCACGGCGGGCTTCTTTTTGCTTCCGTTTGTGGGAAGTTTAAGAACGCTTTATCTAATCACGGGCAGCCTGATTTTGCTTTCGATTCTGCTGGCTCCCTTCAAAATGACAACGACAAACTTATTTGTTGTCCTGATATTTATCTCGGCGATTGGGGCGAACGAGTTATATCGCTACGAGCTTTTTCAAACGGACGGACTGAGAGATATTGACACCGAATACAGCCGAATCAGAGTTTTTCGCGCAACCGACAAAAAAACTAGCAAGCCGATTACGGCGCTCTCGATTGATCCGCTTTCAACCCAATCCGCAATTTTTGCCGACAGCGACGACCTGGTTTTTGATTACACCAAATATTATCATTTAATCAGACACTTTAAGCCTGATTTTAAACAGGCTTTGATGATCGGCGGGGCGGGTTATTCATTTCCCAAAGATTATCTGCGGCAATATCCCGAAGCAACGCTTGATGTCGTGGAAATTGATCCGGAGATGACGCGGATTGCCCGCGATTATTTTCGCTTGAGGGAAAATCCGCGCCTCAAAATTATTCACGAGGACGGGCGCGTATTTCTTAACAATTCCGCAGCCGAAAAGTACGATGCGGTTTTGCTTGATGCCTATGGGTCACTTTATTCGATTCCCTTCCAACTGACGACGGTTGAAGCCGCGCGACGGGTTAAAAATACTTTAAAACCGGACGGAGTGGTTGTTTTAAACACAATTTCCGCCTCCGAAGGCGACGGCTCGCTGTTTTTGCAAGCCGAATACAAAACGCTGGCCAGTGTTTTTCCGATTATTTATATGTTCAAAGTTAAACCTGAACAACTTACTACCAAACCTCAGAATTTTATCGTTGTCGCGTGCAAATCGGTTTGTCCTTCGCCAGCCAAAGGCGGCGACCAGCAAATCAACAATCTGCTGCAAAATTACTATCAAAAGCCTCTGGATTTGACCGCACCGATTTTAACGGACGATTTAGCGCCCGTCGAGTATTACAATTCTCTGGCGCAATCTGCCGCGCAGAAGTAAATATTTTAATGAACCTGTATTCGTCTTTCGAAGATAAAAACTGTTATTTCGTGAAAAGTTCGCGGAGAGCGACACGCCGCATTTCGCCGTTATCAAATTCAGTTTGCAAATCAGCCAAGACGGCTTCAGGATTCCCGATTGTCCAGCAATCCTCATAAGCTAGATTTTCAATCTGCTCGTCCGTTTCGTTGAGCGGGCAAATATCGCGAAACTCGTAAATCTCGCTTTCGATTTCATCAAACCAGCGCAGCGGCAAACCCTGAGTCCGGCACACGTAGGGACGCGAATGATAAATCCGGCAAGCGCCGTTTTGATCGAGAAAAGCACAGCCGCCGTTTGTATTTGGGATTTCTTCAATTAAAAACGCTTGGTGAGATTGACGAATATTCTCAGCCTCGATGTTCCAGACCGTGATTCCATCAATGCAGCAGCCGGAACAGCCTCTCTGACAATTAAGGCGGGCTTGATGAACTTGCGCCAACCGCTCGGTCTCTTGCTCAATTTCAAGATAGAATTGTTTTAGTTTAGCGATTTGAGCGTTCAATTTACCGGCCAATCATCTTGCGGATTTTGTTCAAATAACAAAAGCTGGACATTGTTTTTGCCGGTTCGTTTGGCCTGATAAAGCGCCTTATCCGCAAATTCAATAATTTCCTGCGGCGTAATATTGAGCGGGAAATTAGCGGATACGCCGATACTGACGGTCATTTCCTGATGTGGAAAATTAGTTTCCTCGACATTTTCGCGAATTCTTTCACCAATCTGTTTAGCTTCTTCGAGCGCCGTATTGGGAAGCAGCAGACAAAACTCATCACCGCCAAAACGCGCGGCCACGTCGGCATTACGCAAAACTGATTTGAGAGCGTGAGCGGTTGTGATCAAAACTTCGTCGCCAGCCTGATGTCCGAAACGGTCATTGTAAGATTTAAAGTTATCAATATCAACCATTAAAAAGCTCATCGGTTTGCCGTCGCGCAGCGAGCGGCTGACTTCTTCGTTCAGACGTTCGTTGAGATAACGGCGATTAAGCAGTCCGGTGAGTGAATCTGTGATTGAAAGCTGTTCGAATTTACCGGCCTTTTGCTGCAGCGATGCGCGATCTAGCGCAATCGCCAGTTGCGGGGCAATTGTTTCGAGCAAATCCAGATCGTTTGAGTTGTATCCGGCTGTCTCAGGATTTTCCGCGCCGTTTTTATCAGTTAAATTTAAAACTCCGATGGCGCGACTTCCAACAAAGAGAGGAAAACTAATAAATGAATTAGTCACGTAACCTCGCTCCGATGGGGCTGGTAACAGATTTTTATCGAGCATGTTTTCGACAACAATCGGTCGCCCCTTTTTCCAAACATGTTTAGCGATTCTTTCGCCAATCGGCTCGCCTGTCAGTTTGACTTCTTTAGCTCTAGGCCCAAACGCGGCCTGAATCGTCAGTTTTTGCTCGTTCTCGTCATACAACAAAAGCGAGCCGCGATTCGCATCAAGCAATTCGGCGCATGTTTTGAGCAGTGAATCAAAAAGAGTATCGGTTTGGCCTGAGGCCACGCTTTCGACGGCATTTAATTTTTCGCTGAAAAGTTGGACGGCTCGAATTATTTTAACGCGACGCGCTAATTCCTCGCGCAATCTGAGAACTTCAAGTGAAACAGCAATCTGGTGACTAAATCTCGCCAATCGCGAACGGCGGGTATCATCAGCAATATGGTCGCCAATAACTATCGCCGCGCGAACGTCTTCGCCAACGGCAAGAGGAAAGATTTCGATTTTCTGCGGAGTCGTTAGAGTTAATGAAGATTCATTTAAGACAGCCTCCTGCAATCGGTAGTCATCAACTTTTAAACTAATGTTTTTTAGAACGTCACGTAAATCATCGGAAACCCAAAAAGGCTTAAATAAGAGTTTTGAGCGTTCGAGCCAGGCCAGCGATGTTAATCCGTAACGAGCTGTCAAGAATTGCAGGGTTTCAGTGCAGGCATCTTTAAAACTTTTATCAAGTAAAACATCTATAAATAACTGCCAAGCCAAGAAATCTTCAAAGGTTTCAGTTGCGGCGTCAACCGGCACAGCAGCGCTTTGAGTCAGTTTGTTTAAAGGTTCAGTTTGTTCTTCAACAACCATTTGAGTCAAAAGTTTACTGTCATCCACCAAACTTGGGTCATCCCCATCAGCTTGATTCGGGTTTTCAACTGTGCTCGAAATCACATTTGCCGATTTTACAATGCCCGCTCGCTCTGTCGCTCGTAATTCGTTGTTCTCAATAGGCATTTCGATTTTACCGTGAGCAAACGGATTTGGCTCGGTGCGAGCGACAAATTCAATCAAATGCTTCTTTTCTCTTGAGTCCAAATTTTGGAGACGAACGGCAAGTTCCTGAATTTCAGCTTCCGATTCAGCAAAACGCAAATTGCTCAAAAGCTCGTCGGCGGGTGAATCCTGCCAATTTTCCTGCTCCCGGCGTTTAATTAAATCCTCGTAATCGGCAACTTTAGTCAACGCTCTGCCGACGATTGCGATCAACGGCCTAATTGGATTAGGCGCGAGCGGCGCAGCAACACAGTGAAAACCGGCGTGACAACGAAACAAGATGCTCTGGCCTTTCTTTTGAACGTTTTCAAATGCTCTGCCGCAGTATGATTCACAGAGATGAGCGTATTTATATGAGGATTGAAAAAAGCGACAAACAGAATTGTTATTGGATACGGAAAGCGAGGGCGGCTGGTGTCCATCAATCAATAAAATACTGAGACCGGCTTCTTCGGCCAGCTTATTTTGTTTTCGCTGCCAGATTTCAGACGGCGTTTCCGACTGCTCAACTTCAAATTTTTCAGCAAACGGCAACAGCTCACTGAGAGCGCTGTCTTCACCGCCCTTGAGCTGCACAATATTGTTTTCTTCAAATTTGAAATCCATTATTTTAAGCGAGAATAAGGTGAAGTTGGCGAGAATTAAGAACTTTTTAAGAACTTTGTTAACCCTCTCAGGCGTGTTTAATTATTCGAAACACTGCCAGCAAATATTACCCTAATTTCTCACAATTGGATATGATAACCTTTAATTTGAGATAAGAGGAAATGAAATGGAACATGTCTTTGATCATTCTCAAAAATTAGCACTTATCGAAAGATGACTGCGGTCAACTTGCGGGTTTGCTCAGTAGTTCAAGCAAAGTGTTTAAAAAAAGTTTTTTAATTAATTTTATTATTGCCTAGTCCGGGTGCTTCATCTGCCGCAACTTCTTCGATCTGCGGCTGCTCCTGTGAAATACGAATGCAAGCGGCAAAATGATTTGGTTTAATTTCAACGAGCGGCGGTTGCTGTTGTTTGCAGGCTTCGATTGCATAAGAGCAACGAGTGTGAAAACGACAGCCGGATGGCGGATCAATTGGTGATGGAACATCGCCTTTCAAAATAATCCGCTGCCGGGTTGCCTCAATCTTCGGATCAGGCACCGGAACGGCAGAGATCAAAGCCTTTGTGTATGGCATCAGCGGTTCAGAGTAAACTGTTTTAGCGTTTCCTATTTCGACAATTTTGCCCAAATACATTACTGCTACGCGGTCGGCAACATGACGAATCGCTCGTAAATCGTGCGAGATAAACAGATATGTCAGATTTCTCTCTTTTTGCAGGCGCTCCATCAAATTCATGATCTGCGCCTGGATTGAAACATCGAGGGCGGAAATCGGCTCATCCGCGACAATAAACTGCGGCTCAACCGAAAGCGCGCGCGCGATTCCGATGCGCTGACGCTGACCGCCGGAAAATTCGTGCGGATAGCGTTTGCTAAAACGACGGCTTAAACCGACGGTTTCCATTAATTCCTGTACTTGATTTTCGACATTTCCATTGGCCAGTCCGAATGTGCGCATCGGCTCACCAATAATTTGTCCTACCGTCATCCGCGGATTAAGCGACGCGTAAGGGTCTTGGAAAATCATTTGCAGATTTTTGCGTTCGGCTCGCATTTCGCCCGATGAGAGATGGGCTAAATCCCTGCCATCATAAAAAACATGGCCGTCGGTTGGTTCGGTCAGCCGCAAAACGGCTTTTCCAAGCGTTGATTTGCCGCAACCGGATTCACCGACCAACCCAAGCGTTTCACCGGCTTTGATTTCCAAATCCACTCCGTCAACCGCTTTAACAAACTTTGCCGAACTGAACAAACCGCCGCCAACTTTATAATGAACTTTTAAGTTTTGGATTGAAATCAGATTATTTCCGTTTGTGTTCGTCATTTTGTTACTTCACTTTCGGCGAGCGATTCGGCGTACACTTCTGCCGCAAAGTGACAAAGCGAGCCGTGATTTTCGTTAATTTGGATAAACGGAGGAAATTGTTCTTGACAAATTTTCTCGGCTCTCTCGCAGCGCGGCGCAAACGGACAGCCCGGCGGAAGATGAGCGACATCCGGCGGGAGGCCCGGAATTTGATAAAGCGGCGTTCCGTCTTCGTGCGCCGGGTCGGGCACTGATTTTAATAAACCTTTGGTGTAAGGATTCGCCGGAGTGGCAAACAATTCGCCGGTTGGTGCTTGCTCAAAAACTTTTCCGGCGTACATCACGATAATTTTATCGGTCATTCCGGCAACCACGCCCAAATCATGCGTGATCAGAATAACGCTCGTTCCGAGGCGCGTTCGCAAATCTTTGATGAGTTCAAGAATTTGGGCTTGGATCGTTACGTCAAGCGCGGTTGTCGGTTCATCCGCAATCAAAACTTCCGGCTCGCAAGCCAAAGCCATCGCAATCATCACGCGCTGCCGCATTCCGCCGGAAAATTCATGCGGATAACTGTCCGCGCGGCTGCGAGCGTCGGGAATGCCAACCAGTTCGAGCATTTTAACGGCGTGCTTATGAGATTGCTGACGAGTGTGGCCTAGATGCAGCTCGGTAATCTCACCGATTTGCCGGGAGATTTTAAGGTAAGGATTGAGCGAAGTCATCGGGTCCTGGAAAATCATGGCGATCCGCCGCCCGCGAATTTTCCGCACTTCTTCGGCGGTTTGCCGCAAAATATCTTTGCCGTCGAAACGGACTTCGCCCGCCACAATTTTGCCCGGCGGAGTCGGTATCAACCGTAAAATCGAAAGATTCGTTACCGATTTGCCCGACCCCGATTCGCCGACAATTCCAAGCGTCTCGCCCGCCTCAAGTTCAAATGAAATACCGTCAACTGCTTTGACCACGCCGTCTTCAGTTTGAAAATAAGTTTTTAAGTTTTTAACTGAAAGGATCGTGCCGTTTTTTTCGCTCATTTAGTTATTTTCTGTTTGAAGACGAAGCCATTTTTCAAAATCAAGCAAAGCTTCGAATTGATCGTCCTGTTCGCGCCGAGTTAAATATTCATTCAAAATTTGCGTGGATAAAATCGGAAACGCGATGCTGTTGATGATTTCCCGGTAATTGCCCAATTCGTCCAATCCGTAAATTTTTAATTCGTTTTTGTCATACCTCCAAAACTCTCTAATTCCAAATTCAGCGTAAATCGTGAATTTTTCTCCGGATTTACTGCTTTCGTCAACTTCGATGACAAGATCGGGCGGCGTATCAGCTTCGTAGTCAAATAACGTTTTCTTAAGTGGGAAACACGCAGCGTTTTGAATGTAAAATGATTCATCCGGTTCGGCGCCTTTACCGATTTTTTTAGCCAATAGCGTCATCGAACCAGAGGAAATCACTTTGACTTTCAAAACCAAACTGACAATCCGAACCAGATCATATAAAAACCGCGAAATGTTCTCGTGGAGAAAGCCGTGTTTACCCATAATTTTCAAAACACCGTTGTAGTAAGTTAGTTTGGGATAGTTTTGACCTTCTGTTAAATCGAGTAATTCGCTGTAATCGTCCCAACTCATGCCGTACAAAACCAGAGGCTCCTCGCTCAATCCGGCGTGGGTTAAAATCTCCTGCAAATTTACTGTCGTAGTTGGATTCATGACTTCTACCTTCTAAAACTTACGCTGCTGTGGGTCGAGCGCGTCGCGCAGTCCGTCGCCCAAAAAGTTTAAGGAGAATAATGTCAGCGCCATCGTCACGCCGGGAAAAATTAACTGCCATGGAAAGATGGCGATATTATTGATTCCGTCATGTGAGAGACTTCCCCACGAAGCGTAAGGAGCCTGAACGCCAATTCCCAAAAACGACAGAAATGCCTCGGACAACATCACTGACGGGATTGTCAGAGTAGAATAAACAATAATAGGCCCCAGAGTGTTTGGAATCAGATGTTTGAAGATGATTCCGAACGTTGAAACGCCGGTGGCTCTGGCAGCCATAACGAACTCCTGATTTTTGAGCGAGAGAATTTGACCGCGTACCACGCGTGCCATTGTCAGCCATGAGACCGCACCGAGCGCGATAAAGAGCAAAATAATCTGGCTCATTCCCTGCCCGCCGCCAAAAACGTCAACAATCGCTTTGATCCAAGCAGGTGTGTTGCTGCCGCCAAAAACCGAGAGCAGAACAATGACAATCAAAATGTATGGAATCGCATAGAGAACATCAACAATTCGCATCATCAAATTGTCAATCCCGCCGCCGAAATATCCGGCAATCGCGCCGTAGGAAACGCCGTTGATGAGCGAGACAAACGTCGAAATCACCCCAACCATCAGAGAAATACGGCCGCCCATCAAAACGCGCGCAAAAATATCATGACCATTGTCGTCCGTTCCCATCAAATGGGTCAGCGACGGCGGCTGCGATGTGGTGAGAGTTTTATCAATGTAATCGTAGGTAAAACCGGTCGTCATTTCGACGATTGCCGGTCCGATGCTGACGGCGACCACCATCAGCGCGACGACAACTAACCCGAGAACGGCGAGCTTATTTTTGAGCAGCCGCCGCCAGGCGTCTCTCCAGAGCGAAGTGCTTTTGACAATTTCTTCTTCCATTGTTTTTTTTAATTAATAACGGATACGGGGGTCAAGGTAAGCGTAAGCAATGTCAACCGCCAGATTTGCGAACATGATTAATACCGAAACAAAAGCCACAATGCCCAAAATTAAGGTTTCATCGCGGTTCAAACATGATTGAATAAAGACGTTTCCAAGGCCGGGCAGGGCAAAAATCCGCTCAATGACAACAGTTCCAGCCAGCAGCCCGGCCAGCGCCGGACCGGTGAAGGAAACCACCGGCATCAAACCGCCGCGCAGGGCGTGCCTAAAAATCACGGCGCGCTCGCTCAAACCTTTTGCCCGTGCCGTTCGGATGTAATCCGAACGCAAAACTTCGAGCATTCCGGCTCTGGTCAATCTGGCGATATAGGCCGCATAAATGAGCGCCAGCGTGACAACCGGCAAGATCAGATTGGCAATACCCAAAAAGCCGTTCCAACGCGCCGGAGGCAGCCAATATAACCAGAGCGAAAAAACCAGCACCAGAATCGGCCCGATGACAAAATTCGGAACCGATTGCCCGAGCATCGCAAACGCCATTGAGCCGTAATCGAGGCTTGAATTTTGCTTCAAAGCCGCTAATGTTCCGGTTGTTAATCCGATTAGGAGCGCGAGCAGATAAGCCAGGATGCCGATTGTTGCCGAGACGGGAACGGTGCGCCAGAGAATTTCGTTAACCGATTGATCCTGATATTTAAGCGAATCGCCAAAATCTCCGCGGACGATGTTTCCAATCATTATTAAATACTGCTGTAAAACCGGTTTATCAAGCCCGTATTTTTCGCGAATATTTTTTTCTATCGCGGGTGATAATTTCTTTTCGCTCGTATAAAAATTGCCTGGTGCCAATCGCACCAATCCCCACGTCAGCGAAACGACGACCAAAGCCATCGGGACTATAATCACAACTCTTTTTAAAATGAATTGAAGCATCTTAGGTAATGGTGAATGATGAATTGTAAATGGTGAATGATAAATACAGAAGTCATAGATAAAACCTACTTTTAAACTATTCACCGCGCGTCATTTGTATCTACTTCATAATGTTTTCGACATTTGAATCCCATTTTGAAGGATCGCGCTCAATGTAAACGTATTTCCAAGAGTGAAGCGTTCCGGGATTCGGGTACAACCCTTTAACGTAAGGCTTTTTCATCCAATTTGTTGAACCGACGGTAAGCGGAATAAACGGCTGTTGATTCATCGCATATGCTTCAGCGCGAGCCAACTTCTCATAACGCGTTTGTGGGTTAAGCTCGCTGTTTGCTTCGTCAAGCATCCGGTCGTATTTCGGATCGTAGTACCCTGATCCGCCATTGTTGGAAATGCCATACTGTAATCCCAAGAAGGTATAAGGGTCAAGATAATCGGCGCTCCATAAAGTTAGCGCCAATCCATCGTAATCAACCGCATTTTTCATTGGTAGAAAAGTCTTAAATTCCATGTTTTTGAGCGGCACGATAACGCCCAGATTTTGTTTCCACTGCGCTTGAACAAATTCGGCGACCAGCCGGTTTGATTCAAACGTATTATAAGAAAGGGCGATTTTATCAGCAGGAAATGACGGACAAGTATAAGCATTGTTATTTTGCTGAACGGCAAAACCAGCCTCAGCTAATAATTGGCGGGCGCGCTCTGGATTAAAATGGTTGCGATTTGCCCATTCTTCAGGGGAGGTGTTGCTCTTCAAGCGCAGTTCTTCGCTGACGGCAGATCGCGCTTTCTCATATTCTGAGGAAATACTCGGCGGACTAAGATCGTAGAGCGGCTTTTGGGTTTTACGGAATTCCGCTAAAGCAACTTTGTCAATTGATAAATTAAAAGCCTGTCTTACTTTGAGATTATCAAAGGGCGGCTTTTTCATATTCATACTATAGTATTGCGTAAAAATTTCTGGAAAATTTAAATATTCATCTTTGAAAGGGCGCATTTCGTCAACCCATGAAGCCGGAATCATATGGTTGGAAAAAGCGTCTATACTTCCAGCTTTGTAAAGATTTAGAATTGTGGTTTGCTCTTCGACTGAATAAAAGTCAATTTCGTCGAGTTTGACGTTTTGCGCGTCCCAATAATTCGGATTCTTTTCAACCTTGAGGACGTCGTACGGTTTATGTTCTTTAACTTTAAAGGCACCGCTCGTCACAATATTTTCCGGGCGCGTCCAAGCTTTGCCATATTTCTCAATCGCCTGTTGCGGAACGGGACGAAAAAACTGATGCGCCAGCAGTCCGAGAAAAAACGGAGCGGATTGTCTGAGCGTAATCCGCAAAGTATAGTCATCAATGGCTTCAACTCCAATATCTTCACCTTTAACTGGAACAAATTCGGAGTCTTCAAGCGCCGTTTTAAGTGCCGGATTGACTTCGACGGCTTTGGCACGCTCTTTTTCGTCTCCGCTGACCACCAATCGGTCAGGGGATTTTATAAATTGGTGAAATTCGGTTTCAGCAATCGCTGATGACGAAACAGCTTGTTCATTTTCCGGAGATTTATTGTTCTCCGGCTCATTTGTTTTTGCTTCAGTCGCGGGCGCAAAATCTTTGGCGAGCAAAAATTGATTATTTTTCTTAACAAAAACCGATTTTGCGTTAAAGGCTTTGGCATATTTGATAAAATAGCCGAGTTCAGCCGTTCGCGAAACGGTTTCCGGGGCAAAACCGCGCCGAAAACTGTACACGAAATCACTCGCGGTAATTGGCTTGCCGTCGCTCCACTTTGCATCTTTCCGCAGGTGAAAAACAAATTCGTCAATTTTCCGTGAAATCTCCCAGCTCTCGGCAATCGCCGGAACGGGATGCAAATCCTTGGGATCATATTCGACAAGACCCTCGTACAAAGCCAAAAAAATTCTCGCTTCGGGCTGTCCGTCCGGAATTTGCGGGTCGAGCGATTCAGGTTCGGGACCGGTCACGTACCGCAAAATATTGCGCGTCGGCGGAACGGTTTCACCAAAATAACGACTGTTGGCTGACGTTCGGCAACCGACGGCGAAAACCGACAGTGCGATTATAGCTAAGCCCAACCGAACATTGTTGAAGCAGTGTCTTTTCACTTTAAGCTCCTCTCTGGTTATCAAAATTTAAGTTGTGGAAGGATGATGTTTTCTGGTCAGGACTAACCGTTACATTAGCATTAAAGAACTCTTCGCCCAAAGCGAAATTTATTTTGTTTATCTCAAAAACGTTTTTTTGTCAGTAACCGTCGTTTTGGGCAGGCTGCCAGTCGGATTGAATCTCAACATCTTTTAGAGCCGGCGCGTCCAGCGAATTTAGTTCAAATCCTTTGATATATGGTTTGACCAGCGCATATGACGAAGGAAAGTAGAGCGGTATCGCCGGAATTTCTTCAGACGCCTGAGCTTCAGTCAAAATCGGTGCGAGCGTTTTATCTGCTAAAACAATTTCATGTTCGGACTGTATTTGCCCAGAAGGTTGCGAAATTGGTTGGTTTTCAGTCTGGGTTGTTTTAGCAGTTCTAGCGGAATCAGCCGTTGGTGCTGAAGCATTTCCAGCTTGTTGCCCGCCGATTTGCGGAGCGTCTTCGATTGATTCAAGCGTTGGCAGCGGAATCGGAAACCCGTTCGGAGTCGGCGCAGCGATTGAAACTAAACTGTTTGCGGCAGAGTGTGAAAGCGCTGCGCCGATCTCAATTTCTGAATCGTTATTTGAATCGTCTTTGAACATTGCCTGCAAACTGGCGGTTTCGTCGGTAGTCGGTAGAACCACGACGCGGCGAATTAAATCAAAGTCTTCAATAGTGGCGGAGTTTTCAAGCGTGTCAAAACTGCTGACAGTGATTTCGGTTGTGATTCCTAAATTTTTCTGCCACTGCGCGGCGACCGCTTTGGCCAGACGACGCGCCGCATCATTGCGGTTAACCAGCAGTTTAACTTTCGGAAATCCTTTGCCGCCGGGGAAACCGGCTTCAGAAAGCAGGCTCTGCGCTCTGCGAACGTCAAATCCGAAAACAGAATTGGTCGAGTCCGGCAAAAAATTACGAGCCGGAAAAGTCGCCCCGTCCAGTTCGTCCGTTGTCAAACGCTCTCGATCAATGGCCAATGCCAAAGCTTCTCTGACGTGATGGTCATCAAACGGCTGGTGAGTTTTATTAAATTCGTAAAACGTCACAGCGTTATAGATTATTCGCTCAAAATCCTTGTATGAAGCCAGCAGTTTGAGCGCAAGCGGCTCAATATGAGCGTTTGTGACGGCGTCAACTTCGCCGGCTTGATATGCGGCTAAGGCGGCTTCCGCATCCTTCGTTGGAATAAATCTAATATGCTCGGTTTTGACGGCGGCGACGTTCCAATAGTTTTTGCTGCGTTCGAGCACAATCCCGTTTTTATCGTAAGTTATCAAGCGGAACGCCCCACTCGTGATGATCTTCGAAGCAGTTTCGGGTTGGTTAAATTCGTTGCCGTCATCAAAAACCGGGCGCAAAGCCGAATGCGCGGCGAGTTTTGGAAAATCTTTATCCGGCGCAACCAGATAAACCCGCAATGTCGCATCGTCCAAGGCCTCTACTCCAAACCAGGTTTCAATTTGGATTTTGGACTTTGAGTTTGAAGCTGGATTATTTTCTGTCGTGCTTTGCCATTCTGTTTTGACGACCCCGTTTTCGATTTTTAAATTTTCTTTTGGATTCTGATTTGGTTCATTAGTTGGGCTTCGAAGTTTGAATTCTGCGCTCTGGAATTGTTTTGCCCCGACAATATTAGCGATTAACTGCTCATGCGGAGATTCTGCGCCGAGGTCTTTTAAGCGCTGCCACGAGCGAACAAAATCCTGCGCCGTGAGCCGCCTGCCGTTTGACCAAAATGCTCCGGAGCGCAAGACAAAAGTCCAGGTGCGAAAATCTTCGCTCGATACCCAGCGCGTCGCCAAGGCCGGAACTGCCTGCAGAGTTTTAGCGTCCCATTCGGTTAATCCGTCAAAAATTGCGCGTACCGCCTGCATCTCAGCTGGTGATTCGGCTAGTGCCGGGTCAAAAGTTTTCGGCAGTCCTCCGTTTGCCCATCTAAACTCGCGATTTGCAGAGGGAGCAAGCGTGCCGTAGTAAGTCGAAGCAACAGGTTTCCGCAGTTCTCCCACCTCTGCGCAGCCGCTCAGGACAAAAGCGGCTGTCAAAGACCACAAAACAAATTTTGCGATTTTTGGAGAGTTCATTTTTCTCTGTAATTTAAGAATCAGACTGTTCTAGAAGCAAATGATAAATTTCTTCAACCTGTCTGCGCACTTCAATAAAACCGTTTGTCGAATCAATTAAAAAATCTGCGTACCGTTTTTTTTCTTCCTGCGGCATTTGCGAGTTGATTCGCAGCAGTGCTTGATCCTCGGTCAAGTTATTACGAATTATCAGACGTTTGAGCTGGATTTCGGGTCTGCACCAGACGACAATAATTTTATCAAATCTTTTATAACCGCCGGATTCAATTATTAGAGCTGCATCAATAACAGCGATTTTCGCGCCCTTTGCTTCTTGCGATAAAAGCCAACTATCTTGTTCGATAAAAACCAGCGGGTGGATGATTGAATTGAGCAGCAGCCGCTTTTGTTCGTCAGCAAAAACGATTGTTCCAAGTGTAGCACGATTCAAAGTTTGATCGGAATTTAAGACGGTTATTCCAAATTCTTCGACAATTCTTTGCCACCCGACAGTGTGCGGTTCGACAACATTTCGCGCCGTTTGATCGGCATCCAAAACCTGACATCCCAGCTCGCTTAAAATCCCTGCGACAAAAGTTTTGCCGACGGCAATTGAACCAGTTAATCCAACCTTCAACATGGTTTTAGACAATTATGATGCGAATAGTTATGGCTTCGTGAAAATTTAAAGTTGTTCGTCAGGATTATTTTGTCACTGCTTGCCTGAATCTTCTGATCTTAGCGGCTTTAATCGTGTTTTTCATCAGCATTGCAACCGTCAGCAGCCCAACGCCGCCCGGAACCGGCGTGATTCGTCCGGCTTTTGGCATCGCTTCGCGCTGGTTGACATCGCCAATCAAGGTCGAACCGTTTTTGGCAATGATCGCCAGACGTTTTTCAAGTTCGCTGTCGGCAAATAAACTTCGCGCTTCTGCCGCATCGGCAATTCTGTTCATCCCGACATCAATCACGGTTGCGCCCGTTTTGAGATGTTCGCCGGTGATTAAACCGATTTTGCCGACTGCGACGACGAGGATATCGGCTTGACTGGTGTAATAAGCTAAGTTTTCGGTGAAAATATGAGTAATCGTGACAGTCGCATCTTTTTTGAGCAGCATTTGCGCCATCGGTCGTCCGACAATATTGCTGCGCCCGACAACAACCGCGTGTTTCCCGCGTGTTTCAATTTTATAACGCTCGAGCAGTTCAATTATGCCCGCCGGAGTGCAGGGCGCGAGAGCATCTAAACCTTGCGCCAGCCGTCCGACATTCAGTGGATGAAAACCGTCAACATCTTTTTCCGGATCAATGGCTTCGAGAATTTGGATTGAATTTAAATGCTCCGGCAAAGGAAGCTGAACCAAAATCCCATCAACATTGTCGCGATTATTCAAGTCATTGATGATGGCCAGCAGTTCGGTCTGTGAAGTGCTCGCGGGTAAAACGTGATGTTCTGAAATCAGTCCCAGTTCGTTTGAAGTTTTAACTTTATTGGAGACATAAATTTCCGAAGCGGCATCGTCACCGACGCGCACCACCGCCAGACACGGGTGAAAACCGTAAGTTTCGGCAAGTTGAACGACCTCGGCGGCGACTTCGCGTTTGATTTCGGCAGCAATCTGCGCCCCGTCCAATGTTTCAGCTTCTCGTCTGATAGATTCGGCCAGCATAGCTTCTAGTTCAACAAATTAACTGTACTATTTATCCTTGAAACTTATTTTTACTGCTTAATATTAATAATTGCCGGGTTATCTTAACAGAATTGACGGCTGACTTTATAACCGCCCACAGATATAGTGAAACGTTAAATTCCCAACTTATTTTAAATTTTGGTTTTTAAACTGCTTTGACTTAAATTATCCGATAATCTTTAATTTTAGAACAGAGTTTGATTCAACTGAATTCAAATTTTATCATCAACGGATTTTTTGGCACAGGAGCCAGAATAAATCTTCTGCCGGATACGGTAATTGAATTTTATCAGGAATAAAAAACAACCCTCGACTGAGCAGGCTGCCGCCGGATATTTGCCCAAGTTTATAGGTTAGCAGTGACTTGGCGTGAGCTGCACTAATCCGTTTCACCGGTCTCCCGGTCGCTATCACGCGAAATATCAACCAATGATGGAATGTTTTGCAGCAGCTTCGTAGATAATTCGTTTCTATCAGGCGAACTCAATATTACTACTCCCTTTAATAATTTCAATTTTGCAAATTGAACAACGTATTAATAAATCATGCGAATCGGGAATCTAAAGGAATGATAATTGAACGTCTGAGATGAGCGAGGCGGAAAGCAAAGTAAACAGACGCAAATCTCGCGTGATGGAAGTGCGTCAACCGCCTTCGCTCCGATGATTTGCTCGAGCGCTCGTTAATATAAATAAGCGTTTGCGCTTTCAAAACCCATTGCCACTTCAAGCGTTGGCGCGTCTATCTCCGTAATCAGTTTGTCACCGTCGTACCATAGAATCTTCACTCGTTCTTTGCCCTCTTTATTTAAATACAAAAGAACAATGCGCTCACCATCGCTTCCAAATCGGTTCTTATATTTCGGAATGCGTTCGATAACCTTAAGGGCGTTGGCAACTATAGATTGTAATTTTTCTTGCGCAATTTGAGGCGTTTTATAGCAAATCCCACTGCTGCTTTCTGACATATAACGCCCGTCAAGCAGCGAATACCCTTGGGTTGTACCACAACCACAACCGCGATCCGAAGGGATAAATATTAAATGAGGGAGCACTTTTGCAAGAATCTTCTCTGCTTTGGGCAAAAGCCCGGTGAACGAGGCCGCAGTAATTCCAAGATCAAATGTTAAAGCTACGATTATTAACCGAGAAGAAATACCCCGCATAAGGTTATTAAAAACACATCAACCAAATCTTAACATTGAGCAAAAAAGTTCGTACCGATTGAAGAATAGAAAAGCAGTCGAACGATTGAATTTGTATGTTGACGGATGTTAGCTCATGCCTCAAGCTTGAGCAACCAAGAATGCCAGAAAAGCTGTGATTGAATTATGACCCCTCTGAGAGTCAGCCGCTCAGACAAGCTTCTGGCATTTTTATCATCTG
>JBBQUS010000032.1:0-61966 GCA_038212235.1 Pyrinomonadales bacterium
CCACCGCCGCCGCCGCCGCCGCCGCCCGATCCTGACTTATTATGATGGGGCGTTGAATGAAGAAGAGGAGCGAGAGATTTAATCTCTCGCTCCTCTTCTTTTTAATCAGTTTGCAGCGACTGCAAATTTGTCTGACTCGTCGGCAGCAAAAATCCAGCGGCAAGACTTGCCGCTGGATTTTTTTGCTTTTATTCGGAATTCTTTAAATGAGCGGAATTTGTCAAGATTCGCTATTAACACTTTTATAGAAAACAGCTTTTCAGAATCTACTTACACCGATACTTTTATCTGATTTCCAAAGCGCTGATCTAAATTATCCTGGTATCTTTCATTGAAGCTAAAAAAAACGGCAATCGTGTAGCGTATTCCTTCCGTAACTTCTTTGACCCCGTGTAAGTATTCTAAAGTTCCGGGAAAAGTAATCAACGTTCCGGCATCGGCCTTCAACTCAAACTGCTGTTTGGGAAAGTGAATGCTTCCGCCTTGATAATCGTTATTTAGGTAGACAACCGCCGCAAAATCTCGCCACGGATAAGGATGCGGCACATCATCCGGATTTTCCTGGTCGGCATGCGGTTCCAATTGATATGTTTGGAGCCAACGAACCATTTGAAGGTTTTCAGAATAGATAGGTTTCTCGGTTTGCAGGCTTGCCGCCAGAAGGCTTTTCATTCTTTGGCGGGTGTCGAGTAATATTTGCTCGATCTCCGGATTATGAATGCGTTCGAGATTTATGACGCGTCCTGCCCAGAAATCATCGCTTAACGCGCCAAATGTTTCTTCTGCGTTTTCGCAAAAGTCAGTTAATTGACGGCAATAATCAGAGCTTAAAAAATTGGGTTGAATCAATGGAAAAGCAGAAGTGTTATTCATGAATCTTTTGGCTCACCTTTCAAAACAGATTTGACGATATTTTAGTCAATTTACTGGCGGATAGTTTTTCGAGCAGTTAAGGTGCTGAAAGAATCTTTAACCGGCAATTCCAAAATCTTATCATAGCGACAAAAACTTAGAAAGCATCTTATTTGTGAGACAGGGCTGATTACTAAATTATTTCGTTTCAGGACTTGGCATTATAAAATGCCCAAGCTTCACGTTAGATTAATTCTGTCTTCTTGCTTTATAATTAACGCGGCGTGTTAATATAACCGGCACTTAACGGCGAATCTTTTCTTTAAAATTTCCGCAAGATAAAAATTCCACTTCTGCTTTTTCAGGCTGTTATGACTGTTGATAATGATTTTGAATATCCCAACTGCCCTTTATGCCAAAGTGAACAAAGAGAAGATAAATATGTAAAATTTGGATTACACAAAATAGTGCGTTGTTGTTTATGCCAGGCGTATTATCTGTATCCGCGCTTGACAGAAGATGCGATGCGCCGCGTTTACCTTCAGGATGATTATTTTGAAGGAGGTCAGACCGGTTATTCGGACATCAGTTACGCCTTTCAGGAAAAAGCGCTAAGAGCCACTTTCAGACGTTTGATGCGTAGCTTAGAGAAACGCGGTCTAACCGGAGGATCTTTATTGGAAATCGGATGTGGTTACGGTTTTCTTCTGGAAGAAGCCAAAGAGTTTTATTCCTTGCGCGTCGGTACTGAATTTTCATCAAGGGGAGCGCAAATTGCCTCTACGAAGGCCGATAAAATTTTTGAGGGAGGATTGGAAATGCTTCCTCTCGATTTAAAGTTTGACTGCGTGATTGCGACGCACGTCATTGAACATGTTTATGACCCGCTGGAATTTATCAAAAGCTTGATCAATCACACTAATCGGCACGGCAAGATAGTCCTGGCGGCTCCTGACATGAACGGACTGCTCAGAAAGTTTTTGGGACATCGTTGGCCATCTTTTAAAATTCCCGAACACGTCACTTATTTCGATTCAACGACGCTTTCAGCAGTGATGCGGCAAGCAGGATTAAAAAATTTAAACTTGTTGCCTTATCCTCACGCCTTTCCGCTGGCTTTGATAGCTTCAAAATTACATCTCGCACTGCCCGCGCTCCTGGGCAATATCAAGGTTTGGGTGCCGGCAACGACGGTTGCAATATCGGGGACGGTTTCTCATGACTGATATTGATTGCCATAGAAAACCAATGATTTCTGTCGTCATGCCGCTTTACTGCGAAGGCAGTCATCTCCGCGCGGTTCTTGCCGATGTCTGCAGCCAGCTTGCCGCAGCAAACGTATCTTACGAAATAATTTTAGTGGATGACGGTTCGCCCGATAATACATGGGCGATCCTCGATGAAGAAGCAAAAAAGTCAACTGCGATACGCGCAATCCAGTTGAGCAGAAATTTCGGAAAAGAATTAGCTCTGTGTGCCGGAATAGAGCTGGCGTGTGGGGACGCAATAATAGTGATGGACGGCGATGGACAGCACCCGCCGTCTTTGTTGCCAAAGATGATTCAGCTGTGGCAGGAAACCGGCGTTGACATCGTCGAAGCAACAAAAACCACGCGCGGCAAGGAATCGTTTTTGAACAAATTGACTGCCGGATTGTTTTATATTATCTGGAACAAGCTTTCAGGATTTAAATTAAAGGGTGCTTCTGATTTTAAGTTGTTGAACCGAAGAGCTGTTAACGCGTTGCTCCAGATGGAAGAGCGGAACGTTTTCTTTCGTGGTATGACCGCTTGGCTGGGTTTTAGACGCATTCAAATTTCATTCACCGTCGCCGGACGTCTCAGCGGACGCACGGCTTGGTCTCAAATACGACTGATTAACTTGGCTCTAACCGGAATCACTTCATTCTCAACCCTTCCTCTGCATCTTGTCACATTGATGGGCGTGCTCTTTCTGCTTTTTTCCGTTGTGCTGGGCTTGCAGACACTTTATATAAAATTTTACGGGAAAGGCGTTAGCGGCTTTACAACCGTGATTTTACTTTTGCTGATTATTGGGAGTTTATTGATGATCAGTCTCGGCATCATCGGCGAGTATTTATCTCGAATTTATGACGAAGTTAAACGCAGACCACGCTATATCATTTCCCAAACGATTAGAATAAATGGTGAGAATGAAAACCAGAGCTCACGCAGTTGACAAAAAATTATTAGATTCAACTCAGTTAGGAATTTCAATCGCAATTTGTTTTCTGTCGCCGCTGGTAAAGTATATTGTCGCGTTGGGGTGTTGCCGCAGCACCTTTTCTCTGGAAAGCTCCCATAAATCGCTGGAAAGCAGGAGCACGGCCGGGGCTCGCAGCAGAATCGGCTCGTTGTCATTAAGCAAATGCTCCGGCAGCAATAATTCTACTGTTTGATCAGGATTGGTAAACATTTTAAGCCAATACAACCAAGCATTTTCACCGAACCAGAAGTATGGATGCTGTTTGTCCGAGACATAGTAATAATGAGTGTTTGCGACAAATCTTCGGGAATAGACATACCGCATGGTCGCACCGGGGGCATATCTCTCCCTCAATCCTCCGCTAATGAAATTGCCGTAATTACTAATGTTTAATGCGACGATGAGGATGGTCACGGCAGTGATTATCCGATATTTATAAGTGAGAACCTGTCTTTGACGAGCGACAAACACGGCTATAAATTTGGCAAACTCTTCTACTCCCTTGTACGCGAAGATGATTGCGTAAGGAAGTAATATGAGCAAACGAGTATAATTAGGATTTTTTGTTGTCAAAAAACTAATAAACAGCCAGACAACAGCGAATTGAGTAATCACGGGAAGATACAAATCACGGTTCTTTTTCCGTCTAATTACGGCAAAAACCCCAACCCACAAAAATATACCCGTCAGGAAATCAACAAATCCATATCCGGGATTCCAATACATTGATCCTTCATCGGGTAAATTATTGTTAAAAATAGTTAAGCCTTTGACTGTGTTGCGCAAGACGGCTGTCGGTAGATCATTAACCTTCTCCCATTCCTGAACAAATTCCCGTCCTTGAGGATAAATAAGCAATTGCTGTTTCGGATAATTTAGAGAATTGCTCGGAGAGTTGTACGACGCAATTAGGATCGGCGCCGCCGCCAGGAAAAATCCAATTAACGTTGGCAAACCCAGCCTAAAACATTGCTGCAAGAAAAGTTTGCCAACGCCGAATTTGCTAAAACAGTAAATTGCCAAAAACACAAACCATGCCAGCGGGAGAATCCGAGCCGGATAATACGTGTATAAACTAAATGCTAAGATAGCGCCTCCCGCAAAAAGTTTTCTTGAATTGATTTGTCTTAGGCCAGGTATCAAAATGATTAACGATACTAATTGAATTAAAAGGCAATGATTTTCGCGGGTGCTGAGCCGGCTTAGAGCAATTAATGAATGGCAGCAGCCGAACATAATGGTGGCAAACATCGCAGGCTTCCGCGGAAGAAAAAGACGAAAGAAAAAATAACTGAAAAAGATTGTGCAGATTCCAAAAAAACCGTTTACGCGGCGCAAATTTTCGAAATCAACCGCACCTAAAAGGCTGGCGAGGTAGCCGTTAACAACAAAACTCCCTGACGGCAGGTGATAGTAAGTGTCAGCCAACCCGAACAAATCCGGAGAGGGGCGACTAAGAAGAATTTTACAGACATTGACAACTTCAAGTTCATCACTGCCAATTTGATAGGGCAGATCAAACGACAAATATAAATAGAGGGGGGCGCAGGCAAGCGCTATAACCAAAACGAGCGGTGTTTCATTCCAAACATTTAATGATGAAAAATAGGCTTTCTCTGATTTCGCGAAAACAAAACTGACGACAATTATTGAAAAGCAGAATGAAATGAACAGAGGTGTTGAAAAACCTATCCTGTAATACAAAACACAAAGCAGAGGGTAGAGAAGAACAAGAGTTATAATACTCATTGCTCGGATGCGTTTTGCTGAACCAGCTGAGTCTGTCAGCCAGCTCTTAACTTTGTCATATGTCATCATTTATTTTTTGAAGCGTTGCAGTAAAATTTTGCGGAGGAACAAAATGGAAACACTGATGTGGCGTTAAAATCTAGAATTAAAAAATGAGTTTAACAATGGCTGTTAAAATTTAATCGGCGTTTACTATTTCCACTACCTCGAGAACCAGTTCTCTGTTCCAGCCCCCTGCGACAAATAAGTCAACAATTGCTTCGCCGCTGTAACCCTCTCGCATCCTTTCAAGGATATAAAAGAGCATCGCTTTAAAGCTCTCCGAATCCATAAAAGGAAAGTTTGACTGTCTGAGGGCTTCGACATCCAGCGCTTTTTCAAGTTTACCTTCGTAGCGTAATTTTAATTTTTTTGAAGGGGTTTTGCTGGGGATGCTTGGCTCATTTTGCGGCTGAGGTGAAGCCGTCACAGGGAGCGACTTCTGATGCTCCGCAAATTTGTTGCCGTAGATATCAACGCCTTTCATATAAAGCAACCCAGGAGCATCTTGATCGTAGTTTGATCGCGCAGTGGCAAAATCCTGCGTTGCTTTGCGCTCATTTGCGAAGGCTTCGCCGGGCGGATGAAGAGCGATTTGGTAATTATCAATAAAGTGTCGCGGATATGGTAAGACGCAGCCGATTGGCGTTCCTTTGGGGAGATAAAAATCTCGATTTGGTGTTGTTACCTTTAGGTTAAAGGTAAAATCCCGCCGTAGTTGATCAGTTTCGACAACCGCTGACATATGCATAATTCCTTCAATCGGAAAGTTCGGCGGCTGCGTTACCATCAGGTTGACACCTTTTGGAGTTCGATAAGTCCAGCGATTTTGTATTGTCAAAATTCCTGAACCGAAATGGGAACTAATTATTTGATCCTGATTCTCTGGCATCGCGCCCAGTAAATGTACTTTTAAACTTCCGAGATCCAGTTTACCGCTCCACCGAACGACAACATCGTGAAGCAGTCGAACTATAAAACCATGCTGGTTCCCGAATGTAATCGGCAGGCAAAAGTAGAAATGATCAACAAACCAATCTCGTCCCTTTTGTCCGGCAAGCGGTTCAATCAGTTCAGACGGCAAATGATTAAATCGGTGGTCTTCGGTTAAAACATAAATGGTCTTGTCAGGAACATCAACCAGATCGGGAATATTTTCGGAAGGAATGAACGGTTCGGCTGGGCGCTGACCGTAGATGGGTTTTTTCGTCGGCTCTTTACTCATTTCAGCTCGTTATGTCTGGCGAAAAACTTTGGATAAACTCTTCTTTCAAGTGAACTATCGGCGAAGAAAAAAATGTTTTTGTCGCTATTGTCTTCAGTTGCCTCAAAATACATGTAATTAGATTTTTCTTTTTGGCTGGACTCTTTTTCCGCATTCCAAATACTGAGTTTTAAATAGCACTGTTTGGTCAGAATAAAGTCACGCAGCCAAAGACTGTTATTTTCGCCGAAAAAGTCCGGAAGGATATTTGATTGTTCTTCTCTCCTTTCGTCAGCCGGACCGATAATAGTTCTGGCGCAAACAAACAGAGGTTCTTTCGGAGGTTTGTTTTCTACAACGTAGCTGCTCAAAAAGAGGTCGTGAACAAAACGTGGATTCGAGGAAACAATAAAACAATTTTCAGCTTTTATGACATCGGGAACATCTTTGCTCATTTTGTTTGTTTATTCTTCAAACTAAAATAGTATAAAACACAACAACCCGATAAGGGAACAAGATTATTTCTCCCGCTTCGGATTTTTAGGCAGTCGGGATTTTTACAAATGGCATTCCGCGCAAAATGACTTTTTGGCGACGGGTCACGCGTTTCGGGTTTTTCTGCGGGTTAAAGATGTTAAGCGGGCTCGGAATCATCGCCGATAGATAGGCGGCTTCCTGCGGAGATAAATCAGCGGCGCTCTTTTTAAAGTAAAAGCGCGACGCTGCTTCCGCGCCGTACAGCCCATCGCCCCATTCGATGACGTTGAGATAAATCTCCAAAATTCGGCGTTTCGAGAGATTGCTTTCAAGCGAGCGAGTGACAAAATATTCGCGAATTTTGCGGGTGAACGAGCGTTCTTCGCTCAAGTAAAGATTTTTCGCCAGCTGCTGCGTGATGGTTGACGCACCGCGTTTGAAATTAGAGGTTTTCGGGTATCCGAGCGAAGTTAAGATAGTGTCAATAATACTGTCTTTATCAAGATTCGGGAGCTGCCAATCGTTCGGGTCATTGTCGCCTTCTTCTTTGGCTTCTTTTTCGGCCTCTTTCTGCGCATCTTCCCATGATTTTTGGATGGCGTCCCAGTCAAAACCGTGATGTGTCAAAAAGTTAGTGTCTTCTCCGGCCAGCACGGCGCGTTGCAAATTAGTGGAGATTTTATCAATCGGAACCCAAATTTGCTGACGTTTGGGTTCTTTGCCGTCTTTTTTAGCTTCTGACGCGCGATATTCAATCATCGAAGTCGTCGCGGGATTTTCGGTCCTAAGCTTGGCAATATTCGGAAAGGTGAGAAATTCATAGCCCAGCCAGAAGACAAACGCGCCGATAACAATCAGAAAAATTACTTTGAACCAGTACCAAATAAATCTCATAACAGTTATCAGTTATCAGTTATCAGTTATCAGTTGCCAGGATTGTTCCTCAGACAATTGATAACTGTTGACTGTTTACTGTTGAGTGAGCATTTTCGCGACAATTTTGCCTGAACTCATGACGCCCGGAAGTCCTGCGCCCGGATGCGTTCCCGCCCCGACAAAATAAAGATTCGAAATGTCTTCGGAGACATTATGCGGGCGAAAATAAGCCGATTGCATCAAGGTCGGTTCGACTCCGAAAGCGTTGCCCGCGTAGCTGTTAAGAGTATCGCGAAAATGGAGCGGATCAATATAAGTTTCCGTGACGATATGTTGTTCCAAATCAGGCATATAGTTGTCTGAGAGGAATTTGATGATCGAGTCGCGATACGGTTTTGCCGCTGTCGTCCAGTCAACGTTGCCGCCAAGATTCGGAACGGGCGAGAGGACGTACCAGCTATCACAACCCAGCGGAGCCAAACTTTCGTCGGTCGCAGTCGGGCGATGCAGATAGAGCGAAAAATCTTCCGCCAGAATTTTCCTGTTAAAAATGTCGTCAAGCAAGCCTTTGTAGCGCTTCCCCATAATTATTTCGTGATGCGCCATGTTTTCGTAACGGCGATTAGTACCAAAATAAATGACGAACAGCGACATCGAAAAGCGCAGCTTTTTAATCCGCGCGTCGGTGTTTTTGCGACGATATTTGTGGTCAATCAGGTTTAAATAAGTAAAACCGACATCAGCATTTGAAACGACGGCATCGGCGGGCAAAAAATCGCCGTTCTTTAGGTAAACGCCGGTTGCTTTTCTGGTTTTATCATCAATGAAAATCCGGTCAACTTCGGCTTCGAGAAAAATTTCGCCGCCGATGTCCAGAAACAGTTCAGATAAACCTCTGACCAAGGCTCCGGTTCCGCCCATCGCAAACCAGACGCCGAATTCCTGTTCCAGCCGATGAATCATCGAGTAAATCGAGGTCGCTTCAAAAGGATTGCCGCCGATCAGCAGCGGATGAAAACTAAAAGCCTGCTGCAGACGCTCGTCTTTAAAATATTTGGCGGCAAATTGAACGACCGAACGATCCGAGCGCAGTTTAATCATCTGCGGCACAACGCGGAGCATATCGGTCATTTTGGTAAACGGCTGATCAATCAATTCAAATCCGACACGGTAAATCTCGCCCAAATCGCGGGCAAATTTTTTGTAGCCGGCGACGTCGTCCGGGTTAAATTTCCGAATTTGCGCGAGCAGATTTTCCTTGTCGTCGTTGTAATTAAAGACAGCGCCATCGGGAAAACGAATGTTATAAAACGGATCAATTTTAACCAGCCGAACGTAATCCGCTGTTTTCCTGCCGGCAACCTCAAACATTTCGTCAATCAGCCACGGCGCGGTAATAATGGTCGGACCGCCGTCAAAAACAAAACCGTCCTGCTCATAAACGTACGCCCGCCCGCCTGGTTTATCGCGTTTTTCGATGATCGTGACTTGATGTCCCTGGGCTTGCAGACGAATCGCCGCTGAAAGCCCGCCAAAACCGCTCCCGATAACAATAATTTTCACTAATTCTCCCCTGCTTGTTCGATTGTCCAATCCTCGACTTTTAGGTTTGGAATGTTTTCAAAATTTCGCAAATTGCGCGACAATAACAGCATATCGTTCGCCAAAACGATAGAAGCTATTTTTAAGTCCATTGAAGCCACACCGAGGCATCTATTCCTCGTCAAATTCATCTTCAACTTTTGTATTAATTCGGTATTCCCGCCCCAGACGCATCGCTTTCTCATACACTTCGTCATCGGCAAACGTCCCTTGAATTTGCTTCCACCAAGGTTCTTCGGCTTTCGTGTTTTTCTTGATCTCCGTTTGTAAGTCGGCGACTATTGCTTCCAAATTTGCAACTCGCGTTTCCAGTTCTTGCGTATTCATGAAATTACCTCACAATTATTTTCAGCGACGCAAAGGTTAAAATGCAAATTCGCGTGTTGAGAGAAATTATTTGTTTCAATGCTTTCTGAGTTCGGCTTTAGCGATTGATTCAAGATGGACTTCATCCGGCCCGTCGGCGATTCTGAGGGCGCGGGCTTCCGTCCAGTATTTAGCGAGCGGGAAATCATCGCAGACGCCCGCACCGCCGAACGTTTGAATGGCGCGGTCAACAATTTTGAGCGCGACGTTTGGCGCGACGACTTTGATCATCGCAATTTCTGCCCGCGCGGCTTTACTGCCCACGGTGTCCATCAGCCAGGCGGCTTTTAAAACCAGCAGCCGCGCCTGCTCGATTTCAACGCGGGCTTCGGCAATCCACTGCCGGATTGTGCCTTGTTCGGAAAGCGATTTGCCAAAAGCGGTTCGCGTTTTCGCCCGTTCACGCATCAATTCCAGAGCGCGTTCCGCCAGCCCGATCAGCCGCATACAATGATGAATTCGGCCGGGGCCAAGCCGGCCTTGCGCGATTTCAAAACCGCGTCCCTGCCCAAGCAGCATATTTGTCGCCGGAACGCGGACATCGGTAAAAGAAATTTCGGCGTGACCGTGCGGGGCGTCGTCGTAACCGAAGACGCGGAGCAGGCGTTCGATTTTGACTCCGTTCGCGTCCATCGGCACCAGAATCATTGACTGCTGCCGGTGCGAATCCGCCGATTCATCCGAGGCTTTAGTGGTTTTCCCCATAAAAATCGCCAGTTTGCAGCGGACGTCGCCCGCTCCGGTTGACCACCATTTGCGACCGTTCAGAATGTAATCGTCGCCGTCATTTTCAATCGAAGCGCGAATATTGGTCGCATCGGACGATGCGACATCAGGTTCGGTCATCGCAAAACACGAACGAATCTCTGCGTTCAAGAGCGGCTTGAGCCAGGTTTCCTGCTGCTCCGGTGTGCCGTATTTGGCGAGAACTTCCATGTTGCCGGTGTCGGGCGCGGAGCAGTTAAAAACTTCTGACGACCACGGAACGCGCCCCATCTGCTCGCAGAGCGGCGCGTATTCGAGATTGGAGAGTCCGGCGCCAAACTGCGAGTCAGGCAAAAACAGATTCCATAACCCGGCAGCTTGAGCCTTTGATTTTAAACCTTCGAGGAGCGGCAAAACTTTCCATCGCTCGCCCGTGTTGACTTGCCGCCAGTATTCAGTTTCGTTCGAATAAATATTTTCCTCAAAAAAGCTTTTGAGCCGCGATTGCAGTTCCAGTGTTTTCGGTGAATAATCAAAATCCATTTGGCTTTTTTCCTGAAATCAGTCTGAAATTTATGTCAAATTTTGAAGATACTAGGCCTATCAGAGCAGGCGAAGAACTCGATGAGCAAAATTTAGCCGAATTTTTGCGGGCGAATTTGCAGATCGGCAACGACCGGATTGAGATCAAACAATTTCCCGCCGGAAGCTCGAATTTAACTTATTCGGTCAGATTTGGCGAACAGGAATTTGTTTTGCGCCGCCCGCCGTTTGGCAACACGGTCAAAACCGCGCACGATATGCGGAGAGAGTTTCGCGTCCTCTCCGCGCTTTCCAAAGTGTACTCGCCAGCTCCGCGCCCCGTCTTGTTTTGCGATGATGAAAAGGTGACGGGCACGGATTTTTATCTGATGGAGCGAAAGCGCGGAATTATCCTGCGAGGATTGCAAGTGCCGGAGGAACTGGCAAATTCTGCTGAACTCCAGCGCCGCGTTGGCGAAAGTTTTGTTGATAATTTAGCCGCGCTTCATAATCTCGACTATGAAAAAGCGGGACTTGGCGATTTGGGCAAACCGGAAGGTTATGTGAGACGCCAAACTTTAGGCTGGACGGAGAGATATTTTAAGGCTAAAACCGACGAACATGCCGAACTGGAAGCGGCAATCGCGTGGCTCAACGCCAACATTCCAGAAGATTTGCAAAAGCCCGCGCTCGTTCACAACGATTATAAATTCGACAACGTGATGCTTGACGAAAGCGATTTGACTCGCGTTGTCGCGGTGCTCGACTGGGAAATGGCGACAATCGGCCAGCCGCTGATGGATTTGGGAACGACGCTCGGTTATTGGATGGATAAAAACTCACCGGAATTTCTCCGAACCATGCCGTTTAATCCGCGCGTCCTGATGGAAAACTTAACGCGGCTCGAACTGGCGGAACGTTACGCCGAAAAAACCGGCAGCAATCTCGATAATCTGCTTTTCTACTATGTTTTCGGCACTTTCAAAATCGCCGTCATCGCGCAGCAAATTTACTTTCGCTTTGTTAAAAAATTGACGCAGGACAAACGCTTTGCCAACTTCAACCAATTTGTCGCGGCGCTCGGGCGCATTGCCGCAAACGCAATCGAAAAAGAGATGGTTTAAAGTAAATCTCGGGTAATTCAAAGGCAAATGTAGGGGCGAGCGGCTTGTCCCCACCCAATGAGCCGAAGGCGAACAACGCATTATTATCCGCGATGTTTTATAATCGAACATATTAGTCAATCGAAGACAATTATCGCGTTGCCAAAGCTCAACGCTCATTGGGTGGGGACAAGCCCACAACCCCTACAACTAAAAACATTTATCAGCGTCAATCAGCCTAATCCGCGTCATCTGCGGTCTATTTTCTGCAACATTTCCCGAAGCGGCCAGTCGTCGTCAAAAATTATCTCTATTTCAACCACAAAACACGGCAAACTGAATTTTAAATTCTTTAATTTTACCGCGTCTTTGGCCGTTGTCAGCAATATTTCCGCGCCGTTTAAGCGCGCTTGATTCTCAATAAAATCAAGGTCAATTTGTTGGTAAACGTGATGATCCGGAAACGCTTTGACGGATGCGAGGAGAAAATCCGATTGCCGCAGGCTCTCGAAAAATCCGTGCGGATTGCCGAGCGCGCAAAACGCCAGCCCGATTTTGGATTTCGTATTTCGTATTTCGTATTCCGCGCTCGATAAATCCGGTGATTTGGCGGGAAACCCTCTGATATTTGTCAGCCCGACGATTCGAGTTTTTGACAGCAAAATCTGACAAGTTGCATTGAGACTTTGGACTTTGAGCTTTAAACTTTGAACTTTGTCGCTCAAATCGGCGCGGGTTAAAACTACGCAATCGGCGCGGCGCAGACTTGTTAAAGACTCGCGAAGGATTCCAGCGGGTAATAATTTTTCATTGCCAAAAGGGTTGGTTGAGTCTATGCAGACAATGTCCAAATCGCGTTTAAGCCTCAGATGCTGAAAGCCATCGTCCAGAACAAAAGCCGTAATTCCCCAAGTCCTGAACGCCCAGATTCCGGCTGCCGCGCGATTTTTGTCCGCAATGACGGCTGCCATCCCGAGTAATTTGTTTGAGAGCTCAAACGGTTCGTCACCTGCGCTCTCGGCATCGGCTAAAATTTGCTGTCCATCGGAAACTAAAACTCTTTTTGTCGGGCTAGCGCGTTTGTAGCCGCGTGTCAGAATACAGACTTTGTGTCCGCGTTCGGCTAAAACTTCAGCCACAAATCGGACGAGCGGCGTTTTGCCCGTCCCGCCAACCGTTAAATTTCCGACGCTGATAACCAGAGCGCCCAAATCAACCGATTTGAAAAAACCGTGACGGTAGAGTCTGCGTCGCCCTCCGGCGATTCCGCCAAACAGCCAGCCAAACGGCGCCAGCAATTTTTCAGCTTGTTTGTTCAAATTATTTTTCCGCAAAACTCGTGGCCAGCGTTCCGATCAATCCGAACGGCGAAAGCGTCCGTCTTTCCGCCCCGTCGCGAACCAGACCGGTTTCGCTGATTGTCCAGAACCAGTCCGGCGCGGGTTCGCTCGGTTGAACGGCCGTTTCCGCCGCGTTTTTGTTTTTAGCGAAAAGCCTGACAAATCGAACCGGCGTTTCTTCGTCGCGAGTCAAGGTTCGCACAAAAGTTCCGCTCTGAGTCGGTTTGGTATCGTTAAATCTAGTCCAAATCGGTTGAGTCTGAAATGTTTGATTTTGCTCGCGCGCGGCGCGGCAAATTTGCAAACTTTCCTCACTGCCAATCAGCAAAAAGTTATTAACCAGGTCGCTTTTCTTGTCACTCTCGGCCCGCAGACTTTTATTGAGCGCGGCGGCATCTTTGACACCCGCAACCGCGATTGTCGCATCTTCGTCGGTTGAAAGCTGAACCGTCGCCAATGCGCCGCCGGTCTGGCTCAAAAAATCATCGGCGTGTTCAATTCCGTAAGGAGCCAGCAATCCGCCCGCGGCTTGCGAAAAAGCCGCCGCGCTAAAAGCGTCGAGTTTGGTCGTCATCGCAAAAATAACTCCGCGCCAGGCGAACTGCGGATTTTTTAGATTGTAAATCGTTAAAGAATGTAGATTTGCCGGAAGTAATTGGGCAATCGTCGAATTATCTCTTTCCTGCTCCGCCAATGGTTCGCGCAGACGGGCGACCAAATCCGGCGGCATTTGGACGAAATAACGATCTTCGATGTTGCTGTCCAAACCTCTGCGCGCCGTCCAGCCGATTGCCGTCACTGACTTTTGCACAAACGGCGGCAAAGACTGCGCCAGCAGGCTCATCGCGCGCGGGTCTTCGGATATTTGGCCGGCTGCCATCACCGCGCCGACATTTGAAAGCTGTTTGATGCCTTCGGGCGTCACAAATCCAAACGCAAAAGCTGTTTCTCGGTCGGTGTTGACACTCATCCGCGCCAGATTCTGGTCGTCGGCGAGCGATTTACGCTGGCCGTTTTTCACATCGAGACAGGCTTGAACCGCCGTTTCATCATTGCCGAGAATCACCGTTGTTCCGATAACAGCAGCAAACAGATTGCGTTCGTCCGCGACGGAGCGGAAAATCGTCCAGGCGGCGTTACCTGTTTCTTTCTTCTCAACCCGAACCGCGCCGAATTGACGACGCGCGAAAGCGCCGATTTCATTTTCGACAAAACCACCGGCGCGGCTCGATTTGGTTTCAATCACGACGGCGAATTGCGGTCGGATTTTTAAACTCTCGCCTGCGTCAGCCGTCCCGATGCCCATCAACGCCACCGCAATTTGCGCTCTGCCAACGACGATTGATGCGGTCGAACCCAGATTGGCACTGGCCATCGCTTGACTAAACCAGCTAAATTTCCCGTAATCTTTGTCCAAACCGTACCGCGGGGCAATGTCGCGCCACGCGCCTGTTTCGGTCAAGGCGGTTAAAATTTGCGGCAAATCGTCGGCTTCCAGATAGAGCAGAGTTTCCGCCGGAACGTCGGCCGCCATATTAACCGGCTGCGGGCGCTGCCAGATAATCCACGCTGCCGCCAGCAGCACTGCGAATGCCGCCGCGAAAATTAACCATTTCCAAGATTTCATCTTTACTGCCTTGATTTTAACTCGTGCAATTTTGAACCGAATTTGCGAAACGGGCAACCCGCGCTCGCGGCAGCAAAAGTATTTTTAACTTTGATACTCGCTGCCCTTTGGGTTTAAGATGATGCAAGTGATCAAATTTCCCCTGAAAAATATTTTTTGGCGTTATTTTGTAATTGTCGCTTTCATCGTTTTATTTACGGTGATCCGTTGGCTGATGCACCCGCTTTTGGCCGACGACGGACCGTTTTTCCTGTTTATTCTGCCCGTCATTTTAGGAGCGCTGGTCGGTAATTTCTTTACCGGCGTTTTTGCGACCTTGCTCTGTACTTTGAGCGGCATCGTCTTTTTTATTCAGCCTTATTATTCGCTGAAGATGGAAAAGCAGCGAGACTTTTTCAATGTGACGACCTTTATCGTCGTCGGAGTCGTCGTCTCGTGGCTCGTTGAGCAATTACATTACGCTCGCTCTCTGGCTGAGGCTAAAGCTGCCGAAGCGCTCAAAGAAGCCGAAGAATCACGCGTTGCCGAAGAGTATTACCGGGAGTCGGAAGCGCGTTTTCGCAACGTCGCCGATGCCGCGCCTGTCATGATCTGGGTTGCCGACACAACCAAAAAATGCGTCTGGTTTAACAGCGCCTGGCTCGAGTTTACCGGGCGAACGATGGAGGAGGAAATTGCCAATACCAGAGAAAACGCCATTCACCCGGATGATTTCGAGCATTGTACCAAAGTCTATTTCTCGGCTTTCGATGAGCGAAAACCTTACAACATGGAGTATCGTTTGCAGCACAGCGGAGAATACCGCTGGATTTTAGATCACGGCGTGCCGCGCTTTGCTCCAAACGGCGAGTTTTTAGGGTTTATCGGCTCCTGTCTCGATATTGATGATCGCCGACAGGTCGAAACGGAAAGGGAAAAACTGCTCGAACAGGCTCGTCAGGCGCACGCTCAAGCTGAAATTGCCAATCGGCTGAAAGACGAATTTATCGGAACGGTGTCGCATGAACTGCGAACGCCTCTCAATGCGATTTTGGGCTGGACGCAAATGCTGCACGGCGGATTGGTAAGCTTTGAACAAACCGGGAAAGCCATCGAAGTGATTGAGCGCAACGCCCAGTCACAAGCCCAGTTGATCGAGGATTTGCTCGATATTACGCGGATTACCAGCGGTAAATTTCGGCTCAATGTTTTTCCAGTTAACCTGGCAGAAGTGGTCGAAGCCGCCGTTGATACGATTCGCCCCGCCGCAGAAGCCAAAGACATCGCCATTAATAAAATCCTTGATTCAAAAGCCGGATTGGTTTCGGGAGATGTAGATCGTTTGCAGCAAGTAGTCTGGAATCTGCTTTCCAACGCGGTTAAGTTTTCGTCCAAAGGCGGACGCGTTGAAGTGCGTCTGGAAAAAATCGGCTCTTACATTGAAATTGCCGTGCAGGATTCGGGCAAAGGCATCGAACAGGAATTTCTTCCGTATGTTTTTGACCGGTTTCGGCAGCAGGACGGTGCGACAACTCGCAAATACGGCGGACTGGGACTTGGTTTGGCAATCGTTCGCAACATTGTCGAACTGCACGGAGGCACTGTCAGAGCCGATTCCGAAGGCGAAAATAAGGGAGCCGTTTTTACCGTCCGAATGCCTTTGCGCGCCCTCACTGAAATTAAAAAATCGCCGTCGGGCGACGTTGACGAAAAAATAATTCCGGCGGTTGGTTTTAACACCGTGCCGGATATGTCAATTGATTTGCACGGCTTGAAAATCGTTGTGGTTGATGACGAACCGGACGCGCGCGAATTGCTCTGTTCGCTCCTCACGGTTTACGGCGCAGAAGTTACACCATGCGGTTCGGCCACAGAGGCTTTAGAGGTGATTCCCACTGTGCGGCCGCAAATTTTGGTTTCCGATATTGGAATGCCGCAAATGGATGGCTACGCTCTGATTAAAAAGCTGCGCGAATTTGACGCGGACGCGGGCGGTCAAGTGCCCGCGATTGCTCTGACCGCCTACACCCGCGTCGAAGATCGGATTCGCGCTCTTTCACAGGGCTTTCAAATGTTTGTCCCAAAACCGGTTGAACCGAGTGAACTGGTGGCGGCGATAAAAAGTTTGTCCGGCTTAAACGAAAACATCATCCAGACAAACGGCGACGGTGAAAAGAGCAATGAGTGAAATGGCGGCGCTTGAAATTGCTGAAAATGGAACATTAACCAGAAGCTTAACGGAACTCGGCGCGCTCATCGAAGCCCTGATTTTTGTTGCCGACGAGCCGCTTTCGACTAAGACGATTGCGGAATTAACGGATGAAGATCGGAATTTAATTCAGTCGGTAATTGAAAATTTATCCGCCGAAATCAACGAGCGAAACAGTGGTTTACAACTCAGGGAAGTTGCGGGCGGATGGCAAATTTCGACCCGTCCGGAATTTCATGAAGAAATTCGCAAGTTTCTAAAAACGCGACCGAACGCGAAACTATCGCTCGCCGCGCTCGAAACGCTAGCCGTGATCGCCTACAAGCAACCCGTCACCGTCCCGGAAATCATGGAAATTCGCGGTGTGCAATCCGGTTCGGCCATCAAAACTCTGCTTGATAAACGCCTGATTGCCGCCAAAGGGCGCAAGGAAACGGTGGGCCGCCCGATACTCTATGGCACTTCAAGGGAATTTCTGCTGCAATTCGGTTTAAAAGATTTAGCCGAACTGCCGAGCGTCGAGGATTTTGAGGATTTGACGAGCAGCAGTTAAATCAAAACGCTTTAAACTTTTGCTGTTCCAAGGACATCTTAAGAAAATACCTCCGGCTGCTAAAAGAGTAAAATTTTTCAGCAATTTTGTCTGAAAGAGAAAAAGCAATCGGCGAAATTACTTTGCTCTTTAAATTGCAGGTTGTATTTGATGGCGAGGTTAAAAATATGAAAAACGGCATTTCTTCGGTTTTTTCGGACGGTAAACTAAATCGGGCTTTCCTAGCTCTCTTTTTAGTTGGATTATTGTTTCTTGAACCGCTCGCGGCGAAGGCCGACTTTCCGACGAATGTTGACAAAAAAACTGTCAAAATTGCCAGAATGAAACCCGACCAGCGCGTCGAACATGTTCTCTCCAGATTGAGTTTTGGAGCGCGTCCGGAGGATTTTGAGAAAGTCAAAGAAATCGGCGTTGAGGCTTATATCGAACAGCAGCTTAATCCCGAAAATATTGATGACCGGGCGCTCGACGCGCGACTCGCAAAACTTTCCACGCTCTCGCTGGCAACTCCGGCTTTGATCAGCAAATACAATCCGCCGAAACCGGCGCCGTCACCGTCTCCTGCCCCATTACCGAGTCCGGACGCGGCTAAGCCGACGACGATGCCGAAGCAGAGCGAAATGCCGTCAAACACTATCTCAGCCAAGCCGACGGAAATGAAACCTGATGCCGCGCCAAAAATTTCAGCGCTCGACGTTCCGCAAAATCCGGTTCAGCCGGTAAAATCTGCGGCAAACACTCAACCGACACCGACGCCCAAACCGACGCCCGCACCGCCCAATCCGCAGCAAGTCGTGACGGAATTGCAGCGCGCCAAACTTCTCCGCGCGACTTATAGCGAACGGCAGTTAAACGAAGTAATTATTGATTTTTGGGAAAATCATTTTAGCATCTACGCGCAAAAAGATGCCGACCGCTGGCTGTTGACCGGATTTGACCGCGAAGCGATTCGCCCGTTTGCTCTCGGGCGTTTTCGCGATTTGCTCGGAGCGACGGCAAAAAGCCCGGCGATGCTGTTTTATTTAGACAACTGGCAGTCAAGCGTGCTCCATAAATATCCGGCGGCGAACGGCAAACCCGCCCGAGAAACCGGCGGCATCAACGAAAATTACGCCCGCGAGTTGATGGAACTGCACACTTTGGGAGTTGACGGCGGCTACACGCAAAAGGACGTTCAGGAAATCGCCCGCTGTTTTACCGGCTGGACAATCTATCGGCCAAACGAAAGCGGGCTTTTTATGTTTAATCCGGGAATGCATGACGGGGGCGAAAAAGTCGTTTTGGGACAGAAAATTCCGGCTGGCGGCGGCATTTCGGACGGCGAACGAGTGCTCGATATTTTATCCAAGCAACCGGCGACCGCGCGTTTTATCGCGACCAAACTGGCGCGGCGCTTTGTCGGTGACAATCCGCCGCTCGCGCTCATCAATCAGGCGGCAAAAGTCTTTCTGCAAACCGACGGCTCGATTCGTGAAACTCTGCGCTCGATTTTAACCTCACCCGAATTTTTTGCCCCCACTGCATACCGCGCCAAAGTCAGATCGCCTTTTGAATATGCGGCTGCCGCGCTGCGGCTGCTCCAGGCGGAAACAGACGCCGACCGCCCCGTGCTCGATTGGATTGGCCGGATGGGAGAACCGACGTTTGGCAAAATTACGCCGGACGGCTTTCCCGAAGTCAGCACCGAATGGCTCTCGACCAATGATTTGCTGGCGCGATTTAATTTCGCCAACGCTCTCGTCACCAACAAAATCAAAGGCACCCGGGTTGATATCAACAAAGTTTTAGCCAAAGCTGATTTAAACGATGCGCAGGCGGTAACCAGAGAATTGATTCAACTGGCATTTGTCAACAATATTACTCCGCAAACACAGGCGGTGCTTGATAAATCAGTGCAGGCCGCCGCCGGAAAAGCAACGGAAAATAAACAGCCCGTGCCGCCAAAAGACGCAGCAGCCGCGGCCGATTCTTCCGTCAAACCGAAACCCGAAAATTTGGCGGCAAATATTCAAAAATTTCCCGATTACGTCGGCGAAATAATGACTCTGGTGATTGGTTCGAGAGAATTTCAAACAAGATAAATTGGACAGCTTAGTCAAAAACGACCGATTCGTTTTATCATAGAAATTTAGGACAGAAATTAAAAAGCGCGCTTTGTCATGCGTCCGAAGAGACGAATGATAAATCCGGGCTTTTAACATCAACTCGAATTTTTTTATGCAGGAACGTTTACAAAAACTTATTTCACAAGCCGGAATCGCTTCGCGGCGGCACGCCGAGGAAATGATTGCCGCCGGAGAGGTCACGGTTAACGGCGAAGTTGTCGCGCTCGGCGCGAAAGCCGATCCCGCCAAAGATCACATCAAAGTGCGCGGCAAGCTGATTAATACAAAACTCGAAAATCGCGAAAATGTTTACGTTTTGCTCAACAAACCGAAAGGTTTTTTGTCGAGCGTCTCCGATCCGGAAAATCGGCGGCTCGTCACGGATTTAGTGCCGGAATCGCTCGGCAAACTGTATCCGGTCGGGCGGCTCGATTATTCGACCGAAGGCTTGATTATTCTGACCAACGACGGCGAGTTTACAAATTTTGTGACTTCCGCCAAAAACAAAATTCCAAAAACCTACGAAGTCCGCGTCAAGGGTTTGCCAAACGATAAACAAATCGAAACTCTAAAACGCGGCATCACGCTCGAAGACGGCTTTCGCACCGCGCCGTGCGAAATTCGCTTGATTGATCGAACCGAAAACAATGCCTGGTACGAAGTCACTTTGATTCAAGGACACAATCAGCAAATCCGTAAAATGTTCGACGCGATTCATCATTCGGTTTCACGTCTGCGCCGAATCGCCATCGCTCATATCAAAATCGAGAAAATGCCGCTCGGCGCGTATCGTCTGCTCGCGCCGCACGAAATCAGACAGTTTAAACGTCCCATCCTCAAACCCGCCGTCAAACCGAGGGCCGTTTTAAAACCGCGCGAAAGAGTCGAACGCGCGCCGGCCAAACCGCCGGAAAGAGCTCAATCAAGAGAGCGAACTCCTTTCAGAGCAAAAGCGCCGCTTGGTGAAGGGACTCAATCAAGAGTGCGGCCCACAGCTCAAATCAGGCGGCCGCAGCAGCCTGGCGTAAAAAAAACAACTCGCTAAATAATCATCGTTTTAATTGCGGACGCGTGTACCAGAAAGCCCACGCAATCAGGACAAACTGCACAGGCAGGCGGAGCCAGATGGCCGCCGGGCTAAACTGCGGAAATAATTCTGTGTTCATCGCCATATAAATATTGGCGGGAAAAACCGCAACTAAAAGAGCAATCAAACCCCACGCCGCCAGCCGCGAATATTGCGGAATCAAGATCGTTGCGCCCAACGCAATCTCGCAAATTCCGCTCAAACAAACCAAAAACAAATGCGCCGGAAGAAGCGGCGGCATGATTGAAAGATAAAACGCCGTGTTGACGAAATGATTTGCGCCCGCCAAGACGAAGGCCAAAGCCAGCAAATATTTGAGTAATAATTTAACAATTCGCATTTGCCTTTGATAAAAGCATTTTAATAATGCTCATGTCTAACTTGTCATGATTCTCTTAAAACAATTCTAGTCAATCTTGATTCGCGCTTTCGGTTATGACAAACTAAGTTTTAGTTATAAGTCTGAATTTTAAACTCGTAAAAAACCCAATGAATTTTGAATTATCCGAAGATCAGAATCAAATAAAATACAGCGTTCGTGAATTTGCCGAAAGCGAGATTCGTTCCCATGTGATGGAGTGGGACGAGGCGCAGCATTTGCCGCTCGAACTATTTCCGAAAATGGCGGAACTCGGATTGCTTGGAATTATTTTCCCCGAGAATTATGGCGGCGCGGGGCTCGGCTACATTGAATACGCGACGATTATTGAAGAAATCGGACGCATTGACGGCTCGATTGCTTTGAGCGTGGCGGCGCACAATTCGCTTTGCAGCAATCATATCTATCAATTTGGCAGCGAAGAGCAAAAGCAAAAGTATCTCGTGCCGCTCGCGACCGGCAAACACTTGGGCGCGTGGGGCTTAACCGAAGCTAATGCCGGCTCCGACGCTTCCGGAACGCGCACCACGGCGGTTCGCAATAACGGCGGCTGGATTGTCAACGGTTCCAAGAATTTTATTACTCATGCGATTTCCGGCGACACCTGCGTGGCCGTTGCTGCAACCGACAAATCAAAGGGAAATAAGGGGATTACCGCATTCGTTTTTGAAAAGGGAATGAAAGGATTTTCCCCGGCTAAAAAAGAAAACAAACTCGGAATGCGCGCGTCGGAAACCGCTTCGGTCGTTTTCGAAGATTGCTACGTTGCGGATGAACAGCGGCTTGGCAACGAAGGCGAAGGTTTTTTGCAGGCGATGCAGATTCTGGACGGCGGGCGAATTTCGATTGCCTCAGTCGCGCTCGGCATCGCGCAGGGCGCTTACGAAGCCGCCGTGCGCTATGCCAAAGAGCGGCATCAGTTCGGCCAGCCGATTGCCGAATTTCAAGCGATTCAATTCAAGTTGGCAGACATGGCAACGCAAATCGAAGCCGCGCGATTGTTAACAATGCGTGCCGCCGCGCTCAAAGACGCGGGCAAAAAAGTTACCAAAGAATCCGCGATGGCGAAACTTTACGCTTCGGAAGTTGCGGTTCGGGTTTCAGAAGAATCAATCCAGATTCACGGCGGTTACGGCTACACCAAAGATTACCCGGCTGAAAAATACTGGCGCGATTCCAAGCTGTGCACTATCGGCGAAGGTACATCCGAAATTCAACGCATCGTAATCGCTAAACAGCTGCTCAAATCATAGAAAATAAAGAGTGTAGATTAAAACCTGCGTCTTTTTTTAAAATTTTATATTGCATCTGTGTTGCGCGGTTGCATCTATGAAACAACTCTGGTAGATTGGTTGCGCCCCAAAAAATCACATCTACAAAGGAGCAAATTTTATGAGTTTTAGCGCACCCTTTATCGCCGAATTGCAGCAGGAAGCAAAAACCACCAGAAAAGTTTTAGAGCGGATTCCAGAATCAGCTTTCAGTTGGAAACCGCACGAAAAATCAATGACTATGCTGCGACTGGCCACGCACGTCGCAGAAATGACGGGCTGGATTAAAGACACAGTTGAAAAGCCGGGCATTGATTTTGCCGCAATGGATTACAAGCCGTTTGAACCAAAAACTACCGCCGAGCTGGTCGAATTCTTTGATCAAAAAGTTGCCGAATCAACCGAATCGCTCAAAAACACTTCGGATGAAGCGATGATGCAAAATTGGGTTATGCGAAACGGCGAGACTGTTTACATGGATTTGCCGCGAATCCAGGTGCTGCGCGGAGCGGTTTTCAATCATATCGTTCATCATCGCGGGCAGCTTGCGGTTTACCTGCGGTTAAATGAAATTCCTGTTCCCGAGCTTTACGGACCTTCGGCGGATGAAGGCCAAATGTAGCATTTTAAAATTAAATACAGATCAAACGAGTGACGCGCCGACAAAAAAACGCGTCACTCGTTGCGTTTATGGCAAAAAATGAGAAAATCTAGTTTTGCACTTCTGTGACGAAAACAAACAAAAGTAAATGATAGATACGAATTTGCTGGAGAAGATTTGGAATGGCGATTTGCGCGCCGTGGCGCGGGCTATTTCAAAGGTCGAAGACGGCGCTGCCGATGCCGCCACTTTGATGAAAGAAGTGTTTCCGCGCTCCGGTAATGCTGCGGTTATCGGCATCACCGGCTCGCCCGGAGCCGGCAAATCTTCGCTCGTTGATAAACTGGCGCTGCTTTATCGCAGCCAAAATCTAAAGGTTGGAATCATTTGCATTGATCCGTCGAGCCCATTTTCCGGCGGCGCGATTTTGGGCGACCGGATTAGGATGCAGACTTTGGGCTTGGATAAAAACGTTTTTATTCGTTCGATGGCGACGCGCGGCAACCTCGGCGGTCTGGCGCGCGCGACGGTTGACGCGGTGGCAATTTTGGATGCGGCCGGATATGACAAAATTATTGTCGAAACGGTCGGCGTCGGACAGGACGAAGTGGAAATCGTTAAAACGGCTGATGTTTCAGTCGTAGTTTTAGTGCCGGGAATGGGCGACGACATTCAGGCGATCAAAGCGGGAATCATGGAAATCGGCGATGTGTTCGTGATCAACAAAGCTGACCGCGAAGGCGTCCTGCGCACCGTCAAAGAGCTTGAATCTCTGCTCTCGCTTGCACACCGGCAGGATTTCTGGAATCCCCCGATTGTCAAAACCGTTGCGACTGAAAACAAAGGTTTAGAGGATTTAGCGACGGCAATCGCATCTTACACCGATTTTCAAAAACAGAGTGAATCCAGTTTGACTCGAAAACGAGAAATCGCTCGGTGGCGGCTGCTTGAACTGCTGCGCGAAACTTTACTGGCTCGCGCCCTAAATACGAATGGGACAAGCGAGAAACTGGAAAATTTAGCATTGGAAATTGCGGAAAAGCGGCGCGATCCTTATTCGGCAGTTGAGGAAATCTTGGGTGCAGGCTAATTTCGGGAAAAATCCAATGAAACGAAAAATTATTGATGCGAATCTTTCATATACATTTTCCGATTACTTCAAGCTGAACGCCGATGCGGAAGAAGTTCTGGCGTACTTTGATTTTTTGTTTGAAGTTGAAAAGCTCGAACTGCCGCAAACTACAAAAGAAATCGAAAGATTGGGTGATTTAAACTTGCGATTGCAGGAAAATTTGGCGATGGTCAATCTGACCAACGAAATTGCCCGTCGTGAGTTTTTGATTGCTCCGGTGCTCTCTGAAGTCGCGCATTTTACTAATGGTAAAATCAAAGTTGAATATCCGATTGAAGTCAGCCAGCAGCTGAGAGGGACGCTCGACTATTTGCTGCGGGCTAACAATAATTTTCTCGTTGTCGAAGCCAAACAAGCTGATTTAACCAGAGGTTTTACGCAACTGGCGGTTGAATTGATTGCCTTCTCTGAGTGGGAAGAGAAAGATATTCTGTTTGGAGCGGTTTCGATTGGCGAAAGCTGGCGGTTCGGAAGGTTTGAACGGCAGAAAAAAATGATCACGCAGGATCTGAATATCTATAACGTCCCTGCCGATTTAGAGACGCTAATGAGAATTTTAATTGGTATTCTTGAGGAAACTCGACTTTAGATTATGAAAATCAGTCATCTCGGAATCGCGACAAAGGACATTGATGAAGCGTTAAAATTTTGGCAAAACGCGCTCGGGCTCGAACAAACGCACACCGAGACGGTCGAAGATCAAAAAGTGCGCGTCGCAATGCTTCCAATCGGCGAAACGCGGATTGAACTGCTTGAGCCGACATCGCCTGATTCGCCGATTTCCAAATTTCTTGAGAAACGCGGCGGCGGCATTCATCACATCGCCGTCGAAGTCGAAAACATTGAAGAATCTCTCCGGCAATTAAAACTATCGGGAGCCAGATTGATTGATGAAACGCCGCGCACGGGAGCAGAAAATTGTCTCGTCGCTTTTGTGCATCCGCAATCTGCGGGCGGCGTTTTGCTCGAATTGATACAGCAAACTGAAAAACACTAGAATTTAACTTAATGAAAAAACACACGATTTTCGCTCTTTTGGCTCTTGTAACATGCGGATGTTTCGCCGCTTCAAGCTGCACTTCGATTCCAAACACGGTCACATCGCAACAGCCCGCCGCGATTACACAACTTACCGGCGAGCAACTTTCGCTTATTTTACCCAAACTTGCGCCGCCGCAAGCGTTGGCGCAATTGGCTGGAAATAAAGAGCAAGTCGAAGTTCTGCTAAAACAGGTTAAGCAAGTTTTGGCGCTGGCGGCGGATGCCAGAAAAAGCGGGATCGCGGATGAACCCGGCGTCAAACAGCAGCTTGATTTTACGGCTGCATCGGTTCTGGCGATTGAGTTTGAGAGAGATCAAAATAAAACCGCTCCTGATTCGCCGGCCGCGCCTTTTGCCAGCATCAAGCCGGAGGACGTTTCGGTTTTTATGGCCGAAGCGGGGAATGAGGCAAAGTTTAACTCGTTTGTCGAAGTTATCAAAAAGCAAATCGCAGACGCGGCTCCGGCCGGCGCGCCGCCGAGAGATATCACCGATGACCAGCTCAAACAGTTTCGCGAACAGTGGGCAAAAACTTTGATTACCGAACGCAAAGCCAGAGCCGCCGGGTTCGACAAAAAGCCGGAGATCGCTTTGCAAATCGGTTTGCAGCAGGCAAGTTTGCTGGCTCAGGAATACGGCAAACGCAAAGATAAAGAGTTTGACGTGGAAGATGCGACACTTAACGATTACATCGCGCAGCATCCGGAATTTGACACGAGCAAACAGCGCGAAAAGGCCGAAGGCGTTTTGAAACGCGCCCAAGCGGGCGAAGATTTTGCCAAACTTGCCAATGAATTTACCGAAGACCCCGGCAATAAAGATCCGAAAACCGGCAAACCAAACGGCGGACTTTACACTGACATCAAAAAAGGACAGTTTACGCCTGACTTTGAAAACGCCGCTCTTGCGCTTGAAAAAGGAAAAATCACTGCGAACTTGGTTGAAACCCCTTTCGGTTATCACATCATCAAATTAGAAGATAAAAAAACGACCAAGGATAAAGACGGCAAGGACGAAGAAACTTTTTCGGTACGGCATATTTTGATCTCGACCGCTGGCCCGCCCGATCCGAGCAATCCTTTTAGTCAGCCGAAAAACATGCGGGAAAGCGCCCGGGACAAAATCAAAAAAGAGAAAAGCGACAAATGGATTGAAGAAGTCGAAGCGCGCAATCCAATCACATTGCCAAAACCCGAAGAAGTTAAAATCGAAGCTCCGACGCTGCCCGTTCCGCCGTCAGGATTGGGAGGCGGGCAGCCGCAGCCCGGTCCTCCGCCAGCAGCCGCTCCGCCGTCAAACGAGAAAAAATAACGGTATTTAACTTAAAAACAGATTTATTGAGGAGAAATAAAAGTCTTGAAATCATCTACCAGAGCGTTGCTCGCAATCGGCGTTTTCGCCGTTTTAATGATCGGCTTGCTCGTCTGGAGCGTTCAGTATAACCGCGCCAAAGCCGAAGAGCTGGAAAAACAGATTTTAACGAAATTGGATGGAAAGGACATTAACCTTTTAATCCAAAGTCAGGCCAAAGGCAGCCCGCAGCAACTGGCCGCGCTCAACGATAATCCAGCCGCGCGCAAAGAGATTTTGGAGCAGCTGCGCGGTTTGCTGGCGGAAGGCGCGGCCGCCCGCCGCGCCGGATTTGCGGATGATCCGGCGACCAAAGCGCAAATGGATTTGCAGGAAAAAATCCTGGTTGCCAACCTTTACGACACCGAACAAAATCAGGGTAAACCCGCCCCGCCATTCGGCAACGTGACGCCTGAGGAAATTGATGCCTTCTGGAAAAATCCGGCGCATGAGGCCGAATTTAACAAAGCGCTTGACGTTCAAACCAACGCCGTCAAAGCTGCCGGTCAAACCGCGCCGAAACTTGAAGGAAAAAGACTTGATGACACCCGAAAAGCGTTTGCCGGTTTGATGGTCACTTACGAAAAAGCCAAAGATAACGGGAAGTTTATGAGCGAGCGCGAGTTGCAGCTGCAAATAGCTTTGCAGCAAACGATTTCGCTGGCGCGCGAATACTCAGCCAAAAAACTTGCCAAAGAAGTCGAGCCGACTAAAGAAGAAATCGCCGCCTATCTTGTTCAGCATCCGGAATACGACGCCAAAAAACAGCGCGAGAAGGCCGAAAGCATTTTGCTTCGAGCCAAGGCGGGCGAAGATTTTGCCGCGCTGGCCAATGAATTTACCGAAGACCCGGGCAATAAAGACCCGCAAACCGGACAGCTCAAAGGTGGTTTATACGAAGACATTCCGCAGGGCTCGTTTGTCCCGGAATTCGAAGCTGCGGCGCTCGCAGTCGAAAAAGGACAGGTCGTGCCGAATATTGTCGAGTCACAATTCGGTTATCACATTATCAAGCTCGAAGACAAAAAAGTCGGCAAAAGCCCTGACGGCAAAGACGGAGTGATTTTCTCGGCGCGTCATATTTTGCTGCAAAGCAAATTTCCCGCTCCGAACAGCAGTCCGATGGGACGACCGCAAATGTTGAGCGGCGATGAAATTGCCCGCGCCGCCGTGGGTGAAGAAAAACAAAAGAAAGTGATTGAAGAACTGGTCGCCCGCAACAAAATCGAATTGCCCGAAGATTTCACGGTTGACGTTCCGGAAGGGGCGGACGGCAGCGCGCCGCTGCCGCCGCAAAATATGCCGCCCGGAATGATCGCGCCTACCGCGCCAAAAGGCGGCAAGCCGATTGCGGCAGCGCCAAACGGCAAACCCGTAATAGCGGCGCCGACCGTCGCGCCAAAAGCAACAAGTAAAAAACCGTAGAGAAGCCAATGCAGTTAGGCGATTTTAGAATTGAAATTGTGCCGGATACTGAATTTCGGCTGGACGGCGGGGCGATGTTCGGCATCGTCCCGCGCGTTCTGTGGGAAAGAGTCGCGCCGCCCGACGAACTAAACCGCGTCCGGTTTGGCACTAACTGTTTGTTTGTCGAAACCGCCGGCGAACGGATTTTGATTGAAACCGGAATGGGCGAGAAATGGACTGAAAAGCAAGCAAAAATATACGCGGTCAATCGCCGGAAACCGTTTGCTGAAACCTTGTTTGAGCGCACAGGCTGCCAACCCGAAGATATTTCAATCGTCGTCAATACGCATCTGCATTTTGATCATTGCGGCGGCAACACCAAATTGGATCAAGCGGGCAATCTCATTCCGGCGTTCCCGAACGCCCGCTATTTTGTTTCTCAGTTCGAGTTTATTCACGCCGAAAATCCGACGGAGCGCGACCGCGCCAGCTATTTCCCCGAAAACTGGCAGCCGTTGATGGAAACGGGTCAGCTTGAATTAAAAGGCGATCTTTATGAGGTTGTGCCGAATTTTCGGATGGAAACGATGCGCGGACACAATGAATTTATGCAGTGCGTGCGGATTACGAGCGGCGCAGAGACATTTTACAATTTCGCCGATTTGATTCCGACGCGGGCACATCTTCCACCCGCCTGGATTATGGGCTACGATCTTTTTCCGCTCGACACCTTGGCAAACAAAAAATTTCTTTTGCCGCAGGCAGTTAAAGAAAACTGGCTCTGCTATTTTTATCACGATCTTGATCATCCGCTTTGCCGTTTGATCGAAGAAAAAGGCAAGATAAAGGCAATAATTTATGAAGGCTAGAACCATCGAAAAAGTAGTTTCCAAGGTGAATTTAAAGGAACAGAACTCTGATTTTTCCTACTGGCAGTCAAAAAGTTACACGGAGAGACTCGCCGCTTTAGAAGAAATTCGTCGGGAATACAACGCTTGGAAATATGGCGATACTGAACAAAGATTTCAGAGAGTTTATCGAATCGCTCAACTTAAATAAAGTTAGCTGTTTGGTAAAAAGTCGGAAGTTGTGCATAACTCGACTTAGAAATGTCTAAAATTAGAAAAATTAGAGATAAACTTTTGGCTGGAAATGCTGATGCGAATATTGATTTCGTTGATTTATGCGGACTTTTGCAGAGTTATGGTTTTGACGAGCGTATCAAGGGCAGCCACCATATTTTTACGAAAAACGGTGTTGACGAAATTCTGAATTTGCAGTCAAAGGGATCGAAAGCAAAATCGTATCAAGTAAAACAAGCGCGCGAAATGATTTTGAAATACAAATTGGGAGACGATGATGAATAAATACGAGATTGTTATTTATTGGAGTGAAGGAGATAAAGCATTTATTGCTGAAGTTCCCGAACTTGCCGGTTGTGCGGCTGACGGCGAAACTTATCAGGAAGCATTAGCAAATGCTGAAATTGTTATCCAAGAATGGATTGAAACTGCCAGAGACGTTGGCAGAACGATTCCCGAACCAAAAGGCAGATTGGTTTTTGCTTGATTTTATGGACAGCGAGGGATTTCCAAAGCTTATATTACTCGATTGGCAAGAAGATGATGAGTGGTTAATCAGGAGCAAGGGCTGGTTTTGTCATAATCAAGTTGAGCTTTCTAACGGCAACCGCTATCAAATTTGTTTTTACGATAAGGCAAGATTGGGTCAAGAATTGGACGATAATGTAAAAAATGGGAAGCCGTTTTTTATCGAAGATGCGTTAATTATTTTATCTGAAATAACAGTTGAAAATATGAAGGCAGCAATTACAGAAGCTGAAAAGCAAGGATTTTTTGAAAACATAAAGTCTGTTCAGTTATAAATCATGGAACAAGTAAAAATCGGAATTATCGGCGGCAGCGGTTTGTACCAGATGCCGGAACTTAGGAATGTCAGAGAACTTGAAGTCGAGACGCCGTTTGGCGCGCCGTCCGATGCCTTTATTATTGGCGAACTCGAAAATGTGACGGTCGCTTTTTTGCCGCGCCACGCTCGCGGACATAAACTTCTGCCAACCGAACTGCCGTTTAGAGCCAACATTTATGCGATGAAGCTGCTCGGAATCGAATATATCCTATCGGTTTCCGCCGTCGGATCGTTGCAGGAGAAATACGCGCCGACCGATATGGTAATTCCCGACCAGTTTTTTGACCGGACGCGCGCCCGCGCCGCAGAATCAACGTTTTTCGGGCAGGGAATTGTCGCTCACATTACGTTTTCGCATCCGGTTTGCAACGAGCTTGGCGATATTTTAGAAGAGGCGTGCAAAACGGTTGATGTCAATGTTCATCGAGGCGGAACTTATCTCTGCATGGAAGGCCCGGCATTTTCGACCAAGGCGGAATCAAACGTTTACCGGCAGTGGGGCATGGACATTATCGGAATGACCAATTTGCAGGAAGCAAAACTCGCTCGCGAAGCCGAGATTGCTTATGCGACGCTCGCGCTCGTCACCGATTACGATTGCTGGCACGAAGGACATGATTCGGTTTCGGTTGAAATGGTCGTCGAATATCTGCACAAAAACGTCCGCAACGCGCAGCTTATCCTAAAAGATGCGGTAAAACGTGTTGCCGCCAAAGAAACTCCGAACCAATACGCAGGCACAACCAAAAACGCGATCTTCACGCAGCCCGAATTTTGGAACCAGGCGACGGCGAAAAAACTCGAAGCAATTATTGGTAAATACTCGCCCGGACAGTCAACAGATTAGCAGTCCACAGTCAGCAAAACTATCCACAGATTAGCGGCATCATATGGGCTATGAAGAAAACATTTTTAATTTTTACCTTCGCAGTTTTGAGCATTTTGGCTTTTAATTTTTCTGTTTCTGCCCAAGGGCGAACAGTCGAGCCGAAAATCCAGCGCGATCCGGTTTTAGAACAGGACGCGATGAAGAATCTGGAAGTCGCACGACAGTATTATACGACCAAGAAAGCGTACAAAGCCGTTGTTTTGCGGCTTGATGAAGTGATTGCCGCGTATCCGGAATTTTCCCGGATGGACGAGGTTTTATATTTATTCGGAACCAGTAATCTGTATTTGTCTCAAGGCAAAGGCAAGCAGAAAATTGATTTGACAAAACTTTCTCCCGCCGACAAAGAAAGATTCGCGCCCGAAAGACTTAAAGAAGATGCCGTCGCTAACTTGAATTTGCTCGTCGAAAAATTTCCCGACAGCGAATATGCCAAAAGAGCGAAAGAGACATTGAAGGAAATTGATCCTCAGCCGGCTTCGAAGTAAATCTGATTCAGATTGACGAGAAAAAAACCTTAAAATTATAAAATTTTATTAGAGCAGGAGTTTATTAAAGAAAATGTCTTTAACAGTTGTTGGTTCAATGGCGTTTGACGCGGTGGAGACGCCGTTTGGAAAACGCGAACGGATGCTCGGCGGAGCCGCCACGCATTTTTCTTTGTCGGCGAGTAATTTCGCGGACGTGCGAATGGTCGGAGTCGTCGGAGACGATTTCGGCGCGGCAGAATTTGATTTGCTGCATTCAAAAAACATTAACACAGACGATGTTGAGCGAGTGGCGGGCGGCAAAACGTTTTTTTGGAGCGGGCGTTACGATTTTGATTTAAACACGGCGCACACGCTTGTAACCGAACTCAATGTTTTTGAGACTTTTGAGCCGAAACTTTCGGCGGAATCGAGAGGGTCAGAATTTGTCTTTTTGGCAAACATCTTTCCGACCACGCAGAAACAAGTCCGTGAACAATGCGAAAACGCCCAATTTGTCGCAATGGACACGATGAATTATTGGATTTCTTCGATGAAAGACGCCGTTATTGAAACCGTCAAAGTCGTTGATTGCGTGATTATCAACGATGCCGAAGCGCGCCAGTTGGCAGACGAGTCAAACATTCACAAAGCGGCGAAAAAGATTATTGAAATCGGCGATCTCAAAGCCTTGGTGATCAAACGCGGCGAATATGGTGCAGCACTTTTCACTAAAGACAGCTATTTTGCGATTCCGGCCTTTCCGCTCGAATCGGTTTTTGATCCGACCGGCGCGGGCGACACTTTCGCCGGTGGTTTTATGGGTTATCTCGCCAGCCAGAAAACGATTGACGAAGCGACGATGCGCCGCGCGATGATTTTCGGCTCGGTGATGGCTTCATTTAACGTCGAAGAGTTTGGAACCGAACGCGTCTCGCGATTAACGCACGGCGAAATCAACGAGCGATTCCGCAAATTCAAACAAATTACGCATTTCGAAGAAGTTCTCTTTGAACGCGCGACGCAAACGGCCGTTTAGAAATATGCTTTGAACCGCCCGCTGCCGCAGGCGGTTCAAACTTTATTGTAGTTTGATAATTGTTTCCGCAGGTGATTTTAGTTGGTACAAAATTCCGCGCCAGAGAATTTGACGGGAAAAAGCAGCGCACAGAGAATTGTAAAAATAAAGCGCGGGCGTAATCGTCCAAAGAGTTAACTGCCAGAACGCGGAGTGGTTCAATTGGTGACGGTAATTTGGTAGAACCAGTTTGACGGCTTTCAGACGAAGCCAGGCTTTGAGAGCGCCGAGCGCGAAAATAATCGTTAAAAAGGCGAGCGGCAGCCAAAATGACAAACCCGAAAACGCCCGAAAAATTGTCAGAAAAACGCCCGTCCAGAAAATTGCGGTGAATAAAAAGCTGCCAATCAGCGAAGCTTTCCATAAACGCCGAGCGTAAACGCGGGTGATTTTCATCTGTCTGGTTGAAAATTCGAGCAATTCTCGCAAGGTGCAGTCTTCGACCGAAGCGGTCAAGCAGTTCGGGACAAAATAGATTGGAAGTTTGGCGTTTTGCAGAACGTTTGTCAGAGCAAAATCGTCGGAGGCCGTCCCGTTCCATTTTTCCCTCATGTCGAACTGCTCAAAAGTCTCCCGGCGAATCGCGGTCGCGCCGCCCCAGCAAAAGTTTTTTTCAGTTTTTGCGCCCAGTGCCGACGCAATCGAAGCGTTCCAGACGGCACGCAATTCCGAGGCAAAACTGCCGCGCGTGGAAATAAACCAGCGATAACCCGTCGCCGCACCGATTTTTTCATCCTCGAGCGGCGCGACGAGGAAACGCAGCCAGTTTTCATCTGGTCTGGCGTCAGAATCAACAAACACCAAAACCTCGCTCTGCCGGTCAATTTCCAAAACTCCTTGCCGCAGGTTGTGAACTTTTTGCCCGCAATTCGCCGCTTTTCCGGCAACGACGAGTTTTGAGTTTGACTGCGCAACCGCTTGAATTACCGAAACCGCCGCGTCATGTTCGTCGTCAACCACGAAAATAATTTCGTAAGCCGGATAAACCTGCTGAAAGAGCGCGGCGAGATTTTCGCGCAAACCTTCGTCCAATCCGCGACACGGGGCGATAATCGAAACATAAGGAGCAAAGTTGGACAGAGGTTTGGCAATCTCTTGTTTGAAGTAGGCGAGAAATCGAAAACCACCGCGCAGAGACAGCGCGCCGAGCCAAACCATCAGCGCGGCACTTAAATAAAAAACGAGCATTTTTTAGTTCCAGAATTTGAGACTTGGCCAAATCTCGGGCAGAGGCTTTTTAGCTCCGCGACAAACGAGGATTTTGTATTTCTCATAACTCATCGAATACGGAGAGTTGACTTCGGTTTTTTCTTCAACGCTCTCAAATTGTTTTTCGGCTTCAGCGCGGTTTGCGCCAAGAATTATCATTGTTTCGCCATTATAATCACGCGGCCCCCAGAGAAAATAACTCTGATGCGGGCTGATTGATTTGGGCAAACCGTATTTTCCGCCAAAAAAATCTATTGCTCCGGCTTCCCCATAATTACCGGCGAAAATAGCGGTTCGCGCTCGTTCTTCCGGCGGCAGCGTGTTATAAACTTCGGCTACTTTCTCGACCATCTCCGGCCATCCGAGCTGGTCGGCGAAAATCTGCGGCAGGATGCTGTCAAACGACACTTCTGATTTAGGCGGTTTGATTCCGAGCGTTTCCTGGTATTTGATAAATGTTTCAATCGGCAAAATCGGCAGCACGAGCGGCATGGCAATGATGCCCATCGCAATTATTGGAACTGGCAAAACAAACTTTAAAAATCGCGCAATCCGAATCTTTGCCATCAGATTTTCCCACCAGACGCCGCCGGCAGCAAAAAGCATCGGATAAATCGGCACCAGATAATAATCTTTGGCTTTTAAGAAAATCATCAGCGCGAGCGTCACAAGATATGCAATGCCAAGAAAACGGAACTTCCTGCCTGCTTTGTCAGCCAGTAAATACCAGAGACCGGCAATCCAGACGTAGGCGGTAAAGGGAAGCAAAGTAAAGATTTGCTGCCAGATGAAAGCGGGCGGCGACATGACCACGTTTTTGCCTGACTTCTGCACGTTTTGCAGCAGTTCTAAGGTCGCCCAGTTATTTTGTTGTTCCCAGATAATATTCGGAAGAAAAATCAAAAACGCGATTGCGCCGCCAATCCAGAGCCATTTATCAAGAAAAACTCGTCGCGCCGAAGTAAGAAGTAAACCCGTGACGAGAGCAAAACCGAAAAAGAGCATGGTGTGTTTGTTCATCAGGCCCAGACCGGCAAACAACCCGAACCAAAGCCAGTAGCGTGAATCTTCACGTTTAATCGCCAGGATTGCAAAGTACGCGCAGGCCATCCAGAAAACCGGCTCAAAAGTATTCATGGCGAGTAAATCGTCAATTGCCAGATAAACCGGCGCGAAGATTACGCACAAACATGACAAGACGACCGCGAATCGCCCGCCGCCGAATTCTTTAACCAGCAGCGTGGTCAGGAAAACCTTAACCGCGCCGGAGAGCGCCGGAAAAAACCTGATTGCGAAAAGTGAATCGCCGAGCAACGCGCGGCTAAATTTGGCAACGAACGCAATCAGCGGCGCGTGATCCGGATAGCCCCACGCCAGATGTTCGCCGCACGCGATAAAATATAATTCGTCGCGAAAATAGCCGTAATTGCTGTTAAAAGCAAAATGAAGAAATAATTTGAAAAGTGCGAAATACACGCCCAAGGCAATCGGGCTGAGCCAACGATTTTCAAACGGTGCTGGATGGAAGCCGGAAGTTTCTTTCATGCTCGGATTGACGTCGCTGGAAAAGCAAAAGTCTGCTTCTTAACTATTTAAGAATATTAACTAACTCGGTCTTTTTATTTTTCTTTGCCCAGTCGAGCGCTGTGTTGCCTTTAGAATCTTTTAAATCTTTTTTGGCTCCGGCTTTTAAAAGCGCGGCGGCAATCTCCGGATATCCTTCGGAAGCCGCATAAAGCAGGGCCGTTCCGCCTGTCTTTGATTGCTGGTTGACGTTTGCCCCGCGCTTGATGAGTTCCTGGAGAGTGTTCAAATCGCCATTGACGGCAGCGGCTATGAGAGGTGATTCGCCGCCTTTCTCAATTTTGTTAACGTCGGCTCCGCGCTCCAGAAATTTTGCCGCGATGTCCGCCCGATTGGCATTAACCGCAATGTAGAGCGGCGTTTGATCGTCTTTTCCGGAAATATTGATATCAGCTTTGGCATTGAGCAGCAAATCTACCAGATCTTCTTTAGTGGCGACAGTCGCCAGTGTGAGAGGCGTGTCACCAATCTTATTTTTGAGATTTGGATCAGCTTTGCCATTCAGCAGCGCTTTTACTATTTTCGCATCGCCCTGTTCAACTGCGGCAGTGAGAACGCTTTCACCGCCGCCGCTCTTTGTGTCGGGACTCATTCCGGCGGCCACAAAACCGTTGACTGCTCGCAGATCGCTTTGTCTGATGGCTTCGAAAAACGAGCTTTCATCAAATTTATAACCGCGCAAAGTCAAATCGTTGCGCGCGGCTTCTGGCGTCGGACGGTCGTCCGACGCGCTCTGCTGGCAGGCGGGGAATAAAATTGCGGTCAAAACAACGAGCAAAAAAAACAGCCTGAATTTGTTGTTCATTCATTTTTTGAAAGACGAAATTTAAATTTATTTGTCTCCAGCAACGTTAACATAAATCAATGCTTCAAACAGGTCTGGCGGAGAATCAAAATTCTAGCTTAAAAACCGAAATTCGGCTACAATGCGGGCGCGGATTACAGACCTCTCAACCTAAGCTTAAAAGTTTGCTGTCAAAGCCCTCATAAAACTGGAAAGACCGGGTTTTATTACAGTTAGAAACAGAATCACAAAGGAGTTTCCGAGAGATGTTCGCAAAAAAGAAGTTCGTCCTTTTACTTGCCGCCGCAATATTCTGCGGAGTTTGGGAAGCTGCGCCTGATCTGCTTGAGATGAAAACGGTCAGCGCCCAAAACGCGAGCGGCGAGTCTGCAAACATCGCCTCAAAAAGCACGACGGAAAAACCGGCAGACGCGAAAAAGGATGATGTTTCGCCCGAGGTTAAAGAAAAGGCGATTAAATTATTAGTCGCCGTCTCACAGGAAACGCAGCAATTTGCCGCGCCGCGCAACCGCATCAGGGGTCAGATATTCGCCGCCAATTTGCTTTGGGAGCACGATGAACCGGCGGCCAGAGTGTTGTTTCAAAACGCTTTGGGCGAGTTGGGAGAACTTTTTAACAATTTAGCTCTCATTAACGAGGGCGAAAATGAAACCGAAGGCCAGGATTACTCAAAGCGTTATGCGATAGGAGAATTACGCCGCGAATTTTTGCTAACGCTGGCGGCGCACGATCCGAAAGCCTCGCTCGCCGCCCTGCAAGCTTTGCGGTCGCAAACAATTGCTTCCAAAGAAGAATACGATCCGCTCAAAGACGACGAACTGGAACTGCAAATCGCTTCGACGGTTTCCAAAAAAGATCCGCAGCAGGCTTATGAACTGGCCGCAAAAAATTTGAAGGAGGGAATAACCTATAATACGACGACAACTCTTTCGGATTTGTACAAAAACAACCCGGAACTTGGAGCCAAACTCGCCCGCGACATTCTCACCAAAATCAAAGCCAGCCGAATTCGTCCGTCCGCCGTCAACGTCAACAGCAACACGAGCTTGACCTCTAATATTAACAGCGGATCAGCCGCTGCCGGTGCTTCAACTTTTATTGATTTGAGTCAGGTCGTCCAGTTTATGACAACGGCTGAACAGCTTAACCGCCGGACGGCGCAGGGAAAAGATAAGAAAATTCCGGCCTTGACGGACGGCGAAATGCGCGAACTCGCCGATTTTATCGGACAAAGTTTTAACCGCCAGCAAGCGCCCGAACCGTGGGCGATTGCTTCGACCATGCCGCTCATCACCAAATATTCGCCGACCGCTGCACAGCTGATTCGTCGCAAGCTCAATCCGCAACAGCTTCAAACGCTCGACACCTATAGCGAGGCAGGAGGTTATGACGAAGATCACGACACCAAAACTCCTGACGAAATGGTTGCCGACGCCGAAAAAATAACGGTTCCGACCGTTCGCGATGCGCGCTTTGCCGAAGCCGCTCATAAAGCTCTCGAGCAGGACGATCTTGAAAAAGCCACCGAAATCTCAGGCAAAATTAAGGACAAAACTTCTTACGCGTACATTTTCGACGAGCTTAAAACGACCGCGCCGCTGATCAAAGCCCGGCACGGCGATGTTGCCGAGGTGCGCAAAATGCTGGCAACCATCAAAAGCGACGACGAAAGAGTCGCGACGCTCACTGAATTAGTCGTTGCTTTAGCAAAAAAAGGCGATAAAGAGGTGGCTGAGAAATTGATGGACGAAGCCAACCAATTTTTGCCTGCGCGTCTAAAGCGCAAACCTAATCTTGAAACGACACTGAAAATCGGCGCCGCTTATGCCCAGGTTCAACCGGCCAGAGGATTTAATTTGATTGAAAACAGTATTTTGCAGATGAACGATTTGATTGCGGCAGGTTTGATGATTGATGAGTTTTACGATTACGGAACGATGGATTCGGACGAAGTTCTCTTTGACACGATGGAAAGGCAAGGCGTGTTGCACGCGACCAACGCCGTGGCGACTATCAAAACGCTGGCAGCAGTAGATTTTGATCGCACAGTAGGTCTGGCGGATAAATTTGCGCGTCCGGAAATTCGGACATTTGTGCGTTTAAAAATCGCTGAAGCGCTGCTTGACCCCGAGGCCGTCGAACATGAAAAAACTTTGCGTGAACAACAAAGCGAACGCGATGTTGATTAACCGACGATAGGATTTATTAAATCGAGGAAAACCTGCTAATCAGCGGAGGCACAGTGATTTCGGCAGTCAATTTAAAAAATTGAAAAGTGTTTGAGCAGAGAACGCTTTTCAGTGTGCGGAGCAATTTCAAGAAGAGAGGTTTTGTTTCTCGAAGCAACTTTATCGCCATGCTGTAAAAAGCCGGTATAGCGTTCGACATCGCCTTGATAAATGCTGACGATTTCAGTTTCGATAAGGTAATTTTGCACCGAGCTGTGCATTTCAATCATTTGAAATTGTTTGGCCAGCACCGTCATTCGAACTCTGCCGTTTGGCATCTCCAGCACGAGTTTGAGGGTTTTCTGTTCGCCGCCATGTCCGACCAGATGATAATCGCCAAGCCGAATAAAAGGAACAATAAACGCAACCGCGTTTTTGCTGATGTCCTGCGTTTGGCCTGTTACGGTCAGAGGTTTGGATGAAGCTTGATGCACATTCTGAGTTTTGTCGCCTGCAAAATCGAGAGAAATATTCACAGGCACATTGATTTGCCGGTGCGGGTCGCTCGAAAATCTGCCGACGAGTTTTTTTAGAAGCGCCGCTATAGAACGGAATTTCTTGAACATTTGTTTTGCCTTTTTGCTAAAGAGAATAAAAGGAAACTTCAGGGGCAAATAAAATCTTACTAAAAAAATCACTAGGAATGCAAGTTAAATATAATCAGCCAAAGGGGTTTGCCTAACAATCGTCTAAAACACTGAATTAATCCTAGTTTTTGGAACCAAGCGGCTGGCCGTTTTTATCGTCTTTTTGAACGCGCGGTCCGGTTTTCACGTCACCGCTTGTCAATAAAAATGAGAGTTTGCCGGTTTTTCCGTATTGCACCGGTTCCGCATTAACCGTGTATTTTTTCTTGTCCCCGGATATTTGCGAGGTAAACCGATAGCCCATCAAATTAGCATCCAAAATTTCAGAGGAAAGTAGCTTTTCTTTAGTTAGAGCTTGCAGATCGGCATACTCGCCTTTGTGCTGAAGATTGTAAACAAGCTCGGCTTTGATGATTTCCCTCATCGTATCCTCGATGTCGGCGTGTCGTGTTTCGATTCGAAGTTTAAAAAAATAATTGGCTCCTTCGCATTTGGCCATCTCTTCGGTTTCCTGATCGCCGGTCAAAATTATCCAGGCGTTGTTTTCGCGGCGCATTTTTACTTCATCAATTTTTAGCTCGCCGGTTAAAGGATCGTTGGCTTTGACAAAAACGCTGGCCAGATTGCTGCTGATTTGCTCGCCGTTGATCTCAATTTTCTCGGGTACTCGCGATGCCATCGGCTCGAAATCAGGAGTTAAATCCGCCATCTCCGCCGCCGAGAGTTTCTCGACCGCCGAACTTAAATTAGTCATCATCAGAGCATCGCGGAACCGACGCTCGCGCATCGCTTTATAAAATTCCTGGACGGTACTCGTCGGCGAATCACTCTTCGTCGTTGTTGGAGTTACTGCCGGCAATTGAGCGGCCCCGGTGTTGGGCTGAGTTTGCGCAATGGCGGGGGCTGCCGAACAAAAGAGAAATATAGTTAGAATCGAGGCTGCAAGCGCACTCCGATACGGAAAAGTGAAACGCAGTAAAAAATTAAACATCAATCATTACTCCAAACTTTAAACGGAATTTTAAAGACGTGTGTGAGCGCAAATTAAAAGCGCGGCGTGCTTCGTCTGAGTATAACGCACCGCGCTCTTTGATGTACAACAAAAAATTTCAAGTTGCTTTAGTTTGATAACGTTGCGGCGCAGTTAAATCCGCCTGGATCTTTTCGTTCAGCTTTAATCCAATGTTTTCAGGCGTTTTTCTGTTTTATGAAAAAATTAAAGCCGTTTGCGAGCCGCAGCCCAAAACGGCTTTTAAATTCATCGTTTTTTTAACGAATTTAGTTAGCTTGCCTTCTTGCCAGTCAGCAGCAACTCGCGTCCGACGTAGTATAAAATCAGCGCCAGCACCCAGAAGGGAATCATCCCGAGCCAATCTGCGTTGGGGCCGTCAAAAAACGGGTTGCCGGTTTCCGCCCATTTTTTAAAACTCTCTTGAACGGCTGCCAAAGCGGGAATGACTGCAAAAAATGCCACTAAGATTCCGGCGATAGCACCGCCCGCGATGTAACCCGAAGCGAGCAATACGCCGTTGGATTTGTCGGTTTCGGCGACAATTTGTTCTTCGGTTAGACTTTGCCCCGCCAGTTTACGTTTGAGATAAAGATCAACCGCCCAGCGCACCACGCCGCCGACAAAAATCGGCGCGCTGGTTGAAATCGGCAGATAAAGCCCAACCGCAAAAGCCAACGCCGGAACGCTCGCCAGTTCAAGCGCGACGGCAATCAACGCACCGATCAACACTAAACCCCAAGGCAATTGCTGGCTCAAAATTCCTTTGATGATGTATGACATCAAAGTCGCTTTCGGCGCGTCGTAGCGTTCGAGAGCATTGCCTTCTTCGTCTTTTTTGAGCGCTCCGTTGATGGTCGGATCAACCAGATAAACAGGTTTGCCCTGATTATTAATGAGATATTTGCCGACTGCGCCAATGTTTGGATCGGTGTTGTGCCAAACCCGGTAAGCGCTGGTATCGGTGGCAGCGTATTTACCGACTTTGACGTGTTCCGAACGCAGTTCGCCGCCGTCTCTGGCCAGTTGGTCTTCGCGAACGGTAAAATCCGCCGATTTAAACGACGCCACCGGATCAACTTTTTGATAATAAGTTTTGGCGTCGTTCAAAAATAACAGCAAGGGGCCGAGCACCAGTGCCGACGCCAGCGCGCCGACGAGAATGGCGATTTGCTGCTTGCTCGGAGTCGAACCGACTAGGAAACCGGTTTTTAAATCCTGTGAAGTTGTCCCGCCGTTTGAAGCAGCGATGCAAACGATGCCGCCGACCGACAGAGCCGTGACAAAATACGGATCGGGAGCCGTCCAGCCGATTAACAGAAAAATCAAACAGGTAAAGAGCAAGGTCGCGACCGTCATGCCCGAAATCGGGTTGGAGGACGAGCCGACTTCGCCGGTCAGCCGCGAAGAAACCGTGACGAATAAAAATCCGAAGACGACAATAAAAAGCGCTCCGATAAAACCGACTTTGAGCGTCGGGATAAATGAAATCACCGCCACCAGAGCCAAAATCCCGATGATGACATATTTCATCGAAATGTCCCGGTCGGTGCGGGGAAGCGCCGCGCCTGTCTCGGTTGTCCCGCCGCCGCGCAAATCCGCTAAACCGGATTGCAAACCGTGCCAGATGGTCGGCATTGAACGCGCCAGACTGATGATTCCGCCCGCCGCCACCGCGCCCGCGCCGATGTATAAAATATATGCGCTGCGGATTTGTCCGGGACTCATCGAAGCGATGGTGTTGGTCAGTTCCGGCGCAAGCGGCGTGGTCAATCCGGCTCCGAAATATTTGATCATCGGAATTAAAACCATATACGACAAAACGCCGCCCGCCATCATGATTCCGGCGATGTAAGGCCCGATGATATAGCCGACGCCGAGCAGTGCCGGGTTGTTTTCAAGCGAAATCGAACCGCCCTTGAGCGTCGTGTCGCTAAACTGTTTTTCAGGCGTATCTTTCCAAAAGCTAAAAACCTGCATCAGGGCGTTGTAAGCAAAACCCACTGCGAAACCGATGGAGATGATCTTGCCACCCTGCAATGCCGAATCGTCGGTGGCAATCGCGACTTCCGAATATTGGCGAGCGACGGCGCGCGATTCGGCGGATGCTCCGGCTTTTAAGACTTCGGCGCAGGCCGTTCCCTCCGGATATTTTAAAAATCCGTGCTGGTCTTTGATAAGCGCGCGGCGCAGCGGAATCATCATAAAAATCCCCAAAAGTCCGCCCAAAACCGCGACCATCATGACCCGCCAAAAATCGAGATCAAAACCTAAAATCAAAATCGCGGGCATCGTCACGCCAACCCCGAACGCAATTGATTCGCCCGCGCTCCCCGCCGTTTGCACGACGTTATTTTCGAGAATCGTCGCGTCTCGCATCCCGAATTTTGAAAGCAGACGAAAGAGCGTGATCGAAATTACGGCGACGGGAATTGAGGCGCTGACCGTCAGTCCGGTTTTGAGCACGAGATAGAGCGACGACGCGCCGAAAACAATGCCGAGCAAAGTGCCGACGAGTAGGGGAATCGGCGTCAGTTCACGCATCGCGACACCCGCCGGAATGTATGGGCGAAACACGGAAAGATATGGATTTGCGGATTTTTCGGCTTCTACGCGTTCGCCCGCCGCAAACGGCGTGTCAACCTCGATTTGGCTTGCCATTGGCTTTTAAACCCTCCAAAGTTCTTTGAATTAAAAGGGAGAATGACGGTTTGTGACACTCGCGTTAATTTAACTTTTCAAGTGGAAAATAAGCAAGTTGAACCCGTTATTCGCCGGGAAAAGTCATCGTTAAGGATTATTCTCGCAAAACTTAAACTTTCGTCCGGATTCAGCACCTAACAATTAAAATTAATAATTATGGAATATCTTCCGAAGCCAGCAAACCCGCCGGAACCAGCAGCTCGCCGCTCGCCGGGTCAATAATTCCGTTGGTTTCCTCTTCGATGCTGGTCGCCTGCGTGTAAACATCGCCGGCAATCGGACGACGCCGTAATTCGCGTTTAAAGGCTCTGATTCGGACAGCCTTTTCGCTTTCCTCACCGGGGCCGCCGTAATTTGAAAACCCGAAGCCGCCCCATTCGCTAATCACAAGCGGATTTTGTCCGCTGTAAAAATACGGATCGCCGACAATCAGCGGCTGCGCCGTCACGCCTTCGGTTTCTCCGGCGACCAAACGGTCGAGCGACGATTCCCACGTTTCCAAATCAGGCGTGTAAACGTGCGCGGTCAAGAGATTTGATTTCAGGCGTCCGCCCTGCGAAACGTGATTCCAGCCGTCGTTATCAACAATCAAGCACTGCGGCATATTGAGCCGCATATAATCGTACGTCGCAGCGATGTAGCGGCGCGTTTCGGCATTGGTGCGAATGTCTTCCGCGCCCCAATCTTCGTTATACAAACTCCAAATGACGATTGACGGGTGCGAGGCGATAAAGACCAGCATTCGCTGCAGCTCAGCCCAGTGATTATCGCGGCTGACCGGCGTCGAACTGTGCGGCGAAGGAATCTCCACCCACAACAGCATTCCCATTTGGTCGGCCAAATCATAGAGTCGCGGATCAATTCCGGCAATATGGACGCGGACGAGATTGCACCCCAATCGTTTCATCGCAAAGAAATGCCGTTTAATTTCCTCAAAAGTTGAAACGCCCGGTTGATATAAAATTCCGTCCAGATAAATTGGCTCGTGATTAAGATAGATGCGACGCCCGCGAGCCGAAATTTTACGCATCCCAAACTGCGTCTCAATTCCGGTGACGTTGCCGTTTGGGGCAATTAACTCGGCATGAAGATGATAAAGATTGGGTGATTCGGGCGACCACAGTTTGGCATCAGGAATTTGCAGCGGAACGCGCTGAACCTGTTCACCCGCTGTCAGTTTTAAATCAAACTCGGCGTGGACAGGCGGCGCGTTATGATCAGGGTTGTTTTCATGCGGGGTGACGGCCAAACTCAATTTGTACAAGCCCGGTTCGTGGATGCGCGGCGTCAAGTCAAATTCGACCAGCCGGTCACGAATGCTCGACAAAACCGCGACTCGTGACCGCAGACGATTGCGCCCCACCGGTTCAATCCACAGACTGCGAACCGCGCCGGAAATTGTTTGATACCAGATTCCGCCTTGTTTATAAACGCGCGAAGCCTGTTTGCCGCGTGGAATCTGCTCATCGAGTGGGTCTGCGACGCGGATCGTCAAACGGTTAACGGGCTGCAAATATTCGGGCGGCAGTTCGTAGGAAAACGAATTGTATTCGCCCAAATGAACTTCTTCGCCTTCGATTGTTTTGAGCAGAAATCCGTTGAGCCAAACACGCGTTTCATAACCGCACGCGCCAAAAGTGAGCTGCGTCAGACAATCGGGCAAAGAACACCAGGCGTCGGAAACGCTAAATTCGCGTTCGTACCACGCGACCGCATCGCTGAGAGATAAATTCGCAGCTTCTTTTTTGGCGGCAATCAAATAAGATTCGATTGAGCCGGGAAAACGCGCCATCTCTTTGTAATCATGGTGAACATTCCAGTGTTCTGCCAGCCCGCGATTTTCCGTGTCAAGCTCAAAATGCCACTCGCCGTCAAGCAATTGAAACGGCGTCCGGCGCAAAACAGAACGCGGCAGCGGATTGAATTCATCAAAAACAACATTCGAATCGGGGCGGTCAACTGGTAAATCTGAATTGTTTGTCATATTTCTGAATTTTCGTAACCTTACTTGATTTAATAAAAAAAACGCAATCTCAAAAATCAATTTTCTCGGTTAAAAATAGGATGAATGGAATCGTCATTTTCTCGGCAAACAAAATATTTTGAAAAACGCTGCGAAATGTTTGCGATTGGTTGAAAATAATTTGCCTCCCGCCAGCTTATTTGGATGGAGCATTTTCCTCGGTTCTAAGTTAAAATCAGCAGCAATTTCGAGGAGCTTAAATTAAATGCCAATTTCGTCGCGGTTGTTATCTGTAATCTGGCTTTTGGCTCTGACTTTTTCCGTTGCCGCTCAAAATAAGATTCCCGCGCCCGCCGATGTTTTGGGTTTTGCGCCCGGTGACGACCGAAAATTGGCGAGCTGGAATCAGGTCGTGAGCTATTTTCAAAAACTCGATGCAGCGAGCAATCGGGTAAAATTTGAGGAAATCGGCAAATCAACGGGCGGCAACCCGTTTGTCGTCGCTTACATTTCCGCCACGGAAAATTTGGCGCAGCTGGAAAAGTACCGGCAAATCAACGCCAAACTCGCCGATCCGCGCACTTTTAAGAGCAGCGACGCGGCTGCCAAACAATTAATCCAAACGGGCAAAACCATTGTTTTGATAACCTGCGGAATTCATTCGGACGAAGTCGGCTCGTATCTCTCGTCAATGCTGATCGCTCACAAATTGGCGTCGTCAAACGAGGCGGAAATTCAAAAAATCCTGCGCGAAACGATTGTGATTCTGGTTCCGTCGCTTAATCCGGACGGCGTGGACATCATCAAAAACTGGTACGACAAAACACTCGGGACGCCGTTTGAAGGCACAGACCCGCCAGAGCTTTACAACAAATATACCGGGCACGACGACAACCGGGATTGGTACGCTTTTACGCAAACGGAAACGCAGCTCACGGTTGATAAAATTCACAACGTCTGGCATCCGCAAATTGTCAACGACATCCACCAGCGCGGCCCGTTCGGTTCGCGCCTGTTTCTGCCGCCGTACATGCAGCCCGTCGAGCCGAATGTGCCGAAAGAAATTATCGAAGGCTACACCGAGCTTGGCAGTTACATCGCGACGGAAATGCGCGGGCGCGGGTTTCAGGGAATCACGACCGATTCGACTTACGACGCCTGGACGCCCGCCAGAGCGTATTCGCATTATCACGGCGGCGTCCGAATTTTGTCTGAGACTGCTTCGTGCAGACTGGCGACTCCGATCAACGTTAATTTTAATCAGCTAAGCGGGAATGACAACGGCATCGGTTACGACGCCAAAGTCGAATCAAAAAACTTTTCACCCGTTTGGAAAGGCGGCGAATGGCATCTGCGCGACATTACCAATTACATGACAACCGCCGCGTTTCTGCTGATGAAACACGCCGCCGACAACCGCGAAAAATGGCTGACCAGATTTTATGCGATTGGCAAAGAAGCAATTAGACCGAGAAGAAACGGAGAACTATCTGGATTTTTATTACCACCTTTTGAAGGTAATTTAGAAGAAATTTTAGAGCGCGGCGGTTTGAAATTAATTGATACCGATAGCGGTATTTTGGTTAAAATGCAACAGCCTTACGGTGGGTTTGCCAAAGCTTTGCTTGAAAAACAAATTTATCCAAATTTAAAAGATCAAAAGGGAAATCCAACTCCGCCTTACGATACCACGGCACATACATTACCACTTCTTCTTGGCGTTGAAGTAGAAAAGGTTTTTGTACCTTACAGATATGGAGGAAACAGTGGTGGTCGTAGTAATGATAATCTGCCTTGCAAAAAACATAATGAGGGAAATGCAATTTACAAATCACATATTCCTTCGATAGATGAGGGTTGGACTCGTTGGGCTTTAGAAGACAAAGAACTGCCGCCCCATTGTTTCAGTATTGCTTCCACCAATAATTCAGAAATTTTCAAAGGAAACCTCTTTCTCAAACTTAAAACAATCATCTTTCCCGATCAATCACCGAACCAAATCCTAAATGGTTTTCCAAAAGGCTCAATGCCCGACGAATACACGGGCGGTGTTGGCAGAGACGGCGTGGAAAATTTACGGAAATTTGTCGAAGCGGGCGGCACGCTTGTTTTCCTCAATCGCGCTTCGGATTTCGCCATCGAACAATTCAATCTGCCCGTTCGCGATGTGACAAAAGGCTTGGCGCGCAAAGATTTTTATATTCCCGGCTCGATTTTGCGCACCCGACTCGACACAAATAATCCGCTTGCAAAAGGAATGGCGAAAGAATCAATCGCGTGGTTTGAAAACTCGCCCGCGTTTGAGATTTCAATGAGCCGCGACACAAACGTCGAAATTATTGCTTCGTACCCGACCAATCCGAAAGACATTCTGCTGTCGGGCTGGGCTTTAGGCGCTGAGAAAATTGCGGGCAAAGCGGCGCTGATCTCAATCAGCATCGGCCAAGGTAAAATAGTTTTGTTCGGGTTTAGACCGCAGTATCGGGGTCAATCTCTGGCAACATTCCCGCTTTTGTTTAATGCGATTACGGATAATAAATAAATGTAGAACTTTCCGTTTTGTTTTTCGTAATTTAATTTAACGAGGCTTGAAAATTTAATTTTGAGAAATTCTTTTTTCAAGCCGCTGGTGCCAAAATGGTTGCCGTCCTTTCGATTTCCTTCATTGCAATCGCCGTCCTGATCGTTTACACGATTGGGCGGCGACTTTTCTATGACGAGCCGGAAAGCCAAACTCGCTTGCAGCCGCTTAAACCCGTCACACTCTTTGCCCCCGACGCAAAATTGCTGGCGGAAATCGAACAAGCGGAGCATTACCGGAAAGCTGCGGAAGAAAGCGAAAGAGTAATGGCTTGGGCAAGTCTGGTCAAGTTTTCGGAATTGAAGGAAATACCTCTTACTGAAAATAAAGAAATAGCAAATGATTCGCTCGAAATCTTGACCGACCGCGCCGAATTGAGCGAAGATGTGCTCGCGCTCAGTTCGTTTGTCGTCAACCATAAAACGTTAAATGTAAACCAAAAACTCATCAACAAGTTTCAAATCTGTTGGGAAAACGCGCCCGATCTGCAAAAGACAACCGAATTTTTCGAACTGGCTCTGCGCGCCGACGACGCCGATTTATTTCAAAGCGTTTTTAACGAATCCGAGCGATTGATCACAAACGGTAAATTGTCTGATTTGGATTTGAACGAACTTCGCGAATTGGCAGCCAGTCATTTTTGGCTGCTTTCATCAAGCGCCAGAATGTCCGGCGCTGGCTTTTGGCTCAAACAAAAGCTTAATTACAGTTAACAGTCAGCAGTTAGCAGTCAACAGATTTAAGTGAAACTTTTGGCTGAAAATGTTGGCGAAATCAAAGGAAATCATCAATGCAACCTGTCCCGCTTATAATTTTGGGCGTCGTCGCGCTCATCGTTCTGGCAGTCGTCTGGTATATTATCACGCGCTTTCTCGTTAATGTCGGAGCGCAGGAAGTAGCCATCAAGGAGCGCCGTTACTTTGGTAAAAGAATGCCGCAGGGCCGCGTCGTCGCCACCGAAGGCGAAGTCGGAATTCAGGCTGATGTGCTCAAACCGGGACTGCATTTTGTCTGGTATCCGGTCGAACAGGTCGTCCGGAAAGTGCCGCTTGTCGAAATCGGCGCGGACGAGCTCGGCATCATCGAAGCGATTGACGGTGAACCGATGCAGACCGGTTCAATCTTTGCGCCGGACAGAGCGCAAAACGCGCACAATAATTTCCAAGACCCGATTGCGTTTATCAAGCAGGGCGGCGTCAAAGGCATTCAACTGCGCACCCTGCCGCCCGGAAAATGGGCGATTCACCCGTATTTGTTTAATGTTTCGATTGCCAAAGCCACCGTTATTCCGCCCGGAAAAATCGGCGTGGTAACGAGCGCGGACGGCGCGCAGCTCGAACCCGGACGGCTGCACGCGAGCGCCATCAAAGGTCACAAAAATTTTCAGGACGCCGAAAGTTTTGTTTACAACGGCGGACAGAAAGGGCCGCAGGTCGAAACTCTGACGCCCGGAACATACCGCATTCACACGCAGTCAGTCGCGCTTAACGGCGGACAGGAAGCAAAACCCGGTCTTTTTTATGTTCGTCTCTATGACGCCACCGTGATTTCGGAAAATCAAATCGGGCTGGTCGAAGCTCTCGACGGAGCGCAGCTTGACCCGCGCGATTACGTCGCGCAAGCCGCCACCGGGCACGATAATTTTCAGGACAGCAATACCTTTATCACCGGCGGCGGACAGCGCGGCCCGCAAAAAGACATTTTGCTGCCCGGAACTTATTACATCAATCCGCTGATGTTCAAAGTCATTCTCGAGCAGGCAAAAGAGATCAAACCCGGCGAAGTCGCGGTCATCGTTTCAAACGTCGGTAAAGATCCTTCGGAAGAAATTCGGCGAGAAATGGCCCGAAAAATCCGCGAACGTCTGGAGCGCGAAGAAGCCGAACAAATGCAAATCGCGGCGGAAAAACTCGACAAGATCGAAGGGGAAAATAATTCGCTCGATGAAATCAAAGCCGAACTGGCGAGCGGTGATCCGGCTGATAAACGGCTTGACAGCGGGGCACACGAAGCCTACGTCGTACCGGAAGGTTTTCGCGGAATTCAGGAAATGGTGGTCGGGCCCGGACGCTATTACGTCAACACTTTAGCGGTTTCGCCGATTATTATTCCGACAACCAATCAGACGGTAGAATGGACGGCGGGCGAAGTCGCCAACACCTTTGATCCTTTTGAAGTCATTTCAAAAGACGGTTTTACGATGCAATTGGAAGTGCGCGTTGTCTTTCGCGTCAAACCCGAAGACGCGCCGTTTATGGTCGCAAAAATCGGCGATGTTTCGCGCCTCATTCAAAACGTCATGCACCCGCTGATTGATTCGATTTTCCGCAACCAGGCGTCTGAATCTTCGGCGATGGCTTACCTGCAAAACCGTCATGAAGAACAGGAGCGCGCCGAAGCCCGCGTCCGAATGCACCTGTTGAAATATCATGTTGATGTGGTCAACGTTTTGATTTGTCACATTCATCTGCCGGAAGAGTTGATGAAAACGCAAACCGAGAAGATTCTCGCTGAACAGCGGCAGGGAATGTACGACGCGCAGCGCGAAGCCGAAATCAAGCGCATCGAATTAGCCAAGACCAGTTCGCAGGCTGACAATCAGCGCAGTTTAATGGAAGCGACAGTTGGCGTGGAAATCTCCGCTAAACGTTCGGAACAGCGCAAGCGCGAAGCCGAAGGCGAAGCTTACTACATCAGCGAAACCGGCAAAGCCGAAGCCCAAAAAATGCAGCTCATCGGCGAAGCGCAGGGCGTCGCGTATCGCGAACAAGTTAACGCCCTGGGCGCAAACGGTGTTGCCCTCGTTGAAACGCTCAAAGTAATCGGCGAAAAAGGCGTTCGCATCACGCCCGACATTATGGCTTCGGGCGGCAACGGAGATGGTGGCGGCGGAATCGGAAGTTTGCTGCTTCTCAATTTATTTCGTGACCAAATGAACAAAAACGGCAATGGCAACGGCAACGCCCAGCCAAACACTGCACCCGTTAACGGCAAAAGCTAGGTTTAACTGATAACAGAAAACGGAAAACGGATAATTTTAGGTTCCTGCGCCTTTCATTATTCGTTTTCCGTTTTTCATTTTTAGTTTGGTTTTTGAGCATGTTACGATTAGATTTTCAGCATTATTAATGAACGAAAATATTCAAGTCACGCGCCTCGCCAACGGGCTCACAATTCTAACCGAAAAAATGCCTGATTTGCGTTCGGCGACAATCGGCATCTGGCTTAAAAAAGGTTCTCGACACGAACCGGCAGAACTAAACGGAATTTATCATTTTATCGAACATGCGGTTTTTAAAGGCACACAAAGGCGTTCTGCGTTTGACATCGCGACGGAATCAGACCGCCTCGGCGGCAACCTCGACGCCTTCACTTCGCATGAATCAACCGGATTTGTCATGAAGGTCGTGGACAAAAGTGTTCCGCAAGCCTTTGATTTACTGGCGGATATGGTAATCAATCCGCTCTTTGACAAAACCGAATTGCGGCGCGAGCAAAAAGTTATTATCGAAGAAATGAAAATGGTTGAAGATTCGCCCGAAGAATTTTTGGGGGAACTTTTTAACCACGCTTTTTTTCCCGATCATCCTTTAGGTTTGCCGATTGAAGGCACGCGCCAAACTGTCAAAACTTTTGATCAGGAAACGACCGCCGCCTTTCACCGCGAAACATTCACGCCCGGTAATTTAATCGTCGCCGCCGCCGGAAATGTTGAACACGCTCAAATTGTCGAACTGGCAAGTAATTTTTTCGTCGCTCAAGAAACGGAAATCCAAAATCCAAAATCCAAAATCCAAAATCCAAAGATGGCTGCTCCGATTTTGCTTAAGAAAAAGCCCGATCTGGAGCAGGCGCATCTGGTCATCGCCACGCCGTTTGTGACGGCAAAAAGCGAACAACGTTACGCCGCGCATCTTTTGACCAATATTATCGGCGGCGGAACTTCGTCGCGGTTGTGGCAATCGGTGCGGGAAAAACGCGGGCTGGCGTATTCGGTCGGGGCAAGCGCGATTTCATTTCAGGATTGCGGAGTGTTCTCGATTTATGCCGGAACTTCGCCCGTGCAGCTTGAAAAAGTCGTAGCTTTGTCAATTAGCGCAATGCGAAAAATGGTCAGGCGAGGTGTTTCGGCGGCGGAACTTGAACTGGTTAAAGAACAGGCCGCTGCTTCGATTTTGTTTGGTCTCGAAGATTCGAGCGTCCGCGCCGCGTCACTGGCCGAAAACGAGATGATTCACGGGCGGCAAATCTCGCCCGACGAAACCTTAGCCAACTTTCAAAAAGTTTCGACCGCCGACGTCCAAAATGTGGCGGCGGAGTTTTTTCAAACTGATAAAATCGCGCTCGCCGCGCTTGGCAATCTCAACGGTTTCAAAGTCAAACGCTCGCGTTTTGAAACGGCGTAAAATCATTTTTATGAAAGCGAAAATTTGCGTAATAATTGGACTGCTAACAGTCATCGCCGGTTTCATCACCGCCGTTTATTATGCCGACCAAATTATGACTGAAGTCTTGAGAGCGCAGGCGGCGGGAGTTGCCGAACCGAATCTGGACGTCAATGCCGCCGTTGCGGGCGGTTTGTTTGTCAGCATCGGTTTTGTTTTGGTCATCATCGGGTTAATCAAACTTAAAAGCGAAAAGAAAACGATTCAGCAATGAAATTTACGGTTTTGGGCAGCGGTTCAACCGGAAACGCCGTTTTGATAACTGCGGGAAAAACAAAGGTGTTAGTTGATGCCGGTTTGAGCGCCAAGGAAATTGTGCGCCGCATTGCCGAAGTCGGCGAAGACATCGCGGCGCTGGACGCAATTCTGATTACCCATGAACACTCCGATCACGTCGGCGGTTTGCGGGTTCTCTTAAAAAGCGTCGGCTGTCCGATTTTTCTTTCGGGAGCGACGCTCGAAGCCTATCTTTTTGAAAAACGCCAGGTTAAGCCCGACGAAGGCGTCAAGCGCACCGATGCCATCAAAGGCCGTGTGGTTGAAATCGAATCGAGCAAAGATTTTTGTATCGGCGAAATTGATTTTGAACCGTTTTCAATTCCGCACGACGCAGCGGATAATTTTGGTTTTGTCGCAAAACAAGCGGGCGTCAGAATTGCCGCGCTCACCGATTTCGGCCACATTACGACGCTCATTTCGCAAAAAATGCGCGGCTGCGAAGCAATTATTGTCGAATCAAATCACAATCTGGCAATGCTCAAAACCTGTCCGGTTTATTCGTGGGATTTGAAACAGCGGATTTCCTCGCGCACCGGACATCTCTCAAATGAAGATTTGGCGGTTTGGCTGACTAACGAGTTTGACGGCGCGGCGCGGCGAATTGTTTTAACGCATCTCTCGCAGCGCGCCAACGAACCGCATTTAGCTAAATTAACCGCCGAAGCCGCTTTGCGCGAGCGCTCGCCGCTTTTCAAAACGGAAACCAAGGTAACTATTTCGCATCACAAAAATCCGACCGAGTGGATAGAATTTTAATTCTTAGGCGCTCATCACTGCTACCGCCGCGTCATTATATTTCCAGCCTGCGGGGAAGTTCCGATGGCAAAAACTTTAACCAGCGCGAGACCGGCGACAAATCCTCCGATGTGCGCCATGTAAGCGACGCCGCCCGTGCCGGTTGGCGTCATGTAACCTTGGATGGCTTGATAGACAATCCACAGCCCAAGCGCGACAAACGCCGGAACCTGCACAATGCTGTAAAAAATAATCGCGTGGACGCTGCGGCGCGGGAAAAGCAGCAAATAACCACCGAGAACTCCGGAAATCGCGCCCGATGCTCCCAGCGTCGGAATTACCGAATTGTGGTCAGAGAGGATTTGCGCTAACGCCGCAATCACACCGCATAAAAGATAAAAAACCAGATAACGAAAATGCCCGAGCCGATCTTCGAGATTGTCCCCGAAAATCCAGAGATACAACATGTTGCCGGCAATGTGCGAAAAACCGGCGTGCATAAACATTGCAGTCAAAATCGTGCTGTAAACCGGAATCGGCGTTGGTTGGAGCGGAATTCTGGCGATGACATGTCCGGCCAAATCTGTCACCGGAACCATTCCCTGTAAATCCAAACCTGTCCAAATTTCTTTGGGCACGGCGGCAAACGCGTAAGTAAAAGCGTCGTTTGCGCCGAATCCCTGAAACAAAACGAAAACAATTATGTTGAGCGCGATAATCGCGTAATTAACATAGGGAAAATTGATGCGATCCGTATTATCGTCGCCAATCGGAAAAAGCATTTTCTTTGAGCCTCGCTTTTATTTCAGATATTTCCTGCCGATAATGTTACTATGTTCTTATATTCGGTACTGAGTGTTTTTGCACCAAAAATCCCTGAAATATTCGGGGACAACCGAAAATGGTGATAAAGGCATCTTATCGTTGATATTAGTCCTTCTCTCTTTTATTTAACAACGGGCGCGTCTCCATTTGATTTGTTTCTCCGGTGGCGTTTGGGATAGTTCGAGAGTTAGGTTGGCTTTTCACCCTGGAAGTAGCTCTCTAAGCTGAGCTTTCAAACTCAAAGTCTTCTCGCTGCAACCGTTTTGCCGAAGCACACTTTCCGTTTGCGAACTTCTTTTGACGCTCCTGAAATACGGAGAGGAGAATTTTTATGTCCACAAAACTTTACGTCGGTAATCTTTCATTTAAAACAACCGACCAAGATCTACAAGACCTTTTCGCACAAGCCGGAACGGTTCAATCAATTAACATTATCACTGACCGCGACACCGGTTTTTCGCGCGGCTTCGGCTTTGTCGAAATGTCCTCGCCTGAAGAAGGTGCAGCTGCTATTCAGCAATTAAACGGCAAGGAAATTGACGGTCGTGGTTTGACCGTTAACGAAGCTAAACCCCGCGAAGAACGCAGCGGCGGTGGTGGCGGCGGCAGAAACGGCGGCGGCGGTGGCCGCGGCGGTTTTGGCGGCGGCAATCGCGGCGGCTACTAGAAAAAAAGCAGACGCGGCGATTCCTGGCTATAAACGGTCGAGAAATGCCGGTCACTTTCAAGAAATGTCCCAAGCTGAGTATTCAGCTTGGGACATTTTTACGTCTTTGGCGCAGCTGCCGATTTGCCTTTATAACCAAAAGATTGAGGAAAATTAATGAAAGAAGATTTAATTGAAGCGGAGGGTTTAATTGTTGACAAACAGCCGAACGCCTTTTTCAAAGTTCAGGTTAACGGTACAGAGCATTTAGTTCTTGCTCAAATTTCAGGGAAAATGCGTAAATTTCGAATTCGGATTCTGGTCGGTGATCGGGTTAATATCGAAATGTCCCCGTATGATTTATCACGAGGGCGAATAACTTATCGCCACAAATAACGAGCACGGAGAAGGTTTTTTAGTGTTAATTATCAGAAAATAAATTTTAAAGGAGATTATCCAATGGAAAAACAATTAGCTACAGTTGGGGAACGCGTCGAAAAATTTTGTGTGACCTGCGATGAGGAACTTGGACACGTCGTCGAATCAATTACCAAGGCCGGTAAAATCTCGCGCGTCAGCTGTTCGCAATGCGGCATTCGCGGAACTTTCAAAGCCGGCACTCGAACAAACGGCCAACCGGAATCGCTCGGCACGGATGATGCCTATGATCGCTTTAGAACGTATCGAACCGGACAAAAAATGATGCACCCAACGTTTGGAGCCGGCAAAGTCACAAAATTAATTGACTCACAAATGATAGATGTGTTGTTTGCCGACCGGTTGCGCCGCCTGATTCACTCGCGTGTCTAACCGCCTTTAAAAAGTGCCCTAGAATCCTCAGACGTTTTGACTCAAACATTATTAAGAGACCTCTCAAGCCAGTAATGTTTGAGTCAAATTTGTCCTGCCATAACTCAAACTCAGATTTAGATTGCGGCAATCGGCGGTTGTCCGGTAACTTGTTCGAGTTCGGCTTCTTCGCGTTCCCATTCCTCGTTGCGAAACGCACCTTCCCATTTGGCGATAACCACAGTCGCGAGGCAGTTGCCAATTACATTAACGGCGGTGCGCGCCATATCCATTAATTCATCAACTCCCAAAATCAAAATCACGCCTTCGACCGGCAGATTAAACGAAGCCAGTGTGCCAAGCAAAATCACGAGCGAAGCGCGCGGTACGCCCGCCACGCCTTTTGACGTTAGCATCAATGTCAGCAGCATCACAATTTGCTGCGTCCATGTCAGCGAAACGCCGGCCGCCTGCGCCACGAAAATTGAGGCGAGAGCGAGATAAAGTGTCGTTCCGTCAAGATTAAAACTATAACCGGTTGGCAAAACAAACCCGACGATGCGCTGCGGAACGCCCAGTCGCACCATATTTTCCATCGCTCTGGGCAAAGCGGATTCGCTCGATGTAGTCGCAAATGCGATTGTCGCCGGAGTTTTGACCGCGTTGATAAAATCTCGCAGCGGAACTTTGAAAATGAGCGCAATCGGCAGCAGGACGAGCAAGAGAAAGGCGACGAGGGCGCCGTAAAGCGTTCCGACGAGCATTCCAAGATTTAATAAAACCTTGAGGCCGCTATGACCGATTGTATAAGCCATTGCCGCGCCGACTCCGACGGGCGCAAATTTCATAATAAATTCGGTAAAGCGAAACATGATATCAGCGAGCGATTCGCACCAACTAATCATTGCGCCCGCCTTTTCGCCGCCGATACTGGTCACGGCGAGAGCGAAAATCACCGAAAAAACAACAATCTGCAAAACGTCGCCTTCGGCCATCGCCTGAATAATCGAAGTCGGCGAAAGATGCGCGATAATTTCGCCAAATGTTTTTGGTTTCGCGGGTGGCTCCGGCGCGGTTAAACCGCGCGCTGCGGCGTCAGCGGCTGCGGCGGCTTTTTGAGACGCTATTGCCGATTGCTGTTCGGCTTCGACGCCAGCATTTGGATTCGTTGCCGTTTGCGCTCTTAATTCGTCTGCGCGTTTTGAGGCATCGGTAGCTTCAGCAGCCAGTGATTTGGCGCGCTCTGCCAGAAGCGCTTTGTCCTCGGTCTTGGCAATACCCGATAATGAGACCCCCTTCCCGGGTTGGACGATATTAACCGCCGCTAAACCGATAAAGAGCGCGAGCGTCGTGACGATTTCAAAATAAATCAATGATTTTGCGCCGATTCGACCAACTTGTTTGATGTCTCCCGTTCCGGCGATTCCGATGACCAGAGTGGCAAAAATCAACGGCGCGATGATTGATTTGATTAAATTTAGAAAAAGCGTCGAAAGAGACCTGATCATCGTCAGATAAGCGTCGGCATCAAACTGCTCTTTCGGAACATTAGCTTTAACCTCCTGAATCAGCGCGCCGAGCAAAATGCCCAGCACCAGCCCAATCATGATTTTCCAAGTCAGAGAAATTTTCGGCAGTTTCATTTTTTATTGGTGAATAGTAAATAGTGAATAGTAAATAGTGAATAGTGAATATAAAAGTAATTGTGAAGTTTACTCGTCCGCATATTCTTATATTTTCCTTTATTTTCCTTGAATGCACCATTTACCATTCATCATTCACCATTAAATTTCCTATCTTCCCCAACGCAGTTTGTCGCGCAAAACATCGAAATAATTGCGGTTGTGCGGTTGAACGAGGTTAAAAGTAGTTTTGCTTTTGCGAATTCGTACAATATCGTTTGTTTGCAGTTCGTATCCGACCTGTCCGTCCAGAGTTAGTATTACTTCTTCGCCCATCGTATTTAATTGCAATTCGATAATGGCATCGTCCGGCATGACAATTGGGCGATTTGAGAGCGTAAAAGGACAAATCGGAGTGATCACCAGCGCATTCATTGTCGGAAATACGATTGGCCCGCCAGCCGATAAATTGTAAGCGGTCGAACCGGTCGGAGTCGAGACAATCAAACCATCGGCGCGGAAGGCATTGACAAACATTTGATTAAATCTTGTCTCGATTTCAATAATTCGGGCGAGAGCGGCTTTGTTGATGACGACATCGTTCAGGACGCGATTGCTCGACAAAACTCCGTCGCCGCGCAAATGCTCGACGCGGAGAGTGACGCGGCGGTCGAGCTCATAATTTCCCGCTAAAATTTCCTCAAGCGCGGCAAACATCTCCTCAATTCGGAATTCGGTCAGATATCCGAGACTGCCGTAATTAATTCCCAAAACCGGAATCTCGCGGTCGCCGACGATTCGCACCGTCGCAATCATTGTCCCGTCGCCGCCGAGCACAACGAGTAAATCAACGTCTTCGCCGATTCTTCCGTTCTCAACTGCCGAAATATCGCAAAAATTGATGTCTCCCGCAAATTTTTCCGACTGCGAAAGCGGTTCACCGAAGGTTTTAATGCCGCGTTCAGCAAACCACCCGGCCAGCTCGCAAGCCGTCCGCCATGCTTCCGCATGGCGGGGTTTAACTACTACTCGGACAGATTTTACGACCGGTTTGGGGGCCGGTTCAAGTTGCGAATTCAATTAATAAAGCCTCGAGAATGCAGATTTAATAAAACGCTTCGTAGTTTAGTCAAAGCGGCGGCAAAAAGAAAATGCAAATCGGAAATCCTTGTAAAAGATAAACGAAAGTTTGACAAATTCACACTAAATAAGTTAAAACATAAGTAAGTACTTACTAACTTAGCTAGGGTTAAACTCAAATGAGCGAGAGAGTCGAAGAGAAGAGTCCCGTTGCTGCTCCGAGCACCAACGGCAAACCGCAAACAATTCATCAGACTAACGGAACCAACGGAAATAATGGAGCCAACGGAGGAGCGCCGAAAAATCAGGATGGCGCATCTGCCCCGGAAGAAACCCAATCAAAGGAAAATCAGGAAACCGCTCCGAATCAGACAGACGCAAACGAAACCGAAATCAAAAGCGAGGAAACAAAACCGTCGCGGCGTCGTTTGCCGATTTTTATTGTCGCCGGAGTGCTGCTGATAGGCGTAATAGCCGGAACAATTTACTGGCTGTATGCGAGACAGTATGAGACTACCGATGATGCTTTTATTGACGGCGATATCGTGCAGGTCAGTCCAAAATTATCAGCTTACGTTTCAAAAGTTTATGTTCATGATAATCAGCAAGTCAAAAAAGGCGATTTGCTGGTTGAGCTTGACCCGAGAGATTATCAGGCTCGTCTGGAAGCCGCGAACGCTCAATTGACAGCAGCCAAAGCGCAGCGCGGGCAGGCCCAAGCCGGGGTCGAATTAACGCGCAAAACAACAACCGCCGGACGTTCTGAGGCTTCGTCAAACGTCGAAACCGCTCGCAGCAATGTTGAACAGACGCGCCTCGCCGCCGAGTCAAAACAGAGCGTGATCAGACAAGCCCAGAGCGCTGTTAAAACCGCGCAGGCCAATCTAGCGCAAACGCGAGCGCAGGTTCCGCAAGCGCAGGCAAATCTGCGTTTGGCACAGCTCGAATTTAATCGCCAGCAAAATCTTTATAATCGCGGCGATGTTTCCAAACAATCACTTGACCAAGCCACGACAGCTTTACAAACCACTCAGGCGCAGCTTGAGGCCGCTAACAAACTGGTTGACGCCGCCGCCGCGCGGGTTTCCGAAGCCAACGCCAACGTTGCCGTCGCGCAAGACAATTATCGCCAATCTCTGGCTCAGGTTAATCTGACGCAGTCGCAAGTTAATGAATCGCAAGGACGGCTCGAAGACGCTGCTGCCGCGCCTGAACGGATTGCGGTTAATCAATCGCAGGTGGGAACGGCCGAAGCGCAAATGGCGCAGGCCGAAACCGCCGTGCGTCAAGCCGAACTTGAACTTTCATACACCAAAATCTACGCTCCAGAGGATGGATTTGTCACTCGTAAGTCGGTTCAGGAAGGTCAGTTAGTCCAACCCGGTACGGCTCTAATGGCGCTCTCGCAGTCGGATGTCTGGGTAGTCGCGAACTTCAAAGAAACTCAGCTCGGATTGATGCGTCCCGGTCAGGCGGTTGACGTTTATGTTGATGCGTATCCGAATAAAACTTTTCGCGGCAAAATTGATAGTTTTCAGCTCGGAACAGGGTCACGCTTTTCGGTTTTGCCGGCCGAAAATGCGACGGGTAACTATGTCAAAGTCGTTCAGCGCGTTCCGGTCAAAATAATTTTTGACGAAACTCCTGATGATGTCCGTTTGCTCGCGCCCGGCATGAGCGTTCAACCGAAAGTAAAGGTTAGATAAGGGATGAAGGATGAGGGCGGAGAGATGAAAGCCAATGAATCTAATCAAATTAGATTATCTATTTAATTTCATCCCTCATCCTTCATCACTCATCTTTCTTCTTTATGGCTACCAGCACTGCCGCGCTTGACGCAAAATATAGTTCTGCCGAAAAGTCGCGCCCCGATATCAATCCGATTCTGGTCGTGATGATTTTAACAATTGCGACGTTTATGGAAGTGCTTGACACTGCCATTGCAAATGTTTCTCTGCGGCAAATAGCGGGCAGTTTTTCCGCCGGTCAGGACGAATCAACTTGGGTTTTAACTTCGTATCTCGTTGCCAACGCGATTGTTTTGCCGATCAGCGGCTGGCTTGCCACATATTTTGGGCGCAAACGATTTTATATGTTTTGCGTCGGATTATTCGTCGTCAGCTCCTTTATGTGCGGAGCTTCGACGAGTCTCGGAATGCTGATTTTCTTTCGCATTCTGCAAGGTTTGGGCGGCGGCGGTTTGGCTCCGTCCGAGCAATCTATTATTGCCGATACGGTTCCGCCGCAAAAACGCGGCATCGCCTTTGCAATTTACGGGATGGGCGTAGTTTTTGCCCCGGCCATCGGCCCGACCCTCGGCGGCTGGATTACTGATAATTACAGCTGGCACTGGATTTTCTTTATCAACGTCCCGGTCGGAGTTTTATCGCTTGCGCTCACCTGGTATTTTGTCAGAGAGCCAAAAGGAACAGCAATCGAGCGCGAAAGACTAAAAAAAGAGGGCTCCAAAATTGATTGGGTAGGTATTTTGCTGTTTGCAGTTGGCATCGGCGCGCTTGAGATTGTTTTGGATGAAGGTAATCGCGAGGATTGGTTTGAATCAAGTTTTATCATCGCTTTCGCGATTGTCGCAGTTATCTCTCTCGTTATTGGGATTACCTACGAGTTTTACCAAAAACACCCGGCAGTTGATGTGCGGCTCTTGTTAAATCGTAACTTCGCTAGTTCTTTTATACTGCTTTTTGTTCTAGGTTTCATTCTTTTCGGCTCGACTTTTTTATTGCCGTTAATGGCGCAATCTCTGCTCGGATACTCGGCGATTGACGCCGGAATGGTTATTTCGCCGGGCGGCCTGGTTGTGATGGCAATGATGCCCGCCGTCGGTTTTATGCTGCAGAAAGTTCAGGCGCGCTGGCTAATTCTGGCCGGATTAACCATTTCCGCTCTCTCTCTCTGGCATTTGACAACGCTTAGTTTGGACGCGGATTATTATTCACTAATGTGGGCGCGAATATATCAGGCTTCCGGTCTGGCGCTGCTGTTCGTGCCGATTAACACGGCTTCCTACACGGGCGTTCCGGCCAACAAAAGCAATAGTGTCTCGGCTCTGATGAATCTCTCACGAAATCTTGGCGGCAGTTTCGGCATTGCAATTTTGTCCACGCTTTTAGCCAGACAGACGCAGCATCACATTAACACCCTTGGCTATTACACAACCGATTACAGCCCAAACTTTGTCGCGGCTCTTAACAAACTCACGCAAATTTTGCAGGAGCAGGGTTTAAGCGCGATGGACGCCGCTACTCAGGCTCGCGGCAGAATCTGGTCTAATGTTATTAGACAAGCTACGATGCTCGCTTTTATTGATGATTTTTATATTTTAATGCTTTTGATTGCCGGTGCGATTCCGCTCGTCTTTTTGCTCAAAGCAAACAAACCGGGAGCAGGCGGCGGGGGACATTAATCAGTTAACAATTAATCAGTCAACAGTTAACAGTCAACAATACAAAAGCTTTACACAAAGTCAGCGTCTGTTGATCTATGATAACTGTTGACTGTTAACTGTTAACTGTTAACTGATTAGGTATTGGCAGCCAACGCCAATCTTCACCGTACAATTCTTGATTTAACCGCTCAATCTTTCTCTCGGCGTTATCTTGCAGGCATTGCGGCGGCAAATCCTCCTGCCGTTCGTAACAAGCGTGTTGAATGCACGGAGCGGGTTTGGCTTCGTCGTGAACCAGGCAACCGATTTTCGGCTCAAAAAGAGGGCACGCGTAAGTTTGCTTAAAAGTGTCTCCAGTTTTATCTAACGCATATTTTTTAATTGTCTCTGCAAGACGCTCGTCAATTTTTTTCAGTTCTTCGGCGTTTAATTTACGCTGCAAAGTTTCGCGGATTGCGACGGCTTCGAGCGGCGTGATGTGAACGTTAACAAAATGAGCGTCGGTGCAGCACGCACCAAAAGTCGGACAGGCGGCGCAATCTTGGGCTGCGGTTTCAAAATTCTCACTGATAAATTTACGGTAAGAATCTTTGACGCGGCGTAATTCCGTCAAAGATTCTTGTTCAAGAATGGTCGGCATTTTTATAATTTTTATCTTCCTAAAAACGATAATCGTTCCAAAATTTCGTTTAACTCCTGCCGGCTTTTGCTTCCAGTTTCCGGGTTATATTCATCAAGCGCTGAATTTTCCAAAAAGTTAGATAATCTTTTGAGATGATTTATTAAAGCCGGTTTTACGTTTTCAGGCGCGGTTTGCAGAAGCAATTGCAACAGTTGCAATTGCTTCTGCTTGGTTTCTTGGTCATGAATGCCTGTCTCGGCTTTTGACAAAAAACTTCCAACTGAAAATAACCACGATTCTTTGGGATTGCCACTTAATTTGCCATCAATAGAGGCATGAACAGAAGCAAAAATTGAGCTTTTGTTTTCCCAATTTTCAACTGTCATTTGCAGCATTTGTTCTTCGAAATCAAAACCGGATGGCAACAGCGTAATTAAATTTTTCAAACTATATTTGTCGCGATCTATTGAAATGCTACCTTCACTTTGCAATGCGTAACCTATTTCCAGCCAGCTAAATGAAGATGGAACAAAGTTATAGATAATAAGTAGTCGTTCACAATTAAACTGAACTATGTTTGAAGCCTGAAAATCTTATTCTCAGACTTTTTCCAAACGCCGCGAGTGCTTGCCTAACCGCATATTGTAAGTGCCCTCTCGACTCGTAATCCTCTGCAGACAGCC